>JAQVDS010000018.1 GCA_028697715.1 Acidithiobacillus sp. | reverse complement strand
CTTGGGGTGCGTTCCCGGAACGCACTACCCGTACTCATCTAAGCCGTTCCGGGAAGCACCGTACCTACAAAGCGGTCCTTCGAGGTTGTTTCACCGCTAAGAATGGAACGCAAGATAAAGGGGAAATAGAGCGGCGGTTGTCGGTTTTTGAGAGCCGTGTCGCAGCCCTCGCCTCGCTTGCCCTCCCCGGGCACTGGAGTGGCTATCGGATAGCCACCTGCCGTGTCGTTGGCTTTGGCTGAGGTCTGCGCCTTCCCGGCGATGGGGGTGGATATCCGATATCCACCCGCTTCGCTATCTCGGCCTCTGTCGGTCTATACCCAGACATGAAGCGAGTCACCCATCACCTATCCCCGTTTCTGATCGGCACGGCTATCGGCTGGTTCGCCTGGCCTCACGCCATTTGGCTGGCTCCGGCAGCTTTGGTGGCGATCCCCGTCGTTGCTTTCCGTGGCTGGGCAGGACCGTTTCTGCTGATGCTCGGCTATCACCTGGCAACGACTTGGGGACTGATTCATGGGACAGCGGTTTTCTTCCCCACTGCCGGTGTATTTCTGGGCTTGGCCTTCTGGGCTGGTTCTTCGCTGATCTTTGCTCTCCCTTATCTCATCTACAGTCCGATCTTCCGAAAAGCCCGATCCATGATCGGAGTGCCATACGCCGGAGTGTTGACCACGGTTTTTCTGTCGGCCACCTCCACCATCCTCCCTCCGCTGGGAATCATCGGATGGACCTCGCCCTGGCTGGGCGCTATTTCAGCGGGATGGGCGGGTGTCATGCTGGTGATTCTGGGAATCGCCTTCGCAACCCTGGGCCGGAAACAGGCGGCTGCGGGACTGGCGATTGGACTCAGCACAACGGCCACCTTGTGGGCGGGATCATTCGCGCTGGCGGCAGGTTCTCACGCCCCTGTTGGATGGGTAGGGGTGAACACCAACCTGGGGCATCTGGATTCGCCACTGTCCTACATCGAGGCATCAATGCGGCTGGAGCAGAGAACCATGGCATTGTTACACAGGGGCGTCCATGTGGTTCTGCTACCAGAGACGGTAGCTGGCCCCTGGCGTGCAGGGACAAAGGCCATCTGGAGGCCTGTGGTTCGCTGGACTATCGCCCACAGGAGCCAGACGGTTTTTGTGGGGACCTTCGCCCCCCACGGTCGCGGCTACGTTGACGCGCTCGTGCAGATCCACGATGGACAGACCCATGTGCTCCCCGATCATATCCCCGTCCCATTCTCCATGTGGCACCCCTGGAGGCCCGTGGGAAGTTTTCGCATGGCTCCCTTTTCCCGGAAACCGGAGATGACCACGGTGGGAGCCCTGCGAGCTGGGTATCTCATTTGTTACGAGCAACTGCTGATGTGGCCTGCACTGAATCTGGCATTCGACCGCCCACAGGTTCTGCTGGCTCCTGCGAACGATTGGTGGGCCAGGGGCACAAACATCCCGGCGATTCAGCGGGCATCCGCAAAGGCCTGGGGGGCTTTTCTGGGGGTGCCCGTCCTGTTCGCGGTGAACCGATGATTCCTGCTGCGCTATCTCGGACCCACTCGGTCTATACCCTAGCATGAAAGCGACAGAGATATTCCGAAAATGGGATGCCGCATTGATCCGGTACTTCGAGCGTCCCGGCCCCCGCAAGGTGGCCGAGGGCCTGCTCTGGACCGCCACGCATCTGGAAACCCTGTTTTTCCTTCCGTTCCGGCTGTTCTTTGTTCCCATGGCCTGGGTTCTGGATCGCCACGGAAGGAAGGTGCAGGAGATTCGGGACCGGCTACGGGACAAGGGGAACTACTCATGAACCGCAAAGAAAAAGCCGTATTGGATGAAGCAGTACGCTGGGCGGGTTGGGTGCTGGATCGTACCGACATGCCCAAGAAGAAGGTCTTTCGCCGGGCTTCCCTGCGCTTTGGCGTTCCCGCTGCCGCCGTAGAACGGGCGTTGATTGCGACGCGCGGCCCGGATTATTTGAGCAAGCGTTCGGAACGGATGCTCTCGAAATACCGGCCTCAATATGCTGCGGATGCCTGCGTTTCGGCCCGTAGCCTTCGTCCTTATGACCAACATTGGAAGGGCCTATGAAGAACGCCAGAGCTTGGGGGAAACGGCTGCTTTGGTGGTGGTTCTGGGCAACCGTCAGCCTGCTGTGTCTGGCCGCTGGTTTGGGGATCTGGATGCAGCACGAGCATCTGGTATTGAACAAGTCCACCTGTGAGCCATTGGGGCTTTACCGGCTCATCGGCAATCCCTATCCGCTGCACGATGGGGAACTGGTGGAAGTCGAGCTTCCCGATCCCATCACCCACCCTGCGGTGGCCGAAGGCCTCCGGGATCACTGGTTTCCCCAAAACCAGCCCTGGATCAAGCAAATCGGAGCCTTGCCCGGCCAAACGGTCACGCTGTCCCGTCAGGGAGTCTGGGTAGACGGTCGCTACCTGCCGAATTCGCGTGTGAACCGGCGCACCCCCGATGGCCGGAATGCGATCATTCATTACCCATTCGGCACCTACCACCTCAAAAGCGGTCAGGTCTGGCTCTATGCGCCGGGGAACTATGCCTTCGATTCCAGCTATTACGGGCCGGTGTCTCAGGGCCATATTCTGCAAGCGGCACAACCGCACTGGATCATCCCCGGCAGTCAATTCTGGTTACGGAAGGGGGATTGATGGGGCTTTCCAAAAAGCATCAGGGCTACGCAAATGAGGCAGCCTCGTTCAGTGCTTATACCCCCAGTGCGGTACCAACGGAGCCGGAGCCCCTGCGTGTGCGGCAAGCAGGGGGCAGTCGGTATGCCGAAGTCACGACCCGCCTGCCCGTAAAGCTGCACCTGTACACCAAGGCGCTGGCCTTTGCCCTGGGAAAGACGCTCAAGTCCATGTATCAGGATTGCGCGGAGCAGTTCCTGCGCGAAGCGCCGTGGAAATATGGCCTCCGTTGGCGACCGAACCAGGATCAGACTTTCGGGTTCCTGGATAGAGATAGCAAAGGTGTCATGGGCTGGACGAAGGTCAACGTGTGCGTCCGGTACGAGACCGCCCTTCGGCTGGAGGCCCTGGCGGCGAAGGAAAGGATCAGCGTGTCGAGCCTCTGCTACACGATGCTCTACTGGTGGGCCTGGCACCAATATCCGCCTGCCTACGAACGCGAACGGCGGGCGAAAGCTCTTGCGAACAAGAGGGAGTCCTCATGAAGTTCATCACGGTAACGAACCAGAAGGGCGGGGTAGGGAAAACCGCCATGTCCCTGCACATCGCGGAATACGCTGCGCGGGCCAGGGGAATACGAACGCTGCTGGTCGATCTCGACGGCCAAAGAAACGCGACCTTTCTGGCAACCGGGAGAGCGCGATACGAAGAGGGCACGGTTCTGGATCTGTGGGACGATGAATCGCCCGTTCCCAGGCCCATTGCGTCGCGCATGTCGTTTGACGTGCTGCCCGGCAATGAGTTCGCGGCTGAGGTCGATAAGCAGCCCGAGGAAGAGACGCAAATAGCACTGCACCGGCTGCACTCTCTTGATTACGACCTGGTGGTGTTCGACACCCCGCCCGCCGTGGGGGCACGGCAGGTGGTTCCCATGCAACAGGGCGGATTGCTGGTGGTTCCTCTGGAGCCGGAGATTCAGGCAATCCAGGGTCTCGCAGGCCTGCTGCAAATCTGGACGAACATTTCCCAGGAGATTCCTCTGGCCCTGCGGCTCGTGGTCAACAAGCGCATCAAGAACTCTACCCATCAGGAAGCGATTCTGGACACGCTCCGCCGTTCCCCTGCGGCGGGACCGCACATGCTTCCGGAAGAATTGACGGCACGCACCCTCGTTCCCAATGCCCTGAAAGACGGAAAGCCGGTCTGGGATTACGACCGTAGTGATCCGGCAGCGGCAATGTGGGCGGTGGTCTGCAAGAAGCTCACAGAACAGGTTTTGGCTGTAGACGACACAGGGACCCAAGAGGAGACAGCACATGGCTAAGGTCGATATCAGCAAGGCGATTCAGAACAATGTCACCAAGATGGCATTCCAGGACTTGGAGGCTGCTGTAGCCAAAAAGCCAACGGACAAGCCGCAATCGGTCTATCAGTTCTTGCCGCTGGATGCCATCGAGCCGGACCCCGACCAGCCACGGCGCATCTCGGGGATGCCCGATGGGGATGACCCGCATGGACTGGAGGAATTAGCGGGCAGCATCCTGGCGCACGGCGTCATCCAGCCCATTACCGTGCGCTCTCTGGGCAGTGGCCGCTATCGCATCGTCACCGGCGAGCGGCGCTGGCGTGCCGCCAAAATCGCCCAGCAATCGGGGGAGCCCTGTCAGCGCAAGGGGTATGACCTGGCAAGGGTTCCGGCAGTGCTGGTGGCTCCCGAGTCGGAACACGACCGGCTGGAAATGCAGATGGTGGAAAATCTGGCGCGGGAAGATATGAGCCCGCTGGATACCGCGAGGGCACTGCAAAAGCTCATGGACGAGACTGGCGTACCTATGCGGGAGTTGGCTCGGCGTTTGGGGCGAACTCATGGTTGGGTGCGGCAAATTCTGAATGTTGCCAGCCCCGAAGCTCAGGAGATCTCCAGTCGAATCGGTATACCTCTGGAAGAGATCGGGCAATACGACCTGATGCGCATGAGGCCCTGGCTCGCCGATGAACGGCAAGCCATTCTGGAGGCAGTGCGCGTGCGGATTGCCCAAGGCGAGCCCTACACTCGCGCCTTGCTGAATGAGGAAGCCGACCGCTATGAACTGGAGACTGCGCTGCAACTCCAGGGACGAGGCTTATCTCTGAGCGACTTGCGGACGCTCCAATCCTGGCAAGCCGATCCCGAGAAGGCGGCGGCGCTGGCACGGGTGCAGGGCGGCATGAGCCTTGCCGATGCCCTGGCGAGTACCACCGCCCGATCGGACCATGCCGACCAAAAGTCAGAGCCAGGCTGGGAAGCCGAAACCCCGGCCAGTTCCCGGCCCAGCGATCAGGATACAGCGGAAGATTCAGGCGATGCCGGGGACGTTGAGGATGTTCCGACAAGCTGGAGCCCGGCAGCGGACCAGTTGGAGTCAGAGCCCAATCGGACCAGATTCGAGCGGCAAGATGCACCGGCCCCCGAAGCCAGGCCGGACACGGCAGCGGAACAGACTGGCCGTGGTCGGATTGACTCCCTTACGGTCGTGCTATCAGGCGAGATGATCGACTTGATCTTCGAGAAAGCGGGTCTGGACCGTCCCCTGGATCTGGATGAGGGCACCTTGCTGGAAGCCTTGGGAAGGGCCTTGTCGTGAGCAGCGGCTGTGCAAAAGCGGCTTCACGGGGCTGTGGGAAACCGGGTGCTTCTGGAGCCGATTTGCACACAAACTGCACGGAAGTCGTTTCGGAGAGACAGGAAACATCTATTAACTATTTGATTTTATTGGTGGCGCTTCAGGGATTCGAACCCCGGACACGCGGATTATGATTCCGCTGCTCTAACCGACTGAGCTAAAGCGCCGTTGCAGGCCCGCTATTTAAGCCGCTCGGGCAAATCCTGTCAATAGGAAGTCGCCCAGCCGAACGGGTCCGGGTATCAGCCCAAGTGCCCTACTTCGATCTTTTAGAGGCCGCATCCAGATAGGGAAGAGGAACCTTGTCGTGCGGAGAAATCAACGCAAAAGGCGCCGCCGCAACAGAACAGTGGCGAGGACATAGGCGCAGAGCGCGTAGGCCAGCAGGACGGCAAGATGCAGCTCCACCTGCGTGGGCGCGTGCCCGGTCAGGAGCGGACGCAAGAGCAGAACGGCATGGGTGAGGGGCAAGACTGCGGCGATGTTTTGCGCAAAGGCCGGCAGGGTATGCAGCGGATAGAAGACGCCACAAAAGAGGAACATGGGTGTCACCGCCAGGGTGAAGTAGTACATGAAAAAATCATAGCTACGCGACAGGGCAGTAAAGGCCAAGGCGATGGCACCAAAGCTCAAGCCCGTCAGCAGAATGACGGGCAGGGCGAGAAGGACCTGCCAGTGCCAGTCGATGGCACCGAAAAAGCTCGCCACGATGATGATCGCCAGGGCACTGATGGCCCCCTTCAGCGCACACCAAAGCAGCTCGCCGGTGACAATGTCGCCCATCTGCAGGGGTGTCGCCAGAATCGAGAGATAGGTATTCTGCACCGCCATGCGCGTGTAAGCTGAGTACAGCCCCTCGAAGGTTGCGGTGTTCATCGCCGAGCTGGCGACGATCCCCGAGGCAATGAAGGTAATGTAGGGCATGCCTTCCATCCGCCCGACGAAGTGACCCAATCCGTAGCCAAGCGCCAGTAGATAGAGCAGCGGGTCGACAAAATTGCCGAGCAGGCTGGGCAGGAGCAACTTGCGCCAGACCAAAAAATTCCGCCGCAGTACCGCCAGGGCGCCCCAACTGGGCAGAAACCAGGCCATCAGCCTTCTTCCTCCCGCAGTTCGCGCCCGGTCAGACGCAGAAAGACATCCTCCAGGGTCGCCGGGCGCTGCAATAGCTGGTACTGCGGATCAGCAGCAAAGTGGGCGCGGGCTGCATCGAGCCGGGCATCGAAGAGCAGCAGGGTATCGCCGGCGCGTTCGGCGGCCGCCACCCGCCCCTGGTGCCAGTTTTCCGGATCGGGCAGGCCACCATCGCGGCGGCGCAGCTCCAGCACCTCCCCGGGAATCTGCGCCCGGATCAGGCTCTCGGGGGAATCTTCCGCGCGGATGCGCCCGCCATCGAGGATCCCCACGCGATCCGCCAGACGTTCCGCCTCGTCCAGGTAATGGGTGGTGAGCAGCAGGGTAACGCCGCTGCGCTGTAGCTCCCGTAGTCGCTGCCAGAGCAGATGGCGGGCCTGCGGATCGAGGCCGGTGGTCGGCTCGTCGAGAAGCAAAAGCTGCGGCTCGTGCATCAGGGCGCGGGCCACGGAAAGACGGCGACGCATCCCACCGGAAAGGGCCTGGATGGGACGGCGGGCAAAATCTTCAAGAGCCAGAAAAGCCAGCAACTCTTTGCTGCGGCGATGGATCTCGGCGGCCGGCAGGCGAAAGTAGCGTCCGTAGATCCAGAGGTTTTCTTCGACGGTGAAATCGGGATCGAGCTGATCGCTCTGCGGCACCACTCCAATCCGCCCGTGCCCCCCTGCCGGCCACTGCGTCAGCGGACGGCCATCGAGGCGGATCTGGCCAGCATCAAAGGGCGTCAGGCCCTGAATGCAACGTACCGAAGTGCTCTTGCCGGCACCGTTGGGGCCGAGCAGGGCGTAGCACTCGCCAACGCCCACGGCAAAAGATAGACCCCGCAGCACGGGACGCCCGCCGTAGGCCTTGGCGACGGCGTCGAGCTCAAGCCGAGGAGAAGGCACGGCAGGGCTTGGCGTTGGGTGTTTCTTCTCCCAGCTGCAACTGGAAGCGGTCGAGCAAGGCGTTCTGCAGTAGATTCAGCTTGCCGTGGAAAAAATGATCGGCGGGTAGGACGATCCGCTCCGGTTGGACCGCGAGTCTCGCCAACCAAGTGCTAACATCCTTGGCCGGTACCAGCTCGTCATTCTGCCCCTGTACCACGGTCCAGGGACAGCGGGGGACGGGAGCTACCGAAAAATCGAAGAGATTGACTGGCGGCGCCACCGTCAAGAGGCGCTCGACGCGGGTATCGCGGCTGGCGGCCTGATAGGCGACGAAGGCACCAAAGGAGAAACCTGCGAGCCAGATGGGAAAGCTGGGACGTCGCTCTGCCACCCAGTCGAGAACCGCCAGGCAATCCTCCACCTCGCCACGTCCGGCATCATAGTGCCCAGCGCTCTTGCCCACCCCACGAAAATTGAAACGCAGGGAGGGAATGCCGAGGAGGTTGCAGGTGCGGCTCAGATAATGCACCACCTTGTTATTGAGGGTGCCCCCATAGAGGGGATGCGGGTGGAGAATCACCGCAACGATCCCCCGCGTTTCTTTCTCCGGACACGCGGTCAGGCCTTCCAGCATCCCGACAGGACCGGGGATCTCCACCGCCTCGCCGACGCACTCGAGGGCGAGTTCCTGGCCGTCATAGAGGTGACTGCGATCGATGGGCAGCATCAGATGCGCAGCCGCTCCACCGGCTTACCGTCGCGCAGGTGCGATTCGACGATCTCTTTCACATCCTCGGCGTCGACGTAGGTGTACCAGACCGCGTCCGGATAGACGACGGCCACCGGGCCTTCGCTGCAACGACCCAGACAACCGGCACGGTTGACGCGCACCTGCCCGTCGCCGTGAATGCCCAGCTTCTTGGCGTATTTTTTGGCCTGATGAAAGACCTCTTCTGCCAAGCCGCCGTTGTTACAGGCCTGCTCGCCATTTTCGCGCTGGTTCAGACAGAGGAACAGATGGCGCTGATAAAAACTCATGTTTGACCCTCCACTGGCATGGCGCCATGATAACCCGAAATGGCAGCGCGGGTCAGATAGCTTATGGATTTCCTCGATCAGGCAATACTCTCTGTCGATAATGCCTTGCGCACCCTCAGCGGGCAAAGCCGTGGTAGCGGCCGGGCCAATCCCGCCGCCGGGTCGCCGGACAGGCTCTTGCGCCCCTGGGAGCGTCGCCGTGCTGGGCGCATGATGCGCGTCAACCATGCTGGCGAGATCATGGCCCAGGCACTCTATACTGGCCAGGAAGCCGGCAGCAGCGACCCGGAATTGCGCGCCGTGCTGCGCAAAGCGCGCAGCGAGGAAGAAGATCATCTGCGTTGGTGCGAGGAGCGCCTGCGCGAACTCCACAGTCGCCCCAGCCTGCTCGGGCCGCTCTGGTACGCCACCGCTTGGGGCATGGGCTATGCCGCCGCGCGCCGCGGTCGCGGAGCCAACCTGGGCCTGGTCGTGGCCGTGGAAAATCTGGTCGAGGAACATCTCAAGGAGCATCTACAGGATCTACCCCCGGAAGACGAACGCAGTCGCCGCATCCTGGAACAGATGGAGCGCGACGAAGTGGGGCACGCCGAGAAGGCCGAAGAACTGGGCGCTGCGGATTTGCCCCGCCCCCTACGCATGGCCATGCAGGGCCTGTCTCGGGTGATGACCCGCGGCGCTCTCTGGGTTTAGGGGAATCCGGGCGAAGCTAGGCGGAGGCCTTGACCCGCAACGTGCTGCCGCCAGGCAGATGGATGCGATACTTGCCCGCACGCACAGCCTCCGCCATGCTGCCGATGGTCTGCTGGCTGAGCAGTTCGATGACCTCGGCCTTGAGAGGCTTCCAAGCATAGTGTACCGGGCAGGCGGTGGCGTCTTCGCACTTTTTCAGACCCAACACGCAGCCTTGCCCCAGGGGCTTGCGCTCGACGATTTCCACCACATCAAGAATGTTCTTGTCTTCCGCACCCGGCGCCAGCACAAAACCACCGCCGCGGCCCTTGCGCGATTCGAGAATGCCGGCCTTGCTGAGATCCTGCAGGATCTTTGCCAGATATTGGCGCGGTGGCACGCGCGGGTCATCCGGATCCTTGAGGTACTCCCAGATTTCGCCGCTCAGCACCAACTCTCCCGGCGGCTGGGTTGCCAGATAAATCAGAGCCTGCAGGGCATATTCGCTAGTTTTGCTGAGTAACATTCAGTCTACCGCCGTAAGGGTATAGTCGTGGGTGATTTTGGCCGTCTTGGCCAGCATGATGCTCACCGAGCAGTATTTGTCTGCGGAGAGCTGAATGGCGTGGGCAACGCGGCGCGGATCCAGGTCTTTGCCGGTCACGAAGAACTGGAGATGGATATCGGTAAAGACCTTGGGGTCTTGCTCGGCGCGTTCGGCGCTGATCTCGACACGGCAGGAGCGAACGTCCTGGCGCGACTTCTGCAGAATCATCAGCACATCGATGCTGGAGCAACCGCCCAGACCCATGAGAACCATTTCCATGGGCCGCGCGCCCAGATTGTGCCCACCGATATCGGGCGAGCCATCCATCACCACGCCATGGCCGCTGTCGGCATGGGCTACAAAGGCCATTCCTCCCGAACCCGTCCATTCTACCGTCGCCTGCATAGATTTCTCTCCGTATACCGCTTTCTGTGATTACACTACCGCCGCGGGAAAGATGCAATCGCAGAATCTGCAAGAAGCGCGCGCCAAGGGCCAACGCCTGCTGCAGTCGGCCGCCGACATTACGCCGTAGGCTTCGTGTTCCGAGAGAAGGACCAGGTTAATCGCCTGCAAAAAGCTCCTGCAGTGCCTGGCCCGGGTTCGGTGCGCGCATCAGTCCCTCGCCCACGAGGAAGGCATGAATACCTGCGCGGCGCAGGGTTTGCACGTCCGCCGGCTGGCGGATACCGCTTTCGCTGATCAGCAGTCGCCCCGCCGGAATTTGCGGCAAGAGTTCGATGCTGCGCTGGATATCGGTAACGAAAGTCCGCAAGTCGCGATTGTTGATCCCCATCAGGGGGGTCCGCAGGCACAAGGCGCGGTCCAGCTCTGCGGCATCGTGCGACTCGACCAATACGCTCATCCCGAGCTCCAGGGCACAGGCCTCCAGCTCCGCCATCTGCGCATCGGATAGCGCCGCCACGATGAGCAGGATCGCATCCGCACCGATGGCCCGCGCCTCCCAGACCTGATAGGGATCGATGAGAAAATCCTTGCGCAGCAGTGGCAGCGCACAGGCCTCGCGCGCCGCCGTCAGATAGCTGTCGCTGCCCTGGAAGAAGGACTCATCGGTGAGCACCGAGAGGCAAGTGGCACCATGCGCAGCGTAGTCGCGGGCGATTTCCACCGGGTTGAAGTCCTCGCGAATGACCCCTGCCGAGGGCGAGGCCTTCTTGATCTCGGCAATGACCGCGGCCTTGCCCGTCCCTGCCCGGTCCAACAAAGCCTGCGCAAAGGGCCGTGGCGGCGAGGCCAGACGCGCCGCCGACTCGAGATCGGCGAGCGGCAGACGCTTTTGCCGCCGCGCCAGCTCGTGGCGTTTTTCCGCCAGGATTTTTTGCAGTATGTCTTCCATATTTCCTCAGATTTTGCGGCTCCTCAAAGCTCGCGAGCGCATTGCAGTAGGGCCTCCCATTTCGCCCAGGCGGCGCCATTATCCATCGCCGCGCGCGCGCGCTGGACACCCGTTGCCAGATCGGGAACCACATCGGCCGCGTAGAGGGCCGCCCCGGCATTGAGGAGGACGATGTCGCGGCGCGGCCCGGGCTCGTTGCGCAAAACCGCCAGGAATACCTGCGCCGCCTCCTTCACATCGGCGATCTGCAGCGCCGCCAGCGGCGCCGGCTGCAGTCCGAATTCCGACGGTTGCAGACGGTAGCGATGTACCTCACCGGCGCGCAACTCCGCCACTTCCGTGGGGCCGGAGAGGCTGATTTCGTCAAGCCCGTCGTGGCCATGTACCACCAGCACGTGGCGCGCGCCCAACTCCCGCGCCGCTTCGGCCAGGGGGGTCAGCCAAGCCTCGCTATACACCCCGAGGACCTGATGCGAGGCACCAGCCGGGTTGCTCAGCGGACCCATGAGATTGAAGAGGGAGCGAATGCCCAGCTCTTTGCGTGGACCGACCGCGTGACGCATGGCACCATGATGGGCGGGGGCGAACAAGAAACCGATGCCAACACTAGCGATACAGGCCGCTACCTGCGCGGGGCGCAGATCCAGGTTGAGACCAACGGCCTCCAGCACATCGGCGCTGCCACTGCGCCCCGATACCGCGCGGTTGCCATGTTTGGCCACCCGCGCCCCGGCCGCAGCGGCCACCACCGCGGCGGCCGTGGAGATATTGAAGGTGCCGCAGGCATCGCCGCCGGTGCCGCAGGTATCCACCAGGTGACTGCCATCGACCTCGACACGGGTCATGAAGGCGCGCAGTGCACGCGTCGCGCCCACCAGCTCCTCCACCCGCTGCCCCTTCATGCGCAGACCCATGAGCAGGGCCCCCAACTGCGCCGGGGTCCACTCACCGCGCATGATGGCCGCGAAGGCCTCTTCTGCCTCCCGCGCCGAAAGGTCCTGTCCCGCAATGATCCCCTGCAGGATTTCCCGGATCGCTCTCATCGTCCCTTCTCCAGGAAATTGCGCAGAAGCTCCTTGCCGTGGCTGCTGAGGATGGATTCGGGATGGAACTGCACCCCTTCCACTGGCAGCTCGCGATGGCGCAGGCCCATGATCTCACCCTCGGCGGTCCACGCCGTCACCTCCAGACAGTCGGGCAAGGTGTTTCTGGCAACGATCAGGGAATGGTAGCGGGTTGCCGTAAACGGATCGGGCAAGCCGGCAAAAACGCCCTGCCCGCGATGGTGGATGGGAGAGGTCTTGCCGTGCATCACCTGCTGCGCGCGCACGACCTCGCCACCAAAGGCCTGGCCGATTGCCTGGTGACCCAGACAGACCCCGAGGATGGGAACCTTGCCGGCAAATTCGCGGATGGCAGCGAGAGACACGCCCGCCTCGTTGGGCGTGCACGGCCCCGGTGAGATACAGATGCGCTCGGGTGCCAGAGCGGCGATGGCCGCCAAGTCGATGGCATCATTGCGTTCCACCCGCACCTCGGCGCCAAGCTCGCCGAAATACTGCACCAGGTTGTAGGTAAAGCTGTCGTAATTATCGATCATCAGCAGCATAAAGACGGTATCCTATTGATTTGCAAGGCTTCCGTTCCAGCTTTCCGGGCTTGATACCCGCTTGGATACCCGCAAATTTTTTCGATACCCTGCGCGACGGTCTGGAACTGCCAACACGAAACGAAGCATTTTCGCACGTATCGGCTTTCGTATAAACTGTCAATGAGGGGCGAAGCTGGCACCGCTGGCACGAAGCCGCATCGAACGCACGACAAGAAAGGGGAAAACATGAAAGGACTTGCAGTTCTAGCGGTCACAACGGCGCTTCTTGCCGGTTGCGCCACCCAAGCGCAGAAAGCCGACGAAGCGTTTGACGCATACAAGGCAACGCTACCCGAAGCAAACGCCGACTACGGCAGTTATCCCGACAACTACCAAGAACTAATCAAAGCGTACATGGCGAAGACGCTAAAAGACCCCGAATCGGCTAGATACTCCGAATTCAGCACACCGCGCAAAGAACACGCCATAGCGAACAAGCGCGCAATCTACGGCTATTCGTCGTGCGTTCTGGTGAATGCCAAGAACTCTTACGGCGGATACACCGGCAACCAACAATTTTGGTTCTTCTTCCAGAACGGCCAGATTGTCAGAACGCAGAACGTAACGACCGGAATGAACATCATCTATCGCGGTCGCCCGATCAACTGCCAGAACGGCTAACGAAAAAAAAACCCGGCACAAAGGCCGGGCAAAAGTCCCATGGCACTGGGGTTCGGTTAGAACTGAACGCGGGTCGAAGCCTTCGCGGCAAGTGTGGGGTTGTAGAAGCTGTTTCGAACGCTGTTCGCAGCCTTGGCGAACTTCGGCGCAAGTTCGGAAAGCGCAATGCTGCTAGTCATGCGCTTGTAAGCGTCGGGCAACCATTTTTCGGTCGCTTCAAAACGAAGCTTCGAATGCGTTTCGGGGTTGATGCCCACAAGGAAGCCGGGCGAATGGAAGATAACGGCGGCAACGTCCTTGCTTTCGAGCATGGCCGCACGAATCTTCGAAGGGCCGTCGGCCTTGTTCGCAAGCTCCCGAATGTACGTGCGAATTTCGCTTTCAAGCGCGGCATGGCTGGCACGGGGCGAAAACTCCCGTTCGGCCTGCGCTACGCCGTCGCTGTACAGCAGTTCGGCCCGGCGTTCGATTGCGGCTTTCGACTTTTCCAAGGCTTCCACGGTGCGCGCGGCAACAACGCCCGCGACTTCGTGCCGCTGAACTTCGTTGCGGGTTTCGTCCTTCAACAGTCGGGCGATGGTATCGACGCCATCGCGCAGCGCGATTTGTGCGTTCAGAATGTCCGGCCCTACGTCACTGTCGAACTTTTCGGGGTCGCCAAGGAAGGCTTTTCGGCCCGTTTCGGTTGCGGCCAGTTCAAGAAAGCCGCTTGCTTGCGGCGTCTGTACAAGGCTGTTCGTGTATGCCGGGGCTACGGCGTTGGTCGTTTGGTTCATGGTGAAATTCCTTCGAAGGTTGCGACGCGGAATGCGCCGACGCCTGAACGGTTTGCGTCATCAACCCCCTATTCGACGAATTCGCCGGTTGTGCGGTCGAAGGTGCGACCGTCTGGCAGTTCAACAAAACGCGCGCCTTTTTCGCCTTTGCGCTTCGGTGCGGGTATATCTCCGGCGATGGTGCCCACAATATCGGGCGCTTCGGTCGCCGGTTCGTTGGTGCGGCTGCGGGCCGTTGCCAACAGTTCCTTTTGCTGCCGTTCTGCCGCCGCTTCCCATTCCGCAGCCGAACCGAAGTCGGGCATAAGGGCAAACCGGCCCGCAAACGCGCGTAGCGGCCCGCTGGCGGGGTTTTCGCCCGCCCGCCAATACCCAACCACCCGAACGGGCAAATCGGCGCTTACGGGGCCGCCTGCAAGGTCGGCGGGGTTGTAGTGAAGAACCCGGTTCGGCGACGGCTTGCGGCGTTGCTTTTCCAGCTTCGACAGCCGGGCTTTAAGTCCGATGCGTGCCATCAGTGCAAGCCCCCGCGCTGCTCCAAAGCTTCGATGCGCGATTCAAGTTCGCTGTCCGACAGGATGCGCGACAGAATCGACAGCATGTTTGCAAGGCGGCTTGCGTCCGACACGTCGATTCGACCGCTGCGGGCTTCGCGGTACAGCTTGGCAAGCTCCCGGCTTACGTCGGTCGAAGTCGCCAGCTTGGCGCGGGCGTATTGCTTGGGCATGGGGGGTTCCACGTCATCTTCAACAGTGACGCGGCCTTGCCAGCCGTCGGCGTGCAAATCGGTACTATTTTTCATGGGTCTGTTCCTCAAATTTCCAGCCTTGAACTTGGCAAAGAAGCGTCGCCAGTTCGACGATGGTTTGCCGTCTTTCTTTCGCCATGCGGCCTTTGCTTATGTCTTCAATGCAGCGGCAAACGAAGTCGAAGAACTGCGATTTACTTACTACGCTTTCCCCGCTTTCGAACCCTTCGCTAATCGCCAGCAAGTGCGCCACTACTTCGGGGTCTTTCGGCCATTCCATAGCGATATAGCGCGCGACCTTCGTTGATACGTCATACGGATACACCTTGCGCGCTGCGTTGTAGGCGGCTGCGGCTACGTCGAAGACGGTTTTACGTTCGAAGTAAAGATGCGATGCGAATTGCTTTTTCAGCGTCGGCACGCCGCCAAGTTCGCGCGCTACTGCGTCAAGGGCTTGATTCACTTCGCGCAAAAACGCCTCATCGAGTTGGTACGCTTCGGGCTTGAACATACGATCACCTTTTGAAATTCGGTGCCCACATTGGGCGGCTATTGGCATTTGAAAAATCGGCTATCGCATCAGCGGGACATGCGACACTCCCTAAAGGGAGTGTGTCGCTGTCGTCCCCCAACGGCAGGGATGCGACGCGGGACATGTCGCCGGTTTGTCGCTGTCCTGTCGCCTTGTCGCGTGCGGCCTTCAACACTTCGGCAATGCACTTTTCTTCAATCGGCGCGGTATCGCCTGCCAACCGATAAACGTTGTTTTCGACTTCGATACGTTGAAGTTCGATCAAGTCTTTGCGTGCGCGCTCAAAAGCCTTTTTCTTCGCTGCGTCCGAATCGGCGGGACTCATGCGGTAGAACACGGGCCGCCACTGGCTCAAATGCAGGCCGTTGAAGTTGCCTTGTTCGTCAAGACCGCCGAAGGTGCCCGCCGCTGCGCGGAACGATTCAAGCGCCATCTTCTGATTTGCGGTTAGCGGCTTTTCGGCCCTTGTGGGCATGACGCTATCCGGCACCACGACGCACGAAGTAACTACGTCGCCGTCTTCGTCTGTTTCGATTTCGACGACATGCAAGCGGAAGTAATGAACGTCGCCGTCGCGCCCGTCCTTCGCCTTATCGACCTTCCAGCTTCGGGCGTCGCCTTCGCGGCTTACCAGAACGGCGGCGTCTAGCGCAGCAAACAGGCTTGAATGCCCGCGAAGCCCCTTCGCCGTATCCTTCCCCGTGTGGGCAACAAGAACGACAAGCCCGCCGATTAAACGTTGAAGCGTCTTCGCGCCTTCGATCACTGCGCCCATATCACGGCTACTGTTTTCGTCCATTCCGGGCGCGGCCCTGTTCAGCGTGTCGATAAACACGACGCAGCCGGGCGGACAGATGGCGGCAAGGTCGGCCACGTCCTGCGGGTCGGTAAGGCGGAACGGTTGCAGCAGAAAGGCCACGTTGTCGGGCATAGCGCGCCCGTGGTGGCGCTGCCACGCAAGGACGCGGCCCCGGTATCCGCTTTCGCCTTCCAAGCCCACAATCAGCACCGGGGCGGGCTTTGTGGCGTGCCCGAAGAACGGCATACCTTCGGCAATGGCTGCGGCCATTTCCAACGCGGCAAACGACTTGCCAGCGGTCGAAGCGCCGTAGAACGCGGCCAGACCGAACGCCGGTAGTACGTCCTTCACTCGCCACGGCTGCGGCGGCATGGCTTCGATAATCGCGGCGGAAAGCGGGCTAAACCGTTGCTTTTGCTTCTTCGCGGCTTCGTACTGTTCCAACAGTTCTTCGAATGCGTCGGATTCGGGTTTTTCCTTGTTCCAAATCCACTTCGCCCGATGGGAACGAATGCCGTGCTTCTTCGCAAATTCGACAAATAGCGATTCAAAATCAGCGCCGTTAGTCTTCAACGCTTGCGCGACGGCGCGTATGTCTTCGTCCTTGTTCTTCGGCCTTACAGGAATAAGCGCCAGCATTTCGCGCCAATCTTCTTGCCGTTCTTCTGGGGACTTCGGCCCAAAGCCGAAGTCTGGCGCGATATTGTGGGCAGACACTAGCGAACCCCCTTCAAGCCGATGCAATCAGGGCGCGTATGTCTTCGACACGCCACGCGGTAACGCGCGGGCCAAGCTTGACCGGCTGCGGGAAGCGCCCGGTTTTGACGCCCTGCCACCAAGTCGATTTCTTGACCGGGATGATTGGCGGAATGCCCTTGGCGGGGTCGCCGATAATCTGCGGCAAGCGCAGAAAGCCGGTTTGTGGGAGTTGGTTCATTTTGGATTGTTCCCGTCCGTTGAATGACGATGCAATCCTATGGCGGCCAAGCTAGGCCATTAAGGGTTAGTTCGTGCGCGAACTTAACCCTACTGAATCACAAGCCTTTTTTCCAATTGCGAAGATAGTTCTTAATCGTTTCTTCGTTCAACGACGGGTCTTCGTTTTCAACTGCTTTGATAGCGGCGTACTTCGACAACCCCTTTTCCATGTGTTCGAATACGCGATAGCAGATTGCGGCTTCCTGTCGTTGCTGCGAACGCTTCCGCCGAACTGGCGGCGGGCTGTTGCCGCGCAAGTGTTCGGCAATCATTTTGCGAATCGGCTTCGACAGCGGTTCGCCGCTTTCGATCATGTCGGCAACGCGCCGCCAGTCACCGCTAAGTGCGTCTAGGAAAGGTTCCGCCGCCTGTTCCAGCGGTTCGCGTTTTAGCCTTGGCATTTCGCACCCCCTGCGGTCATTTCGCCGACCATATCCGCCCATTCCTGCATCATGGTTCGGCGGTCTTCCATGTACTGCGCTTGGTTGTAGCTGGCGCGAACCTTGTTGCGTTCGGCGTGCGCCAACTGGCGTTCGATCACGTCGGGCCGGTAGCCCATTTCGTTAAGGATGGTCGAAGCGGTAGCGCGGAAGCCGTGCGCGGAAAATCCGATGCTGTCTTTACCGTTGAAGCCCATACGTTCAAGCGCCCGGTTCAACGTGGTGGCGGTCATGCACTCTTTCGGGTTGCGGTAGTTCGGGAACAGCATCCCGCGCCCGCCCGTGTGGGTATGCAATTCGCGCAGCAGTTCGACGGCCTGTTTCGACAGCGGGACTACGTGCGGTTCGCGCATCTTCATTCGTTCTGCGGGTATCCGCCATTCGGCCCGGTCTAGGTCGAATTCCGACCATTCGGCTTTGCGAAGTTCGACGGTTCGAACGAAGGTAAGCAACATCAGTCGCAGCGCGATAACGGTTGTTCGATACCCGCCGTATTCGTCTAGCGCCTTCGCAAAGTCGCCGATTTGGTCGCGCGAAAGGGGCTTGCGGTGTTCGACCTTCGGGCGATGAATGGCCCCTTTCAACGCTGCGGCGGGGTCGCTGTCGGCGCGAAGTGTTGCGACGGCATAGCGGAAGATGGCCGAAGACCATTGCCGCACCAGCAAAGCGACGGTTTCAGCGCCCCGGCCTTCAATGCGACGGATGATTTCGAGCAAGTGCGCCGCCGTGACGCTGCGAATCGGTAGCTTGCCCACATAGGGGAACACGTCGGCGGCCATGAAGCGTTCAACCTGCCGCAGATAGTACGGCGTCCATCCTGCCGACTTCTTCGCTATCCACTCCCGCGCGACGGCTTCGAAGGTGTTTGCGTTGGCGGTGACGTTCGCCAGCCGTTCGGCCTGCCGATTGTGGGAAGGGTGAATGCCTTGTTCGACCAACGCCCGCGCCTTGCGGTGTTCTTCGCGTGCGTCCGATAGGCCGATGGTTGGATAGTCGCCGATGGCAAAGACGTTTTCTTTGCCCGCGATGCGGTAGCGGTAGCGCCACAACTTCGCGCCAGTCGGGCGAACTTCAAGGTACAGCCCGCCGCCGTCCGCCAGCTTTTGCGGCTTGTCTGCGGGCTTCGCGTTGCGAATCTTGGCGTCGGTTAGGGGCATGGCTGCGGGTATCAGGCTTTCGATACCCGCAACGATACCCGCAATTTAGCCGGATGACAATGGACAATGATGGTTGCTATTGGCCTTAAAACCCTTGCCGCTGCTGGCTTTCGGCTTGGGCATCGGACAACCTTGGACTTCACTGGATGCCGATGATAGTTATCGATCATGAGCAGCATCGGCTTATCTCCCCTCGGGATCGAGGCCGTTCTCGGCCATATCCACGGCGCGAAACATGGCACGGCGCTTGTTCAGGGTCTCTTCCCACTCGGCGGCAGGCTCGGAATCGGCCACGATCCCGCCACCGGCCTGGATGTGTAGCTGCCCGTCCTGTACCACTGCCGTGCGGATAGCAATGCAGGTATCCATATTGCCATTCCAGCCCCAGTACCCGACGGCGCCGGCATAGACCCCACGTGCCACCGGCTCCAGCTCGCGGATGATCTCCATGGCACGGATCTTGGGGGCACCGGATACCGTCCCGGCCGGAAAGGTAGCGCGCAGGGCATCCATGGCATCGAGTCCGGGGCGCAGACGACCGGTGACCTGCGAGACGATGTGCATGACATGGGAGTAGCGTTCGATGGCAAAAGAATCAGTCAGCTGCACAGTGCCGGTACTGGCAATCCGGCCCACGTCGTTACGGGCGAGATCGATGAGCATCAGGTGCTCGGCACGCTCCTTGGGATCCGCCAGCAGTTCTTCTTCCAGGGTCTGGTCGGCTTTTGCCGTCTTGCCGCGCGGGCGCGTGCCGGCAATGGGCCGCACGGTGACCTCGCCATCCTCCACGCGCACCAGGATTTCCGGCGAGGAACCCACCAGCTGCGTGCGCCCCAAATCCACATAGAACAGATAGGGCGAGGGATTGATGCGGCGCAGGGCGCGGTAGAGATCCAGCGGCGGTGCGGTGAAGGGGATCGACAGGCGCTGCGAGGGCACGACCTGCATCACATCGCCGGCGCCAATGTATTCGCGAATCCGCTCCACGGCGGCCATGTAGCCCGCGCGGCTGAAGCTTGCCTCGAAGTCTTCTTCGTCCACTCGCCCACGCCGCTGCGTCTGGCTCGCTGCTGGCAGCGGACCACGCAGTCGTTCCTCCAGCTCGGCGAGGCGAGCCTGCCCCGCGCTATAGGCATCGGGACGTTGCGGATCGAGTTGCAGCAGAAGTCGCAGGGTACCGCGCAGATTGTCGAAGAGCAGGATCTCGTCAGCCACCAGCAGCTGGATCTCGGGGAGGTCGAGGGGATCGGGCAGGGGTTCCACCCGCGCCAAGCGCGGTTCGATATAGCGGACGATGTCGTAGCCAAAATAGCCCACCAGACCGCCGGTAAAGCGGTCGGCGAGATCGTCCGCAGGCGCCGCGCGGAAGCGCTGCCGGAACTCGCTGACCCAGACGAGGGGATCTGGATGACGGCATTCTTCCTGCAAGACCCCGTCGACGAAGCGCTGGACTCGCTGTCCGCGGATCTCGATACGTTCCCGCGCGGGCAAGCCAATGATGGAATAGCGCCCCCATTTTTCGCCGCCCTGCACCGACTCGAAAAGGTAGGCATAGGGTCCATCGACGACTTTGAGAAACGCGGAGAGGGGAGTATCGAGATCGGCAGGGATCTCGCGACTCAGGGGAATACGGTTGTAGCCCTCACGGGTCAGGGACTGAAAACGCTCGGCACTCAGCACGGGTCACCTCGAAATTTGGCAATGAAAATCACAGACCGCCTGCAATCAGCAGCCGCGCCATCGCCAAACTTTCGTCGCGTACCCGAGAGGTTTCATAGCACCAGAAATTCCAAACCGTTGCTACCGCAATAGGGGGAGCAGTTGCGGCAGTGTATCGATAACGGCATCGGCTGCCAAGTCTGCCAGCGGCATATCGCCGCGGTAGCCATAACTGACCGCCACGACCGGCATCCCGGCGGCACGGGCGGCCTGGGTGTCGTTGATCGAGTCCCCAACCAGCAGGCCACTGTCCGGCCCCACGCCAAAATGCTCCGCCGCGTGCAGAAGGGGCAGGGGGTCCGGCTTTTTACGCGGCAGGCTGTCACCCGACAGAACCAGGTCAAAATAGTCGCGCAACCCCAGACGCTCGAGCAACGGAGCGGTAAACTGCCCCGCCTTGTTGGTGATGCAAACCAGTTTGCGCTGCTGTTCCCGCAGGGTCCGAAGAGCATCCTCTACCCCCGGGTACACGACACTATGGGTAGTCAGGTGCGCGCCATAATACGCAGAAAACTCCCGCATGGCGGCGTCGAGCTCGGCCTCACTGGGCTCCACCTGAATGGCCAGGGCCCGCCGCATCAGCTCCCGCACACCATTGCCAATAAATCCGCGGATGACGGGCATGGCTGCCGGCTCCCGCCCCAAGCTGTGCAGGACGTGATTGACCGCCCCGGCAAGATCCGGGGCCGTATCGATGAGGGTGCCATCGAGATCGATCAGCACGATATCTGCGGCGAAGTTTGCCTGGCGCATCCGCAAGCCCTCAGCCTGCCAGCGCCGCCCGGAAGGCAGCGATGGTGGCCTTGTAATCCGGGGTATTGTAGATGGCACTGCCAGCGACAAAGACATCGGCACCAGCGTCGGCCACCTGTCGCACGTTGTTCACCTTCACGCCACCATCAACTTCCAGCTCGATGGCCTTGCCGGTAGCGTCGATCCGTTTGCGGATGGCTTCGATCTTGCGCAGGCTGTAGTCGATGAAGCTCTGCCCGCCAAATCCTGGGTTGACGCTCATCACCAGCACCAAGTCGATGCTTTCGAGCACGTAATCGAGCAGTTCCAGGGGCGTTGCCGGGTTCAGCGAGACACCGGCCTTGCACCCGACACTGTGGATGAGCTGGATGGTGCGATCTAGGTGGATGGTCCCCTCCGGATGCACGGTGATGATGTCCGCACCGGCCTTGGCAAACTCCGGAATGATGGCGTCCACCGGCGAAATCATCAGATGGACATCGAGCGGCTTCTGGGTATGCGGCTTGATCGCCGCCGCCACCAGCGGTCCGATGGTCAGGTTGGGAACAAAGTGGTTGTCCATCACATCGACGTGGATGTAATCGGCGCCAGCCTCGTCCACCGCGCGCACTTCCTCACCCAGACAGGCGAAGTCGGCTGACAGGATCGAGGGGGAAATCTTGTACTGAGGCATAATACGGCTCCTTGCAAAACGGCTGGAGCGCCCGGAGGCGCCCCAACATAGCATGCCACCCGCAGGCGGCAGAGGGACGAAAAGGCTTAGACGCCCTTGACCCGCGGATCGAGATCACCCGCCTTGTACTTCTTAACCATGGTATCCATAGGGATCGCCTTGATCTTGCTGGCCTGACCGGCAGAACCAAAGGCCTCGTAGCGCGCTTTGCAGATGTCGCGCATGGCGTCCAGAGAGGCGCTGAGGAACTTGCGCGGATCGAAGTTCTTGGGGTTCTTGTACAGGCTCTGGCGCACCGCACCGGTCGCGGCCAGACGCAGATCGGTATCGATGTTGACCTTGCGCACGCCATACTTGATGCCTTCCTGAATCTCTTCCACGGGCACGCCATAGGTCTCACCGATGTCGCCACCAAACTCATGAATGATCTTCAGCCAGTCCTGCGGCACCGAGCTGGAGCCGTGCATCACCAGGTGGGTGTCGGGAATACGCTCGTGGATCTCCTTGATGCGGTCGATGCGCAGGATCTTACCGGTCGGTGGCTGGGTGAACTTGTAGGCGCCGTGACTGGTACCGATGGCGATGGCCAGGGCATCCAGTTTGGTCGATTTGACGAACTGCGCAGCCTCTTCCGGATCGGTGAGGAGCTGGTCATGGCTCAGGCAACCCTCGGCGCCGACGCCATCCTCTTCACCGGCCATACCGGTTTCCAGGGAGCCCAGACAACCCAGCTCGCCTTCGACGGTCACACCCACGGCATGCGCCATTTCCACCACTTTGGCGGTCACCGCGACATTGTAGTCATAGCTGGCTGGGGTCTTGGCGTCTTCCAGCAGGGAGCCGTCCATCATGACGCTGGTGAAGCCAGAACGGATGGCCTGGATGCAGACGGCGGGGCTGGCGCCGTGGTCCTGATGCAGCACCACAGGAATGTCCGGATACTCCTCGACTGCCGCCAGGATCAGATGCCGCAGGAAGGGCTCACCCGCATATTTACGGGCACCTGCCGAGGCCTGCAGGATGACCGGCGCGTCGACGGCAGCCGCCGCTTCCATGATCGCGCGCACCTGCTCCAAGTTGTTGACGTTAAAGGCAGGAATGCCATATCCGTGCTCGGCGGCGTGATCGAGCAGTTGCCGCATAGATACCATTGCCATCGCTGTTACCTCACTAGCAGTAGAAAAAACAATTGCGGTTCAAATCT
Organism: Acidithiobacillus sp.; assembly: GCA_028697715.1. Classification (GTDB taxonomy): domain Bacteria; phylum Pseudomonadota; class Gammaproteobacteria; order Acidithiobacillales; family Acidithiobacillaceae; genus Igneacidithiobacillus. The sequence goes on along the minus strand of JAQVDS010000018.1, from coordinate 32,652 downwards.
GGCTGGCCGCGCCCACGCGCACCAGCTTCAGGGTATTCGTCCCACCCGGCGCACCAATCGGCTCACCGATGGTAATCAGGATCAAATCGCCATCCCGCACGACCCCGCGGCGGCGCAACTCATCTTCCGCCGAGCGCATGACCTGCAAGGGATCATCGTGACGACTCTGCGGGAAATTGACCGGATGTACCCCACGATACAGGGTCACCTTGCGCCGCGTATACACTTGCGGTGTGAGCGCATAGATCGGCACCCGCGAGTCCGCGCGCGACAGCCACAATGCCGTCGAGCCGCTCTCAGTGAAGGCGGCAATGGCCGCAATTGGCGCGCGTTGGGTGGCGAGGATAGCGGCGGCAGCAATGGTCTCGTCCACCCGCTCCAGGGTACGATCGAAGAACGGTTCATCGACATCACAGGGCATCTGCCGCTCGACTTCGAGGCAGGTCCGTGCCATGGCCGCCACCGCCTCCACAGGATACTGACCGGAGGCCGTCTCGGCAGAGAGCATAACCGCGTCCGTACCATCGAGGACGGCATTGGCAACATCGGATACTTCTGCCCGCGTCGGAATCGGCTGATGGATCATCGACTCCATCATCTGCGTTGCGGTGATGGTGATGCGATGATAGCGATGTGCCATGGCGATGATGCGCTTCTGCACTGGCGGCACCGCGGCATCCCCGATTTCGACGCCGAGGTCTCCACGGGCGACCATCACCGCCTCGGAAGCCTTCAGAATGTCCTCGATGGCCTCCACCGCCTCGGCGCGTTCGATCTTGGCCACCAGGGCGCCATGACCACCGGCTTCCCGAAATAGCCGCCGCGCCTCGTCCATGTCGGCGCCACTGCGCGGAAAGGAGACCGCAAGATAATCCGCCTCCAGCTGCGCCGCGGTAATGATGTCCTGCCGATCCTTGTCGGTGAGGGCGGGAGCGGTCAGCCCACCGCCCGCCCGGTTGATGCCCTTGTTGTTGGAGAGCTCGCCACCCTGCACCACGCGAGTGTGGATTTCGTTGCCCTGCACCTTGTCCACCCAGAGCACGATCATGCCGTCGTTGAGCAGCAAGGTCGCGCCGCGCTCGACATCCTTGACGAGCTGCGGATAAGTCACTCCCACCCGAGTCTGATCACCAAGTTCGCAGTGGACATCGAGGATGAACGGGTCCCCCTCGCGTAACTGGATCTTGCCCTCGGCAAACTTGCCGATGCGGATCTTCGGTCCCTGCAGATCAGCGAGAACACCGATGGCACGGCCATGGGCCCGTGCCCGTTCCCGCACCAGCTCCGCCGTGCGCTGGTGCCCCTCAGCCGTGCCGTGGGAGAAATTGAGGCGCACGACATCCAGGCCCGCCTCGATCAATCGGTCGATGACCTCGGCGGAGCTGCTCGCCGGTCCTAACGTCGCAACAATCTTGGTGCGGCGAATCATATGGGCCTACCCCCGGGCACGAGCCTCTAAAATCTCGAAAGCCGGCAGGGTCTTCCCCTCAAGCACTTCAAGGAATGCGCCACCACCGGTAGAGATGTAACCGACGCGATCGGCAATGTCATACTTGGCAATTGCGGCCAAGGTATCGCCACCACCGGCGATGGAGAAACCATCGCTAGCCGCAATGGCCTCGGCAATGGCCTTGGTACCGCTGGCGAAAGCATCGAACTCAAACACGCCCACCGGGCCATTCCACACGATCGTACCGGCCTTCATGAGCTGATCGGCAAGCTGAGCAGCCGTCTTCGGCCCAATGTCCAAAATCATGTCGTCAGCGCCGACGTCCGTAGCGGCCTTGACCGTAGCCTTGGCATCAGCGGCAAAGCGATCTGCAACCACCACGTCGACAGGGATCGGCACTTCCGCACCGCGCGCCTTCATCTTGGCGATGACCTTTTTGGCCTCGTCGATGAGATCGGGCTCCGCCAGGCTCTTGCCAATGGGCAAACCGGCGGCAAGCAGGAAGGTATTGGCAATACCCCCGCCCACAATCAGGCCATCGACTTTGTCCGCGAGGCTCTGCAAGATGGTGAGCTTGGTCGAGACCTTGGAACCGGCAACGATGGCCACCAAAGGCCGCTTGGGATTGGCAAGGGCACGGTTGATGGCCTCGATTTCCGCCGCCAGGAGGGGACCAGCACAGGCAATCGGTGCGTACTTGGCGATACCGTAGGTGCTGGCTTCCGCGCGATGGGCGGTGCCAAAGGCGTCGTGAACGAAGATGTCGCAGAGCTTGGCATATTTCTGTGCCAAGGCATCGTCGTTCTTCTTCTCGCCCTTGTTCAGGCGGCAATTCTCCAGCATGACGACGTCACCCGGATGCAGAGCAAAGCCACCATCCACCCAGTTCTGTTCCAGACGTACCGGCTTGCCGAGCAACTCGGACAGGCGTTTCGCCACCGGCGCCAGGGAGTCCCGTGCATGGAATTCGCCTTCCGTCGGCCGCCCGAGGTGCGAAGTGATCATCACTGCCGCACCTGCGTCCAGCGCCATTTGCACCGCCGGTACCGAGGCCCGTACCCGGGTATCCTCGGTGATTTCCCCAGCATCGTTGAGCGGGACGTTGAGGTCGGCACGAATGAAGACGCGCTTCCCCTGCGCGTCACCGCGCTTGCATACTTCCGCAAAGGTCAGGATCTGCATGGGCTACCTCCGCCTCAGTGGCTTGCCACGTGATTGACGAAGCGCAGCATATTGCAGGTGTAGCCGTACTCGTTGTCATACCAGGACACCACCTTGACGAAGGTCGGATCCAACTGAATGCCGGCCTTGGCGTCGAAGATGGAAGGAGCGGAGAAGCCGCGGAAGTCCGTCGACACCACAGCATCTTCGGTGTAAGCCAGAACGCCCTTCAGGGCGCCCTCACTGGCGGCCTTCATGGCCTTGCAGACCTCCTCGTAGCTCGCCTCTTTGTTCAGCTCGGCGGTGAGATCGACCACCGAAACATCAGAGGTAGGCACCCGGAAAGCCATGCCGGTGAGCTTTTTGTTGAGCTCGGGGATCACCTTACCCACCGCTTTGGCGGCACCCGTGGAGGAAGGGATGATGTTTTCGAGGATGCCGCGGCCACCACGCCAGTCTTTGTGCGAGGGACCGTCAACGGTCTTTTGCGTAGCGGTGGCCGCATGCACGGTACTCATCAGTCCGCGCTTGATACCAAAATTGTCGTTCAGCACCTTGGCTACCGGGGCCAGACAGTTGGTGGTGCAAGAGGCTGCAGAGACGATCTTTTCGCCAGCATATTTGGCGTGGTTGACGCCGTAGACGAACATGGGGGTATCGTCCTTGGAAGGCGCCGACTGCACCACCTTTTTGGCACCAGCATCGATATGCTTCTGGCAGGTCTCCGTCGTCAGGAAGAAGCCCGTGGATTCGATGACGACATCCACGTCGACCTCTCCCCACTTGAGCTCCGCCGGGTCCTTCTCTGCTGTCAGGCGGATGGTCTTGCCCTTGACGATCAGGCTATTCCCCTCAACGCGTACGTCACCAGCGAAGCGGCCATTCACAGAATCATACTGCAACATATACGCAAGGTAGTCAGGGGGTAGGAGGTCGTTGATGGCAACAACCTCCAGATGCTGGAACTCTGCCTCTTTGGCGATCGCTCGGAAGGCCATGCGGCCGATACGCCCAAACCCATTGATACCAACACGAATGCTCATGGCAAACTCCTCAGATTATTAAAATAAAAGTCTTATAGAGCCTTGAACCGTGCGACGACGTTGTCCACGGTAAAGCCAAATTTCTCGAAGAGGATCGCGGCCGGGGCCGAGGCACCGAAGTGATCGATCCCGACCACCGCGCCCTGCAGGCCCACGTACTTGTACCATAGACTCGTGGTGCCGGCCTCAACCGCCAAGCGCTTGCTCAGGGCAGCGGGGAGCACGCTTTCGCGGTAGGCCGCGTCCTGCGCATCGAAGAGCTCCAGGCAGGGCATGGACACCACGCGCACCTCGACGCCCTGCTCGGCCAGTTTGCCCTGCGCCGCCAACGCCAGCTCCACTTCGGAGCCGCTGGCAATCAGGATACCGGCAGGCTTGCCACTGGCGGCGTCCTTGAGAACATACCCGCCGCGACGGGCGCCATCGACTGTGGCATCCGTATGCGCCAGGGCAGGCAAATTCTGCCGACTCAGGGCCAGCAAACTGGGAGTTTTCTCCTGTCGCACCGAGGATTCCCAGGCAATCGCAGTCTCAACTGCATCGGCGGGACGCCAGACATGCAGGTTGGGGATCAAGCGCAGGCTGTTGACTTGCTCGATGGGCTGGTGGGTCGGACCGTCTTCACCCAGACCAATGGAGTCGTGGGTCATGACGTAGACGACGCGCAATCCCATAAGGGCCGACATGCGGATGGCATTGCGGCTGTAATCCGAGAAGATCAGGAAGGTGCCACCAAAAGGCAGGAGACCGCCATAAAGGGCCATTCCGTTCATGATGGCCGACATGCCGAACTCGCGGACACCATAATGGATGTAGTTGCCCATCAAACGGTGCTTGCCAATATCCAGGGCCTCTTTCCAGCGGGTATTGTTGGAAGGGGTGAGGTCGGCAGAGCCACCGACGAATTCGGGAACCACCGGGGCGAGGGCCTGGATGCACTTGCCCGAGGCCACACGGGTCGCAATTTTGGGCGCTTCCTTGCGGAAGTCCTCGACGAGCTTGGCCACCGTCGCGCTAAAATCAGCGCTGGGCTTACCCGCCAGCCGGCGCTGGAACTCGGCGGCATCCTGGGGGTAGAGAGATTTGTACTTGGCAAACTGCTCCTTCCACGCCGCTTCGGCATTCTCGCCCTTGGCCCGGGCATCAAAGCCCCGGTAGATAGCCTCTGGCACCTCGAAGTCGCCACCGGTCCAGCCCAGATTCTTGCGCGTCAGCGCGACCTCTTCAGCACCCAGGGCCGCACCGTGGACATCATGGGTTCCCGCCTTGTTGGGGGAGCCATGGCCGATGACGGTCTTGCAACAGATCAGAGTCGGCTTGCTGGTTTGCGCCCGCGCCTCCTCGATCGCCTTTTTGATGGCCACGGGATCATGACCATCGATCTTGCGGATCACGTGCCAGCCATAGGCTTCGAAGCGCGCCGGGGTGTCATCGCCAAACCAGTCATCGACATGACCGTCGATGGAGATATTGTTGTCGTCATAGAAAGCAATGAGCTTGTTCAGGCCCCAGACGCCGGCGAGAGAGCAGGCCTCATGGGAGACCCCCTCCATCAGACAACCATCGCCCAAAAACACGTAGGTGTAGTGATTGATGAGTTCATGGTCCGGGTGATTGAACTGCCGCCCCAACAACTGCTCCGCCAGGGCCATGCCCACTGCATTGGCCAGTCCCTGCCCGAGAGGACCAGTGGTCGTCTCGACGCCGGGTGTATCCCGGTACTCCGGGTGCCCCGGGGTCTTGCTGTGCCATTGCCGGAACTGCTTGAGATCCTCGATGCTGACGTCGTAGCCGCTCAGATGGAGCAGCGCATACTGGAGCATGGATCCGTGGCCATTGGAGAGAATGAAGCGATCCCGGTTGGGCCAATGGGGATTGGCCGGATTGTGAACCAGAAAATCATTCCACAGCACTTCGGCAATATCTGCCATTCCCATGGGCATCCCTGGGTGGCCGCTATTGGCCTTCTGGACCGCGTCCATGGTCAGGACGCGAATGGCGTTGGCGAGGTCACTACGAGTCACGGTCATAAATACTCCTTGGCTGGACGCACCTATGGGCACGCCGGTGGCAATCGAAAATCAGTCATCGGCCCGCTGGTGGGTGCGCACCCGGCGCAGGATACCATCATGGCCAGAGATCACGAGACTTTCGCTCTCGATGAAAAAATGCGAGCGGGACACACCATCCAGGATATCGCCGCTGGTCAGGCCGGTCGCGACAAAGAGAACATCATCGCTGGCCACCAGCTCATCGCGGCCAATCCACTGACCCACCTTGAGCCCGGCCTCGGCGATGGCTTCTGCCTCACCCGGCTTCTGCGGCGCCAGCGCACCAAACATATCGGCGCCCATGGCGCGCGCGGCACAGGCGGTGATGACGCCCTCGGGGGTGCCACCAATACCCATCATCGCATCCACTTTGGTGCCGAGGGCAGCCATGATGCCACCACTCACGTCGCCATCCGTCTGCAGGCGCACCGTGGCGCCGGCGGCCTGAATTTCCTTGATCATGCCATCATGACGCGGCTTTTTCAGCAAAAAGATGCGCAGCTCCTTGACATCCTTGCCCAGCGCCTTGGCCAGCGCATGTAACTTGTCCTTCATGGGAGCCGCCGGATCAATCTTGCCACGCGCCGGCGCCGGCACTACCAGCTTGTCCATATAGAAGGCCGGGCCAGGGCGGAACATGCTGCCCTTGGGAGCGGCAGCCAGCACGCAGATGGAACCCGGCATGCCATACGACATGAAGGTGGTCCCTTCTACCGGATCAACGGCGATATCGACTTCGGGACCCGAGCCGGAGCCAACGGTCTCGCCGTTGTAAAGCATCGGGGCTTCATCTTTCTCGCCTTCACCGATGACCACCGTACCGCGCATGTGCACTTGCGCGAGAGCCGCGCGCATGGCGTCCACCGCGGCACCATCCCCCTGCTCCTTTTCGCCTCGACCAATCCAGCTGCTGGCAGCGCGCGCTGCGGTTTCGGTGACAGGGAGGAGGCTAAGAGCCAGATTGCGGATGGTGGCCATAGGGGACGTCCTTCAGGTGGTGATAGAAATAGGCCCAAGGATAAATCAAGCGAGGCTTTTTGGGAACTCGACTGTTTGACAAACAATCAGGGGCAATGGACTCAAATGTACTCATACCGTCACCGCGATGCAGTTTGACGGGGTAACGGCGGAGTTTACGCATCTCGAGGAAAACCTCTCAGCGCCACCTACTCCACAGAATGATGAGAGATCGACTCCGTACTGACGTTGGCAAGATATTCCCGCCAAGCGGCGTGTAACTGCGGGTCCAGGGTAGCCAGCACCGAGGCCTTCTGTAGATCCCGCAGTGGCAGGGCTACGCCGTCCAGGGTGCTCATCTGGCCGCCCGCTTCCTGCAGAATCAGCGACCCTGCCGCGCGGTCCCAAAGCTGCTGTGCTCCGTGCAGGTAGAAGTGATAGTACCCGGCCGCCAACCAGCTCCACTCCAGCACGCAGCTACCAAAATTGCGCTGGCTGTGAAACGGTTGCTGGGTCAGCAGACGCAGCGCCAGCTCTCGGGTCAGACGTTTGTAGTCCACCACGCCCACCGTGGCCCGCAGGTTCGGGGCCTGGCGCGTGTGCAGAGGCGTACCATTCACGAAGGCCCCGCCACCGCGCCGGGCAGTAAACAGGGTTTCGCGCGTGGGATCGTAAATCCAGGCCTGTAATGGCCCAGCGTTGTCCAGAAGCGCCAGGCTGATGCCAAAGACCGGCACTCCGGCAGCAAAATTACTGGTCCCATCCAGGGGATCGAGACACCAGAGAAGTTCTGCGCTGCGCAGCAGTTCGGCCTGTTCTGCAGCGCTCATTTCTTCCCCCAGCAAGGGGATCTCGGGGTAGCGACGTAACAGGGCATCCTGCAGGAAGTTCTGGCTGTCGATGTCGGCGCTGGTGACGATGCTGCCGTCTGGCTTGCGCGAACTGGCCACCCGTTGGTAGCCGGGTAGGATGATGGTCTCGGCACAGCGGCGGAGCTGTTGTCCGATCCAGTCACCATCGATTTGCAGCAAGTCTTTCATGTCGCAAGGATAGATCAGTGTGCTGTCGCGGTCATCCCGATCTTTGCGAGAAAGGACAGATCGCCCACAATACGGCCATGCCTCGCATCCATCTCTACAGCGAAGTCACGCCCCAGCTGGGCGAATTTGCCCTGGCCGAAGCACCCAGCCATCACCTGCTGCGCGTGCTGCGCGCCCGTCGCGGACAGGAGCTCACCCTGTTCACCGGCGATGGACGGGAGTATGCCGCGACACTGACCGGGGTGACAGGGAAGGCCGCGCTCTTGGCGGTGGAAGAGGTGAGCCTGCGCGACACTGCCAGCCCCCTCGCGGTGACCTTGGCGGTGCCCGTGTTGCGTGGCGAGCGCTGGGATTGGTTGCTGCAAAAGGCTACCGAACTCGGCGCGGCGCGAATCCAACCGCTGCACAGCCGCTACTGCCAGGTTCCGCTGGCGGAGGCCCAAAGCGGAAAAAGGCAAAAGCGTTGGCAGGAGATCCTCATCGCCGCGGCCGAACAAAGTCAGGCCACCCGCCTGCCTACCCTCGCGCCAGCACTGTCCCTGGCTGACTATCTGCAACAGCCACATGCGCCCAGCTGCCTGGTCTTTGATAGCGCCGCAGAAGAAGGGCTGAACGCAATGCTCCGTCCGCAGGTGACCCAGGTGGAGCTGTTGACGGGTCCGGAGGGGGGGCTGGCCCCGGAGGAACTCCAGGCAGCCGCAAGCAGGGGGTTTTTGCTGCGGCGCTGCGGGCCACGCATCCTGCGTGCGGAAACCGCTCCCATCGCTGCGCTGGCGATTTTGCAGGCCCGCTGGGGCGATCTTGGTTGACAGCGCGGCCGTTGCGCCGGACCATGCAGAAAATTGTCTGGAGCCGAACTCGATGGATATCCTCTTAGCCAATCCGCGCGGCTTTTGTGCCGGTGTCAATCGTGCCATCCAAATCGTCGATCGCGCACTGGAGCTCTTTGGTGCCCCGATCTACGTGCGTCACGAGGTGGTACACAACCGCCATGTAGTGGATGACCTGCGCAATCGCGGGGCGGTTTTCGTCGAAGAGCTCGACGAGATTCCCGATGGCGCCACAGTCATCTTCAGTGCTCACGGTGTCCCCTTGGCCGTGCGGCAGCGGGCCGAGGAGCGCGGCTTGACAGTTTTCGATGCCACCTGCCCGCTAGTGACCAAAGTGCACATGGAGGTCAAGAAATACAGCCGGGAGGGCATGGAGATGGTATTGATCGGCCACGCCGGCCATCCGGAGGTGGAAGGCACCATGGGCCAGGTTGAATCCGGCATGATGTACCTGGTCTCGGATGTGGCCGATGTACAGCGTCTGCAGCCACGCGACCCCGAGCGCCTGGCGTACATCACCCAGACGACCCTGAGCATGGATGATACCGCGGAAGTGATCCAGGCACTGCGGGATCGCTTTCCCGCGATTCAGGGCCCCAAAAAAGATGACATCTGCTATGCCACCCAGAATCGTCAGGATGCGGTTAAAAAACTCGTACCCAAGGTCGATATTCTGCTGGTGGTCGGGGCACCGAACAGTTCCAACTCCAGTCGCCTTGCCGAACTGGGGCAACGCCTTGGCACCGCCACGCATCTGATTGAAGATGCCAGTCAGCTGCGGCAGGAATGGTTTACCGGTAACCCGAGCATTGGTATCAGTGCCGGAGCCTCGGCGCCCGAATCCTTGGTGCAGGAGATCATCAACACGCTGGCCTCCTGGGGCGCACAGCAACCGCAGGAACTGCCTGGCGTCGAAGAAAAGGTAACCTTTAGTCTTCCCCTGGCCCTGGCGCAGGCGACCCATCGCGCCTAGAACCGGTCGGCTCAATATCCTGCGTTTGCAGCTCGCGTAGCTGCAATTCGCGAACCTGTGAGTCTATGGGCTCCGGTGGTGGAATCTCCCGCTCGCCTCCCGTGGCACCCAAGTCAGGAAATCTTCGCGCTGAAACCAATACCCGGGTCTCCAGCGATGCCGAGGCCTTATTGTAGGACTGCACCGCACTTTGCAATTGCTTCCCCACCTTCCCCCAATGATCTGCCAGGGTGATCAAACGATCATGCAGTTCACGGCCCAAGGCACTGATGGCCTGGGCATTGGCCGCCACGGTCTCCTGCCGCCAGCCATAGGCGGCCGCCCGCAGCAGAGCGATCAAGGTGGTCGGCGTGGCGACCAGGACCTTCTGTTCTACCCCATATTCGATGAGCGCTGGGTCCACCTGCAAGGCGGCACTGAAGAAATCCTCCCCCGGCAGGAAGAGCACCACGAACTCCGGGCTGGATAACTCCTCCCAATAGGATTTTCGTCCCAATTGTTGGAGATGAGTACGCAACTCACTCGCGTGCTTACGCAGAAACTGCTGCCGCTCCTCCTCGGACTCTGCCTCGACGGCCTGCAGATAGCCATTCAGGGGTGCCTTGGCATCGACCACGATCTCTTTGCCGCCCGGCAAATGGACCAATAAATCGGGGCGCTGCTGTCCCTGCTCGGTCTGCATGCTGGCCTGTTCGACGAAATCACAGTGATCGAGCATCCCGGCCATTTCCACCACCCGCCGCAGTTGCAGCTCGCCCCATCGGCCACGCGCAGCAGGTTGACGCAACGCCTTGACCAAAGCTGCCGTTTCGCGGTGTAAACGCGGCAGATGATCTTGTACCAGGCCACGCAACTGCTCGCTCAGAGCACTGTAAGCTGCCGTGCGTACCTGTTCGAGGCCATCTAGGCGCTCGTTCATTTTTCCCAGAGACTCGCGCAGCGGCGCAACAAACTGACCGAAAGCAGTTTGCCGTCCCTCCCAATCCTGCCGGGCTTGCTCTTGGAAGCGAGCGAGGTTCTCCTGGGCCAAGCGCAGGAAATCTTCATTGTTGCGGCGCAGGGCAGCGCCGGAAAGGACAGCAAAGGACTCGCGCAGGCGCTCCTCGGCCTGGCTGAGCAATTGCTGTTTTTCCTCGGCTTGCCGACGTTCCTGGAGCAGGCGCTCCTGTAATTCGGCCAGGCGCGCGTTTTGCCGGGTGAGCTCCTCCTGCAGGCGCGCTTGCTCCTCGCGCAATGGCTCTAGCTGCGCAAGACTCGCCTCAGCAGAAGCCAAGGCAATCCGGCTTTCCTGTAGCTGATTGGAGAGCGTTCGGACTTCTTCGCGCGTCTGTCGCAGCGATTCTTCCGCCTGCAACACCTCACTAAGCTTAGACTGACAGAGCCGCTTCTCGCCCCGCCACCAAAGCCAAAGCGCAAACGCGCCCAGCAGGGCCCCGGCAACAAAGGCAGCAACGATCCATACTGGAGCAGACACGGGCTACAGATCCCCTCAGGAGCTCAACTGCGAGGTACAGTTGGGGCAACGGCTGGCCGCCAAGGGTATGGCGGTTGCACAAAATGGGCAGTCTTTGGTCGTGACTGGCGCGGCTGGTTTCGGATAGAGGCGATTGATGGTGTGCACCAAGAGGAAAATCACGAAAGCGATGATCAGGAAGCTGATGATGGACATGATGAACAGGCCATAGTTCCAGGTCACCGCACCAGCCTTCTCGGCGGCCGCCAGAGTGAGATAGGGCCCTGGGATCTTGCCCTCGTGGAGCACGAGAAAGAGGTTGCTGAAGTCCACTTTTCCCAGCACCAGGCCAATGGGCGGCATGATAATATTTTTCACCATTGAAGTGACAATGGCGGAAAAGGCGCCACCGACGACAAAGGCGACGGCAAGATCGATGACATTGCCGCGCTGCAAGAAGATTTTGAAATCCTTAAAAAACTGACGCATGTTTCCTCCCTTGGATTATTTTTCAATGCAACGCGAAAGTAGCAAGAGAGCAGCGGGAAAACAACGACAAAGATCTTTTCTTTGTCCTAGTCGTGGGAGCCAGATTGTGCCGCGCAAAATTGGTTGACCGCGGCTTTTTGCGCCTGCATCGACGATTGATTGGCCTCCTGCAGACAAGCCTGGATATTGCCACGGCAATTCTGAGCCCAGGTCTGGGCTTGTTGAAAGAAACTCCCCGCTGCCTGGGCCGGCTCGGCGTAGGGGTGTCCGGCGAACAGACGTTGCAGCGCGGCATAGTATTCGCTCTTTGCCCCCGCCCAGTTGGCAACGGCATCCCAACAGGCCCCTTGCTGTTCCGGCCTTGCATGCACACAGCCGATGGCGTCGCGCCGCACCAGATCAAGGGAAGCTTTCCAGGATGAACAAAAGTGCCTCTCCGCTGCTCTTCGCTGCGTCGCCACCGCTGCGAGCCTCTCCTGGGCCAACTGCGCTGCCTGCTCGGCCTGCGACGCACGCGACTGCGCCAACGCTGTGTAGTTGGGCCCGGGTGGCGGGATTTGTGCGCAGGCACCCAGCAGGCCTGTAGCAAGAAGAAATAGCGGTACTTGTAATTTGCGCATGAAAGTTCCTCATCCTTTCGTTGGCGCCGTATTTATAGCATAGTTTTTATGAACTTGCGTCCTCCGCCGGCGAAGCACTGCGATGTCGCGCGAAACGCCGCGAAAATCGCTCCTTGAGCCCCTCGAAAAAGACATAGAACGCTGGCGTCACGAAGAGGGTAAGGAACTGGGACACAATGATGCCACCCGCTACTGCCACTCCCAGCGGTACTCGCGATTCCGCCCCGGCACCAATGCCGATGGCGATCGGCAGGATTCCCAGCACTGCCGCCAGATTGGTCATCATGATCGGGCGGAAGCGGGTAACGCAGGCATCGACCATTGCGTCCACCGCCGAGGCCCCTTGGCGGCGCCGATGGATGGCAAAATCCACCATAATAATGCCGTTCTTTTTCACCAGCCCCACCAGCATGATGATCCCCACAAAACTGAACAGATCGAGTTCCTGATGAAAAATCCACAGCGCCAGCAAGGCGCCAAAGCCTGCCAGTGGTAGTGCGGTCAGTATGGTCAGCGGATGAATAAAGTCCTCGTAGAGGATAGCGAGGATGGCGTAGATCAAAGCTATGGTGGCCAACAGCAAGAGCGGCAAGGAAGAACTGGACTGCTGGAAGGCCTGTGCCGACCCACCGAAATCGCCCTGTACTCCCGCCGGCAAAATTTGGGCGGCCACCTTCTGCACCGTCTGCGTCGCCTGCCCAATGGAGGTTCCCTGCGCCAGGTTGAAAGAGACCGTCACGCTGGGAATACCGTCATAGTGGCTGATACTCAAGGGGCCGACACCGTAACCAAAGCTCGCCACCGCCGAGAGCGGCACCAGACCGGCGGTACCCGGTAAGGTGATCGCTCCCAGGGCACCGATGTTCTGCTGAAAACGCCTCTCCAGATCGAGAATGACCTCATACTGATTGGTTGACGCATAGATCGTCCCGACCTGGGTTCCGCCGAAGGCAAAATTGAGCGCCTGCTCGATGGCTTGCGGCGTTACGCCCAAGGCCTGGGCCCGACGATGCAGCACATGGACGTCAATCTGCGGATTGGCTATTTGCAAGTCGCTGTTGACGGCCTGTAGGCCAGGAACCTTACGTAGGGCCGCCACCAGTTTCGGGACGGCCGCATCGAGCGTGTCCTGATCTTCGCTCTGCAAGGTGTACTGGTAGCTGGACTGGGAAGAAACGGGTCCCATCTGGATCGCGGGAGGAAGCATGAAACTGGCATCCACTCCCGGAAAATGTTGTACCGTGCGCCGCAACTGGGCAATGACGGTCTCACCGCCGGGCCTCTCCCCCAAGGGCTTGAGACGAATGATGAGACGCCCGGTATTGGACGAGCCGAAGGCGCCCGCTCCTTGGCCGGCACTGGACATCACCGATTCAATGGCGGGATTCCGTCCGACCGCTGCCGCCACGCGCTTCTGTTCGGCCTCCAGTTGGCTGAAGGAAATCCCTTGTGGATATTGCAGGTTACCCATGATCATCCCGCTGTCCTCGCGGGGAATAAAACCTTTGGGAAGCAGAAAGAAAAGTCCGATCATGGCCAGCAGGCTCAAACCCGCGCCCAAATAAATCCAGCCGCGATGCTCCAGACTCGTCCGCAGGTTGCGTCCGTACCAGGCACGCAGCCGCGCAAACCAGCGTTCAAAGCCCGATGGCGCAGCATGTTTTACCCGCAGATAGCGGGCACAAAGCATGGGAGTGAGGGTGAGGGAGACCAGACCAGAGAGCAGGATCACCACCGCGATGGTGACGCCAAACTCCCGAAACAGACGGCCAATGATGCCGCCCATGACGAGAAATGGTAAAAACACCACCGCCAGGGAAATCGTCATCGACAGTACCGTGAAACCGATCTCGGAACTGCCGGCGTAGGCCGCCTGCTCTGGCTCTTCCCCTTGCTCCTCATGGCGGGCGATGTTTTCCAGCATGACTACCGCGTCGTCAACCACAAAGCCGACGGACAAGGTCAGGGCCAGCAGGGTCAGGGTGTTGAGGGAGTAGCCCAAATACGAGATGACGGCAAAGGTACCAAAGATAGAGGTAGGAATCGCCAGGGCACCAATCAGGGTGGGGCTGCCACGGCGCAAGAAGAGCCACAACACCCCCGCCACCAGGAGCGATGCCAAAAGCAGGGTGTACTCCACCTCCTGCACGGCGGCGCGGATATAGTCGGCCTTGTCGTAGATGATTTGCAGCTTGGCGCCACCCGGCAAGCCGGAAGTAAAACTGGGCAGGCGCTTCTGGATGGCGTCGGAGATGGCCACCGTGTCGGCATTGGGCTGGCGCACCACGGCGAGGATCAAGGCCCGCTGGCCACCCAGCCAACTGGCAATCTGGTCGTTGTCGACACCATTTTTGACGGTAGCAACGTCGGCCAGGGGCACCACCGCGTCGCCGTTCTGCTGCACGGGCATCTGCCTGAAGGCCTCGGCATCATGCAGTTGGCCGTGCACATTGACGGCATAGTTGCGTGCCGTACCCAGCAGAGTGCCCTGGGGCAGATTGACATTGTGGCTGGTAATCGCCGAACTCAGGGCCTGCAGCGATAAACCATGGGCCTGCAGAGAAAAGGGATTGGCGTGGATGCGTACGGCATAGTTCTGTTCGCCAAAGATCTCCACCTGCGCCACTCCGGGAATCCCGGAAATTGCCGGCACCACTTTGTCGACCGCGTAGGCATTGAGCTTGTAGATCGGCATATCCGGCGCGGTCAATGCAATGAACTCGACGGGTGCGGCCGATGGATTCATCTGCTTCACAAAAGGCAGGCTGGGCATGCCCGGCGGGAGAAGATGCTGCGCCTGGGTAACGGCGTTTTCCACATTCTGGGTGGCGACGTCGATATTCTGGCTGAGATCGAATTGTAGGATGATGCGTGTCGAACCGAGGCTACTGGTCGAGCTCATCGAAGACAAACCCGGAATACTGGAAAACTGCTTCTCCAGCGGCGTTGCCACACTGCTGGCCATGGTCTGCGGACTGGCACCCGGTAGACTGGCGGAGACCAGCACCGTGGGAAAATCCACGCTGGGAAGCAGGGCCACGGGCAGGCTCTGAAAGGCGAAGATGCCGTAGATGACCAAGGCAAGACTGAGAATGACGGTCATCACCCGTCGGCGGATGAACAGCGCCGAAATGTTCATGCGCCACCCCAGGCATGATGGTGACCATGCCCCGTATGCCCCGCAACCTTTTGGTCAGGAAGCAAAACGTGAACACCAGCATAGACCCGGGCCGGCACTGGATCGATGATCTGGGCATTCGCTGGCAGACCAGAAATCACGGCTGTCTGATCATCTTCCCAGAGCACCTGCACCGGCGTTGCCTCGACTATGCCCTTGGGTGCCTGGTAGACGAAATTCCCGCTGCTTCCCTGCTGCACCGCCGCCACCGGCAGGGTCATGGCCTGCGCTACCCGCTGTACGGGCAGACGGACCTCCACATATTCGCCGGGCCAGAGAACTGCATTGGCATTGTCCGCCTGCGCCTGCACACTTACCGTCGCCGAGGTCGCGGCTACACTGTTGTCGATGACCTGCAGCGTGGCGGCAGCCAGGGTCTTGCCTTGCTTTTCATCCTGGATGAGCAGTTTCCAGGCCTGATCCTTGGCCTGGCGCGCCGCGCGCAGCAGACTCTGGGGAATCTGGAAATTGATGCCGATGGGGCTGATCTGGTTGATGCTGGCCAGTTGCGTCTGATTCGCCACCACCAGATTGCCCGGCTTGACCAATGCCATGCCGATGCGCCCGCTGATCGGCGCGGTGATGCGCGTATACCCGAGGGTGATCGCTTCCTGCTGCACGGCCGCCGCATCGGCGGCCACCTGCGCCTGACTCGCCTGCGCCTGGGACACCGCCTGCGCGAAGCTTTGCTTGGTAATGAAATCCTTTTCCACCAAGGGGCGATCCTGTTCTACCAAAGTCTGGTTGTAGCGCGCCGTGGCCTGGGCCGCGGCGAGATTGGCCCGTGCCTGGGCCAGGGCGGCGGCCGCCTGGGCTGGGTCGATGGTGAAAAGCGTCTGGCCCTGCTGAACCATCCCTCCCTGGGTAAAGGACAGGCTGGCGAGCTGGCCCGAGGTCTGCGGGATGATCGTTACCGTCTGCAGGGGCGTTACCGTGCCCAGAAAACTCTCGTAATGGACCATATCCTGCAGCTTGGGCTGGACTAGTGTCACCTGCACGGGCGGCGGCGCGCCCCGCTCGGCCTTCTGGCAGCCAGTCAGGATCACTGGCAAGAACAGGATCAGGGCGGTAGCGACCCAGCGATGTGCTTTCACGGTTGTGTTGCTCCTACGGGCATGCCCACGGCCTGACTCAACTGTGCCAACGCCACGTAGCTGTTGACGAGATTGGCGATGAGGGTATAGCGGGACTGGGCGAGGGTGGATTCGGCCTGCAGCACATCCTGGATGGTCGCCTGCCCCACCTTGTACTGCGCTTGGACCACTTCGAGGGCCTTGCGGGCGTTGGCAAGGCTGCTGGACGCACCCGGGTAGGCCGCCAGATCGCCTTGAAAGCCATGGTAGTCCTGCCAGATGCTGGCCATGGTACTGTTGCGTGTCGCCGCCAGGGTATCCGCATCCTGCCGCGCCGTAGCCTCGGCTTCGCGCACGGCATAGTGGTTGTTGAAGCCGGTGAAGAGCGGGACGGTCAGGGTCAGGCCCACGCTCCAGGTGTCGCCCGGCGGAAAACCACTCTGAAACTGATAGCCGTAGGAACCTGTCACCCCAAGGCTAGGCAAGCCCTGGGCCTGGGCCGAACGCACATTGGCCCGGGCGACGGCGACCTGGGCGCGCGCCTGCTGCAAAGCGGGATTTGCCGTTTCCGCGGCGTGCATCAGGGTCTCGACGCCGCTGCGCAGAGCGCTTGGCGGCGGACTATCCGGGCTGAGAGGGCTGATGTGAATGACGCTACTGGCCGGTAAGCCCAGACTAGTGGCCAGGGTACCCTCCGCACTGCGCACGGTCTGCTCCTGCGCCGCGTACGTAGACTGAGCGCTAGCCAGGGATGCGCGTGCCTGATAGAGGTCGCCAATGGTGGCCTGCCCCGCCTGATGCAATACCTCGGCGGCCTCCAGGGCTTTTTGATTTTCTGCTACTGTTTTGGCATCTGCCGCTAGCAGAGCCTGGTCCCCCAGAAGCTGGTAATAGGCCTGGGTCACCGTAAAGATCACCGTCTGCAGGGTCTGATTCTGCGTGTACCCCGCCACCCACTCCTGCGCACGGGCGGCATCGGTCTTGGCCGCGCGCAGACCGAAGTCCCAAAGGGTATAGCTCAGACTCAAACTGGGCGTAGCGGAATTACGGGCCGGCACGCTGAAACCGGCGGTGGATACCGCCTGGCGACGTGAAGCACTGGTACTGAGAGTGACAGTGGGCAGCCAGGCACTCTCCGCCATCCCCAGGGCGGCCGCCTGGGCGCGCAGTGCTTCCCAGGCAGAGGCGGTTTGCGGATTGTGGGCCAGAGCCCAGGCGGTCAGCTCAGGGAGGGTCCAGGTCCGGTTCGCCAGCGCCGCTGGCCAGTCTTGGGAGCTTGGCAGGGCTGGGAGCGGCTGCGCCACCCCTTTCCACGCCTGTCCCGGGTGCTGCGGCAAGCCACTGTCGGTGTAGAGAGGATCGTCAAAGACCACGCCAATTCCGGCCTGCGCAGCCGCACTCAGCAAGAAGAGGCCGGAGAATATCCACTGCCAACGCATCGCCATGTCATCTCTAGCTGAAAATTTGCCGTAGTATCGACGATATTGGCTGGCAACGCAGCTATCCTGCCCCGCGTAAATTGTGTACGTCTGTAACGATGCACGTTGATTTTTGTAAGAATTTTTCACTAGCTTAGAGAGCGGCTGCGCGCGTAGGCTGTTTACCGAGCGATAGAGCTCGTTTTTCGGAGGTGCCCAATTATGCGCAAGACCCTATTTTCCCTTTTCACCCTGTCGGCTTTGGCGTTGGCCCCGATGGCCAGTATGGCGGCAGACATGCCACCGCCAGACCATGCGCCCATGCAGCGCCCGATGCACGGGGGCCCTCGCGCCGAGTGGATGAAAAATGCCCCAGTCCCCATGCTCATGCCTATCGTCTGGCGTCACGCCATCGAACTCAAACTCACCCCGCAGCAGGAATCGCAATTGGAGACCTGGCGCAAGGACCAGAAGGCGCAGTGGGAAACGCAACGGCAAGCCATGGAGAGTCATAACCATGCCCTGCAGACCGCCCTCCTGCGCGGCGAGACGGGCAGCGCCCTGAAGCCACTGGAAGACGCCGTGCTGGCCGATCATCAGGCCATGCTACAACGCGCAATCGCCCAGGTCGCCTTTGTCCATAAGTTGCTGAACGCAGAACAATGGCAGAAAGTAACGGCAATCTATGCGAAGATGGAAAAAGGACCAAAGTGGGGAGGATGGCACAAACCGTGAGTAGTAATGCCCGCATCTTGTTGGTGGATGACGACGCCAAGCTGCGCGCCATTCTGACGCGATATCTAGAGTCGCAGGGCTACACGGTACATGGCGCCGCTTCGGCGGCGCAGATGGACCGTTTGCTGGAGCGGGAGCGCTACGATCTCCTGCTCCTCGATGTGATGATGCCCGGCGAGGACGGCTTTCAGATTTGTGAGCGTTTACGTCAGCAGGAATCTATCTTACCGATCATCATGCTCACCGCCCGGGGCGATCTCGATGATCGCATCCAAGGCCTGTCCATCGGCGCCGATGACTACGTCGCCAAGCCCTTTGAGCCGGCAGAATTGCTGGCGCGGATCGGCGCGGTGCTGCGCCGCAGTCAGGATAGCGGCACGGTCGAGCCCAGCCCCGGCGCTATCGATTTTGGTCCGTTTCATCTCGCTCTCGATTATCGCCGCCTGTACCGAGGCAAACAGGAAATCACCATCACCGAAACCGAGTTTGCCCTGCTTCGCGCCCTCGCCGAGCATCCTTGGCAAACCCTGTCACGGGACAAACTCCTCGGCATGATCCATGGCCATAGTGAGGACATCCCGGGCCCCCGCGGCATCGATGTCTTTGTCTCCCGCCTGCGCCGGCTGATCGAAGATGACTCGAGCAAACCCCGCTATCTGCAGACGGTCTGGGGGCGTGGCTATGTCTTTGTTCCCGACGCGGGGAGCCCGGACAAACCCGCGTGAAATTCTGGCGTCTCTGGTCCGATACCCTCTTTGGACGGATCTTTTTGCTGATAGGCGCACTACTGCTAGCCAGTCAGTTTGCGGTCTACTGGTACTTCACCATCTATCTGGGCAACCCCCAGGCGCGTCACTTGGCACAAAATTGGGCACAGATCCTGACCCTCAGCAGCGCCCTGGATGTCGGAGAGGCGGAATGGCTGGCCCCGCGCTTGGCCAAGATCGGCATCGCCTTTTTTCCTATCGACGAAATGGAGGGGCATCCTCCCCGCAACCCAATCATGCGTAATGCTGCGCGTCTGTTGCGCGAAATGGGTTGGCCCGATGCCCAGGTGCAGGTCGACAATAAGCATCATCTGCTGTGGATCGATCCCGACCCCCACAGCCATGTCGCCGTTGCCATGCCCATTCCCAAACCCCCGCCAGGACCGTCACCACAGTGGTTCAAGCTCAGTGCCATCCTCCTGCTGTCGTTGCTGGGGGCCTACCTCATCGTGCATCAGATTACCGGTCCTTTGCGCCGCCTGGTGCAAGGCCTAAACGCCAGTCGTGGTCGCGAGGGGCCGGTGGCATTGCCGGTAGAGGGACCGGAGGATATCAAGCATCTGGCGGGCGAACTGAACAGTGCCCTGCGCGAACGCCATGAACTGGCGGAAGAACGGGAGATGGTCCTGCTGGGCGTTTCTCACGATCTGCGCACGCCCTTGACGCGGATGCGCATGCTCGCCGAGTTTCTCCCCAAGGAGGCGGCAGATCTGCAGAAAGATCTGGTCGACAATCTGTGGGAAATGGACGAAATCCTGCATCAGTTCCTCGATTACGCCCGCAGTGGACGCGAAGAATTAGCCGAAGAGATCGATCTGATCGCTTTCCTGCGCCATTTTGTCGAATCGCAGGGTGACGATGTGCTTCTGAAGGAGCCGGAATGCGAAAGCCTCTATCTCTCTATCACGCCGGTGGCGCTGCGCCGCGTCCTGCAGAACCTGGTGGAAAATGCTCGCCGCCACGGGCGGCCCCCTATCGAGATCCGCGTCGCGCAGGAGGCGGGTTCCGCAAGTATCGAGGTCCACGATCACGGTAACGGCATCTCGGCGGAAAAACTGGCTCAGCTTGGCAAGCCTTTCGCGCTGGCTGGGCGGGGCGGCGGCACCGGACTGGGCATCGCCATCGTGCAGCGTATCCTGCAACGTCTCGGGGGTCGCATCGAGTTCCGCAACGCCCCCGAAGGCGGCTTACGGGTGCGCTTCACCCTGCCCTTGCGCTGAGGCTGCCTGCCGCGGACAGAGTTTGCGCAACTCCTGCAGCTCCTTGGGGTCGAGCTTTTGCCAAGCAATGTTGCCACAGCGGCCTTCAATCGCGCCCTCAATGGTACCCTGCTGGGAGATGCCAGGAGCGACGACAAAATCCGGCACCGAAACCACGCTACCGGTAGGGCTTACCGACTGCAGCGCCGCCGCCGAACTGGCGGTGCTGGCGACGGGCGACACCCCGGGGCCCGCCGGATGCAGCCACAGAAAGAAAAACCCCACCAAGACGATGATGGCGAGAATCACGATGATCACCGCCATCCACGATGCCTTGCTGTTTGCGTTCGTGCTCATCTACACCCCCGTGCTTCTCTTCAGGATAGTCTTTCCAGACTCACAATTCCCAGGGCCAGCCATTTGCTGCCGGAGCTGAACTGAATCTGTACCCGTCCCTGGCGTCCACCGCCCTCATAATCCAGTACCGTTCCCTCACCAAAAACCGGGTGACGGATGCGCCCACCCAACGGGTAGGGGCAATCGCTGCGCCCACTGCTCGAAGCCGATAGAGCAGGTGCCAGCGGTCGACTGATGCGCGCGCGCGGGCGCAGCTCTTCGATTTCCTCTGCCGGTAGCTCGCGCAAGAAGCGCGACGCCAAGGCCAAACGCTCCGCGCCATGCAGCCGCCGGCTCTCGGCGTGACAGAGAACGAGCTGCTGCATGGCGCGGGTCATGCCCACATAGCAGAGGCGCCGTTCCTCGGCCAGACCGGCAGGGTCTTCCAAGCTACGTTGATGCGGAAAGAGCCCTTCCTCCAGCCCAACGAGAAAGACCTGGGCAAATTCCAGTCCCTTGGCACTATGCAGGCTCATCAACTGCACCGCATCTTCCCAGGCCTCGGCCCCGCCTTCCCCCGCCTCGAGGGCAGCATGGGTGAGAAATTCGCTGAGCAGATCCCCGGGTACGGGACTCAGTTCGCGCAGGCCCTCGGAGCCATCCTGCAGAGCAAAACTGCGCGCCGCATTGATCAGCTCCTCCAGGTTTTCCAGGCGTCCTTCGCCGCGATCGCCATCCCGCGCATGCCAATCGCGCAGGGGAACCTGCTCGAGAACCAGACGCACCTGCTCATCGAGCTCCTGGTGGGTGCAGGCTTCCGCCAAGCGATCGATGAGGGTGAGAAAAGCATTGAGCTTGGGCTGCGCCATCTCCCCGGCGGCCTGCCAGAGCGAAATGCCGCGCTCGCGGGCGAGGCTGCGCAGGCGTTCGAGGGTAACAGCGCCAATGCCGCGCGCCGGCACATTGACCACCCGCTCGAAGGCGGCGTCGTCGTGGCGCTGCAAGACCAGACGCAAATAGGCGAGGACGTCCTTGACCTCGGCCCGCTCGAAAAAGCGCAGGCCACCATAGACCCGATAAGGCACGCCGGCACGCAGGAGATGTTCTTCAAAGGGCCGCGACTGGGCATTGGAGCGATAGAGGATGGCACAGTCCTCGCGCTTGCCGCCCGCCGCCACCCACTGCTCGATGCGACCGGCCACAAAACGGGCCTCATCCTCTTCGTTGTAGGCGCGATAGAGCTGCACCGGAGCGCCCTCGCTGCGTTCCGTCCACAAGGTCTTGCCGAGACGGTCGTGATTCTGCGCGATGACGGCATTGGCCGCTGCCAGAATCGGCGCCGTAGAGCGATAATTCTGTTCCAGGCGGATCAACCGGGCACTGGGAAAATCGCGCTGAAAGCGAAAGAGGTTTTCGACTTCGGCACCCCGCCAGGCATAGATCGACTGGTCATCATCGCCAACCACGAAGAGATTCTGATGCCCCTCCGCCAGCCGCCGCAGCCACTGATATTGCACGGCATTGGTGTCCTGAAATTCATCCACCAGAACCTGTTGAAACCGCTCCTGATACTGGGCAAGAAGGGGAGCATTATTCCACAGGCGCAGGGCATAGAGCAGCAGGTCGGCAAAATCCAGGGCTCCAGCGCGCTCGCGCAGCAATTCGTAGCGCTGATAGATCTCCAGTAGCTGCGGCGGCACCGAACGCTCGCCGGCGAGCTCCTGCGGCCCGCGGCCACCGTCCTTCCAGCGACTGATACGTCCGGCGATCTGCCGCGCCGGCCAGTGCTTATCGTCCAGCTGCAGCTCCCGCACGGCACGCCGCACCAAGCGTTGGCTATCGTCCGCGTCGAGGATGACAAACTGCTCCGGCAGATCGACCAGCTCGTGGTGCATACGCAGCAGGCGATGCGCAATGCCATGAAAGGTTCCCATCCACAAGCCACGCAGATCCATGTCGAGCATGGCCGCGAGACGTTCGCGCATGGCCCGCGCCGCCTTGTTGGTGAAGGTCACCGCGAGGATCTGCCCTGGATAGAGGCCGTCTTCCAGCAAATGGGCGATACGGCTGGTGAGCACGCGCGTTTTCCCCGAACCCGCGCCCGCCAGAACCAGCGCCGGCCCCGGTGCCAGCAGCACTGCCTCCCGCTGCCGCTCGTTTAGTTCCATACCTGCCTTACCGTACTGGTGACTTGAAAAAACACCTCTGCGCCCCCACAGTCGCATCAGGTTCATTAGATGCCATCGCGGCATGATACGGGGGGTTCCCTTGGAATACAAAGACTACTACCAGATCCTGGGGGTAGCGCGTGACGCCGACGCAGACGCGATCAAATCCGCGTATCGGAAGATGGCGCGCAAATATCACCCGGACGTAAGTAAGGAGGCCAATGCCGAGGACCGCTTCAAGGACCTGCAAGAGGCCTACGAGGTACTGAAAGATCCGGAAAAGCGCCGTGCCTACGATCAGCTCGGCAGCAATTGGCAAGCGGGGCAGGATTTTCGTCCGCCACCCGGCTGGGAACATTTTACCGGCGGCTTTGGCGGCGGTGCGAACCCCAATATGGGCGGCTTCAGCGACTTCTTCGAGGAGCTCTTTGCCCAGCGGGGGCGACGCAGCCCACACGGCGGTGCGTCCTTTCGTATGCGTGGGGAGGACAGCGAAGCGGAGATCCAGATTCCCCTGGAGGACGTCTTCCATGGGGCAAAGCGAGAGATTTCTCTGGAGCTGCCCGTACTCGGCCCGGACGGACGCATGCACCGCGAACGCCGCCAGCTCAGCGTCAAAATTCCTGCGGGAATCGCTGAGGGACAGCGCCTGCGGATAACCGGGCAAGGACAGCCCGGCCAAGGGGGCGGACCCAATGGCGATCTCTACCTGCGGGTGCGCTACGCAGCACATCCGCGATTTCGGGCCGAGGGAAAGGACCTATACCTCGACCTTCCTATCAGTCCGTGGGAGGCGGTACTGGGTGCATCAGTATCGGTGCCTACCCTGGATGGACAGCTTCGGGTGAAGGTTCCGGCCGGCAGCAGTAGCGGACAGAAATTGCGACTTGGGGGCAGGGGATTACCAGAGAGCAAGGGCGGCAAGGCCGGCGACCTCTACGTGGTTCTCCAGATTGTTGTCCCCAAAGAGGTCAGTACAGCAGAGAAGGAGCTATGGGAAAAGCTCGCGACAGAAAGTCGTTTTCAGCCGCGGAATGACTGACACTCAGGAGCGAGCAAAAAGAACCGCTTGGTTGCGCCCGAGCCGTTTGGCCTCGAAGAGCGCTTGGTCGGCTGCTTGCAGCAGATCCTTTGCAGAAGCCATCTGTGCATCCCGGCTTGCGGCCCCGATACTGACCGAAACATCTGGTTGCAGGTCAGTCCAGGTATCTGCCGCAGCCAGTTGCGAGCAAATGCGCCGTGCCAACACCTGGACACCTCGCGCGTCGGTGTTTGGACAAATGATCAGAAACTCATCGCCCCCCACCCGACAGGGAATATCCTGGTGGCGGGCAAAGGCGTCGAGAATACTCGAGGCCCTCTGCAACACTTCGTCACCCACGTCGTGGCCGTGGGTATCGTTGATCAGCTTGAAGTTATCCAGATCTAGAAGCATCAGGGCAAGATTTTTATCGTGGCGTTCTGCGATCGACCACTCCTGTGCCAGCCTCTCGTCGGCATAGCGACGATTGCGCAGGTGGGTCAGCGGGTCTGTTAGCGCCGCTTGTCGCAGATCCCGATTGACATCCGCCAAAGATCCGGTGAATTTGCGCATGCGCTCCTGCCGATGCAGATATTTTTGCCTTGCCTCCTGGCGACGCTGGGCCAATTGCAAGTGTTTTCGCAGACTTTCGGGGAACGAAGACCTAGGTTCGTAGGCATCGATACCGAGGCGAAACAGCTCACTTTCACTCTGCGCATCCAGCTTGTCGCCAACGAGCAAGATGTACGGTCCGAGAACCGGATCCAGGCCGCGTAAATTGGTCGTGATCCACTCCTTGGCATTTTGCTGGGAGGCGACGACCAGCAAATCCAGACTCGCAATATCACTGATATCTGCCATCAATGGCGAAAGCCCCAGACGCGAGAATACTTCCATGCACGCGTCGGACACGCTGCTGTCCATCGCCAGGCACGCGACCCGCAATGGGGAGGAATCGCTCGATGCAACTCGCTCCCGATCCATCAGAAACTCCCAGTCCAGCGGCTCCGCAAGCAACGGCGCCGCTTCTTGCAACAGGCTCTGCCATTGCGGCCAAGCCAAAAGGAGGCGGGAGACTTGTTCGCGGACGCGCGCGGCATCGAGACCGAGCTTGATCATCTCCTCGGCCATTTGCGCTGCGCTAGCGGATCGGCGTGGGTTATCACGCAGGCAGAATTCCGCCATGCCCGCCCCAAAACGAAGCAGCCGCGCCAGAAACAGCGACCGACCTGCGTCTGGAAAGGAACTCAACTCCTCCGGCTGTGCTTGATGAAATATGGCTTCCACGAAGACCATCGGCAATCCCCACTCTTCTACCAGCAGGGAAGACAACTCATCGTGGTCAATGCCATATTGCTCGCGTTCGATGCGCAGCAGCGCGTTACCTTCGGATGGTGGCACCGTGCCACGCAATTCTGCATAACTCTCGGAGAACAGGCTCACCAAGGCCAGCTCGCCCACCTTGGCCAGGAGCGCCACAACAAATATTTCGTCTGAATTGACCTGACCAAGTTGCTCAGACAGTGCTTGTACGGTGAGCGCCGACAGCAATGAAACGGTCCAAAATTTGGCGTAATCGAATCCGCTCACCCGCGGAGTGGTCGACTGGATGAGCGTCAAGGCCAAGATGAGACGTTTGATCTGCGCTTGGCCGAGCACCAGAATTGCGTCCGAAACCGCCACTATGGGACGTGAGCGGGTGCGAATGGAGACATTGGCGAGCTGTAGCAGCCGCGCGTTCGTTGCTGGATCGGATTGCAGCACCCGTACCAGTTCGCGATCGTCGACTTCCTCTTGCTCCAGGAGACGTAACGCTTCCAGGTACACTCCTTTCGGTGAGGGAAGTTTACCACCCTGACGATACTGGGATAGCCAATCAATATTCCTCGTTGCCACTGTTTTCCCCAGCTCGTCCTGCGATATTCTCAGTCTCGTATACTAGACTATTTTCTGCAAAATGCCGTCCCCGTCAAATCGATTTGGCCATGGCTCTCGCTGTGCCCCATCGCCACGGGTACGGCTCGTTCCGGGCCCAAGAAGACTGGGGCAATGGGCTGCACAGGCACGCCGCTCTGGATACTGACCCGCTCCACCCCAGACCAAGACAGGCCCAAGGCCGTGCAGGCATTGCGGGCGTCTTCTATAAAGCGATGCAACACCGTAGTGCTGGCCTGCCGCTGTGCGGTGGCAATGGCCGAAGCCGCGGCCTCTGACCGCAGAGAGCGCAACTGCAGACGGGACTGCAGCGTGGCCAGAACCGGCAGCAGCACTTTGGGATCGGCGCGTAGCGACAGATCCCCTGCCACCCGCCAGTCTTTGTCGCTCTGGCGATTACTGCTGTAACCTGCAAGCTGCCAGTGGATCTGCGGATAGGCAGCCAATTGTTGTTCTGCCCAGCGCAGATCTTCGTTTACCACACTGGCGGCACTGCTCGCCTGCGGTTTTTCCGCAGTGGCCTGGAGTTGCGCGATCAGTTCACTGTTGGCGACCGTATATTTCTGTGTAAGCCGCAATTCCACCTGTGGCAGGGAATTCTGAGTATCTGCCGAGGCGGTCGGAGCGATACAGCAGGCCAGCACCGCCAAACTGCAACTCAGTTTTTTCATAGTTTTCTCCATGGACTGGCTCACGAAGCAGTATAGTTCATGTCATAGCCTATTGCTCTTGGAGGGCGGCCGCTCAGGAAAAGGGGTCGACTCTTCAAGGTAGAACGGATAATTGTACGAGGAGTGGAAATGTCCCATGATTTTTCAGAGGTTGGTATATTTCTTATCCTGTTAGCAGAAGAGGTGATCCATTGAAAATCCAAACACCTGGCAGCAAACCTATCCATGAGCCCATCGTACTGCGCACCTATACCGAGTTTTTATGGCACCAGGCCAGATATACTCTGGCCGGAATAACCTTCCTGATTCTTTCTCTCGGCATGGGAATCGCTGGATATCACATCTTTGGCAAACTGGACTGGCTCGACAGCCTGTTGAATGCCAGCATGATATTGAGCGGTATGGGACCCGTTTCATCGCTCCACGGCAGCACGGCAAAACTCTTTGCCAGCGCATTCGCATTATATTCAGGTATTGTGTATCTTGCGGTATCCGCAATATTGCTTTATCCCTTGGTATTGCGCATGCTCAAAATCCTGCATCTCCAGGCTTTGCATACGCCCCAATAGGGTTGTCGCCATCACCTCCGCACAGCCGGAAAATATCTTCTGGGGGGCCATTGCTGCGCTTTATCGCATTACGAAAAAGGCGCATCATCATTTACTGGAGGACGCTGCACTATCGCTGACAGGCATTCCCACTTAGTGTTTTTGCGCATCCCATCACCCAAAGGAGACATCACATGTGTGTTCGAAAGATTTTTTCTATCGTTCTCAGCTCTGCGCTGACCCTCATTGCCGCCAATGGCGAGGCCTGTACCCGAGTGGTCTACCACGGTGAGGATGGCCTGACCATTACCGGCCGCACTATGGACTGGAAAGATCCCATGCACACTCGTTTGTGGCTTTTCCCCGCGGGCCTGAAGGAAAACGGGGGGGCAGGCAAGAATGCAGCAGTATGGACTTCGCGCTACGGCAGCGTCGTTGTCACTTCCCTCAATGCCGCCGTCTCCGATGGAATGAATCAAAAAGGCCTGGTGGCCAACATGCTGTGGCTGAATTCCAGCAAGTACCCCGATCACTGCGGGACCGACGAAAAACGTCTAGCGATCAGCGCCTGGGCGCAGTATTTCCTCGATAACTTCGCGACGGTGCAGGAGGCCGTTCATTCTCTGAAGACGCATCCCGTTTGTCTGATTTCGGCGCCCATCCCTGGCACTGATCGCTTCACCACCCTACACCTGTCGTTGTCGGATAGTAGCGGCAATAGTGCCATCCTGGAGTACATCGACGGCAACTTGGTGATCCACGAAGGCCGGCAGTATCAGGTGCTGACCAATGATCCGGAATATTCGCAGCAACTCGCCGTTGCGAGATATTGGGAAGGGATTGGCGGCACCCGCTTCCTGCCCGGCAGCAATCAGGCTCCAGATCGCTTCGCGCGGGCGAGCTTCTACATTCACGCCATCCCCAAAACCGCCAGCAACCGGGTCGGGGTAGCCCAGGTGTTCAGCGTGCTCAACAACATCTCCGTACCCATGGGTATCTCCACTCCGGGGCACCCCAATATCTCCACCACCCGCTGGCGGGTCGTGGCCGATCAAAAGGACCTGAAATATTATTTCAACTCGACCTCCTCCATGGATCTGTTCTGGGTTGACCTCAACAAGGCCGACCTGAAACCCGGCGCCCCAGTGCGGATGCTGCCCATGGGCCAAGGGGAGACCTACAATGGTGACGTGCTTGACAAATTTGTGCCTAGCAAGCCCTTCGAGTTTGCCCCGGTGCCGCCGGAGGTCTTGGCGGCATACCGCTGACGAAGCAATTTTTACTGACAAGGAAGCGCCCATGAAGATTTCTGCCAAGTTGTTTTTCCTGTTGCTTCCCATGACGTTAGCGGGTTGCGCCGCAGCGGCGCCGTCTCGTCAGGGCAGCCATCCCCAGCCCCCGGATGAGAGCACGGCAAAAACCTCCCTCGACTGGTCCGGCAGTTATGCAGGGAATCTGCCCTGCGCCGACTGTGCAGGTATCCGCATGACCATCAGTCTGCGCAACGATGATCGTTATCTGTTGACGCACCAATACGCCAGCAACAAGGCGGGGGGCATCTTCCGCAGTCAAGGCAGCTTTCATTGGCTGCCGGGAGCTTCGGAAATCGAGCTGTCTTCTGCGGATGGGGAAAGGTTTCAGGTCGTGGAGAATGCGCTGGTACCGCTTACCGGCGAAGGCAAGGCGCTAGAGTTGGGAGGCAAGCGCTGGGTACTGAACAAGGTCAGCAGCCAGGACTCCGCGCAGGCGCTTTATGCCAGTTACCGCTGGCAGCTGAGCAAGCTTCCAGGCCACCAGACCGTCGCCACTGCCAACGGCAAGAAGCCCTATCTGGCCTTCGATCCCGCGGAACGCTCGGTATCCGGCTGGGATGGCTGCAATCGCATTGCTGGACGGGTCGCCCTCGGCGCGGAGAATACCCTACGTTTCCCCGCCCTGGTATCGACGCGCATGGCCTGTCTAGGCAGCAATGCAGAACTGGAGACGGCTTTTTCCACTGCACTGAACGAAACACGCTCGTTCACCTGGCATGGCAATCTGCTCGATCTGCAAGGGGAAAACGGAAAACTACTCGCCCAGTTCTCCGAGATTGCCGAGCCCGAAACTTCAGCGCATTGAGATTTTGCGTCCTATAGGGAATTTGAAGCCTGCGATATTTTCGTGGCTAGCTTCCGCGGGCGCTATATTTTTTCGCCCAGTCACGGTGTTCGCTTGCCCGTTATGGCTAGATGCCCCGGCTGGCGGACACCTTGAGCAAGTTGGCCGCCGCCAGCAGGCCCTGGTCCAGTGTGTAAAAGGTCTCGGCGCCGTGGTTGCTGGCAATGGCCAAGTGCAGGGCATCTCCGGCACGGAGTTTAGTGGCGAAGTGCTTGATGTAGCTCGTGGCTAGGTCGAAGTCCGCGACTCCCAAGGTGAGGACCCGAAAGGACTCCGACACCATGGTATCGAACTGGTCCATGGCGGCTAGGGCATTGCTTTCCGCCAGGGCCTGCGTTCTGACCTCACGGGCAAGCAAGCTGGCGAATTCCGTCCGGGTCCAACGGCTTACAGAAAGCTCTCCGGGCGGCAGCTTGACAATAAACGCCTCGACCTTGTCGCTGGTTTCTTCTTCCAGGATGAGAGGGGCTAGAAAGCTGGTATCGAAATACAGCATTACAGCCCTTCCTCGCGCATCTGCCGCAGCAGCTCGACGCTGGACTTGCGCCAATGAGGCATCTGCTTGCGGAATTGAGCGAGGGACTTGAGCGGCTGCTTAGGTTTCTCAACGGGAGTGAGACGTGCGATGGGCTGGCCGCGCCGCGTTATGACCACCTCTTCTCCGGCCTCCACTTGGTCGAGCAAATGGCTCAGATGGGTCTTGGCTTCGGCCAGGGTGACAGTGCTCATGCCAAACCTCTATTGGTCATGTAGTTGGTCATAGAATAGCCCGAGATACCCTTTCTGGCAAATCCGCACTACGTCAATGGTCACGAGCAGATCTGTGAGCAAACTTTATTATCTGTGAACAACTTGTTCGCGGGTAATAAAGTTTGATCATGGATAGATCATAACACATTGTTTTTTTAGGCACCGATACTCCACCTCGAAAATATAGTTTGATCATGGTGCCCATCAGCATCGTCGCCAGGTCCCGCAACGAGGTAATAAAGTTTAATCACAGCAAGGCGTTGCGGTGAAGACCCGCCAGTCGAAGCCCTATTCCCGCGATTGGCGTAGCGATAAATTGTTGGGAAGGCCCAACCCACAAGGGTTTTCGGTATAATGCTCTCGTCCGAAAGATTCACTCACCGGGTGGACTTGCAGGAGGGGCTGATGAAGGAAGTGGCACAAACGGTGCGTCCATTCCCGGTGGCAGCAACCGAAGAATCCATGACCGCCCACTCGGGGCTCTTGCTCTTTGGGGAGTTTGCGTTGGGGCAGTGACTCGGGTGTTGGCTCGAATAGCAAATGCCGACACCCGCCAGTGGCCATGCCTACACCGCCTTTGGTCACAGCTTTCCATTGCTCCAGATGTAAGCGTGCAGCCAACCCATCTTTTCACTGTGTAAATTTTTGCTGAGGCTATCCCCGGATTTTCACTGGAGGGGATAGTGATGACAAAGAAAGAGCGGACGGAGAAGGTGGAATTTTGGCGGCAGCAGTTGGACGCTTTTGCAACGAGTGGTCTTTCGGTCAAGGACTACTGCGCGCAGCAGGGGATTGCCGTAGCCAATTGGTATTATTGGCGCAAGCGCCTGACCCAGCACAGTACGCCGCGAGAGCTTTCCGCATCCGGTGAAGAATTTTTGCCGGTCCGTCTGGCAGAAATGTCTTCCTCGATGCCTGTAGTAGAAGTCCAGTTACTGTCCGGGCGCCGCCTGAAATTCTCGGCGCCGCTGGATAGCGCCTGGCTGCAGTCCCTGGTTCAGGTTCTGGAAGGGCCATGTGGCTGAGTCCAGGCAGTCGCATCTGGCTGGCAGCCCATCCCGTGGACATGCGTCTGGGCTTTGACGGTCTGGCGGCCAAGGTACAGGGAGTGCTATCCGCCAATCCCTTCTGCGGCCATGCCTTTGTCTTTCGCAACCGGCGTGGGGATCGGCTGAAGCTCTTGCTCTGGGACGGTCTGGGATTCTGGCTCTTATATCGCCGCCTGGACCAGGGGCGGCTGCATTGGCCCCGAATGGAGCATGGGGCCATTGAGCTCTCGGCAGCACAATGGGCACTGCTGGTCGAGGGGCGTCCCTGGACCCCGTTGCCCGCCCTCAGAATCTGTACGCCAACTGCCCTATAACTGGCGGAAATGCTTGCCTTTTCTGGCGGTTTCTGATAGCATTTCTTCATGAAATCAAAGACTCCCGCCGATCTTCCCAGCCATCCTGACGCCCTGCGCAAAATGGTTTTGCAGCTCCTGCAGGAGCGCGAAGAAAAAGATCGGGAATCTGCTTGGCAGGTGGCCCAACATCATCAGCAGATCGCAGAACAACACCAAGTCATTGCGCTAAAAGAGCAGCATATCTCCGTACGCGATGAGACCATCGCTCGCTTGGAAATGACCATTGCCAAACTACAGCGTTGGCGCTTCGGTCGGCGTTCGGAAAAACTCTCTGCCGATCAGCTCCGTCTTTGGGAAGAGGCCCTCGAAACCGAAATCGCCGCCGTGGAAACGGAACTCGATGCCGTACTCGCTGACAGTGCCGCGGCTACCAGCCCAGAGTCCACTCCCAAGGCCACGCCCCGACGCCATCCCGGTCGGATGAAACTCCCCGATACCCTGCCTCGGGTAGAGGTGCAACACGCCCCCAGCCGTTGCACCTGTGGCCAGTGTGGCGCTCTTCTGGAGTCCATCGGCGAAGAGGTCAGCGAAAAGATCGACTATGTCCCCGGCCACTTCCAGGTGATTCGTCATGTGCGCCCCAAGCTCACCTGCCGCTCCTGTGGCACCCTGGAGAGTCCCCCACTACCGGCGCAGGTGATCGACAAAGGCCTGCCCACCGCACGCATGGTCGCGCAGGTCTTGACGGCCAAGTATCTCGATCATCTTCCCCTCTACCGCCAGGAAGCCCAGTACCAGCGAGCTGGCGTGCCCCTGTCCCGCTCCACCCTCAGCAGCTGGCTGGGTCAGGGAGAATACTGGCTCACCCTCCTGGCCGGAGCCTGCAAGGAGGCACTGCTGGCCGGAAAGATCCTGCACGCCGACGAGACACCCTTGCCGGTTCTGCATCCGGGCAGCGGCAAGACGCAAAAAGCCTATCTCTGGGTTTATCGCAGTCAGGCCGATGCCTCCCACCCCATTGTCGTCTTCGACTATGCCCCGGATCGCAAAGGGACCCATCCCCAGCGCTTCCTCGGCGACTGGCAGGGGATCCTGCAGACCGACGACTACAGCGGCTACGATGCTCTTTATCGCAAGGGAGGGATCCTCGAAGCGGGCTGCCGAGTAGATGGGGACGTTACCGACCCCATCCCTCACAGACCCGGACGTGCGGATTTCCCGCATCCGGTTCCTCGTGTGCGAGATTCGCTTACGAGACGGTATACTGATGAACGATCCTGGCGG
>JAQVDS010000069.1 GCA_028697715.1 Acidithiobacillus sp. | reverse complement strand
GGTGCGCCGCCTTCTCCTCTATGCCGGGATAGGCATCCTGGCCGCCTATGGTCTGAAAGACCGCTGCCAGGCTGCTCTCTAGACTGCCGTCCTTCTCGCGTCCGAATAATCCGCTGCCGCCAAAATGGACGCCAAGCTGCTTCACTATCTGTCGCGCCTCCTGCGGCAGAATGGCCTGGGCTTCGATGGCTTTTCTAGATGGAGACGGCAATCTGCCGTGATCGTAATGATCCAACACTTCCAGGGCAAAGTCATATTCCCGCACAACCCGCAGGAGCGCGGTGGCTTCGTCGCCCTGGAGGGCGCGGCGGTCGGCCACCCGCGCTACCAGACGGATGGTCTGCTGCAAATCCGCGAGACGTTTGGCATTGGTCGAATACCCCTTGACGATATGGTCGCGCAGAACATTGGTGGCCCAGATGCGGAATTGGGTGCCACGTCTGGAGTTGACGCGATAACCCACGGAGATCGCCACGTCGAGATTGTAAAAGGCAACCTGATAAGTTTTCCCGTCTTCAGCAGTATGTGCAAAAAATGCACAGACTGAATTCTTATCCAGTTCTCCTGAGTTGAATATATTGCGTAAATGCTTGGTAATGACACTGCGTTCTGTGGCAAACAGCTCTGACATCTGTTTTTGGTTTAGCCAGAGCGTGTCGTGCTCCAGCCGCACATCCAGCGCCATGGCGCCATCTGGCGTTTGGTAGAGGATGATCTCACCACCCGCCAGGTCCTGCGCAATGGATTGCTGGCGCGTTGGGAGCGGCTTTTCAGGTTGTGTGCGGCGGTGGTTATGCCTCATGTCCGACAATCTCCTCCAGCAGTCCTTCCCCCTCCTGTTGCAGCTCCAGCAGCTCGGCGCGGATCTCACCCAGGCTGCGCATGGGTGCGGGTTTGTAGAAATGGCGGGTAAAGGAAATTTCGTAGCCCACCTGCGTCTTGGTCGGGTCGATCCAGGCATCCGGGGTATAGGGCAGCACCTCGCGCCGAAAGAATGCCTCGATGCCGCCCTCTTCCAAAAGCGGCACCTGCTCGCTGTCGCGCAGGGCGGTGTCCGGCTCATATTCAACCACGCAGGGCTTACCGTTTACTTTGGCCTCGAACAGGCCGTGAACAGGGTCGGGGAAAACTTTGCCTGCCTTGTGGATCTTCTTTAGTACCGGTGCGGCAGTTTCATTGGTGTCGCAGAGTTCGGTTTGCAGCAGCTTTTTGCGCTTGGCTATAAGCTTGATATCGTGTTCGGCGGCATCAGCTTCAACGGCTTGCATAAAAGCATTGAAGTCCAGATACGGCCCGGCTCCAAGCGTCTTGGCCATGCGTAGGGCCAAGCTGACCAAAGACTCTTCCTTAGCTTTGGCGCAGACCCGCTCGAACCGTTCCAGTCGGGCCGGACTCAGGTCAACGGCAAGGCGCAGCGGACGGTCCACCGACACCTTCCAGTAGCCAAAGGCCTGGTTGGGAAAGATTTTGGAGATGTCGCTTTCTTTGCACTCAAGAAAAAGCTCGGTGATCTCTGCGATATGCTCTGCTGAGAGTTCGCAATTTTTCGAGCCTAGGTTTTTGCGTAGAGCTGTGCAGAGTTCGCTGGCATCAATGAGCTGAACCTGGCCTTGGCGCAGGGCAGACTTGCGGTTGCTCAGCACCCAGATGTAGGTGGCGATACCGGTATTGTAAAACATGTTTTCCGGCAGGGCGATGATGGCTTCCAGCCAGTCATTCTCGATGATCCAGCGGCGGATATTGCTCTCGCCCTGACCGGCGTCGCCAGTGAAGAGCGACGAGCCGTTGTGCACCTGGGCGATGCGGCTGCCAAGGCGGGTGCTGTGCTTCATCTTGGCGAGCTTGTTGACCAGGAACATGAGCTGCCCGTCCGAGGAACGGGTGATCATAGTGAATTCCGGGTCATCGCCGTGCTGGGTGACAAAGCGCGGGTCCTTGATGTCGCTCTTGCCGCCCAGGTGTTCCAGGTCGGTTTTCCAGCTCTTGCCATAGGGTGGATTGGAGAGCATGAAGTCGAACTCCTGCGACGGGAAGGCATCCTTGGAGAGTGTGGAGCCGTACTTGATGTTGTCGGCTCCGCCTCCTTCACCTTTGAGCAGCAGGTCGGCCTTGGAGATGGCATAGGTTTCCGGTTGCACCTCCTGCCCGTACAGATGGATGGAGACATCCTTGCCGTGGTTTGCGGCCAACTCGGCCAGGCGCTCTTCAGCCACGGTCAGCATGCCGCCGGTGCCGCAGGCTCCGTCATAGACGAGGTAGGTGCCCGATTCGATGTCGTCGGCCACCGGCAGGAAGATCAGGTCAGCCATCAGCTTGACCACGTCGCGGGGCGTGAAGTGCTCGCCGGCCTCTTCGTTGTTCTCCTCGTTGAAGCGGCGGATCAGCTCCTCGAAAATGGTGCCCATGGAGTGGTTGTCGAGAGCCGGAAGTAACTCGTTGCCGTCCACGTCCAACACGGGTTTGGGGCTGAGGTTGATGCGCCCATCAAGGAACTTTTCGATCAGGTGACCGAGGATATCAGCTTCGATCAAGGTTGGGATCTGGTCGCGAAATTTGAACTTGCCGAGAATCTCCTGGACATTGGGTGAGAAGCCATCCAGATAGGCTTCGAAATCAACCTTGAGCTGCTGCTGCCTGGCACGGTTCTTCAGGTCGCGCAGGGTAAAGGGCGAGACATTGTAAAAAGCTTCGCCGGCGGTCTGGCAGAGCGCGGCGTGCTGGTTGGCGATCCCGGCTTGGTCGAGCTTCCTCTTCATGCCGAGCACCTTTTCTTTGCTCGGCTCCAAAAGCACGTCGAGGCGGCGGATGACCGTCATGGGCAGGATCACGTCGCGGTACTTGCCGCGTACATAGATATCGCGCAACACGTCATCGGCAATACCCCAGATAAAATTCACGATGCTGGTATGAATCACATGGTTCATGGCCCCTTATCACTCCTTGCGCTTCTTGTCGGTTTGATTCGTGCCATCCGTGCTGCTCACACTTCGGGCTTCCTTCGGACGGACAAAATCGCTCCCGGCTATTTTGCCCGCAGGCTCGGCCGCGCCGCCAGTCTTCACCCACTCGTCAATTTCATCTTTCTTGAACTTCCAGAGACGGCCCATG
Organism: Acidithiobacillus sp.; assembly: GCA_028697715.1. Taxonomy (GTDB): domain Bacteria; phylum Pseudomonadota; class Gammaproteobacteria; order Acidithiobacillales; family Acidithiobacillaceae; genus Igneacidithiobacillus. Next base: position 277 of record JAQVDS010000069.1, on the reverse strand, counting down.
CGATGGGCGGGCATCGCATGCTTGTCGATCCAACGGTAAACGGTGTCACTGCTGATACCGAGGTACTTGCTTATCTCGTCAACTGATAACCAGCGGTCTTCCATCTCGGCCATTTCTCTATGTCCTCATGGGGAATTGGTTTTCTGGCTGCGCCAGAGGCGTTAACGGGAATACTGGGCACAGTCTCCCCAACTTAAAATATCCTCTAATATATTTAGCCCGAGGCCGATTGTCAAACGCTTTCGTCCGGATAAGGCCGTAAAAATCGACTCAAGGA
>JAQVDS010000041.1 GCA_028697715.1 Acidithiobacillus sp. | reverse complement strand
CTCATCGAGTACACCAATGGTCAGGTGCAGAACGATTACCTGTACCGTGTCGCGGTCCCCGGACAGCCGCAGTTGAACCAGATGCAGACCAATCTGGATATGGGGAACAACAACATCAATAACGCCCAGAATGTGAATGTGAATCAGGATGTCACGTTGGGCAACCCGGGCCCGGCGGGTGGTGGGTATGCAGCTACCTCTCCTGGTCAGTTGGGAGTGGATGAGCCGGCTGGTCAGGGTTTTCCGAATGGTTGGGGTGGTGGTATTCATACTTGGGATCTCTATGCCAATGGGACCGTTGCCACAGGAGAAAACGGTAGCACAAACGCCTATATGAGTGACTTTGACGGAGGAATTGGCGGTGGTGGACAAGTAGTAACCAGTAGTCCAAATGGCGCCAATTATACCTACATGCAATCCAGCAATAATGGATCCAGCATTGTTACAAACGGTACCGTGCAGGGTGGCGCAGTGAACAGCACGGGCAACATGTATGCGGCGGGTCAGGTGACCGCGCAAAATTTGTACGCCTACAACCAAACCAGCTCGCAGACATTTTCTGCTTATCAGAACGGCAATAGCTATTGGGACGCCTTCAGTAATGGAAACACCAATCAGACGGGGAATGCGGATGTCGGTGGACAAGTGCGGGCCGGCTATGATGCGACCTTGGGTACGGCGGGCGGATCGGCCAACGTCGGCTGGGGCTGCTCGCCGAACGGGGCGATCGCGGCGAATGCCAACGGGAGCGGGCAGGTGCTGGCGTGTGAGGGCGGGACGTGGCAGGTGATGGGGGGAGGTGTCGGCCCGGTCCATACATTCGGCTTCCCGAACGGTTTCAATGGATCAGTCGGTCTTGGAACTTGGCATTATTGTTCGCTTATGGGCTATGGGCAGTACAATAATTCATACTACCAGGTTGGCATATCTGGTGGGCCATACGCTAATGGTACCTATTCGTGGGTTTTTTCTGGTAGTGGTTTCGACAACAATGTGCTGGTCGGGTGCTTTTGAGGAGGTTGTAGATCCATTTCCAGCAATCCATGAAATACCATTTGGCTACTGAGCAATTCCTCTTTTCAGTAGCCAAGTGTACACATTTTGCGCCCACCCAGAGTCAATACCAAGGGTTTTTCCAACCTTGGTAATGGCTTTCCTGTTGTTCGCAATGTTCATCAACATCCACTTGTGCTTAAAGTCATGCTGCGCCATTATCAATTGCCGTGATAAATCGTGACGGTATACCCAAATATCTAACGCGCCGTGTTTGAGCTTCATAGCCGGATTACCAAAACTCTTAATAGTGCATCTTGCCCATTTATGGTCAGCCTGATCAAACACCACAAACTGCGGTTTCTGACTGCTTGGTAGTGCCGCAGCACCGAACCAAAACTGATCATCCCCGCTGGATAGACGCGGGATAAGGTATCCCATATTGCAGCTCAACGGCCTTACCGTAATCCCTTCGTTGGCGGCAATACCAAGGAGTGGCGCGCCAACCTCAAAATATTGTCCATATCCATTATAGAGGTTATGCGTGACAAACCACTTAGCTAGAGAATTAGTACCAGCCCACTTGGAGGTATAGCGCCAATTGGCATGATCTATAGCGGCCAATCCAAACATAACATATCCGGTCAACGTGATTAACAGCAGTAATTTTGTGAGATTGTTACCCGCAAACCAGCGAACGGCACCAAATGTAACCAGTGCTACGATGGCCAAATAAAAGACATTGACCAGGAAGCGTGACGCCCATAGGCCATGGGCAAAGTTTGTCAACACAAAAGCCGCTGCAATGATGCCTATGGATAAACCAGAAAATGCCAGCAACACCTTTATGGCTGGGCTGACCTGTCGCCTCGCTTGAAATGAAAGGATTACCACTCCACACAGGCTAATGAGGTAAATGCCCCAGAGAAAAAGCACCCACGCCAGATCGCCACTTGGGAATGGGTAAAACTGCAAGAGTATCCCTGTGCTTTTGGCCAGCAGCACCAGATGATGCAGCATGGCCGATGGGGAGGCAAAACCTATGCCACGTCCGGGAACCATGTGCAAAAGTTCGAGCCCGAAATAGGTGATGCGGCCAGCTATGTAAGTAATGATCACAGTTTTGATCAATGCGCGCCGCGTTGTTTTATCTGCATGGAACCACGCGGGAGACCTCCATGCGAGCAGTAAGAGGGGTGCGGTGAATGCGGCATCAAACCAAGGATCAGAGACGGTACCAACGAACACGCATGCCAGGACCAATGGAAGCGCCCATTTTGGGCGGTCAGTAAAATACCGGATCAAGCCAATGGTGCCGAGCAATCCAAACGCCCACACGCTATTGTGGGTAACCGGGTAGGCCAAAATAGCGGGCTGTCCAATAGCCATAGGGCCGGCAAGTAAGGCGAGTAGCCATGCCAATCCCGCCCAGATCCAAGATTTGGTGCCCACTTTAACGAGCAGACCCGTTAATGCAGCGTTTACGACGAATATGAGCCATCCCTGAATGATGATGGATGCCCCGGAAACTCCAGCCAAAGCATAGAAGATCAGTGCAAAAGGCATCAGGCTCAGGATCTGGTTATCCTGGGTGAAGCGCCAGGTGAACGGGAAGCGCCAGCCGTGATGTACGATGCCTTGATAGATCAGCGCCATCTCCGCAATGTCCGGATTCAGCGGCAGCGTCTGAAAGGCTGTTCCCAAGCTACTGATGAGTGCCGCAATCGAAAGTGCCGCGAACAACCCCCACAACGCCCAGCGTTTGGTCATGGCAGATACCAGTCGATGTTCAACGCACCGTGAAACACGCCTATCACTTCAATCGTTTCTGAATCATTTCTATGCAGATAGGCCACGCGATAGTGGCCATAGAGGATCATGCGCACCTCGCCTTCCGGGACAATGCGCAGGCGCGTCCCCATATCTGGAAAGGATGTGAGCGTTTCCGCTTTCTCCAGGATGCCGTCAATGACCCTGACCGCAGCGTTGAGATTGTCCTGCGCCACGTAACGATGGATAACTTCCAGCCAATCCAGCGCCTCGTTCGTCCATTTCAACTTCGCCATGAACGGATTCTCTGCAGCGCCTCCTGATGACTGACAGAACGACCGTCACGCACATCGGCCAAGCCACGTTCCACCATGCGTTCGAAGGCCAACTCGCGCATGATTTCTTCGTAGCTGGCATCATCGGGCTGAGCGTCGATAACTTTATGCAACAAAGCCTTGGCTTTGGATGTTTCATTGACTTGCGTCGTCATGGGAGCGATCCTTGGATGTTCAAAAAACGTGTTGCCGGGACAAATCCAACACTTAACGGCGTCAGTTTAGTGGATGCCGTGTCGCTACCGCAACCGAATGCACCGCCAATAATCCCTTTCGGGAGTCCAACCCATGCAAGGGCGGCACACTATCACATTTTTTCGGATGGCTCCCCTCCGGCACCATGCGGGCAGTCAGCGCCCCACACCCGCCGCACCAAATACACTGGCCGCCGCTTGCTTTCCTCATAAATCCTGCCCAGATACTCCCCGATAACACCCAGGGCCATGAGCTGTACGCCGCCCAGGAACAGGAGCGTGACCATCATGGAGGGATAGCCTTTTACCGGGTTGCCATATACTAGAGTGCTGATGAGCAAATAGAGGGCATAGAGGAAGGCCAGCAAGGAGACCAAAAAGCCCAGGTAGGCCGCAAGTTGCAAGGGCACTTGGCTAAACGACGTGATCCCCTCCACCGCATGGTTCCACAGTCGCCAGTAGTTCCAGTTGGTCTTTCCAGCATGGCGGGGTTCGCGGTGGTAGTAGACGTTGGTCGTGCGAAAGCCGACCCAGGCAAAGAGCCCCTTCATGAAACGGCGCCGTTCGGGAATGGCTTTCAGGGCATCGAGAACTGGGCGGGAGAGCAGTCGGAAGTCTCCGGTGTCTGCCGGGATATCCACGTCGCTCAGGCGATTGATGACCCGGTAGAAAGCATGGGCGCTAGCCCGCTTGATCCAGGATTCCCCATCGCGCGAAAGGCGGACGGCGTTGACCACGTCATACCCCTCCTTCCATTTTGCCACAAGTTCCGGAATGATCTCTGGCGGGTCCTGCAGATCCGCATCGAGGGGAAGGGCGCAATCGCCGCGGGCGTGATCCAGTCCGGCGGTCAACGCCGCCTCCTTGCCAAAGTTGCGGGAGAGATCGATCACCACGACGCGGGGATCCTCCCTGCGCAAGGCCAGCAGCCGCTCCAGGGTGTCATCTTTGCTGCCATCATTGATACAGACCATTTCCCATGGCTCGCCGATCTGCTCCATGACCGTAGATATGCGGGTGTAGAGTGCGGAAAGGTTCTCCGACTCGTTGTGGCAGGGGATGATGATGGAAATCATGATACCTGATGTACGCTGTTGATCACTGAACAAACCTGTTATTTTCCTTTTTCTGTATCACTTGGGCTCCACGATTGCAGAATGGAGAGCCCAAGAGGCATCGGGCCATAGTTTTGTCTGGCCGCCATCCCATTTCTGTATCCTCTTGGTGCCACCAAGCAGCATGTTACACCATCCAAGGCTGTGCCGGCAGCCCCGCCCGTATCCCATTCCCCCCTCGCTATACCGAGTAGAGGCGTGCGTTTCGCCTGGTGCTTGGGAAGATGACAAGGGGGATGTATGGAACAACAGATGGTTGTGCGGAAGGTTGGCAAGGGTCGCGGTTTCTGGAAGTCGGCGCTGCCTGTTCTGGTTGGTGTGGGTGCGGCCATGGTGGCCGATGTGGCAATGGCTGCGAGCGGCGGTCCTTTTGGAGCAATCAGCAACTTCGTCCAGAGTAACTTCATGCCGTTCATCGGCAGTGTCGGTGTCGCTGGGGGTATTGGCTATGGTGCCGTCCATGCGTTCAAGCATGACTATGGTAAGGCGGCCATGGGTGTCGGTACCGCGGCTGGCGGCGGCTTCCTCATCAGCCAGTACGGCTGGTTTGGTCAGCAGGCGGGAATCTCGGCGGCGACGATGGGTGCGCATGTGTCGACCCTTGCCCTGATCGCACACGGTCTCGGACTGTAAGGCGCATGCGCGAAGTCCGTTTGTACCAGTCTCTGGTTCGCCCCCATCTCTTGATGGGGGCCGAACGCAGGGCAACGATGTGGAATGCTGTTTTTGCCATGATGGTATACTTCTTTACCATGTCCATCCCCGGCATCATCGTCGCCGTGGTGCTGTTCGTTGCGGCTCAGGCGGTTTTACAGATGCTCGCCAAAAACGATGCGCAAATGATCGATGTGGTGATGCGCTCACGCAAGTACCAGCCATTTTATGGGGATGCCGCGAGTCTGGACGCGCCCTATCGGGATATCCCGCAGACCCAGTCGCCATCGCTTACCGCAAAGCTGCTTTCCCGGATGACCGCCAAAAAGAAACCTGCCAAAAACACGGAAGGGGAACCCGTTCGATGATCAATATCAAGGAATTCCGTAGCAAGACCGAACTCGCGTTGCCGGACCTGTTGAACCCCGCCATTTTGGCGGGGGAAATCGATGTGCTGAATCAGCCCTGTGCCGTTTTGTTGAACAAGGACGGCTCCTTTTCTGCCGGGGTGCAATTTTCCGGTCCTGATCGGGAAAGCCTGTCCCATTCCGGCATCGACCGGCTGCCCGCCGTCGTGAATTCCGCTCTTGCCCGCCTCGATGCGGGATGGAGCGTGCACTGGTCGGCCATCCGTGTGGCTGCAGACGGCTATATCGATCCCGGACGGTGCCATTTCCCCGACCCCGTATCGGCGCTCATCGATGCCGAGCGGCGCCTGCAGTTCGAGCAGGAGGGGGAGCATTTCCTGTCCCGGTATGTTGCGGTATTCACCTGGCAGACGCCGCCGGAATCCGAAGTCTCCGCCGGACAGATGTTCATCGAGTCGAAAAAGGACCACGAGCCGGACAGTTTCGATATCCTCTTGCGCAAGTTCGAGGACAGCATCCAGTCTGTCCTGGGAATCTTGCGCCAAAGCTTTTTGCTGGTGCCGCTGGATGCCCGCGGATTGCTCACCCATTACCACGAATGTCTGACGGGGCATACGCACCCCGTCAATCCGCCGGACATCCCGGCCTATCTGGATGTGCTTCTCGGGCATCACGATTTTATCGCCGGGACAGAGCCGTCGATCGATGGAGAGTCTATCGAAATCTTGACGCTGACCGGCTTCCCCGACAGGACGCATCCGCTCTTGATCGAGGATCTGCACAACCTGCCTTTCCCCCTGCGCATGACCACACGCATGATCCTGCAGGACCAGCAGGGCTCCAAAAAGCTCATCGCGTCCTACCGCGAGAAGTGGGCGAGTTCCAAGTTCTCCCTGCGCGACTACATCAGTGGCGCCATGAGTCAGGGTGTTCTGCGCCAGGACCGCGCGGATCCCTTCAAGCAGGCCATGGAGCAGGAGACGGCGCTCGCCGACGGGGATGTTTCCAGTGGTGCCGTGCGCATGGGCTTTTTCACTTTCACGGTGATTTTGCGCGGGAAAGATCACAAGGTGCTGGAGGAACAGGTACGCATGGTGCAAAGCCTCATCAACAATGCAGGCTTTGTGGCAAAGCGGGAGAAAGTCAACGCCGTCGAAGCCTTTTTGGGAAGCCTTCCCGGACACACCTGGGAGAATGTCCGCCGCCCGGTGATCAGCACCATGAACTTCGCCGACATTTCGGCCAAGACGGCCGTCTGGGCAGGGAGCCCGGATTGCCCGAGCGATCTCATGAAGGTGGATGGGTTGCACCCTGCGAAGGGTTTGCACCCTGCAAAGAGCAGGCGTGCGCCTTGCCTGATGTTTGCCAAGACTACGGGGAGCACTCCGTATCGTCTGAACCTGCACGTTTCGGACCTGGCCCACACGGCTATTCTCGGCCCGCCAGGAGCCGGCAAATCCACGTTGCTGGCTCTCATCTGCGCTCAATGGCTCCGCTACCCCAATGCCCGGGTCATTGCCTTTGACAAGGGCCGCTCGCTGCTTGCCCTGACGGAAGCCGTTGGCGCCAGTTCTCCTTCCTTTGCCCAGCACTACGATCTTGGCGGGGAATACAGCAAATTGACCTTTGCTCCGCTGGAGCGGATCGACACGGTGCCTGGCCGGATCTTTGCCGAAGAATGGCTGGAGAGTCTGGCAGTCTTGCAGAACGTTCCGGTATCGGCAGCTACCCGTGCGGTAATCCACCGTGCGGTGGAAGGGCTCTCGATGGAAGAGGGGAGATCGATTTCGGACGTGGTGAACCTCCTGCAGGATCCGCATCTCAAGGAAGCCATCGGGGTCTACACCGGCACCGGCAAGTATGGAGATATCCTGGATGCCCGACACGACGGGCTGGACATGAACGGTCGCTTTCTCACCTTCGAGATGGACAGCCTGCCGCAAGGGGAGACTGCCAAGGGCCTTGTGGTTCCGATTCTGTTGTACCTGTTCCATCGTATCGAGTCGATGCTGGATGGCAGCCCGACGCTGATCATCCTCGATGAGGCCTGGTCGTTGCTGGACAACCCGATGTTCCTCGCGAAAATCCGCGAGTGGCTGAAAGTCCTGCGCAAAAAGAATGCCGCCGTGGTGTTTGCCACGCAATCCCTGGCGGATTTGAGAGACAACCCTCTGTTACCGGTCATTCAGGAATCCTGCCCGACCAAGATTTTCCTGCCCAACAAGGAAGCCACGTCGCCGAATCTGGTGGATCTGTACCAGTCTTTTGGCCTGGTCGACCGGCAGATCGAATTGCTGGCCGCGGCCACGCCAAAGCGTGATTACTATGTGACGAGTCCGGAGGGTCAGCGCTTAGTGTCCTTTGCCTTCGGGCCGGTAGCGCTGGCCTTTTGTGCAGTGTCCGATCCGCGGGACGTGAAGCGCGCGATCGAACTCAAGGAACAATTCGGTGCCACCTGGCCCATGCAATGGTTGCGCGAGCGCTTGCCGCAAAAGTCCATAGCTGGGTGGACGCAATATCTGGAGACGCTGTATCGGGAGTTTGGGGTCAACTGGTCAACTACCCCGCCCTGAAGGGCGGAGCTTGCAAGGTGGTACGCAGGCTGGGTTGACCAGGGGGCACGAGCGGTAACGTGCAGACGTTTGCAACAGGTCGGCAAGACGCACCGGCGAATGCTTCCTCAGTTCGCCGCTCTGCAAGGCGGGGATCATGCTGGGCAAAGGCAAAGGCCCGAAGGTTCCAGCCGTCACCGAAAGGTGAGAGCCGGTTGCAAACAACCCCGAGGGGAGACGTCTCGCAAGAGGCGCGTAACAAGGCCCGTAAGGGCCGAGTAAGGAGGTAAAGATGGCAGTATTGGTGTTGGACAAAAGGAAGCAACCGCTGATGCCATGCTCGGAGAAACGGGCGCGGTTGCTGCTGGAGAGCGGGCGGGCACGGGTGCATCGCATGGTCCCGTTCACCATCCGGCTGGTGGACAGGTTGCAGGCGGAATCCGTCCTGCAGCCGCTGCGGCTGAAACTGCATCCCGGCAGCAAAACCACTGGGATGGCGCTGGTGCGGGAGAAAGAAACCGTTGACGCAACCACGGGCGAAATTCTCCGCACTTTCACGGTGCTGATGCTGCTGGAACTGAAGCACCGGGGGCACGCTATCCGGGATGCACTTACGAGCCGCCGGGCGTTTCGACGTCGGCGGCGCGGGAAACTGCGGTATCGTCCAGCCCGTTTCAGCAACCGGACGAAGCCGGAAGGCTGGCTGGCGCCGTCTTTACTGCATCGGGTGAATACGATGCTGGCCTGGGTAAGCCGGCTGATGCGTCTGGCGCCGGTGACGGCGCTGTCGCAGGAACTGGTGCGGTTTGACACCCAGGCCCTGCAGAATCCGGAAATCGCAGGCAGCGAGTACCAACAAGGCACCTTGGCCGGATACGAGGTCCGCGAGTACCTGCTGGAGAAGTGGGGCCGCCAGTGCGCCTATTGCGGAGCGGAAAACGTGCCGCTCGAAATCGACCACATCCACCCCAAAAGCCGTGGCGGCAGTAACCGTGTGAGCAACCTCACCATCGCCTGTCGCGACTGCAATCAGGCCAAAGGCAATATGCCATTGGAACAGTTTCTGGCGAAGGCTCCGGAGCGAGTCCGCAAGATACTGGCCCAGGCCAAAGCGCCGTTAAAAGATGCGGCGGCGGTGAACAGCACTCGCTGGGCACTGTTCCAACGCCTTAAAGCAACGGGTCTGGACGTGGAAGTCGCCAGTGGCGGCAGAACGAAGTGGAACCGACACCAGATGTCCATTCCCAAAGCCCATTGTCTCGATGCGGCTTGCGTGGGGTGTGTTGACGCCATCCAAAACTGGCAGCAACCAGTTCTCGGCATTAAAGCCACCGGACGCGGCAGCTATCAGCGCACGCGGCTGACGAAACACGGTTTTCCGCGCGGGTACTTGACCCGAAGCAAAAGCGTCTTTGGTTTCCAGACGGGTGACCTGGTGAAAGCCATTGTCACCAGCGGCAAGAAAGCTGGCACCTATCTGGGGCGAGTCGCCATTCGGGCCAGTGGCAGCTTCAACATCCAGACCGCAACCGGTTTGGTGCAAGGCGTCCATCACCGTTTCTGTACGCTGATTCAGCGAGCAGATGGTTATGGATACGCATTCACGAAGATAGCATCGACACAAGGAGATGCGGGAACAAGGGCGGCTAACGCCGCCGCGCTATCCCTCCCCGGCATGAACGCCGGGGTTTCCCGCGCAAACTGATGAAGGTGTGGATTCTGTGTTACTGGTTGGCTATGCTGGCACTTTCCATACGAATCCTGTCGGAGCAGTGGCTGTTGACGCGGAAAACTCTTCACGATTTTTGGAGCGACGCATTCCTCAAAGATGGCCGGGCGGGCGGAAGATCACTGGCACAAGAGTTCGCGTTAAGCGTTTTTGGTGAGCCTGATACCCATTGGTGGATGCGCATTTTGTACGCTGTTTCGGCTTTTGGTTCTTATTTTTCCTTCGCTTGTTTCATGTTTGTGGCCTGCTTACATGCCGAAGGAGTAACCTCTATATTTGTGTCGATAGCGGTTCTGTTCGTGATCTCATTAGCAATGCTGGTTACTACGGGAACTCTTCTTCTGCGGTTCACCATCAAAAGTGGAAGGTTGAAAGAACGTGTGGCCGATTTCCGATCCAGGCACGATCTGGCTCTTTGGCGGTATGCGCAAAGCGGCGAACCCTCTGAACTTCCGAGATGGTGGCTATATGGGGTATCCACGAGTGATACGGTTTTTCGATTGCTTGAATCTGCGTGGCCATTTGTACTCCTTTTCCTGGCCTTGGCTGGATTTGCGTTTGGGTTTTTGTCATGGGTAGGGGCGAAGCCCTCTTTTTTGGCGGGCACATCGTGGTTCATCCTGCTCTTGTGGATGCTGATAGGCTGGATCATGCCGATGGATGGGCTGGTGAAATTGGCAACATGGAAAGGCGATGGGAAGTTTTCAGAGGTGTTGCTGAGGAATGCCGCACAAAAATTTTGGATGGAGTAGCCGCCAACAGTGACCGACTTAGTGGACATTTATCCAATAAATTGGCATATTGTCCTTTATGACGGACAGGAAGCTTCCCATCGGCAACGCATTGGAACTCGGCAGGGCCCTGCGCGCAGAGCGCAGGATGCGCGGTTGGTCGCAAGAGGAGCTTGCCCGGAAAATTGGGCGCGATCGCAAAAGCATCGTTGCCCTGGAAAAGGGCGATAACGTCGGAATCCACGTGCTCATGGCGGTCCTCATGGCTTTGGGCAAAGGTCTGGAGATCCGGGCCTATGGTCGGGTCGAGTACGAACGTCTGCAGGAGATTTTTGGCGATGAAGACGGCGAGGGTTAGGCGGTTGATGGTGTCCACGCCCCAGGGCCCATCCGGGTGCCTGGACAAGGAATCCCAGTTCGTCTTCAACTACGACCGCGGGGTCCAGCCGGCATGCGAAGTGTCCTTGACCATGCCGTTGCGCGCGCAAAGCTACAATGCCAACGTGCTTCCCCCGATATTCTCCATGAACCGCCCGGAAGGTTGGCTCGCCTACAATCTGCAACAACGGCTGGCAAAGCTGGGCCCAGTGGACGACATGACCCTTCTGGCGATTACCGGCCAACAACAGATTGGCCGGTTGGCATTCCGGGAACCGGAAGGCCCGCGTTCCGCAAACAAGCCATCGATCCGGCTCAAAGAGCTACTCTCCCTGCCATCTGGCGAGGTCTTTGCCTTTCTGGCAGAGCAATACTTCGACTCCGGCATCTCGGGTGTGCAACCCAAGTTTCTCGTCCCCGATGCGGACAATATCCGGTTTACCGGAAACACGGCAAACCTGATCGTGAAATCTGGCGGCTCCGAATATCCGGAGTTGGCGGTAAACGAATTTCTTTGCCTCACCGCAGCAAAGCATGCCGGTCTGCCAGTGCCGGATTTCTGGTTGTCTTCCGATCGCCAACTGCTTGCCATAGAGCGTTTTGACCTGGATGCCCACGGGACGCACAGGGGCTTTGAGGACATGGCGGTTCTCATGGGCAAAAATGCCGATGCCTTTGGCAACTACAAGTATCAGGGGAGCTACGAGCAGGTTGCCAAGACCATCCAGTTTTTCGGGAAAGAGAATGCGGCGGAGGATCTGCAGACCTTTTTTGCTTCGGTTGCGCTTTCCGTCCTTGTTCGCAATGGCGACGCGCACCTCAAGAACTTTGGTCTCCTGTACGATCATCCGCATGGTGCATCGCCAAGGCTCGCGCCAGTGTACGACGTTGTCACCACCACCGTGTATGCCGGCTTTGATCAGCGGACTGGCCGCGAGATTGTCGACAGGACCCTGGCACTCAAGCTTGGCGGCACGAAAAATTTCCCACTCAAAAAAGAACTCCTGGATTTTGGCTTGAGAGTTTGCGGGGTAAACCGTCCAGATCAGACCATTGACAGGATATGGAGCGGCATGGTTCGGACTGCAAAGGAATCTTTCGATTTGTTGAGTCCGGAGATGCGGGAAAAGATGCTGGAGGAATGGGGCATTGGGAGAGCCAAAAAGAGCGCTTCCCTCGATCCCATTGCCCACAAACGGAAACCAGACATCGAAATCGAGTGATCCCTGGCATGGGAGGCTTGGTGCCATGGCCGCCATGGACCTCCACGGACTGCCGCTATACGGCTGTGAGAGCGTGCCACGTCGGGGGTTGCTTTCTCTTGTTTATTGTGTATTATACAAGTGATGAAACAGCGAGAACCGGAGAAGCAAAAATCCACCCACGGTGGTGCAGGCCGCGGGCAGGGTCGCAAGACGAAAGATCAAGTGGCAGGCCTGCGTCGAGTCAATGTGAGTCTCGACCAAGGCAGCATTAGCAGGCTTCGCGAAATAGGTGCAGGAGAGCTTTCGCTCGGCATCCGTATGGCGGCTGCAGCGGTAAAAAATGGTTTGCAGGAGAAAATTATGGGTGCTGACACGGCTGGTACGTCTTTTTGGGATGGGATTCTTTCGGATGTGCGTGGCCTTTGTGCAGAATATGAAGGCATCGTGGTCATTGGTGGTGCTGCTGTCTGGCTGCAGACCAAAAAATTTCTGGGCCAACAGTTTTTGCAAACGAGCCATGACGCCGATTTCTACATGGGATTGCAGGACTTTTCCATGCTCAAGGATATTGAAGAGGTCACCAAAAACCCAAGATTGGGAAAGCACCAACTGATCAGGAATGGTGTGGACTTCGACATTTACGTTGAGAAAAGCAACGACTTGGCTGTTCCGTATGAGGACGCGGACCGGTTCTCAGAGGTGATAGAGGGGATTCGTTGCGCATGCCGTGAGCATCTTCTTGTATTGAAGCTCAGGGCTTTCGAGAATCGTCAACATTCCGCAAAAGGGCAGAAGGACGCCAAAGACATTGCAAAGATCTTGGCCCTGCTTTCGGAAAGCGAGGATCGCAAGCCTGCTGCGCTGGATCATCTGCGGGGCGAGGACAGGAAAAGGCTGAAAGAAATAGCAGATACCCCGAAACTGTTCCAGGACATTGCACAGTCCAATGTCCACTTGGCGAAGCAGCTTCGGGGCATGGCAAAGCGAGGATTGGATTATGTCGAAACCGCCCATGAACCTGAATCTTCCCGCCCCAATCGTGTTACGGGATCCTCTCCCGGATATGGGGGCGGCAAAAAACCGCGCCAAGGGCCTGACATCGATTACTGATCTTTGTGCGCAATCTGGCGTCAGACTCCGGGTGGAAGACCCGGATGCCCATGCTTACCGGATTCTGATTTCTGACCATCTGCCGACCTCGAAAGGATGGACCAGAGACAATCGGAAAATCCTGATTATCAGCGAAGACGACTTGCCGCAGGACTACCCTGCACTTCGCGCGCTGGAAGTGCTGGCCTATGCTTTCTTCGATTATGATGCCAGGGAATGCCTGTGCTTTCAGGATTACTTTGACCGAACCGACTGTTTGCCTCCAGCAAGATAGCCGGATCTCCGGCTTCCCACGCTATACCGTAAATAGTTCTCCAATCACGTGGGTGGCCTATGTTCGGGAAAGCTCGTTTGTCTGTTCTGGTCGCGGTTTTGGGCGCGCTGTCTTTTGGTCCGGGAGCGCAAGCCGATGTTCCGTCCGCGTTGGGCGAGGATGCGGGTGCGCTCAATGCCATGGCGCAGACCTGGCCCGTGTTGCAGTCCGCCGCGCAATCCTATGGGCAGTTGGCGCCGTATGCCGCGGCTACGTGGGCAGGTCCCGGTCCACGCAAGCAGACCTTGTATGGCTATTGGGAACAATGCCACAACACCCGTTGGGATAGCGTTACCCAGAATCTGGTAACCGGCGGTCTCAATATCGCCGGGGATGCGGAAGCCGAAGCCTACGCGATCCAGGCAGTTGCCACAGACTATCCGCAACAACTATCGGAATACCTGGTGCAGTTGGTACAGAGCGGCAATCCGCAGGCTAACGCTTTGGCCAACCAGATCATGGCGCAAAAAGGCCCGTTGCTCTCGGCCCTCAATAGCCTCACGACGCTCCTGAACACCACAGGGGAGCAGTTGGGCAATGCCATGGGTCCCAACAGCACCTTGCAGCCATTACCCATATCGAACTGGCAGGCGGGCATTGGCGATGCGCCCAATCTGGCCGCCGTGCAGTACATCCCAGGCCCCAACAATGGTGCACCGATCGGTTGGGCGAGTTTCGTGCCCGCCAACTCGATCTATGCCAGGCTCCAGGATATCTGCCCGACAGGCACGGCAAGCCTGCCCATGATTCCCCTGAAAGGGCAGGTGATGCAGGCAGCCAACCAGGCCATTGCCGATGAGCCGGATCTCGCTCAGACGGTGCAGCCCCTGGAAAACGGCAGCACCTGGACAGCGCCAGCGATCGACGATGGCTTCTATCCGGAGATGGATACCCAAGTCCGCCAGCAACTGGTTGCAGCCCTGGCGTCCGATGAGACCGGCATCGCCGGCTACATGGTGCCCATCACGCAATCTCTCCAGCAATACAATCAGGAAGTGCAGGTGATCCAGAAAGAGATCGAAGCGGCTGAAGTAGGGCCGCTGCTGGCAGGAAGGAATCCTCGTCCTTTCCGCTCTTAAGAGCGGCAGCCGTAGGCTGAGGGCGAGGAGGATGTCAACCGCATCCCCTCTGACCCCCGCTATACCACAAGAAGTCCTATGTGGTTTTCGGGAGGTCAGCCATGCAAACACGTCGTATTCTTGCCACCTTGGTGGCACTCGCTTTGCCCTTTGCCCCGGCATCCGCCTTTGCCGGCGGTGGCATGACTGGCGGGGCGACGCTCCCCGAGCAGATCG
>JAQVDS010000040.1 GCA_028697715.1 Acidithiobacillus sp. | reverse complement strand
CCACCCCATCTCCTATCGCCAGTGAGGGACGCTGGACCCGTCCAGCCCCAACCGCCAGCCGCCGACAAAAAAAGACTCAGATAACCGCAATTAGGGCAATAACGGCATGGTTTGGACGGTTACGTTGGACTGGTCGTTCGTCGATCGCCCGCGCCACATCGTAAAACCAGCCTCCCGACTTGCCGAAATGGGTCACAAGAAACTCCAGCGAGAGGTTCCGTAGATCCAAGACCGTTTCCACGTCCATTGCCGAGAGTTTTTTGACGGTGGCCGGACCCACTCCATGCAGCTTGCCAACGGGCAGCGGCGACAAAAAAGCAAGGCCGCGCTCAGGTGGGATGACAAAAAGCCCGTGGGGCTTTCGCCAGTCGGAGGCCAGTTTGGCCAGCAGCTTGTTGTAGGAGACCCCTGCTGAAGCCGAGAGTCCGGTTTCTCGATGGATGCGATCCAAGATCTCCCGAGCGATTTCGACTGCCAGGGCTCCGTCGGCAGTGGTGGCAGTCACGTCCAGAAATGCCTCATCCAGAGAAAGGGGTTCCACCAACGAAGTGTAACTGCGCAGGATGGTCATCACTTGGCGGGAGGCTTCCCGATAGGCATCCATGCGGGGGCGGACAAAGATTGCCTTGGGGCAAAGCGAGCGGGCCCTGGCTGATGACATGGCCGAGTGGATACCAAATCGTCGCGCCTCATAGCTGCAAGTCGCAACGACACCCCGGCCATTGGTGTCGCCACCGACAATCACCGGCAGACCACGGAGCTCTGGCCGATCGCGTTGCTCCACAGCCGCAAAGAACGCGTCCATGTCCACGTGGATGATCTTGCGGAGCTCCGGGCTGCGCTCTTCTGGTGTTTGGCTGGGCAATCGATAACCTCCTCGCCTAATCTGGAGAGTCTATCAGATGACGTGTGACAAGGGCGGCCATAGACCAAGGATCTGCGGCGGACGGGCATAGGACTGTTAATCAGCGTGCAAAAGTGAACAGGTGCAGGTAGGAATCAGCGTCGAAAACTGAACACCTGCTACCCTCTCGGGATTTGGCCTGGGAGGTACCTGGAGTGCTTTGCATGGAAACGATTGCCAAGATTCGTCTGCTGTATCACGTCAAGAAGAAAACTGTCAGTGAGGTTGCCCGGGAAGTGCGCATGTCGCGCAACACGGTCTACAAATACCTGCATCACGATGGAGACATCCCCAAGTACATGCGCCGGTCCTCGGCGAAGCCCCAACTCGGGCCTCACGAAGCCATTCTGCAGAAGTGGGTGGAGACGGAGTCGCATCTGCCCCGTAAGCAGCGTCGCACGGCGCGCCGACTCTTTGAGGATCTGCGCAAGGAGGGCTATACCGGGGCCTACGATAGCGTCCAGCGCTGGGTGAAGCACTGGAAGGTCGCTGCACATCCGGGCGTGCAGAAGGCCTATATCCCTCTCGTCTTTCGCCCTGGCGAGGCCTATCAGTTCGACTGGAGCACCGAGACGGTCGTTTTGGGCGGCGTGACGCACACCGTGAAGGTGGCGCAATTTCGGCTCACCCATAGCCGGATGCCTTTCGTTCGGGCCTATCCCAGAGAGACCCAGGAAATGGTCTTTGCCGCCCACCAGAAGGCCTTTGCCGCCTTTGGCGGGGTGCCCGAGCGGGGGATTTGCGACAACCCCAAGACCATCGTTGACGTGGTCTACCGCAAGCTCGTTGAGGGACAAGATCGGGAATTCAATCCCCGGTTCCTGGCGATGATGAACCACTATCTCATCGACCCCACTGCCTGTACGGTGGCGGCCGGCTGGGAGAAGGGGCAGGTCGAGAATCAGGTGGATACGCTGCGCTCGTGGTTCTTCACCCCCACGCCGCGCTTCGATGACCTCGACCAACTCAACGCCTGGCTCTGGCAACAGTGCGTGGAGCGGGCGCAGAGAGAGGCTCACCCCGAGCAGAAGGACCGTAGCATCTGGGAGGTCTTCCAGGAGGAGCAGCCCTCCCTGCGGCCTTTTCGCGCGACCTTCGATGGATATGTCGAGGTGCGGGCGCGGGTGTCCAAGACCTGCCTGGTGACGGTGGATCGAAACCAGTACAGCGTGCCGGCCCAATACGCGGGCCAGTACCTGCAGGTACGCCGCTATGTGGACCGTATCCTGGTCCTGCACGAAGGCCAGGCGGTGGCCAGCCATCGGCGGCATATGGGGCGCGGCCAGGTCTTCACGGATGTCCTCCACTACCTGGATGTCCTGGAGCGCAAGCCCGGTGCCCTGCGCAACGGGCGCCCCTTCCAGGAGCTGCCGCGCGCCATCACCGCAGTGCGTCAACGGCTGCAAAACAAGCCCTTGGGGGATCGGGAGTTCGTCACCGTACTCCTGATGGCGCGGGAATACGGCATCGAGAATCTGGAAACCGCCTGCGCCATGGCCCTGGAGCAGGGTGCCGTGAATACCGCGGTGGTGCTGAACCTCATGCATCGCTTCGCGAATCCGCTGCCCCCGGCCCCAGTGTGCACGCCAGACGCTCTGCGTTTGCAGGATGAACCCCGTGCGGACTGTGCCCGATACGACTTGCTGCGGGGGAATGCCTATGTCCACTGAGCTGCTGCAATCCCTGCGTGCTCTGCATCTCTACGGCATGGCCCTGGCAGTGGAGGATTGGATGGACCAGCGCACCCCTCTGGATCCCGAGACGTGGTTGGCTCAACTCATCGCCGCGGAAAGCCAGGAGCGTGCCAATCGTAGCCTCCTCTACCAGATGCGTACCGCACGTTTCCCCACCCAGCGCGGCCTGGAGGACTTCGACTTTAGCGAAAGTCCCGTGGACCAGAAGGCGCTACAGCGACTTGCCGAGGGCCACTATCTGGGCGCCGCCCACAACATCATCTTCGTCGGTGGCACCGGGACCGGCAAAACCCATCTCGCACTGGCCCTAGGTCATGCCGCCATCTACCAGGGCCATCGTGTGCGCTGGTTCAACGTCGTCGATCTGGTCAATCAATTGGAGCAGGAAAAGACCCGTGGACAGAGTGGCCGCCTGGTCAAAACCTTGCTGAATGCGTATTCCGGCGATCGTGGGCGCTGATTACGCTGATCGTGGGCACTCCCGAAAAGCGTACATTCTGGTTGTTCTGATTTTAGACATAGGTGCCCACGATCGGTCAAATTTGGCTACTAGTGGTCCAGCCTTCTGTAATGATGGTTACAGCGTAACCTGTGAGAGCCGTCAGGACGCTTCTGCCACCCTGGCTGCATGAGATGGTTCCTGTTGGCGACGGAGGGAGTCCCCTTTCAGTTCTAGTCGGTGCGCGCTCTGCAACAGACGGTCGAGAACGGCATCGGCGACAGTAGGCTCGCCAAGGATTTCATGCCAATGCGAGACGGGAAGCTGACTGGTGATCAAGGTTGCGCGCTGGCCGACACGATCATCGATGATTTCCAGCAAATCCCGGGCGTTTTCGCCGCTCATCGGTGCCAACCCCCAATCGTCGAGGATCAGCAAGTCCACCTTGGCGATGGCGTTCAGATAGCGACCGAAGCTACCGTCGCCGTGCCGGATTTGGAGATCTTCCAGAAAGCGTGGCAGACGGAGGTAGCGTACACCCAGTCCTTGGCGACAGGCCTGGTGGCCCAAGGCGCAGGCGATCCAGGTCTTGCCGGTTCCGGTAGCCCCTGTAACCAGGAGGTTCTGCCCCTGTCGTATCCAGGAGCAGGGAATCAGCGCGGCCATTTTCCCTCGATCCAGGCCCCGAGAAGATCGATAATCCAGGTCTTCTATGGCGGCGTTTAGTTTGAGCTTGGCCAACTTCAGCAGGCGTTTCAGGCGTCGGTCATCGCGGGCACAGAGCTCCCGAACCAGGAGTAGTGCCAGGCGATCCTCAAAGGGAAGCTCTTGCATCTGCGGTAGCGTGGACTGCTCAACCAAGGCTTCGGCCATAGCGTAGAGATTGAGCTGGTGTAAGGCTTGGATGGTCGGTTGCGATAGCATCGAAAGACTCCTTGTCAGTGGTAGTAGCGAGAGCCAAGGATATTCCCGTGCAGGGGTAAGGGCTTAGCTGGATCGGAGTGACGTTGGTTTTGATCGAGTTTCTGCTTCAGGATGGAGCGAACACTGCGGGTTGTGGGTGAGCCATTGCGCAGAGCACGGCTACAGGCTGATTCCAGCCGATCTTGCGGGTAGTGGCGGGAGAGGCTGAGTAAGCCGAGACAGGAGCGATACCCCTGTTCCGGATGCGGTCGATTCTCCAACTGCCAGCGCACGAGATCTCGAGTCGCCGGGCCAATGGAGAGCGCCCAGCGCAACAGGCGCCCCGGGCTCCACTCTTGGTGCTTCTGGTGGGCCTTGGGCATATGTTCGGTCAGGGTGCTGTAGCGACCCTGGGTGAGCTCGCGTAGATGACTGGCAACGCGTTGCTGTCCATGGAAGATCTCTACGGTTTGGGCGCTGACGCGCAGATCGACCCGCTGGCCAACCAGTTGGTGGGGTACCGAATAGAAGCGTCCTTGGTAAGCCACATGGTAGTCGATGCTGACCTTAGCCGACTTCCACTCGGCATATTCATAGGGCACCGTCGGGAGAGGCTGGAGGGCGGGGGCATCCAGGGTCTCGAAGGCGCTACGGCGGCAGCCAGGAAGTTGTTTGAACGGGCGTTGATTCAGCTCCTCCAGCAGCCGGCGGATGGTCTGGTTGAGCTCCGCCAGGGAGAAGAATTGGAAGTGCCGAAGACGGGCCAAAATCCAACGCTCCACGATGAGCACGCCCACCTCTACCTTGGCTTTGTCCTTGGGTTTATAGGGTCTGGTGGGTAGCACCACCGCGCCGTAGTGCCTGGCCAGATCGCGATAGCTCCGGTTGATTTCCGGCTCATAACGGGAGGCCTTGGTGACGGCGGCCTTCAAGTTGTCAGGTACCAAAAGGCGGGGAACCCCGCCAAAGAAAGCCAGGGCCCGCACGTGAGAACCCAAGAAGTCGGGCAGACTCTGGCTCCAGGTGGCCTCACAGTAGGTATAATTGGAGGCCCCCAGCACGGCCACGAAGATTTGCGCTTGCCGGACCTCTCCCGTGCGGGGATCGACCACCGGCACGGTGGGGCCAGCATAATCGATGAAGACCTTTTCTCCAGCAATATGGGTCTGCCGCATGCTGCGCTTGAGCCGCGCCCTCCACGTGCGGTAATGGGCGCAGAACTGGGAATACTGGTAGATCCGCTGTCCTGGATGGGCAGCCACATACTCCTCCCACAGCAACTGCAGAGTCACGCCTTTGCGCTGTAGCTGTGTGTGGATGGCGGCAAAGTCTGGAATCAAGATGGAATGGGAAGCCGCACGACGGGCAGGGAACAACCGCGCCTCGAGCCCGGCGGCGTCTATGTCGTCCGGCAGCGGCCAGGACAGCCCGGCCTGCGCGGCCAACTGCAAATACTTGCTGACGGCTCCTTTGGACAGGCGGCAGGCTTGCACAATTTGCCGCTGACTGAACCCTGCGGCGTGTAAACGGAGTACTTCGTAAATCGCTTTCATGGTCATCCTCGGTGTGGGCATGCTACATCTCCGGCAAAAGAGAAGCAGAACGCCTTCCAATCCATTGAACGACCAGAATGTTTTTAATTCGCCAGGAGCAAATCCCGGTTCCGTTACGCCATCGTGGGCACCGATTACGAAAAAAGCGCAAAAGTGCCCACGATCAGCCGTAATGACCGCCCACGATCAAACGGAATCAGCGCCCACGATCAATCGTAATGGGTGCCCACGATGCCCCGTAATATGCAGCTGAACATGAACCTCGTCGTCCTTGATGAGCTGGGCTACTTACCCTTCTCCGAGTCCGGTGGTGCCTTGCTCTTCCATCTGATCAGCAAGCTCTACGAGCACACCGCGCTGATCGTCACCACCAACCTCTCCTTCGGGGAATGGGTCCAGGTCTTCGGCGACGCCAAGATGACCACCGCCATGCTCGATCGCCTCACCCACCACTGCGACATCATCGAGACCGGGAACGACTCCTACCGCTATAAACAGCGCCGCTCTCTCCCCCTCTAAAACTGTTCAAAATTGGACGCTGACACCTGTTCAAATTTCGACGCTGATTGACATCATAACCTCATTCATGGGATGGACCTCCGTCGTGGATAGGTCTCTCGATGCTGGCATCGGACCAACGCCGAGGGAAGAGGATGTTCATCCCATTATTATGCCGACCCTAAAATGGCGCCATATTGGTGGCCGCTGACACTGCGCTGCCGAGAGTTCAATGGCACCATTCTCTATCCGCGGCCAATGGAATCTTCCCTGGTCCAGGCGGCGATACAGGAGCCAGAATCCCAACCCATCCCAGAGCAATAGCTTCAGGCGATCCCCGCCCGGTTGCGAAAGACAAAGGCGTGGCCGCAAAAGGGATTGGCAGCCAGCACCCCTTGCACCTTGGCGGCCAGACCATCAAAGCCCAGACGCATGTCCACAGGGGCCGCTGCCAACCAGATGCGACTGCCCGCACTTAGCCACATGACTCTTTCAGGATCCGAACCAGAGACTGTAACCAACTCGTATCCAACGGCGCCGAGAGCTTCAGTCTACGACCCGACAGCAACTGGATTTCTACCGCAGGCATCCCGGACGACAGGTCTGCCAGACGGACCGGCAAAAATTCCGCGCCTGGTACAAAAGCCTCTCGTGACAGCCTGTGCGCAGACAGGCGCTTGCGCCATTACTACCAGTTGGCCACAGCAATCCCCTGCTGCGCACAGTACGCCTTGACAGAAAGACCACTCGCCGCAAATCCCTCCATCTGCTGCCGCCAAAATTCCACCTTCTCCGTCTGCCTTTCCTTCGTCATCATTACCCCCTCCGCTGAAAACCCAGGGATAGCGTCAGCAAAAATTCCGGCAGTGAAAAGATGGGTTGGCTGCACGCTTACGCCTGACCGACCCTGATTTTAGGTGTAAGGCGTAAGCCTGTTGGGGAGATGCCACGGTCGACGGCTATTACGGAGAATGTAACATTGATAATACTCATGTTACGCACTGCGTAATGTTAGCGTCCATGTAGAAGAATCGCTATTTCTAATTTTTATGTTTATCAGCAGTAAAAACAAATGCGTCCTCTCTAGTATGGCTGGCATATTATTTGCTTTCTGAGGTCGCCGACATTTTCTAAAAAATTTGCGGCAGTCTCTCAACAGCTTATATAAGGAGTTTCAAAAATGGCATCTTCTAATTTGCTTAGTGGTGTTCTGGGTACGGTTACCGGTTTGTTGGGGTCCCTGCTGGGCGGTAGTGCTGGCCTGAGCGTCAGTGATGTGAGCACCCTGATGAATGACTCCGTCACCAGTACCACCACTTTGGA
The DNA here is from genome assembly GCA_028697715.1 of Acidithiobacillus sp. Lineage (GTDB taxonomy): Bacteria > Pseudomonadota > Gammaproteobacteria > Acidithiobacillales > Acidithiobacillaceae > Igneacidithiobacillus. Next base: position 8,080 of record JAQVDS010000040.1, on the reverse strand, counting down.
CAAGGCAGTTACCGCCGATGCCGCTACTTTGGCATCTGATCTGACCACCGACATTACCAAGGCGGCTCAGGGTACCTTGACGCTCGCCATCAACGGCGCCAATTCGTTGTACGCATCTGGCTTGTCTAACGCTGCTTCTGCGATTGAGGGCGTGGCCAAGGCTGACCCGAGTTTGGCTGCTGGCTATACGCAGTATGTTGCTGGTGCTCTGTCTGCCGGCCTAGGTGGTGGTATTTCGGGTATGCTCAGTGGTGTGGGCACGGGTGTGGGTCAGGCTATGGCCAACATGGCGACCAGCGTCCCGGCCGCCACCTCTTCCATCGTCGCCTCTCTCGGCGCCAATACTCTTACCGCTACGGGTCTGAGCTCGGTGTTGGGCAATGCCACGGTAGTGGGTAGCAGCAGTAGCGGTCTGTTGGGTGGTCTGCTGTAAAGCAAAACTAAAAATGGCCCTGCCAGTTTTTCTGCGGGCCACATAAGGCTGGCTATATCACATGGCTGCCAAGGCGGCGCAGCGGAGAGTTGCGCCGCTTTTTTGACTAGCTACAGGAGTCTTCCCTATGGGTCTTCTTTCGTCTCTACTCTCAGCTCTGGGGTTGGGTGCTTCGTCCAGCTCCAGCGCGCCGCCTTCGGTGCAATCGGTAAGCACCGTTGCTGCGGAAATAAGCAATGCCGTATCGGCGACCATGAATGAGGCTGCCAATCTGACCAGCGCTGGATTGGGCTACGCCGCTGGCGTCACGACCAGCACGGTCGGCAATCTCAGTACTACCCTCACCAGTGGCATTTTGAATGTTGGGAACGATTTTGGTGGGATGGTGAATGGCATCATGCCTTTTGATCCTGCAACGCTAAGCAATACCTTGAGTAGTGATGGACAATATGCTGCAAGTACTTTGGCGAATTTTGCCACCCAGATGCCCATGAATGTGGCTTCTGGCATTGCCCAGGGAGTGCAAAGTTTTCAGACAAATTTTGTCCCCACAGATTTAGGTGGCTATCTGTTTTTTTAAAAAGTAGAGCTGGAGAGTGCCCTCCCCAATTCTGAAGAGAGGGCACCAACACTTTGTCCTGAAGTATTTCTCTGCGGGGTTATTGATCCGATCGATTTTTGTGCTGCGGTAAAAGTGATATCGGCGTGGATCACTAGTTTGTCAGCGCTTCGTGCCAGACGTGGTGGAAATGGCAGGTAAGGAGAAGAATTGCGAACCAAGGCTACCGTCCGTAGCCGCTGTTCTGCGGTCGTGGTACTGCTAAGCACGTCTAACGCCTGGAGCGCTCCATCTTTATTTACAATCACGCGCAACTGCAATTGCCCAGGCAGGGGTTGCCGGATTTCTCGCTGCGCTTTTCGTTCTACAACACTGATCCACTCCGCTACGTAACGGCTGATGAGTTCGGCGCGCTTTCTGGCGCTGATCACTTGCACATTCTCGCTAGAGTTGATTCGTGGCGGTTTGACACTGCTTGGGCTGGATTTGCCCCGAACGGCTGCGGAGGGAGCCAAGGAACGGGCTTTATCTCGTTGAGGGAGGGGCTTGGATGGCTGCTGCGCGGCAACGGTGTTACCTTGCGCAACAATATGAAACACCGTGGGCGCGGCAGCGCTGCGGGTCACCTCTGTCCACCGGGGCAGGGCCCGTAGCATCAGCCCCGTAAAGATGACGGCCAACGTGCTGGAAAACAGCAGCCAGGGACGCAAGCCCTCTAGCCCTTTGTGATTCGACAGCTTCATGCTTGCTGCGTCACTGCTTGGAGCAGTGACGCCGCGAAGCGTTCGGGATTTCGCAAGCTGTATGCAATCCACTGTGCCGTTGCATACTGCTGCTGTGTCTCTTGGTAAGCAAGTTTGGCCGCCAGAGCCGACAACTTCGCCTGTTTTTCCTGCAGAAGATCTTCTCGGCCATGCTCGTACAGATCCTTGGCGAACTGAGCAGCTTTGGCGGCCGCCTCAGCTTGCGTCTGATAGCCTTGTACCCGCAGCTTGCCCATGCGCAGTTCTTCGGTCGCTTGCCGTAATTGGGTTTTGGCCTTGATCATCGCCTGTTGCAATTCTACGCTGGCAATTTCGTGCTTTGCCTCGGCAGTGTGAAGACGCGCCAGATGTCCAGTAAAAGGCGCAAGGGATTGGGTGATCGTTAGACCTATGGTGTAGCTGTTCCGCTGTACGGCGTTGAGCGCATCGCCAAAGTTGGCCGATGAACTCCCCAGCCAGTTATACGAGCCCTGCAAGTCAACCTGCGGTAGAAAGCTTCCGCGGACCACGTTAACCTCATGACCTGCTTGGCGATACGCGTGGCGAGCGGCCTCAACCGCAGGTGCCAGTCGCCAGGCATCACTTAATTCTGCCGGCGTTATTGTTTGCGGTGGCTGGGGAAGAATCTGTCGCTCCGAAAGCTTTTCCAATAAGGAGAAGGCTCGGCTGGAGCCGGCCAGCAACACCAGCTGATTCTCCGCCTCGGTCAGTTTCTTCTGAAGGGACTCCAGTTGGGACAACGCTTGCAACAGTTGCGTTCGTTGCTGCGTGACCGCGAGCAGGCTCGCATTACCACGTTGCCAGCGCTGCTCCACGAGTTTCAACCCCAGGTTGGCATTCTCTGCTGCCTGGCGGCCCACCTGCACCTGATGCCATACCGATACTAGGTTATCGTAGGCAAGCAGGGCGCTGATCAATGCTTGATTGCGGCGTGCCAGCATCTCTGATTGCGCCTGTTCGATGCCCTGGTTGGCAGCCATGATTCGCTCCACGTCACTGCCACCGGCAAAGAGATTGAGACTGGCTACCAAGCTCAGATAGTTGGAATAAATGCTACCCTGGGTCAGGACGATGTTCGAGCCTACCAATGTTGCGCTGGGGACGCCGCTGACGTTTCGGTATAGCTGGCCCTGCTCCTGGAGTTGTAATTTGGGAAAAAAACGACCCACGGCATCGAGATGTTCTGCCTGCGCCTCTCGCAGCTGCTGTTGGGCGATCCGATAAGCATCGTTGTTGTTCGCAACCAATTGCAAGTAGTCGGCCAGAGCGGAGCGGTTGGTAGCGTGAGCAGGGAGAGCCTCCGGTTCCGCCACATGATTCAGGTTTGGCAGGGCTGACGTCGCTGGACTGCGCACCAGATTGGCCTCGTTGCGTGCGTTGGCGGATTGGGAGGCAGGGAAGGAGACCACGGTAGCCGGAGCTGTGGGTGCTGGAACAGAGCGTTGCGGTACGGATTTTATAGGCGCTTGTTGGGGAGTTGGCAGTACGGGAGATGGAACCCGTTCCGGTCGCATGGAGATAGGCACCGGAGGGACAGCAGTAGAAGCATGCCCTGGAACCTGCGCAGTATTCGCGGGTGAACGGAAGGCCTTGGGCTGCGTCAAAAAAGCCTGCTGTAGAGCATCCGCAAGGCCGTTTGCGGAGGCATCCGTTGCTGCATGACTCAGTACGGGAACGCCGAGAGAACCAGTCAGCAACACAACACCGACCCGAGGCAGGACGACGCGCAGCTCGAATTTGGATGGTACCCGACTCATCGGACAGACAGACCCTCCTGCCAGTTGCGGAGAATGGGACCGAGAAAGAATTGCAGGATTCTGCGCTTGCCGGTATGGATATCCACAGTTACCGACATTCCGGGGCGCATGGTTACAGGGGCCCCGGCAATGGTCAGAATGGGATGCGGAACATCGACCCAGATATGATAATACAGTGCACCACCCGCTGCCTTGTCTGCTTTCTGGGCGTCAGGACTGATGCGTGTAACTTTGCCCAGAAGGGCGCCATATTGTTCAAAGGGGTAGGCACTGACTTTGACTCTGGCCTTTTCGCCAACATGTACGAACGCCATCTTGCTGTCGGGCATATCGGCCTCGACGATGAGAGGCGTATCCACCGGCACGATGGAGGCAACGGCCTGGGCGGGCTGCACTACCTGCCCCGGGTTGCGAACCGAGAGATTCTGTACGATGCCCGAAATGGGCGCGCGCAATTCCTGTAGGTCCAGATCCTCCTTCATCTGTGTTCGGTTGGCCTGGAGAGATAAAACCGAGAGCGAATTCTTGCTGAGATTTTGCAGCAGTTGAGCCCGATAATTCTGTCGAATTTCCTGAAGTTTGGTCTCGAGGCGCGCCTGTTCCTGTTGAGCACTCGCCAATTGTCCCTGGGTCTGGGTGTACTGACTCTCAACCGCGAGGAGATGTTGTTGTACATTCTCAAAGTCCTGCCGAGCTATGGCGCCTTCCTGGGAGAGAAGCTCATCGTTCTGCGCCTCTCGATGCAAAATCGCCAGTTGCTGTCCCAGCGTGATCTTTTGCGTTTGCAGCGAACTGATTTGCGCGGAATTGGCCGCCTGCTCCACCTCGACCTGCCGTAATTGCGCACGGTATGCGGCCTCTTCGGCAGCGCGCAAGGCTTGCTGCATCTGCCAATCGAGATTGTTGCTCGCGGCAGAAGCGGAAAGCGGGGCCTTTTCTCCCAATTGCTGCCGCAGCCGCTCCGCAGTCAGCTGCTGAATTTGCAACTGGCCTTCCACGGCCTGCAGTTTAGCGCGAGAGGAGGTTGGGTTGAGACGAACCAAAATTTGGCCTTTTTGTACCATCTCTCCGTCGTGCACCAGAATTTGTTGCACCACCGCCAGAGCCGCAGGCTGAACAACCTTGACCCTGCCATTGGGAACGAACTCTCCTGCTGCAGTGGAGACGATTTCCATTTTGCCGAAATAGGCCCAAAGCAGGGCGATGAGGAGTAGCGAGAGAAGCGTCCACAGTACCCAATGCTGCCATGGTGATGGAGGAGTCTTCTGGATTTCCAGCAGGGGCGGAGAAAATTCCGTAGCCAGCCGCTGCAGTTCCTTTTTTCGACGATCTTCTCGAATTCCCGCCAGGGGGTTGGCGTTTTTCGTGCTCATCACGACACGTCCATACTCTTTTCATCGGCAGCGAGGCTGGCGTAGATGCCACCCTGTGCCATCAGCTCGTCATGGGTTCCTTGTTCCACGAGCTTGCCGTTGTCGAGCACCAGGATGACGTCAGCGCTGCGAATGGAAGCCAGGCGATGGGCCGCCATGAACACCGTACGGCCTTCACAGATCTTGCGCAGGTTACGCCAGATGATACGCTCGGATTCATAATCCAGGGCACTGGTCGCCTCATCGAAAATCAGGATACGGGGATCGGCTAGCAATGCGCGTGCAATGGCAATGCGTTGTTTTTGTCCTCCCGACAGGTTCTCTCCGCGTTCACCTACCGGGGTGTCATAGGCATCGGCAAAATGACTGATGAATTCATGGGCGCCAGCTAGGGTAGAGGCGGCAATGATCCGCTCCATGGACGCTTCTGGATATACCATCGCAATGTTCTCGCGGATGCTGCCTGAGAACAGAAAATTGTCCTGCAACACCACGCCAATCTGTCGCCGCAGCCAGCCGGGTTCCACCTGCCGGAGGTCCATGCCGTCGATCAGCACCGTGCCTGCATCGGGCAGATACAGACGCTGTAAAAGCTTTGCCAAGGTGCTCTTGCCCGATCCGCTGCGTCCGACGATGCCGACGAAAGAGCCTGCGGGGATATCCAGGCTGATCCCCTTGATGACCTCCTCGGTATCGGCGGTGTAGCGGAAGCGCACGTCCTGTAGGGTTACCCTTCCGGTAATCGCTGCTGGGGAGGCCTTGCCGATATCGACGACGGGTTCGGCTGGCGTATTCATGAGATCGCCCATCCGATTCACAGAGACACCGACCTGTTGAAAGTGTTGCCAAAGCTGCGCCAAACGCAAAATTGGCCCGGTGACCTGTCCGGAGATCATCTGAAAGGCAATCAGTTCGCCCACATTGAGTTCGCCACCCAAAACCAGCTTGACTCCGAACCACATGATGGCGAGGGTCCCCAAGCGCTGCACCATTTGGGTCAGTGACCCGGTGATACCTGCCAGTCGATCGACCCGGTAGGAAGCTACTACGTAGCGGGACAGGCTTTCTTCCCAACGTTGATAGATGCGCGACTCCAAAGCCAGGGCTTTGACTGTCTGAATACCCGTGATGGTTTCCACCAGAAAAGACTGGTTTTCCGCGTTGCGGTCAAAGCGCTCCTGTAATAGCCGCCGCAAAATTGGAAATATCAGCAGCGAAATTCCGACCATGAAGGGAATGGAGGCGAGTACCACCAAGGTCAGTTGCCAGCTGTACAGTAGCAGTACGATGATGAAGATACCGACAAACCAGATATCGATGAACGCCATTAGCGTGGGGCCCGTCAGGAATTGCCGGATAACTTCCAATTCCCGAACCCGCGCGATGGTAGAGCCTACCGTGCGCGTCTCGAAGTAGCGCATCGGTATTCGTAACACATGGGAGAACAAACGTGCACCCAAGGTTACATCGATGCGGTTGGTGGTATGGGTCATCATCAACGTCTTCAGAATGTTTAATGTCGTCTCAAAGGCAATGATAATCAACATACCCACAGCCAGAATGTCCAGGGTGGGCAGACTGTGGTAGACGAGCACCCGGTCGATTACTAGCTGCACAAACAGAGGCATTGCCAGGCCAAACATCTGCACCACGAAAGCTGCCAGTAAAACTTCTACGACAGGCTGCTTGTAACGAAGAATGATGGGGATGAACCAGCGTAGGCCAAAGCGCTGGTTTTCATCGCGCCAAGAAAATCTGGGTTTGAGAAAGAGCACGCGCCCGGTCCAGACCTTTTCCAGGGTGGACTGATCCAGGATGAGTTGACCTCGTAGTGGATCGACAGCTACCAGTCGATCCCGCTCAAATCGAGCGAAAACGATGTAATTGCCATCCCGCAGCTCGGCAATGATGGGGAAATGCACCTGTGCCAAGTCGCGCCAGTTCAAATTGGCTGCTTTGGCGACCAAGTGTACCTCTCGAGCCGCCAGGATCAGTTTGCCTGGCGGCAACAGTGCCTGGGTCATTCCGAGCGCGCGCGCCAATTGTTCGGCGTTGCAGGGACGCCGGTAGTAGTTGGCTACCAGAGCCAGGCACTGCAGACCCGTAGACACAGGTGGCGAGTTGCCTTGGCCAGTGGTCTGCGGAACCTGCTCCGAGGACATCTGCGTCATGGATGCGCAGTCGCCTGGATGTGTATGCGCGACTTCTCGGGCTTGGCGGGTATTGGTGTCGGACGGGGCGGGGCGACCTCTTCTGGCGGATTGCTATCGAGACTGGGGCCGGATTGCGATTCGTACTGCAGGGCTTGAATGGCATGCGTCGTACGTTGCAACTCAGACTCCAGCGCCTGACGCCGTGCATCCAGTGCGCTGGCTTCCTCTTGCAATTGCTGTTGGGCAGCCGCGCCGGCCTGTACAATCCGCTGCTGCGCGGTGATCTGCGAAGCGAGCTCGGCTTGTTGCTGCTTTTGCGCCTCCAGAGCCCTCTGTGCCACGGCAATACGCGCATCCAGCTGGATTTTGGCGAGATCCGGGGCCGCCAGACGAATGGTCTGCGTCGCCAGTTTGGTATAGAGGATTTCCGCTTTTTTCGGGTCGGATGTCTGCCCTATCCACCAAAAACTCTGATGCTTCAGCAGCACGTCGGTGTACTCCAGAGTTGCCGGATTGAAGAACATGGCCGCGGCGAAAGGACCATTATAGATGGTACGCAGCTCTACCACCTTTTTTTGCTTGATTAATTCCATGACATGCTGCGTCAGTGGTGGCAGTGCCGTGGGCGCGTTGTTGGGGATAGCGACATCGGGAGTGGATGGATTGCTCGCCGCATAGGCGAAACCGGTTAGCGAGATCGCCAGTATCGTGCCTGCCGCGAGCGCGCGGTAGGGAAATGCAAAAGGGAGTTTTTCACTGATTCGATTCATGTTTCGTGCTCCTGGCATACATCAAAATGACAACGGTGGTGAGGCAGAGAGTTACTCCGACAAGTTATATTTCTTCATTTTGAGCCATAACGTCTTGCGACTCCATCCCAGCATCTCTGCAGCTTCGCTCCGCCGCCAGTGCGCTTTCTCCAGGGCGTCGACGATTTGCTCGCGCTCCTCTCGACGCGCCGAGTAGTCAAGAAGACCCATGTCGGTCCCCTCTTCCTCTTCTGATTCTGTATCGGGGTCCCGAATATCGAGTAGGCAGCGG
>JAQVDS010000039.1 GCA_028697715.1 Acidithiobacillus sp. | reverse complement strand
GCTTTGACGTGCTCGTCATCGATCGCCGGTCACATATCGCCGGAAACGCCTACGACGAATATGACGGCCACGGCGTGCTCATTCACCGCTACGGGCCGCATCTGTTCCACACCAATGCCGAGCGGGTCTTTCAGTGGCTTTCACGCTTTACAGGCTGGCACGACTATGAACACCGCGTGCTGGCCGAAGTCGAGGGGCAATTGCTGCCGGTCCCCATCAACCGCACCACGATCAACCGCCTCTACGGCCTCGATCTCGACGAGGCCGGCGTAGCCGACTATCTGGAGAAGGTGCGCGAGCCTCGCGAATCCATCCGCACCAGCGAAGACGTGGTGCTCAGCAGCGTCGGACGCGACCTGTGCGAAAAATTCTTCCGCGGTTATACCCGTAAACAATGGGGGCTAGATCTGAGCGAACTCAGCGCCGGCGTTGCTGCGCGCATCCCCACGCGCAGCAACGATGATGACCGCTACTTCACCGATACTTTCCAGGCCATGCCCAAAGATGGCTACACCAAGATGTTTGAGCGCATCCTAGAACATCCCAAGATCCGCGTTCGGCTCAACACCGACTACGCCCAAATCAAAGCGCAGCTCCGCCCCAGGCACACGGTCTACACCGGCCCCATCGACGTCTACTTCGAGTGCCGTTTCGGCAAGCTGCCTTATCGCTCCCTGCGCTTTGAACATGAACATCTGCGGGACACACGATGGTTCCAGCCGGTCGGTACCGTCAACTACCCCAATGAACACGCCTATACCCGGATCACCGAGTTCAAGCACGCGACCGGGCAAAGCCACGCCGGCACCTCCATCGTGCGCGAATATCCACAGGCCGAAGGCGAGCCGTATTACCCCATTCCGCGCCCAGAGAACGAAGAGCGCTACCAACGCTACAAGGCGTTAGCCGAAGCCGAACCCGACGTCACCTTCGTCGGGCGCTTGGCGCAGTACCGCTACTATAATATGGATCAAGTCGTGGCCGCGGCCCTCAAGAGCGCGGAACAGATCAAAGAGAGCCTGAGCAATGACTGAAACCGTTGCAGCAGTTGTCGTTACCTACAACCGCAAGCAACTGCTGGCGGAATGCCTCGATGCCCTGCTTGCACAGACAAAGCCGGTCGATAAGATAATCCTAATCGACAACGCTAGCACAGATGGTACTCCCCAGCTCTTGGAGGAGCGAGGTTATCTTGCCAATCCCGTGATGGACTACGTACGGTTGCGAGAAAACACGGGCGGAGCCGGGGGATTCTACGAGGGTGTGAAGCGTGCATATCAAGCAGGATACGACTTTTTTTGGTTGATGGATGACGATACGAGGCCGATGCAGGATTCTCTTCTGCAATTGTATTCCAGTTTTTCCGTGCTTGATGAGAAAGTTGGATACGTATGCAGTCGCGTCGAGTGGGTAGACGGTAAGCCACATTTTATGAATATTCCTAGTGTCTCTGCGATAGTTAACGGCGTTCCGTTTAATTATTATGAAAAGCGCAATCTTTATATAATTAATTCATGTTCTTTTGTTTCTGTGTTAATTGCAAAGGAGGCTGTGGGAAAGTCGGGATTTCCATTAAAAGAGATGTACATATGGGCAGATGACGTAGAGTATACTATGAGAATCTCGAAAAATGGATTTATTGGTATATACAACCAGTTAAGTAGAGTTGTCCATAATACAAGAGATAATTACAATGTGAATATTCTTTCTGGCTCTGCGTGCAATATGTGGAAATATAAATTTGGGATCAGGAACAGCCTTTTCATTAGCAGAAAGTATAGGGGGTTTGTTTTTTACTTGGCAAAAATGATATATGGATTAACGATATTTAATTTTAAATTATTAATATCTATGAGGACAAACAAGGCTCGAGCCATAATTATTAATACTCGCTCTCATTTTTCATCGTTTGCATTTAATCCTAGTCCTGAATTTCCAGATGAGTAGTGTAAAGTTGGCATGAAGATATTATTTTTGCATTCGTTGGCTGAACCCGATCTTGGGGGTGGCGCTGAAGTAATTTTGTGGGAGCAGATGCGTGGTCTGCGCGATGCAGGGCACGACTGTGTCTTGCTAGCTACGTCAGACAAGGCTGGACTTGAACGTACTCAACAAGAAGGCTTCACGGTTTGGAAGGCTGGCATTCGTAATGTGTATTGGCCTTACCACAAGAGGCGTCCTTCGGCGCCGCTGCGGATGTTGTGGCACGCTTTGGATGGCTACAATACCTGGATGCAGCAATATCTGCGAGAGGTCGTTAAGCGTGAAAAGCCGCAAGTGGCCTCGTTACATAATCTGACGGGCTGGTCGGCGGCAAGCTGGAAAACCCTCGCGCATCTAGGGGTGCCAGCTGTTCAGGTATTGCACGATTATTATCCGATCTGCGTCAAAGCGACGATGTACAAGAAGGGGCGAAATTGTGCAGGCCAGTGCCCAAGTTGTCGGATGTTCCGCTTTCCGCATAGGAAGTTAAGCCGGAATATTTTCGCCGTAGTTGGCGTAAGCCGATTCATTCTCGATCGTCATCTCTCTTTGGGCTATTTCGAGGGTGTCCCGATTCAGAGGGTAATCCACAATGCGCGTAGTGCTGAATCCTTAGGTATAGCTGAAGCAGAAACGTCGATTCCCCATGAAGGACTTCGCTTTGGTTACATTGGTCGGTTGGATAGGGCCAAGGGTGTTGAACTGCTGATTGATGCCTTTTTAGCCGCCGATCTACCGAAGACAGAGCTGTGGGTTGCTGGCAGCGGCAGGCAGCACGAGGAACATCGTCTGCGTCACAAAACGAAGGACGCCCGGGTTCGTTTTCTCGGGCGTGTCGTGCCCCTTGAATTTTATCCCCAAGTCGATGTGATCGTGGTACCTTCATTTTGGAATGATAATCTGCCCGGTGTGGTATTCGAGGCGCTCGCCTTCGGCAGACCGGTGATCGGATCGCGCCGAGGCGGGATACCGGAAATGATTCGAGATGGCGAAAACGGCTTGCTGTTCGAGCCAGATACGCCGGGCGAATTGCAGAGAGCTATCGAATCTATGGGGGATGGTGAGTTGCGGGCGCGGCTGACGTCGCAGGCGCGGCCAAGCGCTGAGCCGTTCATCGACATGGCCGGGTGGATACGCGCCTATGAAGCTTTGTTCCAAGAACTCACATCCTCATGAACACCCACATCATCCTGGTAAACTGGAATAGCCTCATTAAAACCAGGCGATGCTTGCGGTCGTTGGAAGAACTCGTCGCAGCACCGGCCAAGGTCTGGGTGATCGATAATGGCTCCGAGGACGATAGCGCGAGCGAGCTGGCGCGCCATCTGGCGGCATCGCCGCTGCGTGCGGAGCTGATTTGCACTGGGGTCAACCTAGGTTTCGGTGGTGGCTGTAACGTGGGCATAGAGCGCGCCCTGTCCGAGGGCGCAGACAGTATCTGGCTGCTCAACAATGATGCTGTCGCTGCTGCTGATGCCCTCGTCGCGCTGCAGGCCCGCATGGAGTCGGACCCGTCTATTGGCGCAGTTGGATCCGTTATTTACGATCTGCACCATCCCAAACGGACATTGGTATGGGGTGGCGGGCGAGTTGTCCTCTGGGCTGGCCTCTCTACCCATTTCTCACACGCCACAACACAGGACAGGCTGGATTATCTGACGGGTGCCAGCCTCCTGCTGCGGTGCGAGGCACTGGAGAGAGTTGGGAACTTTGATTCTCAAAATTTTTTCATGTACTGGGAGGATACCGACCTCTGCCTGCGACTGCGGGCGGCCAGCTGGAAACTTGCGGTAGCAGACGCCTCACGGATTTGGCACGAACATTCCTCTAGTCTGGGCAAGGCCCATCCCCTCAAAGATTACTACGTTACCCGCTCGGCCGGGGCTTTCCTGAAGAAATACAGCAAAGTTCCCCGTGCGGCGTGGTTTCTGGGGACAAGCGTGCGTATAATATCTCGCCTTCTCCAGGGACAGACTGCCAACTGGGTCGCCATCCGTGCAGCTTGGTACGGCAAGGATTTTTTCCCTGCAGAGGCCCGAGGCAATTCGCCTGGGCAGGGCCAATCGCGGAAACGCCCCATTCTCAAGCTGGCCATAGAAAGTAACACGTTACAGGGAAAACGCGCCGGTATCGGCCACTACACCGAGCAATTGAGCCTCGCGTTACAGGCGCGCCCGGACGTTGATATACGCTATTTTAGTTGGCGAGAAAGCTCTGCTGAGGCACCAAAGCCGGTGGGCCTGATTCTTCCCAGACGGCGCCCCCGGCAATGGCTCAACAAGATTCCCATGGGGCGGGAAGTCCAGCTTCGGCTCCAGCGATATCAGTTGCAGGCACTCAAAAAGCATTGGCAGCCCGATCTGGTACTTGGTACAAACTATGTCTTACCCAAGAGCAACATGCCGAGCGTCGTTGTAGTGCATGATCTTTCGCATTTGCGCTATCCAGAATTTCATCCGCCTGGGCGCGTCCGCTTTCTGGTCAGACACCTTGCTGCAAGTATGCGGCGGGCGGAAATGGTCGTAACCGTTTCACGATTCAGTAAAAGTGAGCTGCTGCACTTTTTCCCGGATTTGGCCGGAAGAGTACGGGTGATTTATCCCGGCATTTCAGAGCGCTTTTGGCAAGCCCCCACCGACGAACAGCTTAGGGCCTTGTCTATTGCTCTGAATGGCGAAAGCAGACCATACCTGCTCTTTTTATCTACCCTGGAGCCGCGCAAGAACATCAGCCGACTGCTGCAAGCCTACACCATGCTACCTGAGCAGCTGCGCCAGGAATATCCCTTGGTCATGGTCGGTCAGATGGGTTGGCAGGAGTCTTCTTTTGCGCCCCTATTGGAAAAATTGCTGGCCCGGAAGGAAGTCATCATGGCAGGCTATCTGCGTGATGAACTATTACCTGCTTTGTACCATCGTGCTCATGCTTTCCTCTATCCGTCGCTCTATGAAGGTTTTGGTTTGCCCCCCATCGAGGCCATGGCCTGTGGTTGCCCGGTACTGGTCGGCAATGTTGCATCTTTGCCGGAGGTCTGTGGCCCCGCGGCCAGCTACTGTGATCCTTACCGGATTGAGTCCATGGCTCAGGCGATTTGCGACGTGCTGAAGCACCCAAAATCGGTAGGGAGGCGGGAGATTAGTCAAGAGTGGTCGCTACAATATTCTTGGGGAAATGCCGCAGGAGAATTCCGGAATATCTTTGACGAACTTCTGGATACCAAAAGAGGTTATCAGCCAAGCAGAGCTGTTGGCGAAGGTGCTGGCTGCATCCTTCCCGACTCAACTACCCGACCGTGATCCAGGCGAATATACTGATCGCAAAATCGCTCGACCTGCTCGGGGCTATGCGACACCAGAATCAGGGTCATGCCATCTGCCCGCATCTGCGCAATACGGTCGTGACATTTTTTTTGAAAATCCTGGTCACCAACGGCCAGAATCTCATCGGCGAGTAAAATATCTGGCTGCAAATGGACTGCTACCGAAAAGCCTAGCCGCATCTGCATGCCCGATGAATAATTTTTCAGCGGTGTATCGATGAACTGGGAGAGTTCGGAGAAATCGATGATTGCTTCCAGCATAGGTTTGATTTCCCGGTTTAGGAAGCCATATAGACTGGCATTCAAAAAGATGTTTTCCAATCCAGTGAGTTCCGGGTTGAAGCCCACTCCCAATTGAATCAGGGGAGCTACCCGCCCGTTCACGGTCACTGTCCCGGCGCTGGGCTGGAGAATGCCAGCAATGATCTGCAGCAGTGTACTCTTTCCGGAGCCATTGTGTCCCAACAAGCCCAGTGCCTCCCCCTGCGCGACACGGAAAGAAACATCGTCGAGGGCAAGAAAGCGCTCGCGCCGCTCTCTCTTGGACTGATGGAAGAGCGAGAGAAACTTTGTCTTGATTCCCATCGCCCGATTATGCCGAAGAACGAATTCCTTACTCAGGCCAGTCACTTGCACGGCGGTCATCACGGTTAACTCACAGATCCTCTACCAGATGGCGCGCCTTGGCGCGAAACAGCAGCATACCCACTGCTACCGATGCCAGTGTCCAAGCAACGACGATCAGGACGTTCTTCACTGTTGGCAATGTTGCGGAATACAATAGCGCGTGAAATACATCCATGAACTGTGTCAACGGATTCAGGGAAATCAGGAACTGGGTGTGTGGCTTGAGAACATGGATATCGTAGCCGATGGGGGTGAACCAGAAAAGAAACATTATGCCAATTTCTACCAGATGTTTCAGATCGCGGTACTCTACCTGCAAGACCGAAAAGCTGAGGACGATGCCCCAGATAAAGGATAAATACAGAACTAGAGCCAACGGATACAGCACCAGACCCCAGTGATAAACGCCGCCCAGGATCGGATATAGGACGACCAGGATCAATATGGCAACCAACCAAAGTACCAGGGTAAAGGCCAGGCTGGCTGTGGGGATCAATATACGAGGAAAATAGATTTTCTGCGCCAGACTCGCAGCACCGGTCAAACTGTCACAGCCCTGACTGACAGACTGCGCGAAGAGATTATAGTGTAATACGCCAATGATCAAATAGAGAATATAATTGGGAAGATTGCTGCGAAAAACGTGAGTAAAGACAAAGTCATAAAGAAGAATCATGGCCAGTGGGTTGCCCAGAGACCAGAGAAAACCAAGGGCTGCCCCCTGATACCGAACTTTGATATTCGCGATAACCAGATTGCGTACCAGGTCGCGGTAGCGCCAATAACGCCCAACGCTTGCCGTGCTGTTTGCTCCCAAACGACCTCCTCAATTTGGCGGGGGAGTCCCATCTGAACCTGTCAACTCCCACAGAAGACGATGAGCTTACCTTAAAGCCAGGATTCCTGCCAACGTCTGACCAGAGCATTTCAGCAGTTCTGGAGGTCGGGGGAGTCTCAAGCTACGTCGATTCTGACTCCTAGGTCTGCTCTGGGGCGTTTGGGAGGAGTGTGACAATATGCTTTTCGGCAAAGGCAGGAGCCCTGCCGGGCTCCCGCGAGGACTTTCTACAGGGTCTCAGGTATTGTTTTTGTCCACAAAGCTTTGAATTGCCGCAATCGTACTGGAGGATGGATTCTTAAAATAGGCGGTAAGCAATGCAGTGAATTGCTGCGCCAGAGTCATGTTATCCGTAATTATCGATAATCCGTTTACGGTAGCGTATACGTTATTGTAGTTTGAGGACGTTTGATTGGCTTCATAGTTCTGCAAAGCTGTGATCAATGCAGAGTTCTCGGCAGAAGTCTGCGACGCCGTCACATTGACACTTGGGAGGGTGGCGGGAAGCGTGATGCCGGATCCACCACCCGTACTGGCAGCGACCAATGTCGGCAAATTGCCCAAGAACAGATCAACGGGTTGGTTATATCCGGTATTGGGGTTGGTGATGCTGGAATCGGCAGCGAAGCTCAGTCCGCCGGTGCCGTTCTGGGCAAAGTAAATGGGGATGGTGAAGCTAAAAGAGGCATCACTCGGGTTTTGCCCATTGATGGACTTTGCGGGGTTGTATCCCGTGCCGTTCCAGAGGCCCTCGAAGTTGATGCCGCGGCTGCCGTTGGCATAGATGGCATGGCTATCGGAGATGTTGGAGCTGATGACGAAGACCCCATAGCCCACCGGGGCAGAGGCCGAATAGGCATTGACCAGATCCGCGTTGACTACGTTATTTTGCCACGCCTCCAGGTAAAGCAGTCCGGGAAACTGAAATGCGGATCCGCTACCGTAGGGATTGCTCTGGCTGCCGGGATTGACCGCCAGGTTACCACTGACCTCCAGGATCAGGCGGCTGTTCTGGTTGGGAGAGTTGACGGAAACCGTGCTGTTACCGCTGTCGATCTTGGCATTGCCATTGACGAAGGCATTGAAGCCCTGCGCCTGGGAGCCGGCGGCAGTCAGGCTGATGTTGATGGTGCCGCTGTTACCGGCATCGAGGGTGAAGCCATTGGCGAGAATCTGTCCGGTCTTGTTATCGTTGACATAGCCGGTCAGCGTCATTGCCAGGGTATTGGCGGTAAGGCTACCCGAGCCATAGAAGCCGCCAGTGACGGCGACGGTGTTGGCATTGAGGCTTCCCGATAGATCGGCTTCCCCATGCAGGGTAATGGTGTTGGCGTTGATGGCGTTGGCCAGATTGAGCGCGGCATTGCCGGAGAGGATCACGTTGCCTGCCTGGACCTGTGCACCGGAGGCGAGGCTCAGGGCACCGCTGGCCATACCGCTGCCGAAGCTGCCGCCCTGGAAAATAGCCTCGGCGGCACTGGTACCATCCGCCATCAAGGCGACGGTAGGCGCACTGACCCGACCCGTAGCACCCACGAAGACGCCGTTCTCGTTGGCAATGTAGACGTTGACGTTGTGCCCCAGCACCGAACCGTCGATCTGCGACGGTTGGCCGGAGACATCGAGGTTCAGGACAGAAGCGGTAGCGGTCTGTCCGCCACCTTCCTGCAGGGTGACCGAGGCACTGCTACCCACGTCGAAGCCGCCCGCCCCGGAGACCGGATTGAGGGCTCCGCCGGCGCTGCCCCAGTTGATGATGGCCTGACTGCTGCCTACCGTGAGATCGAGGCTGCTGCCGGATACCGATGCCGTGACCGTTCCGGATAGCACGCTGCCATCGCCCGGCAGGGCGTTGGCAGGCAACGCCGCCTGCGCCAACAGGGGCGCCGCCAAACAGGGAAGGGCGAGCAGGATAGGCAACGACAACCTTTTGTTTTGCAGCATGTTTTCTTCTCCACCTAGATGGGGCAACTTAGCACGGAGCGCCTGATGGAGCGCGTCCCTCTAAACTGTAAACGAATATTACGGGTTGCTGTAGGAATATGCAACCACCTGAAATCACCTCAATTTCCGCGAGTTGGCCTATGGCGGCTATATACTAACCCGAGTGCCAAAGATGGAACGCATAGACCAGACGCATACGTCTTGAATGGAAATACAGTTTGTGATAACAATCTCGACGGCTTCTCCTCCAAGTCTGCCCGGTGGGTGAATCTTTGTCGAACAATCTACTGTACCGGAAAACCTTGTGGGATGGGCCTTACCAACACATCATCCCTACCCCAATCGCGGGAATAGGGTCAAGGTTCACTAATGTATTGAGGAATACCGCATCATGTCGCAAAATCGCTCTCTGCAGTTGGCTGTTCTTCTCTCCCTGCCGCTCTTGGCTGCCCCGCTTTGGGCACAGGCGGCAATTTCTTCTACTACCTTGCCGAGTAACGGTGCCGTACAGTCTGGAACGG
This sequence comes from Acidithiobacillus sp., assembly GCA_028697715.1. GTDB lineage: Bacteria > Pseudomonadota > Gammaproteobacteria > Acidithiobacillales > Acidithiobacillaceae > Igneacidithiobacillus. The sequence continues at coordinate 6,259 of JAQVDS010000039.1, read as the reverse complement.
TTAGTGCATCGATATCTGGCAGCACCATGAATCTTTCGGTTGGCAGTAGTCAGGCGGTAATCGATTGGGGGACTGCAGGCGGAACTCTCAATGCTGTATCAGGCACTGGTGGCTTCGATGTCGGCAGCTCAGCCGCTGTTACCCTGAATAACGGCAGTGGCCAGTCAGGTGGTGCCGCATCGGTTCTGAACATTGACGTTTCTGGACAACCATCACAGATCGATGGCTCGATCATCGGTAATCACGTCAATGTGTATGTAGCGAACGCGAATGGAGTGGTGGTTGGCCCCAAGGCCGTGGTCAGCGCGCCTACCGTGGCACTTATGGCCAATGGTGCATCCACGGCTGAGTCGATCTTCGCCGGTGGGAACTTCACTGGTGGTGCAGGACTGGCATCCGGCGCTCTCAGTCTCGCCAGTGGGGCAACCATCAACGCCGGTACCGTCATTCTCTCCGGTAACAGTGACGTAAACATTGGCAACGCCATCACCGCGCAAGACATTACCCTGAACGGCGAGGCAAACCTCACGGGAAGCCTGAACGCCAGTACGGTGAATGTCACAGGCGGTTTTTATAGTTCAGGCAAAATCACTGCCAACGATCTGAACGTGAATCTGACGGGCTATGTCAATGACAACAAGACTGGGCAAATTCTCGCCAATGGCTTTACCCTTGATGCGGGTAACAGCGGCACCGTCAACATCAGCCTGACTGCCGACGGCTCTCATGCCCAAGGCTTCAACGTCTTCGTCAACGGCAATGCTGATATCGATAGTGGCAACACCACTGTTTCCGTTACTTCTCCCAACCAGAACAGCCGTCTGATCCTGAAGGCCAGCGGTAATCTGACGGTCAACCCTGGGAACCAGAGCAACCCCTACGGTAGTGGCCCGGCCTTCCAGTTTCCGGGTTTGTTGTATCTGGAAGGATGGCAGTCCAATCAGGTGAATGCGGATCTGGTCAATGCCTATTCAGGCGCAGCACCCGTTGGCTATGGAATCTTCGTGATCGCACCAAGCATCACGGATAATTACAGCATCTATGCCAATGGCAGCCGTGGCATCAACTTTGAGGGGCATTGGAACGGCAGTGGATACAATCCTGCACAATCCATCAATGGGCAGAACCCGTCCAGCAGCAGCTTCTCTTTTGGTATCCCTATTTACTTCGCGCAGTCAAATGGAAGTACCGGATTAAGCTTGGTGCAGGACCAGCAAATCAATAACCCGCAAACGGGATATAATCAGCCAGAAAATCTTTTCCTAGGCGCGGTTCCCAATTTGCTTGCAAAAAGCACAACAACACCGGCCACAGGGACACCATCTAGCACGAGTGCAACAACAAACAACAGTGGTCTGGAACAACTGGTGCTTCAAGATGCTATTACTGAATCGGCAGATGGAAATCTGACTACCAGCTCGCCACAGTTCCAGGCAGGATATCCCGCCGTAGTTCAAGGTGTTAACGCCCTGACTGCAGCAGGAATCACACCAGGAGACGGTTTCTACCATCTTGGCGTTATGCAAATTGTCGCATCCGTAATAGATGCGACTTACCAGGGAGAATCTGGAGCAGCGCTTACTTCCGTTGCAGTAGAAAGCGCGCAACAGTTTGCGCAAGATGCTGCCGGCTAGTTGTGCTGATCAATTGATTATCGCCTAAGTCGGCTAAAAGAAATGCAGCGAACTTGGTTCGTGAGACGGTTTGAGCCTTGGCGAGTAGAGAAAAGAGTAACAGTCCCCCCGGTTTTTCCGGGGGGCTTGTTACTCTATCGGAGTGTTTGGTTTTTGGCTAACTATATATTGAACTTGAGATGCTGATAATTCTCCATCAGGACCGGCTGGTATTATGTTGTCAGTAGATGCATTGCTATTAGGGATAAGTAAACCAAGAAACAGATCTGCGGGTTGACTATATCCCATGACTGGATTTTGTATCATCTGATCAGCAGAAAAACTTAGGCTATTATTGCCTTCGTTCGCGAAAAAAATGGGAACACTAAAAGAAAATGATGGATCGTCGGGGTTTTGTCCATTGATGGACTGCGCAGGAAAGTATTCTGTCCCATTCCAGAACCCTTCGAAATTGATACCACGAGTACCATTCGCAAAAATTGCATGACTGTCGGTAATATTCTGACCGATGACAAAAACACCGTAACCAGCGGGCGCAGAGGCCGAATAAGCATTGACCAGGTCCGCATTGATCTGAACATTATCCGAACCTTCCAGATAGAGAAGGCCAGGAAACTGAAATGCCGGTCCGCTGCCGTAGGGATTGCTCTGGCTACCGGGATTGACCGTCAGATTACCCGAGTCTTCGATGATCAGTCGACTGTTTTTATTGGGCGAATTTACGGATACGTCACTGTTTCCACTATTGATGATGGCATTTCCCTCGGATATGGCTACATTGAATCCTTGCGCCTGGGCGCCGTTCGCAGTCAGGCTAATATTGATCGTGCTATTGGTAGTCATAATATTGGAACCAGCAAATAGCTGGAAACCGTTGGCGAGAATTTGTCCACTATGATCGTTGTTGACGTAACCAGTCAAATCAATGTTCAAGTTATTGGTAGCAATAAATCCATCACCATAAAACCCACCAATGACGTTCACGGTGTTGGCAATCAGGCTCCCCATCCCGGTGATATCGGCTTCACCATGCAGGGTAAGGGTGTTGGCAGTGATACTATTGGCGGTCAGGTTGACTGCACTATTGCCGGAGAGAATGAGGTTGCTGGCTTGTATATCTGCGGCGGGACCTATGCTCAACGTGCCATTCGCTACGCCGCTGTTGCTACTGAAGCTTCCTCCATTAAAAATCGCTTCTGCTGTACTTGAAGTGTCTGCCATTAGGGCGACGGTTGGCGCGGAAATACCTGTTCCTATGTCTTCAGTGATGCTTGACCCCACGAAGATTCCATTCTCGTTGGCTATATACACATTGACGTTATTTCCCGTTACGGATCCTTGTATCTGCGAGGGCTGCCCCGAAACGTCAATGTTCAGGACGGACGCGGTGCTGCTCTGTCCAGCGGCTTCCTGCAGAACTACCAAAGCATTTCTCCCTACGTCAAAGCCGCCTGCTCCAGAGACAGGATTCAGGACACCCCCAGTGCTACCCCAATTGATAATCGCCCGACTGCTGTTTACGTTTAACGTGAGGGTACTGACCTGACCGATATTGTTCATTGTCGCGACGGAAATCGACGCGCTGACCTGGCCGGAAGCCACGCTGCCATTGCCCGGCAGGGTGTTGGTAGGCAACGCCGCCTGCGCCAACAGGGGTGCCGCCAAACAGGGAAGGGCGAGCAGAATAGATAACGACAAGCGTTTGTTTTGTGACATGTTTCTTCTCCGTTGCATTGCTACAAGAAACTTTTTGTTTGCAACTCGTTATAGAATATTACGAACGGCTAGGGATATATACAAGCCCCGCTACTATCTCGCTTGCGGACATGAAAAAGGGCGGGATTTCTCCCGCCCTGCTACCAGAGACTGCTGAACCTGCCGGATTACTTCGCCGGAGAGTAGGTCAGGAAGGTCTGGTTTTCCTGGTTGTAGCCATACTCGTTCACAAAGGTGTTGAGCACCTGGAAGGAGAAGTTGGCGTTTGCCACCGTCGGATTCGGGGTGGCGAAGTACACCGTCGGCAGACCCGGATTTGCCTTGGAGGGATCTATTCCATTGATGCTGCTCGCGTAGGCGTACGTGTTGGTGGTCGCATCGTACGGAGCCGCAAAGACCACACCGGCATTGCCGTTGGTGTAGATCGGGTAGTTGTCCGTGATGTTCTTGGCCACCAGGAAGACCCCGGCACGACCCGCCGTAGCCTGCGCTGCATAGGCATTGGCGATGGAGGCATTGGCCGTCAACTGCCCTCCATTGGCCTGTAAGTACACCAGACCCGGCCACTGGAAGAAGGATCCTGGAAGTGTACCGTTTCCATAACCTAATTCCGTAGGCACACTGCCGGCATTCACGGTCAGACTGCCAGACGCTTGCACCACCAAGTTACTGTTGGCATTGGCCGGAATCAGGTACTGGCCGTAGGTATTGTTGTTGGCAGGCTTCTGTGTCTTTACAGCAAGCGTAGTCCCGCTATCGATGCTGGCATTACCATTTACCTTCACGTTGAAGCCCTGGGATGTGCCGCCATTCGCGTTGACCTCAATGGCCATGGAACCGCCAGACGGTGCGTTCAACTGGAATCCATTGGCCAGGATCTGTCCGGAGGTGATGTTGTTCACCGAGCCCTTCAGGTTTTTGAAGATCAGCTTGCCAGCCGTGATGGAGCCCGCGCCAGTGACATTGAACACGTTGGCCGCATCATCATAGCCTGGCGAATTAACATAATTATTGTCAGCGCCGAAGGATACAACAGCTGGTGTGGCTTTGTCGTTTGCGACTATATTGCCGGCAATGCTGTAGGAGGTGTCGGCGGGGCTGCTTGCGGCCTCTCCGTAGTAGCCGTTGATGGCGCTAGTAGACCCAAAGTATGCGTTTAACGCTGTAATGGTCGCGCCACTGGCTAAGGTGAAGGCGCCAGAGACGGCAGCGGCACCGGCAACGGACTGACCGAAGGGATAGAAAACGAAGTTTCCATTTGTGACCGTGATGCTATCAGCAACATTGACGTTGGTAGCACCGATCATCACCGAGCTGGAAACGGTCGGCAGGGCGGTGGCGATGTTCACCGACTGGCCGGCGGTGTAGTCAGCCCCGAAATAAGCTGTATTCAAATACACAGAACCAGTATAGATACCTGCACTAACGACCGAAACCGTACCACCAAGATCGATTCCACCTTTGTAAGCGGTGATGGACAGTGTCGGCGTACCATCTGTAGTCGCCTGCCCCATCTGGATGGTGCCCGCATTGCTGAAGGATGCGCCAGAGAAGATGAAGTCACCGGCATTGATCAAGCCCGTGGAGGCATTGACGAAGGCACCGGCAGGGGCGGACATGCTGGTGTTCAGGTAGATCTGGCTAGTATTTCCGAACTCTTTTCCACCTGCGTAGCCAAGAGCGCCGAACGCCGTGGTGGTAGGAATGCTACTGCTGGTTTGTGTACCGTAGTTGAGGGTGCCAGCGTTGGTGAATGTGCCGGTCCACTGGAACGTATCGGGTTGTACGCTTGAAAGATTGCTACCGGCCGCAACGTTGACATCCCCGGCTGCATAGACAGACAGATTGCCAGTGCCAGTAGCAGCATACGGGCTCTGTGCCGTACCCAGGTTCAGGGTCACCGCACTATTGGGAGCATCGCTGAACTCGATAGTACCAGGAGTGATCGAGCTTGAGGACTGGCTCAAAAATGCCTTGATACCAGTACCTGAGGAATCAGCAGCAGTAAATACACCAACGGTTCCATAACCACCCACGCCCGCATCGATTGTCGTTGGGGTCGTGTCATTGATTGAATACACGGTAGTGCTAGACTGAGAAACGAAAGCCCCGGCAACATTGACGTTACCTGCACCCGCAATCAATAAGCCGGTGGTGACCTGGTTCAGATTCGCGCCCTGGCTGATGGTAATACCGCCTGTAGCGCCAGTGAAGTCAATGCCCACTGTGCCGGAGCTTTCAAACAAATTCAAGGCCGCCGTGTTGTTCATGTTGGCATTGATCAAACCCAAGCCGCCGGCAGCGCTGATCACTGCGCCCGAGCCGACCACAATGCCGTTGGCGTTGGCAACGTATAGCGGCATGCTGGCAGAATCCGCTCCACTAACTTGCAAATTGCCCAAAATCTGAGATGGATTACCGGTTGCATCTATATTGAGCACGGGCTGTGAAGCCTTGGCGCTAAATACGACGGTAGCAGACTGACCAATGTTGAAGCCGGCACTACCGCCCGAGTTGATGGTTGAACCAGTAGCGTAAGATGGCTTGGAACCACCCCACTGAATAACAACTGGCGCTGTTGCGCTGTTTGTTATGGTCAACGTATTGGTGCTGGCGGTTACGGCGCTGGTAACTGATGTGCTGTTGGCGTAGCCCACACCAGGCAACTGGGTTGGGCTGACCGCTGCGAAGGCGGCTGGCGTCGCCAGCGCCAGAAGAACTGCAGCCGTCAAGGGCTTGGCCGCAGCGCGAATGGTTTCTTGCTTGCTCATAGAGTGAAACTCCGTAACCGTCCAAACCATGCCGTTATTGCCCTAATTGCGGTTATCTGAGTCTTTTTTTGTCGGCGGCTGGCGGTTGGGGCTGGACGGGTCCAGCGTCCCTCACTGGCGATAGGAGATGGGGTGGAA
>JAQVDS010000001.1 GCA_028697715.1 Acidithiobacillus sp. | reverse complement strand
TGTGTCCATTAACTCCTTGAGCAAACCAGGAGGGAGAGATATTATGATGCCTGAGCGTATGCTGCGGGTTGCAGCATGGAAATGGACGATACTCTTTATGACCAGCAGCTCTGCATTTACTGTGGCAGAGGGCGTCAGCGCGATGGATTGCAGTAAGGCGAGAAGCCCCACAGAAAAGGCCATCTGTGATGATCCAGAGTTGATAAAATCGGATAGACAGCTGAACTGCGACTACCGGTCTTTTCTGGACGAATACCAGAAAAAAGGAAACCACGATTGCTTGCTGGAAGATGAAGCGGCCAGGCAGAAATCTTGGTTGCAGGAACGGGATGCCTGTGGAAACGATGTGAATTGCATCAAATTTGCATACGCGGATCGCACCAATCAGATTAGATCGTATGCATCGGTATGCGTGGTCATCAACGACGCGTCTGAGAAGTATTTGGGGCGAGCTTGCTACAAGCCCGCACTTCCGACCGCGCCAACAGCAGTGGCAACATCTCTACCGGTAAATCAAAAGTCAAAGAACGATTGTTCTCCGAGGTATAAAATAGACTTTAGTGTGACCAAAAATGGTGAGGGAGATCGAGTTATAAATGGATATATCCCAGGTTATTATAAAGCGGACATCAAAATACAGTCTGGCCCCGATGCTGGTGCCCTGAAGGCTCGCCCTGTGCCGCTGGCTACAGCAGAGGCTCTCGCACGGGCGAGAAAAGCCGCCATAAAAAGTGGCGTCACCATCGATACGGGATTGGATCTCGCTCAACAGAGTGAATCGGGCCTACGCAACATAATGACGAGTTACGTGCAAAGGCATGGTAATCCCGAAGGGGCGTCTATCGATGGAATATTCCGGCAAGTGCGCCCATTTTTAGCGAAAGGGGGGCGTCCTGGACCACAGGGAGACGCCGCATATCACATGATTCTTGGTCGGGAGCCCGTCCTGACGCGTGCGGATGTCGAACTGATGCGCGACTCTATGCGCGAGTACAACGTGCGCCTTGCCGAGGAAAACTACAATCAATATAACAACGACGGGAGAAAGTTTCAGGAACTTCCGGAGGAGGCGCAGACGCTTTTGTTGGATTGGGTTTGGAATTTCGGTAGAGCTGATGACGTTCACGGAAAAAATGCTTATTCCCCAGATAAAGAAAAGGAAAGAGAAAGTTCTGGAATGGTTTATCGGGCGCCAGTCGCCAAGAAGACCCGGTATGAATTCTGGACCTTGGTCTACGCCAATGACTGGAAACGACTGGCTGAAAAACTTAAGAGTGCCGACTTTCCACTGCGCACCAGGAGTTACGACGAGAGATATCGTGCGCGTGGACGCTTGCTCGATCGGGCACTGCAGCGTGGCTGGCCAGACAGTTCGGCTTGTTGATTGAGATCCAGAAGGAGAAAGGAAATGAAGAAATTGGCACTTGCAGTCGTGATTTCATGGCTGGCATCAAATACCGCCTGGGCAAAATCCGTCGAGGATTTGCCCAATACACAGGTCTACGACTCCTGTTCGGAGGGGCCTCGCGTCTGGCACGTTATATGTAAGGCGTCCGAGGGACATCATAAAAGGTCAGCTTTAGAGGAAAAGCTCTTAGATGAATTATTTCAATACTTCGGATATGTAGCATCGGCCTACACCCATGTCCTGGAAGATTTGCCCATGGACAGCCCGCAGCAGAAGGCCATGATTGCCGAGCAAAAGGCCTATCTCGACGGCATGGACGACTGCGGCAACGATCTGAAATGTATTTTGCGGGCAGAAAAGAGGCGCCTGGATGAGTTGAACGCCTTGCGTAGAAAGCTCGAAAAGCCTCTGCCGGATGCCGAGATGCAACGTCTGACGAAGGGCTGGAAGATCGGGCGCGAGAGCCTGTATGACCGTCTGGTAGATGGTTTCAGCATCTATCCGCTGCGTCAGGTCACCCTCGCCGATGGCCGCACGGTACAGTGGGGATTTGCGCCACACGCCGCCATGGTGCAATCGGTGGCTTTGCTGGGACCCGATGGCCATCTTCAGGCCCTTGCCGCAGCCAATGATCTCTATCGCTCCCAACTCCCCTCTACAGTGAAATCTGTGCCGGAATTCCGAGTGTTTCTGCCGGATGCCCAGCGGAGTTCTGCGGTATTGGGCATCCTGCGCAGCTGGGCGGTGGCAAGCAGTTTGGGTTTTTCTATCGATTGTGCGGCCAAGGACCGGGGTGCCTGCAATAAAGCCCTTGTCAGCCTGCCGCCGCCAACGGTCTACGACTTGCGCTGCCTTCAGAAGCGGCTGGTGGCGGCCTGCGCTGTGCCGGGAGACGGAGCAAAAGGCAGCCTCCAGGAGGTGAGTCTATTTTGGCAATAGGATCGGCAAGCACGTTTGATGCAGGGGATAGGGCCTATCCGACAGCGGCGCTGTTTTGCCTTGTTCAGCGAGTTTTCCTCACGGAGGAATGAATGAAACGCATGGGTCTCGTATTCTGGCTACTCGCCCTCTTCCCCCCGGTCCTGCAGGCTGCCCCTGCCTCCGTGACTGCGGAGACTCTTGCGGGGAAATCGAGTTCGCCCGGTTTAGGGCCAGACACTTATACCCTTGTTCTCAAGCAAGGCGGCAAAACTGTCGTTTCCCGAAAGGACGATACGCAAGGCGGTCGTGTCCCAGAGGTACAGACCTTTCCCACGAAGTACTGCGGAGTTCCGGCCCAGGTGGTTGTTTTATGGGCCGAGCACAATAACGCCGAGTGGGGCGGAGATCTCTATGACTTTTTGATCTTTAATCCGCAAAACTGGGCCCTTGTAGATGAATTCCAACAGTCCGATGTAATGGATAAAGAAAGCGGCAAATGGAATTCTCACGCCGACGCTGATCATACCATTGCCATATTACGCGCAGGCCGCTATTACGGGCCCCGGTGCAGAATCTTTGACCTCTACACCAAGCCCCTGTCTGCCAAGGGCCCTTCCTTCGACTGCAAAACGGCGAGCAACCGAGCCGAAGAAATGGTGTGCAAGCACCCCAAACTCGCTGCTCTCGATCGAGCGTATGGGGCAAGGCTGCGGGACCGACTCTTGAAGGTGCCTGCCGCGGAGCGACAGAATGCGGCCAACGGCTATTACTGGGATATGGGGATTCGGGATAACAGTGCGATGAGCGTGAAAGACTTGGCAGCCGCCTATCGGGATGCGCTAGGTACAGACTCAGCCCAGTACTTTGCGGAGAAACAGCCAGCGCAAGCTGCCCACGCTGCCTGCGAAAAGGCCCATACCCCCAGCGAAAAGACGGTCTGCGCCAATTCCAAACTCAAAACCCTGGATGAGCAGTTGGCCCAGGCCTACCATCAGGCTTTTGCCCGGACCCAGTCCCATTCCCCCGAACGTCGCGAGTTGATCCAGGCCCAGCGTAACTGGCTCAAGACCCGCGATACCTGCAAGGCCGATGTGCCCTGCCTGGAGCAGGCTTACCGTAATCGTATCCAGAGGCTAAGCGATCATGTGCGTTAGATGGTTGCTCGCCATTTCCTTGTTGTTTTTCAGCACCGGTGCTGCTGTGTCCCTCGCAGCGCCAGCCGACCAATACGACTGCCCCGCGCTGGCCGAGTCGAAGTATTGGTATGGGGATTTACCGAGCTCTGCAACAAGGACCCCCAAACGCCTTTCCAAAACATCTGTTGGGTAGACTATAACTACAAACCGAAAGATTGGCTGGATATTCCGTCGCTTTTGGATAGCACTGTGCAAGTGAGTTTTCGTAGGGATCTACTGCAGGCGGGCAAGAACACCCCCTACTGCAAAGCCCTTATCGATACCCAGGGGCCCTACGAGCGCAAGCTCATTGCCTGTGGCAAGAATGGGCCTTGTGTGGTCCAGGTGATGAGTGACCGATCATGGCAGCTTGCCGGAATTGAAAAGCGGTATACCGCACCTGGAGTGACGCGGGAGGCCTTTGAAGCCTTTTTGGGCAAGGAAGGCTCGTTGCGAATGGATGATGGGCAGACGCTGGAGAAGCGCGCCATCCGGGGGTTGAGCATCAGCCCCCTGCCTCGCGCGCCGTTGGCAGAGGATTTGACCATCAGCTGGGGTTTCGAGCCCCACAACGCCCAATTGCAGACGGTACTGTTCAGCGGTGCACAGGGCAAGGTCTTTGCCCTAGCATTGGTGGACAAACTGTATTATGAAGGAGAAGGGAAGACTACCCTGCCCAAGGACGCACGGATTCGGCTCTTTGTGCGCGAGCCCGGCCAGCTTGCGCGAATCCTTCCTGGGCTACAGGCCTGGGCGGCAGCCGATGCCCTGGGCATGAATGTAGCTTGTGATAAACCGGGTGTATGCGAGCATTGGCGTCAGTATCCCATGCCCATCACCGCCTATCGCCTGCCCTTGCCGAAAATCACCACCCCCGTACCAGCGCTGGGGCGCTTCCGGCAATGAAGAGGGGAGGCGATATGTAGGGAAAAAAGCCTTCCTGCTGTCAGGGAGAAAAATGTATGCCAACGCTTTGTAAACGTTTATGGCAGGCAAGCATGAGCGCCAACCAATATCCGAGTAATAGGTTGGTTAATCAAATGGTGAGTATTTTCAGGTTATTTATAATCGCTAGGTGTGCTTTCCTTTTCGTCTCTTGTACGGCGTAGAAAGCTCTTTCTGGCCGAGCGATAAAGGCATGGGCACGCAGGCTGTAGAAATATTGAAGCGATCGCCGCAGCGCGCCGAGCAGTGCGTGCGAACGCACTGGTACTGGCGCACGACTGTGTTGTTCCTGGTGGGGATATTCGCCGGCGACTCTGCTTTTACTAAAAAAGCTTGGCCCGTATCGACGTCCCTAGGATTTTTTCTGATGCTCGTCCAAATGCCTCTGCAGCTCCTCGGCGCTGGTATGGGTGTAGTCTTTGGGCACACTCAAAAGGATGGCCGCCTGGCTGGGTCCATCCAGCGCCTCGCGCAGCAGGCCGAGAAATTCGGGTGAGGCAACCAGAATCAGTGCCTCGAATGCACCTTGCTTGCGTTCCTCGTTGAGGAAGCTGCCCAGCTTGGCGGCGAAATCCTGTTTTTCATTTTCCTTGGGGCTGTTCTGCGGCTCGATGGCCGGGCGAGCGCCGTGGGCAAAGCTTTGCTGACTGCGACCAGCGGCGCTGTCGGCGATCAGATCCGCAGCGTGTTTGCGGCTGTCCTCGTGGCTCCAGGCGCGCAGATATTCCGGCATCTGCAGCGGGGTATGCCGCTGGTAGAGCTTGGCGCTGCTGGCATTGGCCACCAGGATCCAGGTTTTGGCTCCCATATTTTCTCCCTTTGTGTATCCGCTAACTCTCTCATCCTTACCGCAAGTCCTCTGGTTCGTCGTATTCATAACGAGGTGTTCCGCCTGCGCTGGGCACGGGATCGGGTAACAATTTCCGTAGTTCCGCACCCGCGGCGCCAACGATTTTCGCGTTCTTGTCCAGTTGCGCTGCAATTTCCTGCGCTTCTTCCATGCTCATCTCCAGAGTCGTACTCTCTGCATCTTCACGAATGATCTTCATACGGGCCTCCTCAATCAAACACGCCTTTCGGTTGCTGGAAATGGTCGTCGATACGGTAGTCCTGCTCACCAAGCAAATAGGCCATATCCAGCGGGACAGCGGAAAACTGCTCGGCATTTTTGATGATCGGCTCGACGATCTTGTTGAGGTCTTTCTTGGCAAATTCGATACGCAAGGTATCGGAGGGAGATTCTACCAATTTCATGGGCAATGCCTCCTTTCTGTCTGACACAAGATAAGTGTAGTACAGCGTGTCCGGAACTGTGTTCGTGGATTGACGCTATCTCAGGCTAGTCGTTGGTTCCACAAGACGATGGCCGGGCTGGTATGCTCCCAGCCTAGTCGGGAGATGCTGGCGGCATCCAGATGTAAATGGTCGCCAAATTCCAGACCCAGCCCCAGCCAGCAACAGGCAAGGGCGCGCAGAATGTGGCCGTGGGCAAAGCACAGGACATGTTCGTGTCCTGCATCCGCCCAATCCTGGAGCAGTTGCCGGCAGCGCTCCTGCACCTGCTCGCCGCTCTCGCCCTCGGGCGCGCCGCAGCGAAAGATGGTCCAGTCGGGATTTTCCTGATGGATTTCCGGGGTGGTTTTGCCCTCGTAGCGGCCGTAGCGCCACTCGTGCAGGGCCTCGTGGGCCTCCGGCGCGAAGCCGGCGAGCACGGCGGTGTGCCGCGCCCGTCGCAGCGGGCTGGTGTAGATCCCGTCAAAATGGTGTTCTCCCTCGGCAAAGTGGGTCCACAGGGCCTTCGCCTGTTCCCGCCCTTCCTCGGTGAGATCGATATCCGTGCTGGAGGTGTGTTGCCCGCTTTTCGACCATTCCGTCTCCCCATGTCGGACCATGGTGATGGAGCGGATCTTTTCGAGCTTCATAGATCTCCCCACTCTGGCTCAGCCCGACGGAAGGGGTCGTTGTCGACATACTGGTAGCGCCGCTCCCAGGGGCGCGGGGTCAGTTCCTCTCCACTTTGCTTGACCGCCAGCACCTGGTGCAGGGCCGACCAGTTGCGCCAGAAGCCGTAGGCGCAGCCGGCCATGTAGATGGCCCAGATGCGGTAACGGGTCTCGCCGACCATGGCAATGGCTTCTTCCTTGTGTGCCTCCAGGCGCCGTACCCAGTGGATGAGGGTCTGAGCGTAGTGCGGACGCAGGTTTTCGACGTCCAGTACCTCGAGATTGGCTCCGGCCATATCCCGTACCACCCGCCATAAATGGGGAATTTCGCCATCGGGAAAGACGTATTTGTCGATGAAGTCACTACCGGAGTGATGACCATCCTCGTCATCCTGACTGGCGGCGGTGATGCCGTGATTCATGACCCAGCCGCCTTCCTTCAGTACCCGCTGGATGACATCGAAATATTCGGGGAGTTTGGCGCGCCCCACATGTTCAAACATGCCGATGGAACTGACCTTGTCGAAGTATTCCCGTTCGGGAATGTCCCGATAGTCTTGCAGGCGGATCTCGACTTTGTCGGCTAGGCCCTCGCGCTCCATCCGCTCCTTGGCCAAGGCATACTGCTCTTCGCTCAGGGTTACGCCCACGCCCTGTATACCATAATGGCGGGCCGCCCAGCTCAGCAGCCCGCCCCAGCCGCAGCCGATGTCGAGAAGTCTCTCGCCGGGCTGCAAATGTAGCTTGCGACAGATGTGGTCGAGCTTTTGCTCCTGGGCGGTGTCGATGTCTTCTTCGCCGGTTTTGAAGTAGCCGCAGGAGTAGACCATGTTGCGGTCGAGCCAGAGTTGATAGAAGTCGTTGGAGACGTCGTAGTGGTAGTGAATCGCCTCTTTGTCTTTGCTCTTGCTGTGCAGGGCCTTGCGGATGAGACCGGTTTTCGACGATTTTTTCTTGGGGAAGGCATTGCTCAGGCCCTCGGCCACGGCAAGAATGTCCTGGTAGCGTCCTTCAATATCCAGCTCGCCTTGCACATAGGCCTCGCCAAGTACATCCAGGGTGCTCCCCACGAGCAGGTTGGTGATGATCTTGGCGGATTTGAGCCGCATGGTGACGATGGGCGCGTCGGCAAAATCGTAGCTGTGATCGTCCCAGAAAATGATCCGCAGCGGCAGCGAATGGCCGTTGAGGCCGTTTTTGACATGGTCAAGAAAGTTTTTGCGTAGATCCACTGGTTTCTCCTTGGTCAAGTCTCATATCAAGAAATCTGGCGCCGGGACTGCGCGCCCTGCCTGTTTGATAAGGTAGAGGCTGCCCGCGCATCATGAGTTCGCCGCGATGAGGAAAAGCAAGGCAAGTACCATCGCGGCGAGGATGTAGGCCGCGTAGGTATTGATCTTACCATGGTGCATCCGGGCCAGTAACGCGGCGATTGCCGTGGCAGCACTGCGAATAGGGCCTATTATCAGGCGTTCGGAAATGTTGTTGATCACCTCACTGTGCCGCAGGTTGAGTAAAAAAGCCCCTTGCCGATCCTCGGTGCTCTGTACCGATGGCCGCAGGAAACTGCGAAAAACCACCCGAACAGGTGCCGCAAAGGTGCTCGCGGTGTAGGTCATCTCCGGACGCAGCCGCAGCAGACCGGCATCCCAAAGTGTAGCCCGTGTTACCCTCCGCTGCCGTAGGCCACGCACCAGCAGCCAGACGATTCCCAGCAGGGACAGCAGAACCAGCATGGTCAGCAGGGTAGACATGGCGTAGACCACAGGCGCGCTGCTGTTAAGGTGCATGACGGCAAGTCCGCGCAGCGGCAGCCAGCTGGCGCCAATCTCGGTGCCCAAGGGTGCCAGGGCATGGCGTACGGCCGTCGGTATGCTGCTGGAAGTGGAGAAGAAATCGGGAACCAGACTGGCCGTAGGATTACTGCCCAGAATTCCTTCGGCAATGCGGCCCAGCACGGGGATGACTGCCGTTGCCCCCACCCCGAGCAGCAGACAGAGCAAAGCGAGCAGGGCCATGGGTAGCGTCACGGCCAAGGGGGCGGGGCGCGCAGTGCGCGCTGCTGCAGAGCGCGGCAGACCGAGCAGGGCCATTCCCGGCAGCATGATGAAACAGGTGAGGGCGAGACCGGAGGTCAGGGCGAGCAATGCGCCGGAGAGGGCGAAGGTAATGCGTACTGGAACCTCAGGAATTTCCACCACCCGAAGCAGCGATTCCAAAAGCAACCATTCGCTGACGAAGCCATTGAAGGGTGGCAGTGCGGCAATGGCAAGGGCCCCCACGACGAAGAGACTGCTCAGCACGGGAAGGCGTTTCATCAACCCACCCAGGGCATCGAGATTGTGGGTGCCCGTAGCGGCATCGATCCCCCCCGCGCCAAGAAAGAGCAGCGTTTTGAAGCTGGAATGGTTGATCATGTGATAGAGGCCCGCCACCAGACTTGCGCCGCCGAGCAGAGGATAGCCATACGCTGTAAAGGTCAGACCAGCACCGATACCGGCGGTGGCGATCCCCATATTCTCTACGGAACTCTGCGCGAGCAGTCGCTTCATGTCGCGCTCGACCAGGGCATAGAGAATGCCGATCAGGGCAGTGAGTGCACCAGTGCTCAGAATGATGAGGCCGAGATGCGGCATGTGCAGGGCGATAGGGGCATCGATGCGCAAAAAGGCATAGAGCCCCAGGTTGAGGGTTGCGCCGGAAAGGATGGGGGAAGTGGAACGTGGCGCGGTTCCATGGGCCTCGGGGAGCCACACATTGAGTGGTATCACCCCCGCCTTCATGCCAAATCCGAAGAAGGCGAGAAGCCCCGCCGCGAGTAACAAGGATGGCGAAAGCGTCGGAATCGCCGCGATGATCGGGCCAAAGCGGTCGTTGTGCGCGCCTGCGGCGAGCAACAGCAGCCCCGCCAGTCCCGCCAGGCTGCCGATCTCAGATAGAGCGAGGGTCAGTAGTCCTGCGGCCACGGGTTTGCTCTGCCGGGTTTCGAAGGTGATGATCGCCCAGATGGAGAGGGCCGCGATCTCCCAGCAGAACAGAAAGGCGGCAACGCTGTTGGCCAGGAAGAATCCTGTCATTCCAAGTAGGGTAAGCAGTACCACGGCACAGAACAGGGCCTGCCGTCCGCGCGGATAGGCATTGGCGTCGTGCGCGACAAAGGGCAGGGCCATGGCGAATACCACAGCGGTAATCAGTATCAACAGCCCGGCGAGAGGCGTCTGGGCAAAAGTAAAGGCGCCGATGACCGGCAGTTGCAGTTGGATCAGGGGTAGCTTGCCATTACCCATGGCCAAAACTCCCTGAAGGGCGAGCAGCACGGCGGCTGCTTCCATGCTCAGCCATGCCAGCAGGGCAGTCGCGCGACGACCAGGCAGGAGGACGAGGAGGGGAGCGAGAAAAGCCAGAAGATAGGCGGCGACGTAGAGCATCAGCGAACCTCCCTTTCCGCGGGGCCGTTTGTCCAGCCCATGAGCCTGCGCAGCCCTTCGATAATGGCGAGCGGCGGCGGTGGGCAGCCAGGAATCCAGAGGTCGACTGGGATCACGCCCTCCAGGCCACCGTGACTCGCGAAGCTTTTCCCAAACACCCCACCGTTGATGGCGCAAACTCCCATACCAAGCACTCGCTTGGGCTCCGGCATGGCGGCATAGGCCTTGACTACGGCCCGGTGCATGGCGTCGGTAATGGGGCCAGAAACCAGTAGCACGTCAGCATCCCGCGGTGTGGCCGTGATGAAGATGCCAAAACGGTGCAAGTTATACACCGGAGCATCGACCAGACGGATCTCGTTGACACAGGCGCCGCAGGCCCCCGCGTCGACGTACAGAACGTGCAGGGAACGACGGAAACGGGCAGGAAAGGGTTGCGCATGGGTATCCCGCCAATGACTCCAGGCAGCATCCTCTTGCCAGGGTAAGGGATCCGCTCCCTGACGACAGCGTTGACAGTGCACGCAGTGATCCATCTCCACTTCCACCCTCCCTGCCTGCGCCCGTAATGCCTGAGTGGGACAGATCATGGAGAACTGGTCGGCATCCTGGCGCGCAGCCGCCACAGGTCGGCCAGGGCTGGCGCCTGCCGGCACGGAAGCCTCCCAGGATTCGGTTTGTTGCCCGCCACGCAGTCCATACCAAGGCCAGAAGCTCATCAGCGATCGTTCTCCGCTACCGACAGGCCCCAGGTGGCCAGGATGATGGGAAAGTCCTGGAAGGCGGCCCCTTGGATCGCCCGTTCGAAAGCGTGCCAGTTGCGGAAGCCCGGAGTGCCTAGGCGCAGACGCAACACACTGCCGTCTTCTGCCAGGCGGAGCCAGTGAAAGGTCGCTCCAGAGGGCGCCTCCACCCAGGCCAGGGCATGACCAGCACGGATCGGGCATTCGGTTCTGATCGGTCCGTCGGCGATCTGGGTCAGCATTTCCTCCATGAGCCCAATGCTGATCAGGGTTTCCGCAAAGAAGATACGCAGTCGCGCATAGCCGTCTCCCTGCTCCTCGGTCGGAATTTCCGGTTCCCATTCAGAATAGGCGCCATAGGGTAAATGCCGGCGCAGATCGAGGGCGCGGCCCGAGGCGCGGGCGATGGGCCCCACCACGCCAAAGGTCTTGGCAAAATCCGCTGTCAATGTGCCCATTTCCTCGATACGGTCGAGAAAACTCGAGCTGGTTTCCAGGTGTTCGCGCAGCGCCAACAGATCGCGACGCAGGCGTGCCAGGGCGGCGATCCAGAGGTTCCGCTGCTCCGCGTGCAGATCCTGACGCAGACCGCCTGGGCACAACAGGCCAAACAGATAGCGATGGCCGGCTACCTGTGCACTGAGACGCAGCCAGTCCTCTACCAAATTTTGTGCCATTGCCTTGGCCACGGACAGGGCGGTGGAGCCGCAGATTTCCGCAATATTGGCGCAGTGATGGCGGGCCCGTTCCAGCTCGGCAAAGAGGATCCGTAGTTGCTCGGCGCGGCGAGGGGCCGTACAGCCGGCAATGCGTTCGACGGCTTGGCAATATGCCCAGCTGTGCGCGAGGGCCGCCGCCCCGGCAAAGCGTTCACTGAGGAGAAATGCCTGATCGACGGCCTGTCCCTCGGCGATCTTTTCCACGGCCCGATACTTGTAAAAAAGCCGGGTATGCAGGTAACGGATCTGTTCCCCCGGGGTTTCCAGCAACCAGAGGCCGGACTCGTTGTAGTCGCCCCAGATGGGTCCAACCGGAAAGACGATGGCGCCTTCTTCTTCGAGTAGCTGCGGCGGTTGCCAGTGCTCGCCGGAGCCCTCCCCTGCTGGTCGTTGTCTGGCGGAGAAGCGATGCAGCATGGGGTCTACGCCTTCTGGCCAATCCTCATCATGCAATACGAAATCACCAAGGAAGGGATGTCCGGTAAAGCGCAGGCCATAAAGGTCCCAGGCTTCCCGTTCATGCCAGTCGGCAGCATGTACGGCGTCACTGATGGCAGGTAGTTCCGTCCCCGGGGCAACAGCGATGCGCAACTCCAGAAGGTGATGCTGGCGGGGCGCATAGAAATAGTACCGAACGGTGAAAGATAGGGCCCTGTCCGGGTGTTCCTCGACGAGCAGGGTCGCGAACTCTGCTTGCCAATGTTCTACCAGCTCGCGAGCCAGGCCAGGGAGCTGCTCCGGGGTGCAGACCAGGCGCAGACAGTAACCGTCAACCTCGCTCAACGAGAGAGCCGGGTAGGATTGCAGCCAATGCCGCAGGCCGGTAGCCTCACTCATTTCGTCAGCTCCAGCATATGGGCTGCTTCCTGCACCAGGTGGGTGAGAGGGGGAGGCAGATAGAAGCCAAAGAGGAACACCGGAACAAAGGCAATAATCAACGCGAGGAGACTGCTACGAGGTAGGCGGATGGCTGGCCCACGAACGGTATCTTCGGGTTTGCCAAAGGCAATCCGGGTACTCTGATAGGTGAGGGCAATGAAGGCAAGGGCGATGAAAAGGGTCAGGAGGCCAGTCGCGAGATACTGGCCACTGCCATAGCCAGAACGCAAAATTTCAAATTCTGAAAGGAACAGCGCGAAAGGCGGCGCGCCGGCGATCGCCAGGGTTCCCAGCACCAATGCCCACCCCACTAATGGTGCGCGGCTGATCAGACCACGTACCTTGGCAATTTCCTGGGTGCCAAAAACGATGCCCGCGAGTCCCGCAGCGAAAAAGCACAGTGATTTGGTAAAGCCATGGGCGAAGAGCTGGTAGACCGTGCCGCTTTCGTGCGCGGCTGCCCCCAGGCCACAGGCGGTCAGAATGATACCCATGTGTTCGATCGTGGAATAGGCAAACATGCGCTTGAAGTCATGGACCTGCAATAACAGAAAAGCGGCACTCCCAACGGTGATCAGGCCCAGTACCAGGTACCATGCGGCAGGATCGTGGATCTGGGGATTGCTGGCCAGGATGGGGAAGAGGCGCAGGATCATGTAGAGGGCAGCGCTGGTCTCGACCCCGGAGAGCACGGCGCAGACCGAAGCCGGGGCCTGGCTGTGGGCATCTGGCAGCCAGGTATGCATGGGCACCAGTCCGGCCTTAGCACCAAAACCAATCAGCCAAAGGACGAAGGCAAGAAGCAGAAGTGGCCCCGGAATCCTGGGCGCCGCCGCCAGCAGGCCAGCCCAGGTTGGGGGGGTACCTGCGGCATGGGTGGCATAATATAGCAATAGCACGCCGAGCAAAGCGATCATGGCCCCCATGCTGGTCAGCGCCACGTATTTCCAGGCCGCTTCCAATGCTTCGGCACGGTCTTCATAGGCCACCAGGAAGGCCGAGAAGACGGTAGTTAGTTCGATGGCGATCCACATCAGCGCCAAGTTCGCCAGGAGCGGCACTGCCAGGATGACCAGGGCAAAGACATTCATCAAGGGGAAATACTGACGATAACGGGGCGGCGATTCGTTTTCTCGCTGTTCCTGGCGTCGCGCCCAAAGGTAGCCGATGGCATAGAGTGAAGATGTGCAATACACGAAGCTCACAGGTAACAGGTACAGTGCCCCCAGGGGGTCGAGCGCAAAGATCGGGCCCCCGTGCAGGGTCCCATTGGCGGTCACCCAGAGGGCGGCGACGATGGAGAGGGCAAGGGTGCCCAGCGCCGCGACCAGACTGACGTAAGGGGCAAAATCCTGCCGCGGCACGGAGAGCAGGGCGCCTGCCAGGGGAAGTAGCAGAATTAGCGCGGGAAGCCAATCAGCGTTCATGCAGGCGATCCAGTTCGCTGACCCGGGTACTGCCGGTAACGCGACGAATGTTGCGAATGAGAAGGCCAATGACCAGCGCCACGATAGGCACATCCACTGCCGCAGCGATTTCTGCAATTACCGTCAGGTTGTGGACGATGGCAATGGAGCCGAAAAACGCGCCGTTTTCCATCAAGAGTAGCCCCATGAGTTGCGCTACACTCTCGCGGCGAATCGCGACCGTGAAGGCCCCCCAGAGCACCATGATAAGCCCAGTGGGCAGATTCAGCGGAGCAAAGGGGACGCCCTGCAGCAGTGGCAGTGTCGGCGCTACCGCAAACCAGCCGAGCAGGGCGAGCATCGCCGCGGCCAGCACGGTGGTCGGGATGCCGATGACCTGATCCACCTCGCGGCGGCCGTAGACCTCTGCACCGGCTGCCCAGCGCAGTACCAAAGGAACGGCGATCACCTTGGTGACGAAGGTGATGATCGCGACCCAGAGGAGATTGATGGCTTGCAGACTGGCCGCCAGCACCAGGGCAGAGAGCGTGAGTGCAATCGCCTGCCACATGAAGAAACGCAGAGACGCATACATCTGGCGGGCAACCATCGAGCCCAGCCCAAGCACGATAAAGAGAGCGGCAATGGAACCATCCAGGTGGAAGGCAACAGAAGACACTTGCATCAGCCGATCCCCACGAGGCGCACGCTCACGGCAAAAAGGCAGATCACAAAAGCGACCGCCAGAAATTCCGTGATCCGAAACAAACGTAACTTGGCCAGACTCGTCTCGACCAAGGCAAGGACGACAACAAAACCCAACAACTTGAGACAGACGAGCACAATGGCGAGCAGGACATCGAGAGGCTGGGTGGTACTGCTCAAGCCCCAGGGAGTGATCAACACATTGACAAAAATCAGCGCCAGGACCATGAGCTTCATGGCGCCGCCCCATTTCATCAAAGCCGCACTGCTGCCGGAATATTCCAGTCCTTTTGAGTGCCCAATCATGGCGATCTCGACCTTGCCGGCGGGGCTATCCACTGGAATGCGGCCCTCATCTGCCAGAATCAGCAGGAAAAAGGCGAGGATGACGAGGAGATGCGCCGGTTGCAGCATGCTGCCCCAGGATGTCGCCCAGGTGGCGTTGACAACGTAGGGTATGGTGCTGTTGGCCACATAGGAGACGCTGAAGAAGACCATGATGAACACCGGTTCTGCCAGGAAACCGACCATATGGGTGCGGCTGGCACCGACGGCGGCATAAACATTGCCCGTGTCCATGCCGGCCAGGGCCACAAAGAAACCGGCGATGGCCATGAGAAAGCCGACCGCGACCATATCTCCCATGAACGCGAAAAAGAGTGGAAAGGCGGTCACTGCGGGAATCAACAGCACCACAAAGAGGGGCATGACAAAAGCGATCAGGGGTGCGAGACGAAATATCCAGCTGCTCTCTTCTGAAATCACCTCATCCTTGCCGAAGAGTTTCCAGATATCCCGATAGGTCTGCCAGATACTGGGACCCTGTTTGCCCTGAATAATTTCCTCCAGACGATGCAGGATCCCCTCCAAGAGGGGTGAGAAAGCCAGCAGAAATGCCATCTGCACACCGTTGAGCAAAAAATGGCTCAGCACCGGACTCATGAGATCCCCACCTTCAGCCCCAGCAATGCGAGGGCATTGCCGATTGCCATCAAACCCAGGGCCCAGACCCAGCGGCGTCCCTCTACCCAACGGCCCAGGCCGATACCCACCAGCATCAGCACCAGATTGGCCATCAGGAGCGGCAGGTAAATTTGTCGTGGGTACAAAACCGCAGCGCCAAGGGGTAGGCAGGCACCAAGAAAGCTACTGAGGGTAGCGAGGCCGGCAGTGAACCAGGCGCTGTGCAGGGCGCTCAAGCCCAGATCGCTGCGCAGCAACGGTCGCACAGAAGGCTGGTTCAACTGCCGTGCCATACGTGCCAATTCATTGCGCAGGCTGGCGTACTCTGCCACCCACAAGGGAAGAAACCCCGCAGCTGAGCTGAGGATCCCGATGCGCAGGGCTTGCCAGAGATCGAAGGTGCCGGCGAGCATTTTCTGACTGGCCAGTACCAGAGACGTGCAGGTACCGTCGGCCACGCCGAGCACAATGGGGAAGAGCTGTTCCGGCCCAATTCTCATTTACCAGCTCGGTGGCGGTATTCCACCATCCGCTCTCCAACAACGATTTCTTCGATGCCGTGCACGGCAGCCCCGCATTTCTCGATTGCCGCGAGCAGTGCGCTGACATCGATGTTGTCTCCCTCGACATTGATCAAGGTCCCGACGGTTTCCTGGTCGACTTCTTCGACCGAGATATTGAACCCCTCCACCCCAGCCACTGGCTCGATGGCGCGGGCAATGTCGAGAAGACTGGGTCTGGCAAAAGCCTTGTCGACATCCAGTACGAGGCGACGAATCCGCATCAATCCTCCTTGCCGAGCAGCAATCGTTGCTGCCTGGCCGCTTCCCGCACACTGTGCGCGGGATGCTTTTCGAGCAGTGAAAGTGCCTGCAACTTTTCCGCACCGTTGGGCAAGCGGGCGATGGCCTCTACCACCGCCAGACCCTGTACCACATCCACGTCGGACTGCAGGGCACACTCGGCGAGGGGGACGGCGGCCTCTGCCCGGCCCTGATTCTGCAGGCTGAGGATGGCGCCCATGCGCACCTCGGAGTGCGGATTGCGCAGCGCCCAGACCAAGCGATCAAAATAGGGGGTGTTGCGCTCCCACGCCTCGATGTCCCGCCCGCAAGCCGGGCAGATCTGGCTGCCGATGGGAATTTCCGCGTAGCAGAGCGGACAGTAATGGTGGTTCACGGGCAGCCACACTCCGCTTCCCAGCGCAGGATGTGGTTGGCGGGCACCAGCTCTTGCAGGCGCGGCATGACCGCATCCACGGCCTCCGGCTCGTCGAAAAATTCCAGAACCAAGGGGAGATGCACATTCAGTCGCAGCACGTCATCGGCATGGACCGTACCCTTGCTGCCAAAGCCGGCAATGCCACGGAACGCCGTCACCCCATGAACCTTGTATTGGTCATGCAGCATGCGAAAAATCTCTTCCATGAGATTGTGCCCGTCGTGTTTATCACCCTCTTTGATATACACGCGTACTACCGATACCGTCGTCATGCTTCACCTCTCAGATGCTGCGCGAAATCCAGGCACCAGCAAAGGCCGCTGCCACACATAAAAACAGGGAAGAGAACATATACAGTAATCCCTTCACTGGTTCGCCATTTTCGAAGAGCACCAAAGTCTCCAGCGAAAAGGTGGAAAACGTGGTATAGGCCCCCAGGCCCCCGGTGAGCATACCGGTGCGCAATTCTGGGCTCAGGGAAATGCGCTCCAAGGTTTCGAAAAACAGGAATCCCATGATGAAACATCCCATCACATTGATGCTGAGAGTGGCCCAGGGAAAGCTCCGGCCAAACACCGTCTGCACCAGTAGCGACTGTCCATAGCGGGCCCAGGCGCCAAGAATGGCGAAAAGCGCTATGAACCCAAACGTGGCGAACATCTATTTTTTCTCCTTACCATCAACTATAGAAAACACTGGCGAATATGACGATGAGCAAGAGCCCGATATACGCTAAGTAGGCATTCAGTGAACCATTCTGCAGGGCGAGTCCGATGCGGTCTGCCAAAATCTGTGTCAGCCGCACTATGGGACGAAAGAGCCACGGCCCAAAAAATGGTGCCTCGCTGTAATTGAAATGTAGTTCTCGCACAAAATATTCCCGCCCGTGATGTTGCCGCTGCAGATCGTTCGTAGGCCGATACACGAAGCTGTAGAACACCCGCAGGGCATTGGAGAAGGCAAGCGCCGTGACGGCATTTGGTGCCGGCACCTGACGCAGGCCGTGCGCCCAGACCGGTACCCGTCGCCGTCCTTGTTGCAAATGGCCCCAAACGATGAGACCCACGGGCAGCAAGGCAAAGAGCAGCCCTACCAGCAAGAGCAAGGGGGGCGAAATGAAGGCAAAGTGGAAGTGCAGCGGAATGAGAATTGGCCCTTGGGTCATGGCCTGGACGGCTTGGGGGTCAGCTGGCCAGTGGGCAAAGCGCAGCCAGTGCAGGCTCCAGGGCAGGACCACGGCATAGAGCAGGACGAGAAGACCCAGCAGGAGGACGGGCCAGGTGCCGCCAGGACGCCGACGCGCCTCCCCACCGCCCAGGAGTCCGACGCCAAAGACCTTGATCATGGTCGCCAGGGCGATGGCGGCGGTCAGCGCCAGTCCGGCTCCGCTCAGGGCAAGGGCAATCCGTGCGGCGGTATTGTGTAAATGGAAGTCCTGAAAGACGGTCTGAAAGAGATACCACTCGCCGGCAAAACCAGCGGTGGGGGGCATGGCGGCCAGACTCATGGCCCCTAGCACCGCCCCGAAGCCCAGAGTCCAGGGGGCCAGGGCAAGGATCCGGCTTTGCGCGATCTGATAGTCACCCTTGACGTCGGCAGCACGATCGGCAGACAGCATCATGCTGCCCTTGGCAAGGCTATGGCCCCCCAGATGAATCAGGGCCACGGTCCAGGCCAGGGTGCTCAGTGCGACAAAGCCCTCGGCGCGAAAGAGCGAGGCAGCACCCAGCGCCACCACTGCCAGGCCGGCATTCTCTGCCGTCGAAAAGGAGAGCAGACGACGCCAATCATCCTGCTGAAAGGCGTAGAGAATAGCGAGGATGGACGATACGGTACCGACGGCGACGAGCAGGATGCCCGTGCTGGTGGCCGAGCCGACGGGTAGCCAGTCGAGGATGGCCCGTCCAAGGGCAAAAAAAGCCACATTCAGCACGATGCCGGAAAGCAGGGCTCCGGAAGCGCCGGTGCCGCTGCCATAGGCTCCGGGATACCATTCGTAGAAGGGCAGAAGGCCCAGTTTCGCGCCAAAACCAATGATAAAGAGCACGGCAATGCCAAAGGCAGTATTGGGGTACTGCGCCCAGCTTGCGGCCCAGGTGGAAAACTGCGTATCGCTGGCGCCAAGCAGCAGCACGCAGAGTAGCAGCGCCACTGCCCCGATCTCCAGCAAGGCCAGCATGTAGAGATTGGCCAGCCCCGAACGTGCCACGGCCTCGCCGCGATCCGCCAGCAACAGAATGGCCCCGCCAAAGCTGAGGAATTCCCAGGCGATCAAAAAGGCGATGCCTTCCTGCAGGCCGGCCACGCCAAGACTGCCCAGCAAGGCAACTGCGGCGCCGGCATACCAGAGGTGCGGGCGGCGCGCCCGGCAAGGCGAAAGAAAGGCCGCAACGGCCGCCAGCGCCCCAAAAAAGAGCAGCCAGGCCGCCGCCGGTTGCAGCATCCAGCTCACCAGCTCCGCGCTCAAGGGCCAGAGCACTGCCGCTTGCTGGGACTGGGGTAAGGCCAGGGCGCTGCCTACCACAATGGCAATGCTGCCGGCCAGCACCGTCAGCCGTGCGAGAACCGTCAGACGCAGCAGCCCCAAGGGAATCGTCAACAGAAGGAGTAGGACGGCGATGGCAAAACTAGTCAGCATAATGGCCTCCTTCTACCCGCTGCGGCTGCCGCTCCAGGAGCAGAAGCAGGGCATGGATGAGCGCCGCCGGATTGGGCGGGCAGCCGGGCAGCCAGACATCTACTGGCAGCACGCCATCCAGACCATGCCCGCCGGCATAGCCAGCATCCATAGGTGCCCCGGAGACTGCACAGGCGCCGACAGCGAGTACCATGCGAGGCTCCGGCATGGCCTCCCAGGTAGCCAGCAGGGGGTTACGCATGGGGGCGGTCACCGGTCCGGTTACCAGCAGTAGATCGGCAAAGCGGGGCGAGGGGGTGAAGAAGATCCCCAGGCGATGCAGGTTATAAAAAGGATTGTCGAGGGCGCCGATTTCCGACTCACAGCCATTGCAGGAGCCGGCATCCACGTGCTTGATGTGCAGACTGCGCCGCAGGCTGCCCACCACTTTGTTTTGCAAGTCCTTGGCGGCAGGGCTGCTTAGCGTCGCTTGCCAGTGCAGATCCTGGCGGTCGCGCACGGCAAAGGCCCAGTCCCCCGAGGGCAGCATCGCCTCCTGTGGGCAAGCCTCGACACAGGCCTGGCAGACGATGCAGCGCCCGTAATCCATGCTCATGCCGTCGTCTTCGCGGTGAATGGCTGCCGTTGGGCAGACATCGGCGCAGGCCTGACAGTCCGGCACGCAGCGCTCCGGTTGCCAGCGGGGCATCCCCAGCACTCCCTCCTGACCGTCTGGCCCACGGGCTGGCCATTGGGTGTTGGCACGACCGTTCTTGATTCCTGTCCAGGTCCAGAATGGCATCTCGTCCCCCTAGCGATCGCAACCAGCAATGGTCAAACCAAAACTGGCCTCATTGATGGCATAGTCCATCAGGTTGGTGTCGTGTACGGTGAGGGGAAAGACCCGCCAGTTGGAAAATGATGGCGACTTGATCTTCACCCGTTGTAGTTTCCCCGCACGGATACGCACGGCATAGAGCAGGGAGCCGCGTGGGCTTTCTGCCCAACCCAGCCCCGCCTGCTCGCCATCGGGGATGGCAAAATCGGCGCGCACGGGCCCCGGCTTGAGGCGGCCCGCTGCCTGCACGATCAACGCCAGCGCCTCGCGCAGCGATTCGGCACGTACCTCGGCACGGGCCATGGCATCGCCTTTTTCGCGCACCGGCACGTTGAAGCGCAGTTTGTGGTAGGCAGCATAGGGATGGTCACGGCGCAGATCCCGATCCAGGCCGGAGGCGCGCGCCACCGGGCCGGTCGCTCCCTGATCGAAGGCGGCTTGCTTGGGCAGCACCCCCGTACCCATGAGGCGATCGAGGTGAGTGGCAGTATCGTGAAGGTCTTGCAGGTAGGCATCGGCTTCGTAAATGAAGGTCTCCAGATCGCCGTCCAGATGCTCGGCAGCGAGATCGCGGCGCAATCCGCCAACGCAGAACAGCCCACGCAGGAAACGTGAGCCGGTGAGCTTGCCGTTCAGCTGTTTGACCCGCTCTTCGAGTAGCAGACCGGTGGCCGAGCCCACCTTGAGCGTCGTGGTTTTGGCGAGCAGCCCGAAGAAATGGAGATGATTATAGAGGCGCTCCAGCTCCACGATGATCACCCGCAACAACTGTGCCCGCCACGGCACTTCGATGCCCCAGGCTGCCTCGACCGCTTGGCAGTAGGTCAAGGCATGGCAGGCGCTCCCCACGCCGGATACGCGCTCGGCGAGGAACACCGCCGACTCCGCGGACATGCCCTGAAAGCGCTTTTCCAGGCCACGATGCTTGTAAAAGAGGCGCGGGTGATAATGGAGGATTGCCTCGCCGATATACGAGAAGTGGAACTCTCCCGTCTCCACGAAATCCGCCCGCACCGGCCCCCAATAGAGATCCTGCACCTGATCGTTGGCAATCTCGGGCATGGTGGGGGATGCGTAGGCGCCGGTGATGCTTTCACCGCTGTATTGCGGGCCAAGGGGTGCTGCGGCGAGCTGGTAGCCCTCGTGAATCACGAGGGGATAGGGTTCGGGATGATCAAGGAACTCGACCCCTCCCAGTTCCTGCATCTCTCGCTCGTACCAGCCGAGCAGCGGGACCAGCTTCGCCAGGGAAGGGATCTGCTGTGAGGCACGCAGCTCCCAGAGCAAAAACTGGGGGTTCCCCGGACGGCTGAGCAGATAGCGCAAGACGCAGACATCGTCCTCTTCCCAGTCATGCCAGGCCATGAGGAAGCGCATGCCTTGCTGCAGACAGTCCTGCGCACGGCTTTCGAGGGCGTCAGCCGTGATCTCGTGGACTTCGAGTTGAGGAGTGAAGGGAGACGTTCTCATGGCGCCACCGCAAAGGCATGTTGAAAAAAGGTCCAGAGGCCATTGGGCCACCACAGGCCAAGCACCAGTATGGGCACGAAGGCAAGCAGCATGGGCAGGATGTTCCACAGCGATAACTTGAGGGTCGGTTCCTTGCCGGGTTCTGGCTCTGGACCCCAGATCATGCGCCGAAAGTGATTCAGGAAGGCGGTAAAGATGAGGATCAGCAACACTGCCATTACCCATACGGCCCAAGGGTTAGCGCTCAGTATGCCGCCACGCAGGATGGTGATCTCCGACAAAAAGAGACCAAAGGGCGGCGCCCCGGTAATCGCCACCGCCCCCAGCAGCCAGACCCCACCGGAAAAGGGATAGTAGCGCAGGATCCGGCGCATCTGGCTCATCGACTTGCTTTCGTAAGCGCGCATCATGTTGCCGGCACCGAAGAACATCAGGGATTTGGTCAGTGAGTGGTTGATCATGTGGTACATGGCCCCGGCGAAGGCGATCGGTCCGCCAAAGCCAAAGCCCATGGCCAACACGCCCATGTGCTCCAGGGAGGAATAGGCGAGCATGCGCTTGGCGCCATCCTGGCGCACGATGAAGAGCCCCGCTACTGCCAGAGAGATGACCCCCAGGACCAGCAGCGCCGTGTGGCTCATAAGGCTATACCCCCCGGCGTCGACGATGGAAAGGAAACGATAAATGCCGAGCAGGGCAATATTGAGCAGTGCGCCGGAAAGCATCGCCGAGGCAGGGGCCGGACCTTCGCTGTGGGCATCGGGGAGCCAGGTATGCATCGGCGCGAGACCCACTTTCGTTCCAAAACCGACGAGGGTGAGCAGAAACGAGAAAAACAGCAGCGCTTCTGGCACCTTTGGAGCCGTCAGGCGCAGGTTCTCCCAGGTGAGGGCATAGGTGGGTCCGAGGGTAAAGGTCCCGCCCCAATAAAAGAGGATGATACCGAGCAGGGCCAGGGCCAGACCCGCGGAGACCACGATCAGATATTTCCAGGCCGCCTCGATGCACTCCGCCTCGCGTTCGAAGCCCACCAGAAAGGCGCTGACGATGGTAGTAAAATCGATGGCGATCCAGAAAATGCCCGGGTTGTTCATCAATGGCGCGATCAGCATGGTCAGGGCGAAACCCGCCTGCAGCGCGTAAAATTTGTGCAGACGCGGTCTTTCCTCCGGTAGCAGGCGCATGTAGCCGATGGCATAGATCGAGGCCAGGAGATAGACGACGCCGACGCAGAAGAGCACCCAAGCCCCCAGTGGCGTAATGAGGATATACTGGTCGGCGCTGACTACGGCATTATTCGGGGCGGCGACCAGAATTGTCAGGGTCAGGCCGAATACCACCAGGGCGCTGGCCAGATTGAGGAACTCTCCCCAGCTAGGGCGGCGAATGGCGAGCATGGCAATAATCGCCAGCGATGGCACGATCCACAAGGCGGCGATCAGGGCATTGAAGTCGACCATGCTTAGCCCACCAGTTTCTGCAGGCCGCGGCTGCTGGTGGTCCCGGCGTGACTTTGCAGGAAGCGGACCAGCATGCCAAAGGCCATGACGATGGTGACCAGATCGAAAATGATGACCAGCTCCAGCAGTGCCGGCATGCCAGGAACGATGATCTGCGAGCCGAGAAAAATGCCATTTTCGATGACCAGCAGGCCGAGAATGTGACTGATGGCCTCGGAGCGCAGAATCATCATCAAAAAGCCGATCAATTTCAGGCTGAACATGCAGGTGAGCGCCAGTACCGCGATGTTGTCGGTGAGATGCAGGGAAACGCCGAGCTGTCGCGCCACCTCATAGGAAAAAATCACCAGGGCCGCCCCCAGGAGCATGCTCGACGAGGGCTTGAGTAAGGGGGTGAATTCGCGATTGATGTGCAGGCGTTTCACCAGGCGCAGGACCAGATAGGGCAGGAGGCTGCCGCGAAAGAGCGCCGACAGGGCAGCGATGATATAGAGCTCCGGGTAGTGTCCGTAGTAGCCGATGGAGGCCGAGATGGCGGCGATTACCCAGGACTCGGCGGCAAAGGCATAGACATGATTTTTCAGCCAGTGCGAACCGAGCATCACGAAAGACAGCACCAGGGCGAGGATGGCGAGCAGACTGAACAGCGACGTTGCCAGGGGGCCTAGATGGAAGATCAGCATGGCAGGCTCCTAGAGTTGGTCCGCCACAATGGCGAGTACGGCAAAGAGAAAGGACAGGGCCAGCGGCTCCTGGTAGCGATAGAAACGCAGGCGCGACTGCACCGTATCCACCATCACCATGAACAGCCCCACGGCGCCATATTTCGCCAGGATGACCAGCAGGGCCAGCAATACCGAGCCAAAGTCCCCGCTGACCGACAGGCCCCACGGGAAGAGAAAGACATTCAGAAAGATGGTGTAGAGGATGAACTGCTTCATCCAGCTCGCCCACTTCAGTAGCGCCAGTAGCGGCCCGGAGTATTCCAGTATCCGCGCCTCGTCGATCATGTAGATTTCATAGGGGATGGTGGAATGGATGGGTAGACGGTCGGTTTCTACCGTCAGCAGGATGATGAAGGCGAGGACCAGAAAGATGTGGGCCGGGCTCCAGTACGCCACTGGACTCTGTGCCAGCAGGTGATTGGCGACAAAGGGCAGCATCGAATGATCGAGAAAGGTGATGCCGACAAAGACCAGGATCAGCGTCGGCTCCGCCAGGATGCCCAGCATCACCGCCCGGCTCGATCCCAGACCGCCAAAGGGCTGGCCGGTGTCGAGCCCGGCGAGCAAGATGAAAAAGCTCCCCAGGGTCAGGATCAGACCGCCGCCGAGGATGTCTCCCATATCGGAAAGGGGCAGAGGAAAATTGGTCAGCACCGGGATGAGCATGGGCACGATCATCATCGCCACGAAAGCCACCACCGGCGCCCAGAAGAATACCCAGGTTGCCGTTTCCGGCACCAGCTGCGTTTTGTGGAAAAGCTTCCAGAGATCCCAATAGGGTTGGAAGATGGAAGGACCTTGGCCGCGCTGGACCTTCTCTTCCATCTTGACGATGAACCCGTGCAGGAGAGGCGAGAGCAACAGGACCGTCAGGACCTGCGCCACCTGCAAGAAAATATCCTTCAACGTGCACCTCCCCCTGCCTACAGAAGACAATCTACCACCCCATTTTGCGGGGATGTGGTAGAAGTCATTAGCCACGGGGGCGGTTCGAGGCGGACTTCATCGCCTTTTTTTATAAGGTAGGCGAGAGCGGAAGATTTGTCAATTTCGCGGTAGCTTTGGCTTGTATGCCACTGTAAGGCTGCTGCGTGCTCGTCAGTCTGTCTATTGTCATATAAAAATAATATATGGCTTACGCATGAAGGAAACCATATTGGAATTCGAATCTTGCCAAGTTTTGCCAAGGAACCCAGAACTGGGCCATGAGCACGATGAACATCTCGCTCCCGGAAACGCTGAAGTCCTTCGTGGACGAACAGCTCAGCCAGCGCGGCTATGGCAGGAGCAGGCCAACCGGGATGTGGACGCGGCTGTCGCCTTGGTCAGTCTGACGGATATTCGAAGCCCTCATCCCCTCTCAAAACGCCCAATGACCAGAAGCGAAAAAAGCAGACTGCAAAAAGAGCGCAGCGGCACTGAGGGTCAGGGCGACGTAGCCCCAGCGAGGACGCCATTGCCAGAGCTGGCTACCGAGTAAAAAGAGCGGCAAATTCAGATACAAGAGCCGGTACGTGGAAACCGGTCCCTGGGAAGCTCCCTGAAACCACAGGTAGGCGCCCACCAGCACCAGCGCAATCCAGGCCCAGGCCCAGGCGCGACGCCAGACGAAGTAGAGCAGCCCGGCGAGGTTGATGGCCAAGACGCTCGCATTCATCAAAAAGTACACCGAACGCGCCGGATTGAGGGTGGTGACTTCTCCCGCCAGCGCCTGCCAGAGGGGCGTGTAGTCGGCGCCAGAGAAGGGGTACAGGTGGACAATGTTGGTGAGCTTTTGCAGCGGCGATAGTTCACCCAGGTACGAAGCGTGGCCATGGATGAAGGCGAGTGGCGCAGAAAAAATCACATACTGATACACGATGAAGGCTATGAGCCCGCTGCTGGCAAACAACCCCAGGAGCACTGACCCCCCCAAGCTCCGCCAGGACCGTTCTTGCCAACGCTGCCAGGCCAATATTGAGCAAAGGGCAAAGGCAAAGAACACCATCAGCGGGCCGCTGGCGCTGCCCAGGCCCAGCCAGAAGGCAGTCAGAGCTGGTCTTTCCCTGTGCCAGGCAAGCAGTGCTAGGAGTGCCAGGACATTCATCAGGCCCGTGGGGTAATCGCTGGCAAAGAAAAAGGCCGCCGGAGAGAGGGCGTAGAACCAGGTGGCAGCATTGGCTGCAGGCTCTTCCAGATTCTCGCGGGCGAAGCGATGGAAGAGGAAGATCGACAGGACTCCGCTTCCCGCCGCCAGCCAAATGCCGATATTGGCCAGCGCGAAAAAGGGCAGGATCTTGCCCAGCACTGCCAGGATCAGGGAGTACAGGGGAAAAAACACGATGTTCTGCCCCGCCGGCGAGCCTGGCACATATTGGTATCCGTGCTGCGCAATATCCAGATACCACTTGGCATCCCAGTTGACGAGGCTCGCCGCCAGCGGCCCGGGCACCGGATCGAGACCGCGGCTGAAAAAATAATAGCCGCAGAACACCCCGAACCAGATCAGCAAAGCGGTGACGAAGTTGATGCGTAGACGGGGAAGGAGGTCGCGATAGGTCGAGAGCTTCGGGATCTTCATCCGGACGTACAGGCTTTCTCGGCTTCCAGTATGGGAAAGTATGCGACTATGCAGTATCTGCCCGGCGCTGCCAACCGGGTTATTGTCCCAGGAACAGCGGAAACAGGAGCCAGCCGAGACCGAGCAGCAGCATTCCCGCAGCGGCATACAAGCGCAGGATGGCAGGTTGCCAGAGCGCCAGACTGCGTTGCTCGTGCGGGTGACGCCAGAGACTGGGCAGGTAGTAGGCGAAGGACAGGGCGCTGCCCAGGATGAGCACGATGGCAAGACCCCAGACCTGGGCGTGGATATCGGCTACCAGGACGCCAAGTTTCACAAAAAAGCCCAGGCTCGGTGGCATCCCGGCAAGGGACAACAGGCTCACGGCGAGCAGTCCTGCGGCCAGCGGTGCCTGCTGGCGCAGGTGACGCCAGGGAATTTCGTCAGTTCCCTCAGGCAGGCTGAGCAAAGGGCCAAAAATCCCCATATGCATCAGACCGTAGACCACGGCATAGAAGGTGGCGATGATCAGGCCCAAGGGGCCAGCGGCGAGGGCAGCGAAAAAATAGCCGGCGTGCGCAACCGCCGAGTAGCCGAGCAGGCGGCGGAAAGAAGGGGTACGCCAGGCAAGCAGGTTGCCGATGACCATGCTGAGCACCGCCAGGGCCAGATAGGGCAGGAGCCAGGTGCCAGAGACCCCGGCCAGATTGATCAGCACTCCCATGATGGCGACCTTGCCCACCGCCCCCAGGTACAGCACCGCCGGGGTTGGCGCGCCGGCATAGATATCCGCCACCCAGGCATGAAAGGGGGCGACCGCCAGCTCAAAGCCGAGGGCGGCGAGCAGCAGGATAAAGCCCAGGCGCGCCGCGAAGGTACCGTTGATCGGTCCCAGCGGTGGATTCAGGGCGAGGTCACCATTCCCCAGGTAGATCAGGGCGATACCCAGGGCAAAGAGGGCCGAGGCGAGGGCTGCCAGCAAGGCATATTTCATCGCGGCCTCAAGGGCGCGGGACGAAGAGCCGGGCCAGACAAAGAGCGCAAAGAACGGCAGGACCTGCAACTCCAGGCCGATGAACAGCCCGATCAGTTCATCACTGCCCACCAGCAGGAGCGCTCCCAGCAGCACACTCAAGCAAAGTCCGGTAAAGGCCCCAGGCATGCGTTGCAGCAAAGGATGACGGGCCAGTAGCAGAAAGAGCATGGCACTGGCCAAACCCAGATAGGTGCCGAGGATCGTGGCGCTACTGTCCCAGTAGAAACCCTGGCCCAAGTCGAGGCGACCATGCAGCACCAGGGCAGCGGCGCCGAGGCTGCCCAGCACCCCCCAGTACGGGGCGAGACGGCCGAGGCGCGGGTGCAGGTCGAAGAAAAAGGCCAGGAGGGCGGCAATGGCAACGGCGATCGGCGCCCACAGCGTCGCACTAATGACCATGCGCACCCCCGATCAGCAATGGGCTGTGTACCGGCAGGAGCTGAGCAAAATCGCTGAGCAGGGTCTGGCTCCCCAGGCCCAGATAGAGGCTTGCCGCGCCCAGGAGCAAAAAAATCCACCATTCCCGCTGAGCGAGGTCGGCAATCTGCGCCGGCAGTCGCGGATTGATCTGTCCGAGCATGCTGCGTTCATAGGCGCGCAGAAAGACCACCAGGTTGACGATCATGCCCAGGGTGGCGATACCCGCCCAAAGCGGCAGGACGCGGAAACTGCCGAGCAGGGTCAGGAACTCACCAGGAAAGTTCCCCAACCCGGGCAGGCCCAGGGCCATCAGGAAAAACAGCAGGGTCCAGGCACCGAAGCGTGGCATGCGCCGGAACAGTCCACCCAGACCCTCCCAGTTGCTGCCAAGGCCACGCGCCTCGAGTACTGCCAGCACGGTAAAGAGTCCGGCGGCGAGGACGGCATGGGCGATGCTCAGAAAGAGCGCGCCGCTCCACGCTTGCTCCTGTAGGGCGAAGATTCCGAGGGCAACGAGGTTCATGTGGCTGACACTGCTATAGGCAACGGTCTCGCGCAGCTCGCTGGTGCTGAGGGCGAGGAAGGCGCCGTAGAGGGTGCCGATGGCTGCCAGGATGATGCCGGCGGGACTGAAGAGTAACGCTCCCCGGGGCAGCAGGGGCACGGCCCAGTGCACCAGCCCATAGACGCCTGCCAGCACCGTCGCCCCGGAAAGAAAGAGGGCGGCAGCGGGAGCGCTTTGCACATAAGCTCCGCGTGCCCAGCCGTGCAGAGGAAAAAGAGGGAGCTTGACTCCGAGCCCCGCCAGCATCCCCAGAAAGAGCAGCAGTTGGATCTGTCCGGAGAGGTCACTCCCACTCAACTGGATCCAGGAAAAATCATAGATACCGGTATTGTTGCCGCGATTGAGGTAAATGGGCAGGACTGCCAGCAGCAGAAACAGCGAGGCGGTTACCGTATACAGTAGAAAGGTCAGGGCGGCGCGTCGGTCTTTTTTGCCGCTGCGCAGGATCAACCAGGCCGCCGCCAGGGCGACGATCTCGTAAAAGATGTAGAAGCCGAGGAAATTGTTGGCAAAATAGGTGCCCATCAGGGCGCCCTGCAGCACCGCCAGAATCCGTGCCAGATGCAGATATTCGTCGTGGTGCCACTGCACGGCTAGGGCGACGGGCAAGAGCAGGGCGGTCGTTAGGGCAAAAAGATCCGCGAGGGGATTGGCCTGCAGCTGCCACAGGGCGCCGAGGAGGGGAAGATGAATGGCCGCCACGGCGGAAGGATCGCCCGCCAGTAGGGGAATGCAGAGCAGGATCTCCGCCAGCGCGCCCGCAATCGTCAGGGCACCGGCCGAGCGCTGCGCTAGGCTCAGCCACAGGGCGATGCCCCAAGGTAGCAAGACGAGCAGCGAGACGATCATAGTGGCCAGCTCCAGATCAGCAGCAGGAGGAGCAGGAGCCCGGCAATCATGCTCACGGCATACCGGCTTGCCAGTCCATTTTCTCCGCGGGCCAGGGCATAGGCCGACAGGCGCAGGCCGTCGCGCAGCCCTCCCTGGGCCAGTCCCTGCACACCCAGGTTCTCGACGCCACTACGTAGGAATCTGCCAAGGGCGTAGAAAGGGGCAGGGAAAAGGCGCAGGATCGTGCCGTCGATCCACCAGCCGCTGGCCAGAAACCGCCAGCGACTGAGACCGCGTCCGGCACGCTCGCGCCGTGCTGCCCAGTAACCGAGTGCGATACCGAGGAAGGTGGCCAATGCCCCCACCAGGGTCAACAAGCCTCCCTCCAGCCCGATCGGGCGCGGCGGGAGTCCCAGCTCGGGAGCCAGCCAGTGCACCCAGAGGTGAGGCCCAGGCCAGCCGGGTGGAAACTGCAACCAGCCAATGCCAATGCTTGCCGCCGCGAGGAGGGCCAGCGGGATCTTCATCCCCCAGCCCATCTGATAAGGCACTTCCAGTTCCGAGGGCTTGCCCTCGAAGACCAGAAAATACAGACGGAAGGCGTAACCCGCCGTCAATACCGCGCCGCTCAAGCCGAGGGCGTAAGGAACGCCACCGCCCGCTACCAGGAAGCTCGCGTTGATGATCGCGTCCTTGCTGTAGAAGGCCGCAGAAATCAGAGGCACGGCGGCGAGCGCAAAGACCCCGGCGAGAAAGGTCCAGCGCAGGAAGGGCTGGCGGTATTTGAGCCCGCCCATATGGCGGATGTCGTGATCGTCGGCGTAGATCAGGATGATGGCGCCGGAGGCCATGAACAGTAGGGCCTTGAAACAGCCATGCACGAGCAGGTGAAAGAGCCCGAGGCTGGGGGCACCGATGCCCACACCCATGAACATATATCCCAGCTGACTGATGGTGGAATAGGCGAGGACGCGCTTCACGTCGACTTGTGCCAGACCGCAGGAGGCAGCAAAAAAAGCGGTCCAGGCGCCGAGCACGGCAATAGCCTCGAGCATGCCGGGGACGGCAGCAAAGAGTCCCAGCAGACGGATACAAAGGTAGACCCCGGCGGTCACCATGGTCGCCGCGTGGATCAGCGCGGATACGGTGCTGGGGCCGGCCATGGAATCCGGCAGCCAGATATGGAACGGGAACTGCGCCGATTTCGCATAGGCGCCGATCAGGATCAGGATGCTTGCCGCCAGCAAGAGGGCAGGCGCAGGATGCGCCGTGACCAGAGGTAGAAGGGTACTGATGCTCAGGGTATGGTACTGGGCAAAGAGCAAAAAGATGCCCAACAGCAGTGTGGTATCGCCAATGCGGGTGACGACGAAGGCCTTGCGCCCCGCCCAGGCATTCTCCGGTTCGCGGTACCAATGCGAAATCAATGCATAGGAACACAGACCCACGGTCTCCCAGCCCAGATAGAGCAGCAAGAGATTGTTCGCCATGGTCAGGATGAGCATGCCGGCAACGAAGAGATTGAGATAGAAATAGTAGCGTCGCTCGCCGTAGTCGCCGCGCAGATATTGCTGCGAAAACAGGTGAATCAGAAAACCGACGAAACTGGCGATGGAGATCATCACCAGGCTCACGTCATCCACCCGCAGGGTCAGATCCACGCGAAAATCGCCCACCGCCATCCAGGTCCAGAGCCGGTCGAGCAGGGCGGGCTCGGCGCCCGGGCCGAGCCAGATAGCGAGTACCACCAGAGAAGAAAGTAAGGGCATGGCGGCGGCCAGGCGTCCACACCGGCGCGGCCCGAGCCGTTCGCCAAAAAGGGCGTTGATCAGGGCGCCGAGCAGGGGAAAGCCCGGGATGAGAAAGAGCCAGTCAGTCATCCTGCTTCTCCCGTTCGCGCAACATGCGCAGGCCATCGACGTTGAGGGTGCCGAGCTCCCGGCGGATGCGCAGCAGCAGGGCGAGGCTTGGCGCCAGGGCCGCGCCGCTCAAGGCCATGATGAAGAGCGCCAGCACCTGACCGCCGATGGCGTGCCAGCGGGCACCCCCCGCCAGGGCTACCAGCAGGGCGGCGTTGAACAGCAGTTCTACCCCGAGCAGCCAGAAGACCAGGCTACGGCGCAGCAGGATCAGGGCCAGACCCACAAAGAAGAGCAGGGCGGCGGCAGCCAGGGCGATCTCAATCATGGTCTTTCTCCCCGGCATGCAAAACCAGTACCGCAGCAATGACCACAAAGAGCAGCACCGCTGCCGCTTCGCTCCACCACAGGTTGGGACCGAAGAGGGCGCGCCCCAGCAGGACCGGCCCCAAGGCATGGACCGCAGCGGTGATGGGTTGCTGCTGCCAGAGCAGGGCCGCCAGCGCCAGGGCGAAGGCCAGTAGCAGCAGGGCGCCAAGGGGCCAGCCGCTACGCCAACTTTGCCGGACGGCGGCGGCCCGGGCCTCGGGTCCGATGAGCATGAGGGTAAAGAGAAACAGCACCAGGATGGCACCCAGATAGAGCAGGATCTCCATCGCCGCCAAAAAGGGCGCACCGAGCAGATAAAAAAGGATGGCGAGGATGCCCAGGGCGGCGGCAACGGCGATCACCCCGTACATGGCGTCGCGCAACAAGAGCACCCCCAACAGCAAGGCGGCAAGCACGACGAGCAAGAAAAAGCCGAGGAAGATCATGGCAGGTTGCTCCGCGGATCGCAGTTTCTCGGCTCGGGGAGGGCTTGGGTGCGCACGCCGGCGTGGTCGTAATAGCGGTATTCTGGATGCTTGCCGGTGCCGTCGATGAGCAGGGCCTCTTTGTGGTAGACGAAATCACCACGTTCGGTCTTGGCAAAGGCGAATTCCGGCGAAAGCTGGATCGCTACCGTCGGACAGGCCTCCTCACAGAGTCCGCAGTAGATACAGCGGGCAAAATTGATGCGAAAGCTCTGCGCAAAGCGGCGACCATTCGGGCGATCTGCCCCTTCCAGGGCAATGCAGTGCGTTGGGCAGACCGCCGAACAGAGTTCGCAGGCCACACAGCGTTCCTCGCCATCGGGATCGCGGGTCAGGATCGGGCGCCCGCGCCAGCGCTCTCCCAGTTTGGGCTGCTGCTCCGGATATTCCAGGGTGTCCCGGCGCCGAAGCTGTCGCAGGGTCGTCCACAAGCTCGCCAGTAGGCCGTGCCACAGTCTCATAGCGTCCCCCACAGGGCGGCGGCAATGGCCGTCAGCAACAGATTGAGGATGGACAGTGGCAGCAAGGCGTTCCAGCCCCAATGCAGCAACTGGTCGTAGCGTGGCCGAGGCAGGCTGGCGCGCAGCCAGAAAAAGATGCCAATGATGAAGCCGGTCTTGAGCAACATCCACAACCAGCCCGGCAACCAGGGACCGCTCCAGGCACCCAGATAGAACAGGCTGATCAGGGCGGCGATGAGCACGAGCCCAAGATACTCTCCCAGGAAGAAATAGCCGAAGCGCATCCCCCCATATTCGGTGTGATAACCGGCGACGAGCTCACTCTCTGCCTCCGCGAGATCAAAGGGCAGACGCTGGGTCTCGGCAATGCCGGCAATGAAAAAGATCAGAAAGCCCAGTGGCTGATAGACGATCAGCGGCACCGGCTGACCCGCCGCACCGAGCCCCTGCAAGGCGAGACTGCCGGCCAGCAGGACCAGGGCGAGCAGGGCAAGGCCCATGGGCAGTTCGTAGCTGATCAGTTGGGCCACGGCACGGATGGCACCATAGAGGGCAAACTTGTTGTTGGACGACCATCCTCCAAGAAATACCCCGTAGACGTGCAGGGAGCTCAGGGCTAGGATAAGCAGAAGACCGATCTCCCAGTCGCCCGCCCAAGAAATGCTCGGGGCTATGGGAAGCACGGCAAAGCCCGCCAAGGCACTGAAGGCGACCAGAATTGGGGCTGCGCGATAGAGCAGGCCGCTGGCAAAGGGCGGGACGAAATCTTCCTTGCAGAGCAGTTTCAGAGCGTCGGCCAAAGCCTGTCCAATCCCCAAAGGTCCCAGGCGGTTGGGCCCCAGACGATTTTGCAGCAGGCCCAGCACACGCCGTTCGGCAAAGACGAGAAAGCCGGCGATGCCCAGCAGCACCAGCAGGGTGACGAACATGGCGACGATTTGCGCAAAGAGCAGCATCAGTCCAGCCACTCCGGATTGACGCCGTCGCCCGGACGCAGACCCAGGAAAACGAGTTCGGCGCGCGGGATGGCGAGGACCTCTGCCGCCATGTCCGGTAGTTCGCGTAGCGGCAGGGTCCGGCTCGTGCCATCGACGGCGCGGAGTCGCACCTGTCGCGCATCTTGCTGCCCGGGAGCGATCCAGGCAGCACTGGCGGGTGCTAGGCTGTGCAGTTCCCGCGCGCCGTTGGCGAGCTCTTCCTCGCTGTAATGGCTGAAGCGGCAGACGCTCCAGCCTTGGTCCGTGGCGCGGGGTGGGGGCGCCGAGTGCAGACGGAAGCGGGCGCGCAGCTCTTCCGGCAAAAACACGCCAGGGTCCCCCGGCCGGGGCGCAGAGCGCAGCAGAAAATCACGGTAGAAGCGCAGGCGCTCCTGCCAGCGTTCGGAAAGCTCGAGGCGCTCGGCAAGGGCGCGACAGAGCTCTACGGGGCTGGGCAGGAGCTCCTCGCGCAGGGCGCCCCCCGCCGCCAGTGGGAACGGCCCCAGCTCCGGGCGCCAGTGGCGCTCTTCCCGTGCCGGGGTGTAGGCCACTGCCGCCGCTTGCAGCCGCCCCTCGCCGTTGTAGTACAGCCCCGACCGCTCGCTCAACGCCGCGCAGGGCAGGCTCAGCCAGACATCGTCCCAGGACAGGCTGCGGCGGTGATCGATGAGGCTGAGATCGATGTCGCCGTGGCTCCGCCACCAAAGCCCATCCATTTCCTGCGGGTCCTGGCCGAGGGCCAGCAGATGGTCATAGTCGTTCCCGGCAAGGGCAGTACGCAGACGGCTGGCGTGACCATCGACGGCGTAAAAGGAGGCGCCCGGAAGGTTGCCCTGGCGATAGACCGGCAGGATGCCACTGCCATCCGGCCAGGTGCCGATTTCCCGGCGCAACAGGTGCAGGAGTTCGGGCCCCACCGACTCGCTGTCGATGAGCAGCAGGAAAGGCCGATGATGGCGCTGTCCGAGCCATTCCCAGGCAGCATCGAGCAGATCCGCCGGGGGTAACAGACGATCCTCGCCAGCCAGCGCTGTCAGTGGACTGGGCAGGCAGCGCAGGAGGCTGATCGCTGCGCCGCGGTCGTGCGCCTCGCGCAGAAACAGGGGCAGGGTGGGCGCGACCCGCTCCACCGCGCCGATGACGAGAATCTCTGCATAAGCGGAAATCCTGGCCGGTGCCGGCGGGTGTGGTAGGGCCAGGATCTCGCGCGCCTTGGCTTCCTCCCAGGGCTCGAAAAAGGCAGCGAAGGGGGCATCGAGGACACGCGCGAGGGCAAAGAGGGCCAGATTGCTGTCGAGATCCTCCCGCGGCGAGCCGAGGAAGGCGCTACGCCCTTCCGCTAGGCGTGCCGCAAGTCGGTCGAGGACGCTGTCGACATCCTGGCGGCGCCCCCCGGCCTGGGCCTGCCGCGGCCGATCCTCGGCGGCGACGTAGCGAAAGCCATAGCGGCCGCGGTCACAGAGAAAATGCGGATTGATTTCGCCATGGGAGCGCTGGCGGACGCGCCGCAGGTGGCCGCGGGCGGCACCGGGTCGGGTATTGCAGCCGATACTACAGTGTGGGCAGATGCCGGCGCTTTCCTCCAGATCCCAGGGGCGCAGGTAGTCCTGATGGTAGACCTTGTCGGTAAACACCCCGGTGGGGCAGACCTCGGCGAGATTGCCGGCGAGGGGGCTTTCCAGTGGGCCATCCTCCAGACGACCGAAAAAGACCCGATCGCGTGAGCCGAAAACGCCAAAGTCTTCGCCGCCCGCTAGATCCTGATAGAAACGCACGCAGCGATAGCAGGTGATGCAGCGATTCATCTCCTGACGGATCAGGGGACCCAGCTCCTGGCTCTGGTAGCGGCGCTTTTCTGGTTCGTATTCGCGGTAGGCATGGCCACTCGCCACCGTCATGTTCTGCAGATGGCACTGGCCTCCTTCGTCACAGACCGGGCAATCATGGGGGTGGTTGCGCATCAGCAGTTCGCTGATCAGTTGGTGTTCGTGCTGTACTTTGGCTTCTGCGCGCCCCAGTTGCAGATCGCGGCTAGCGGGCAACAGGCAGGCCATGGTAAGGCGCGGCGGGTGCTTGCCGTCGTGGGGATA
Source organism: Acidithiobacillus sp. (assembly GCA_028697715.1). Classification (GTDB taxonomy): domain Bacteria; phylum Pseudomonadota; class Gammaproteobacteria; order Acidithiobacillales; family Acidithiobacillaceae; genus Igneacidithiobacillus. The sequence goes on along the minus strand of JAQVDS010000001.1, from coordinate 144,733 downwards.
GACCATCACCCCGCACTGGCGGCAGGCTCCCAGGCTGCCCATGGCCGGATGAAAGCAGAAATAGGGGATGCTGCTTTCCTGCCGATGTTCGAGGACGGCCTCCAGGACATTTTGCCCCGCGCGGAAGGGGATCGCCTCGCCATCCAGGTAAAAGACCTCAGCCATGGCGCACCGCGTAGGGACAATGCCCTTCCTGCACATGCGCCGCGATCTCGTCACGGAAGATCACCATCCCCGATAGCAGCGGCATCAGGGCACCTGGAGCCAAGGCACAGAAGCTGTTGGGGGCGATCTCCTTGCCCAGAGTTTCGATTTTTTCGAGATCGCGCATTTCACCTTCTCCTCTTTCGATCCTCTCCAGTAACCATAGTAGATAGGGAAGACCTTCGCGGCAGGTGGTGCAAAAGCCACAGGATTCGCGGGCGTAGAAGCGGGTGGTGGCAATAAGAAAATCGAGGGGGCAGTGTTGATCATCCAGGACGATACAACCGCCGGTGCCCAGGCGCGAGCCGATCTTGGCCATGGCATCGAAGTGCATCGGGGTGTCGAAATCCTGGGGCTGGACGAAGGGCGTCGAGGCGCCCCCGGGCAGTACGCCGCGAATTTCCCGTCCTGGCAGCGGCCCGCCCGCATGTTCGTAGAGAATCTCGCGCAGGGTCGTACCCATGGGTAGCTCAAAGACCCCCGGCTTCTGCACTGGTCCACAGACGCTGTAGAGCTTGGTCCCCACCCCCCCGTTGACCCCCCAGCCCTGATAGGTCTCGACGCCCTTGCGCAGGATCCCAGGCAACTGGGCAAAGGATTCGGCATTGTTGACGGTGGTGGGTTGTTGCCAGAGTCCTTTCTGGGAGATGTGGGGTGGTTTCTTGCGGGGGTTGGGGCGGCGTCCCTCAATGGCGTTGAGGATGGCGGAGTCCTCCCCGCAGATGTAGCGTCCGAGGGAGAGATGGATGTCCAGTTGCAGCCGGCCGGCGGGCAGGTCCAGCAATTTCGCCGCCTCGGCAGCGGCCAGGGCGCGGGCGAAGACCTCGGCACCGGCCGCATATTCGCCGCGGATGAAAATCACCGCCTCCTGCACCCCCAAGGCATGGGCGGCGATCAGCATGCCTTCGAGAATCTGCTGGGGGGCACCAAAGAGCAGGGCGCGATCCTTGAAACTGCCGGGCTCGGTCTCATCCAGGTTACAGACCAGATAACGGGGCTCGGGGGCATCGAGGCCGCGCAGGCGCCATTTCACACCGGTCGGAAAGCCCGCCCCACCACAGCCGCGCAGACCGGATTTTTCCACCAGGGCAATTAAATCTGCCGGAGACATCTGCAGCGCCTGCGTGAGCCCCTGGTAGCCCCCCACGGCGCGATAGGCGTCGAGATTGGCTGGATCGTCACTCGCAAAGAGCATACTGAGGGGCTGAATGCTCATGACTCGCGCTCCCAGTCCTGGAGTAGCTGGCGCAGGGCCTCGGCGCTGAGAGGCGCAACCGTGTTCTTGCCATCGACAAAGGCCGCTGGCGCGCGCTCGCAGAGGCCCAGGCAGACATGGGGCAGGACGCTGTAGCGCCCGTTGCTCTGGCCGAGGGGCACGCCGCTTTGCGCCACCGCCATCTGCAATAATCCGGGTGCGCCGGCGAGATGGCAGGCGATACTGTCACAAATGCGCAGCACATGGCGTCCAGGGTCCTCGCGCAACACCAGAGGATAAAAGGTGCAAAGTTCCTCCACCCGCACCGGGCTGATGCTGCAGAGACGCGCTACCAGCTGCAGTCGGTCGTCATCGATCCAGCCGTATTCCGCCTGCAGGATGCGCAACAGATCGCAGACGGCGGCCTCCGGATGGCTGCCCGCATGTTCCACCACCTGCTGCAAGCGGCTGAGCAGGGCTGTGGGTACGCTTTCAGCGGTCGAGGTCGGCGAGGACATAATCCAAGGATCCAATACTGGCGATGAAGTCGGGAATGGCGAGACCCTGCCCCAGCTCGGTGATCATCTGCACATGCGGAAAGGAGCCCGTGCGCACCCGCAGGCGTTGCGGGCGTGGGCCACCATCGCTGCAGACAAAATACCCCAGCATCCCACGCGCCGACTCCCCCAGCCCCAGGGCCACCCCGGCGGGTGGGCCAAATTCCGCCGCCATCTGCTCGAAGTGGTGGATCAGGGTCTCGATGTCTTGCAGGGTGCGGTCCTTGGGCATTAGCGCCTCGGCAGCATCGCGCGCGAGCACTGGGCCCGACGGCATCATCTTCAGCAGCTGGCGCAGGATACCGATGCTCTCGTGAATCTCTTCCAGGTGCAGGGCGGTGCGGCTCCAGGCGTCGCCGTCGCTGGCGGTGGGCACGGCAAACTGCAATTGCGGATAGAATCCGTAGGGTTCGGTTTTGCGCAGATCCCAGGCGCTGCCGGTGCTGCGCAGGACGATGCTCGTCGCTCCCCAGCGCTCGGCCATGGCGGCACTCACCTGGCCAATGCCGCGGGTGCGGGCGCGGAAGATGTCATTATCGATGCTGAGCGCTTGGGTATCGCGCAGGCCAGCTTCGACGCGGTCGAGGACCGGGCGCAGTTTCTCTTGCCAGTCCTCCGGCAAATCCTCGGCTACCCCGCCAATGCGAAAAAACTGCGGATGCAGGCGTCCGCCCGTGAAGTCTTCGATCAGGTCGAGGAGCAGGGAGCGGTCGCGAAAGGCATAAAATGCCGGACCCATGGTGCCGAGGTCATTGCCATAACTGCCCAACCAGACCAAATGCGACTCGATGCGGCAAATCTCTGCCAGCAGGGTGCGGATCCCTTCGGCGCGTTCGGGCACGCGGATGTCCGCCAGGGTCTCGACGGCGCGCAGGTAGGGCCACTCGCCGAGTACGCCCCCCAGGTAATCGACGCGATCGGTATAGGGGATGAAATTGTGGTAGCTGTGTCCCTCGGCAATTTTTTCGACGCCGCGATGGTGATAGCCGATGTCGGGATCGACGCTCACGACGCGCTCGCCGCGCAGACGTAGGCGATAGCGCAGGATGCCGTGGGTGCCGGGATGGTGCGGCCCGACATTGAGCAGCATTTCTCCTTCGCCGGGGGCGTCTTCGGGATTGTAGACGGCGAGCTGCTCCTGCAGGCAGCCGCGCTCAAAGCGCAGGGGCGGGCGCTCGGTGGCGCGGAGAGGCTCGGCCTTGCGCAGGGGGTGTCCCTCCCAGTCTGGGCTCAGCAGGATGCGACGCAGATCGGGATGCCCGGTAAAGACGATGCCAAAGAGGTCATAGATCTCCCGCTCATACCAGTTGGCCGCCGGATAGATCGCGCAACAGCTGGGTGCCTCTTCGCCCGTCAGGGACACACGCAGACGCAGCCAGTCGCCGGGCTGCAGGCTGTGCAAGTGGTAGATCAGGCAGAGCTGACTTCCGCTTGCAGTCTCCTCTTCCCGCGCGGTCAGGTCGAAGAGAAGGCGCATGGCGGGCTCGCGCTCCTGCCGGAGGTAGGCCAAGGCGGGGAGGATCTGACTTTCCGGTAGCCAGAAATCCGGCAGCTCGTCGCGCGCGTCACCGGCAGGATGAGCGGCGAAGCGGCGCTGCAGGATCTCGGCGAGCAGCATCAGTTCTCCTGCGCCAGAACCCGGGCCGGGCGGGCGCGAATCTTCCGCTGCAAGAGCAGCAAGCCATCCATCAGGGCCTCGGGGCGCGGCGGGCAGCCCGGCACGTAGACATCCACCGGCAGGATCTGATCGAGCCCCTGTACCACGCTATAGACGTCATACATACCCCCGGAATTGGAGCAGGAGCCCATCGAAATTACCCACTTGGGTTCCAGCATTTGTTCATAAAGTTCGACGATCATCGGCGCCATCTTGGCAAAGACGGTACCGGAGCAGATCAGCACGTCCGCCTGACGTGGCGAACTGCGGATCACCTCGGCGCCAAAGCGGGCCAGGTCGTGCCGCGGGGTAAGCGCCGCCACCATCTCGATGAAGCAGCACGAGGTCCCAAAATTGAGCGGCCACAGGGAACCAGCGCGACTCCAGGCAATGATCTCATCCAGCCGTCCGGCAAAGAAGGCCAGTGGCCCGCGCTTCATGTCCACCGCAGGCCTCCCATCGCCCATTCGTAGAGCCAGCCCAGGGCAAGGATGACGAGAAAGGCGATCCCGCCCCAGAGTGCCGCTGGTGGCAGACCATAAAAAGCGACCGCCCAGGCGTACAGAAAGGCACCTTCGAGCTCAAAGACCAGGAAGGAAACCGCCAGCAGATAAAAACGAATGGGAGTGGCGGGATGCGTGGCCGTACTGACGCCCAAGCCGCTTTCGAAAGGGATGTCCTTGTTGCTACTCGGATGGCGGCCGCCCAGGTAGCGTGCCAGCATCAGTAGCCCGAACAACAGGCCCAGCGCGAGCAGGGCAAATACGGCAACGGCGGCGGCATGATGCAGGGGCATTCGGCTCTCCTTGCGAGTTTGCTAAGAGTATAGTCAAGAAAAACATACTTGGCAGATCCGTCGCGCCGAAGCCTAGGATACGGATCCGGGCAAAGAAAATCGTCCACAACTGCACTATGCTGAAAGCAGCGGAGAAGCGAAGTGGGGCTTTCGTCCCAAGGAGATGGTTATGGCGCTGTGGGATGAGCCGCAGGTGCAGGAGAGAATCCTTGATTATCTGGATGCGCACCAAATGCTGGCCAGCTTTACCAGTATTGGCGGGGTGGCCGTGCGGGATGGTGCCCACTGCCAGTGTCGATTGGTAGAAGGCGGTCAGGACCAGAATCTGCTGAGCTGTCTGGTCGATTTCGAGGAAGAAATCGGTTTTGGTGCCGCTGAGCGGCAACGCCTGCGTCAGCAGGGCGAGTTGCATGTGGTTCTGGGCAGTGACGGAGTGGTGCGCGATGCCTGGCTGTGCCGTGGAGGGAGCTGCTGAACCCTCACTCCGAAGCGTTTTCCTGCAACACTCGCTCGATGCGGCGACCAGCCAGAGGGATGCCACCAGTACATGCATTGCCAGAGCCAGCCGGAGGTGAGCCAGGGTCGCAGCGCCAAAGCCCTGCGCAAATTACATAGATTATAATCAATAAAATATTTTTAAATAAAAAATTATATTCTATGTATTTTGTTGGATAAGCTCTGTTCGTACCCAATATCGGGTACAAGCAGGAGATCCTCCATGAATACCAACCTCTTGACTGCCGTCACGGGCGGTCTGCTGTTGATCACACCGCTTTTGTACATCTTAGCCGCCCTGCCCAAGGCGCTGCCCGGAATGGCCTCGGCGCAGCGCTACCGGGTGCGGATCCAGTTTGTGTCCATTACCGGATTTTTGCTTGCACTGGCAGCAGTCATGGGCTACGCCCTGGGTGCACAGGGAGACTTTGTCCTGTTCGCGCTGCCCTTGCCGGCCACTGCGGCGCATCTCGACCTGTCGGTGCAGCTCAACGCCATGACCATGCTGCTGGCGCCTTTGGTGTCCTTCGTGTTGATGATCCTGGCGCGGTTCAGTGTCGAATATCTGGATGGCGACTGGGCGCAGGCGCGCTTCTTTCGTCTCCTTGCCCTCACCGGCGGTTTTTTTCTGCTGGTGACCATTGCCGGTAACCTGGGATTCTTCACCCTGGCGATCATTGCGACGGGCTTCAGCCTGCACCGTCTTCTCGATTTCTACGACGACCGGCGCAAGGCGATCATGGCAGCGCACAAAAAATCCCTGTTCAGTCGTGCCGCCGATCTTTGTCTGCTGCTCGCCAGTGGCCTGACGGCGAGCGGCGCGGGAACGCTGGAGTTCAGCAAGATCACTGTCCTTGCCCAGTCTCCAGCCTTCCCCTGGCAGTTGCAGCTGGCGGCCTGGTTCCTGGTCTTCGCGGTGATCCTGAAAAGTGCCCAGTTTCCGTTCCACGGCTGGCTGATCCAGGTCATGGAAGCGCCAACCCCGGTCTCGGCCTTGATGCACGCGGGTGTAGTCTATAGTGGTGCCATTGTCGCCATGCGCATGAGCCCGCTGCTCCTGCGCGAAGAGTCTGCTCTGCTCTTTTTGGGCGCCATTGGCTTGCTGACCCTGGCGATTGGCTCGCTGGTCATGATTACGCAAACGGCGATCAAGTCCTCTCTGGCCTGGTCGACGGTGGCACAGCTGGGCTTCATGTTGCTGGAGTTGGGCTTGGGGCTCTTTTATCTGGCCCTACTGCACTTGTTGGGACACTCCTTGTACAAGGCGCATGCCTTCCTCAGTTCCAGCAGTGGGGTGGACCAGTTACGGCAGCTGAAGCCGCAGGCAGAGAAGGGCGGCTTTGCGACCTGGCTTCTCGGTACCCTGTTGGGTTTGGCGGCGTCTTTGGGTTTGGCCCTGGCTTTTGCGCTGCAACCCCTGGGGCACCCAGTGACCCTCGCGATTGTGGTCATCATTGGTATCGCCATGTCGCAGATCTTCATCAAGGGGACGCTGTTTCCCAGTTGGGGCAGCCGTGCCGGCGCGGCCGTGCTGGCGGTACTGATGATGCTGGTCTACTACGTGCTGCATATCCTTTTTCATGGCTTCTTTGGACCAGATTTCGCTGTCTCTGTCAGCAATTCCGTCCACTACCAGGTCTTTACCGCTTGGGTGATGCTGACCTTCCTGTTCCTCTCCTGGATTCAGGGACCGGGAAGGGTGCAGCTGCCGGTAGCCTGGCAACAGAGTCTCTATGTGGCCTTGTACAACGGCCTTTATGTTGACCTCTGGATCGAGAGGATTGCCTATCGGCTATGGCCAGAGAAGTTTGCCGTCGAAAAACAGGGACCGAGCATGGAATTTGCGACCCTGGAGTCTGATGAGGTCTCGAATACTGCGGGAGGTGGACGATGAAAGAAGAGATCATGCAGCAGAAGCAGTGGGAAGAAGCCGTACAGCAGGCCTGTGCCCGCATCGCGCCGGTTTGGCCTCTGGATTCCTTTGTTGCCGTCAACCCCTATTGGGGCTTCATGGAACAGGATTTTGCCGAGACGGCAGTGTATCTGAACCGTCTCTCCGGTGAAAAACTCTTCCTCGACCGCTCTTGGTTTCGCCAGCAGTGGGAAGCTGGCAAGATGCGCATTGAGGACGTGCAGGCGGCGGCCGCGGATTTCGCTCAGACCCTGAGCAGCAGTGAGGTGCATCGTTATCTTCGCCGCGAGGAGGCGCCACAGACGCAGCCGCTGGCGCTGCTCAGCAATGTCCTGCACCGACCGGATGCCCCGGCCTTGGAAGACTTCCTGCTCGATCAGATCGGACAGTTTCTGGCGGCGTACTATGATCGTGGCCAGGCGGCCTGGACGCGTCCCGGCGCGGCGGACGAACAGGGGCTCTTCGATGCTTGGCGGCAGTATGCACTACGCAATCGCAGCGCCAGTGTCATCGGCATTGGCGACATCCGCCGGATCCTGCTGCAGGTGCCGAGGGAAGCCGCGGCCGCGCGCCAGTGGGCTCTGGAGATTCTGCAGATCCCGGATGGACTGCTCCCCGACTACTTCCTCGCCTTGCTGAAGTCCATCGGTGGTTGGGCCAGTTGGTGCCGCTACCAGACTTGGCAGGCGGAGTTGCAGGGGAAAAGTCGCAGTGATCTACCGGAGCTCTTGAGTATCCGCCTGGTCTGGGAGGCAATGCTGCACTCCTTTGCCAGCCCAGAGAAGCGCAAGCAGTGGCGTAATGAGTTACGTCGTTGGCAACATGGCGAGGTCAAGCCATTACAACGGGAGATGGAGCTGCGCGAGGCGTGCCTGCGTGCCCTGGAAAAGAACTTTCGCCAGGGGATTGCGCGGCAGTTCCACCGCCGTCGGGGGGATTCCCCAGTATCGTCTGCTACGCGTCCCCGCTTGCAGGCGGCCTTCTGTATCGACGTGCGCTCGGAGGTCTTCCGTCGCCACCTCGAGTCGGTTATGGAGGACGCGCAGACCATCGGCTTTGCCGGATTTTTTGGGGTGCCGTTGCAGTATCAGCGGGCGGGAGAATGCCATGCCCGTGGTCATCTCCCGGTCCTGCTGCCCGCCAAGATGACGGCGCAGGAGTCGTTGCCTGGCAGTCTGCAGAAGAGGCGCCTCGGACGCCTGCGTCGGCGGGCGGAATGGAAACAGTTCAAGACTGCGGCAGCGTCCTGCTTTTCCTTCGTGGAGTCCTCTGGAGTGGTCTATGGCTTCCGCATGTTGAGCGAAAGCCTGGGCTGGCAACAACCGTCCCAGGCACCGGATCAGGCGGGGTTGAGCGCGGACGAGATGCGACAGGTGCATCCCGTGCTTGCCGATGCGGCCTTCACCGGTAACCCGGAGGCCAAGACGGAGCTTGCCGAAAAAATCCTGCGCGGCCTGGGGCTGACGCAAAGCTTTGCCGCGCTGGTGCTGTTGTTTGGACATGGCAGCACGACCACCAACAATGCCCACCGAGCCGGTCTTGACTGTGGCGCCTGTGCCGGCCAGACCGGGGAGGTCAGCGCCCGGGTGACCGCCGACCTGCTCAACGATGCGGCGGTGCGCAGCGGGTTGCGGCAGCGAGGGATCGCTATTCCCTCCGACACCGTTTTCCTGGCCGGTATGCACGACACTACCCTGGACCAGACGCAGTTGTATCCATCTTCGCTGACACCAGCACCGGAGTTGTTGCAGGAGATACGCGAGGCACTGCAGCGTGCTGGGGATCTCACCCGCCTGGAACGGATCACGAAGCTCGTGCCCGCGGTAAGCGACTCGCAACAGGCCGAACGCTTGCTGACCTGGCGGGGCAAGGACTGGTCGCAGGTACGTCCGGAGTGGGCCTTGGCGGGCAATGCGGCCTTCATTGCCGCACCGCGCTGGCGCACGGCGGGCGCCAATCTGGCGGGGCGCGCCTTTCTGCACGATTACGAGGCAGCCAGGGACCCCGATTTTGCCGTCCTGACCCTAATCATGACTGCACCACTCGTGGTGGCGAGCTGGATCAATCTGCAGTACTACGGCTCGACGGTGGATAACCTGCGCCAGGGTAGCGGTAACAAGGTGCTGCACAATGTCGTCGGTGGGCTGGTCGGCGTTCTGGAGGGTAACGGCGGCGACCTGCGCGTGGGCCTGGCCGTTCAGTCGCTACTCGATGGCTACGAGCTGCGCCACGAGCCGCTGCGCTTGTCGGTGTTCATCGAGGCGCCGCAAGCGGCCATGGATCAGATCATCGCCGCCCACGCGGTGCTGACGAATCTGGTCGACAAGCGCTGGATCACCCTGTTTCAGATCGATGAAGACGGCACATTGCACGAGCGTTTGCCGGAAGGTAGATGGCAGACACGCGCCATGTAAACCAGATTACGTTTCTGATCCCTCGACGCCCGGCGCGAGGGATTTTTTTATAGTCGGCCAGATCTGTTCCAGTCGCTCCCCGATTTCCCCCTCCTTTTGCCGGGCGAACTGCAGGAATGCCTGCGCCGCCAGGGAGAGTGGCCTTTCCTTAGGATAGACCAGGTACCATTGCCGCAAAATCGGAAAGCCCTGCACATCGAGAACGCGAACGGGCCCTTGCGTGCCCTCCAGTGATAGCGAGTGCAGGGACAGGGCGGCAATCCCCAGATGACCGATGATGGCGTGCTTGATCGCCTCGTTACTGCCCAGTTCCATGCGAACATGCGGGTGAAAATCCTCTTGCTCGAAGACGCGCATGGTGGCCTTACGAGTACCGGAGCCCGGTTCGCGAAAGAGAAAGGGCTCGTTTGCCAGATCTGCCAAGGGAATGGAAATCCTATCCACCAGAGGATGATTGGCCGGTGCCATGACCACAATCGGGTTCAAGGCAAAGGCGATGGATTCGATGGAAAAATCCTCCTGCGGCGGCTCGCCCATGATGTAGGCGTCGTCCTCGGCGGTTTGCATGCGCTCGAGGATGCGGTCGCGGTTGGTAACCTGCAGGAAAAGGTCGATTCCGGGATAGCGTTCGCCGAAGGCGCCCAGCAACTCTGGGGCAATATATTTGGCAGTACTGACGACGGCAAGACGCAGATGGCCGCGCGCCAAGCCGTGACGTTCGGATATGGCCGTTTCAAGGTCGTCCAGACTTTGAAAGATGCTGCGGCAGCAGGCGTATAGGTCCTCGCCGACTGGGGTTGGGCGTAGGCCCCGTCCCACCTTTTCGAAAATCGGCTCCCCTAAGGTTTCTGCAAGGGTTTTTAGCTGGATGGATATGGTGGGCTGGGAGACAAAGAGCTCCTCTGCCGCCTTGCCAACACCGCCAAGCCGCACCACCGCTGCAAAAATCTGTAACTGACGCAGACTCAGATTGCGCAGCAGCCTGCTTGCCATGTCGATTACCGCTTAGCGGTAGAGTGCCGCTTGGCCCTGGCGTTGCCGGGTCTGGCTGGGGCGGGCACCCTTGGCTGCTGCCTGACGGACGACCTCGTCCGGATCCTGCAAAAGCATCTGTCGTTGGGTTTCGTCGAGAAGAGGATTGCGAGCGATCGCGTAGCGCACGTTGGGATCTCTGTCGCTACAGAAGGCCGCAACCTGCTCGGGGGTCAGATCGGGGCGCTTGGCAATGCATAGACGAATCACATAGTCGCCGTCTTCAGCAAACTGTGCCACTTCGCCGGGCCGGAGATCCTGGCGCCGGGCAAAGTAGCAGCGGGTTTGCACCCACTGCTCCCGGGCCAGGGCCTGCCGGTAGAGATCAGGAATTTTTGGGGCCAAGGCCCAGCGCAGCCGGGCCGCCAGGTCGAGACTACGCCAGGGCGGCAGATCAAATATGTCGCATTCCTGCATCCGTTACTGCGGGTTGCAGGTATAGCCCGGCGGGCAGGAGGGGGGTGGGGAATTTGGGATACAGTTGTATCCCGGTGGGCAGTTGGCTGGCTGCTGCTGTTGGTTTTTGGAGATCGCGTAGCCTGCCAGCCCACCCAAACCCGCACCAATTGCCGCTCCCGTCAGGGGACTGCCAGATTGATTGCCGATTACGGCACCGGCAACGGCACCCAAGGCGGCGCCTGCAGCAGTATCGGTGGTGGTTTTACTGTTGCCCAAAGGGCTGCTGTTGTACCCATAGGAGTTGCCATACGGATTGTTCGCACAACCCGCCAGCATCAACGTGGTCAGCATCATGCCCAACCATTTTTTCATCGTCTTTCTCCTCGTTCTCTTCGTCACCAGTTGACGTTGACGCGCTCAGCACGAAGCGTGCCCGATATGCATCGCAGAAAAATCAACGTGTTTGCTTGCGTCAAAACGATCTTTTGTCGGGGCTTGGCGACATTAGCCCACAGAACTGGCCATTCGCTTGCGATACTGGCTTAGATCCTTGGCGCTGCGGATCGGTACCTCGAGGAGCGCCGACAGATTGCGCAGAATGCCATTGACCACCTTGCCCTCCCAGATCGTGTCGAAGTGAATCTGGTTGTCGAGCCAACGTTCCAGCCAGCCGGGATCGGGGAGGTGACTCTGTACGCTGTCCTGCGGATACATCTCCTTATTGACGTGCAGATTGGTGGGATGCAAGGCCTTGGCAGTCTTGGTATTGGCCATGAGCACACCAATCTTGGCAAAGGCCAAGCGGGCAGAGTCGCCCACACGCTCCACCGCACGGCGCATGTACTTGAGGTAGATGCCGGCGTGCCGTGCCTCATCCTTGGAAAGCGTTTCATAGATGAACTTGATGACTGGTTCCTGATGCCACTCGGCGGCGGCCTTGTACCAATGCGTCAGACGAATCTCACCGCAGAAATGCAGCATCAGGGTCTCCATCGCCGGCGCTGGATCAAACTCGAAGCGCACCTCATGCAGCTCTTCCTCGGTGGGCAGGTACTCGGGAGCGAAGCGGCGCAGGTATTCCATGAGCACCAGGGCATGCTTCTGCTCTTCATAAAACCAGATCGACATGAAGGCCGAAAAATCCGAATCGTCGCGATTGTCGCGCAGAAACATCTCTGTGGCAGGCAGGGCCGACCACTCGGTAATGGCGTTCATCTTGATGGTTTGTAGATGCTCTGGGGTGATCTTGCTGGCGTCGAACTGATCCCACGGGATGTCCTTCTCCATGTTCCAGCGGGCGGCCTCCAGGGCTCTGAACAATTCTGGGTATAGCATGGTACCAACCTCTCTCGAAAACCTTGCCTGTCAAACAGGAGTATTTCTCATTCTACGGCAAAGTGCCGGTAAAGAAATACCCCCAACTTGCACATATAGCAAAGAAAAAACCCCGCCAATGGCGGGGTGGAGTGTCAGCACGGCGGGCTTCAGTCGGCTTGCCGACGGAGAAAAGCGGGAATGTCGAGGTCGGCATAATCTGCCACCGGGCGTGGGGCGCTGCGCTGGTCGGTGCCAGTTGCGGCACTGCGCGTCGCTTGCTGGCGCAGGGCTGCAGGGCGATCCAGCTGGCGCCAATCGACGGCGTTGGCGGGCATGGTTACCTCCGGACGCAGACGGTTGTTTTCTACCGCCAGCCGCACTGGCTCGCGCTGCAGACCGGTGGCGACCACGGTGACGCGCATTTCCCCTTCCAAGTTTTCGTCGATCACGGTGCCGACCTTGACGTTGGCATCGTCCGAGGCGTAGCTGCGAATCAGCTCACCGACTTCCTCGAATTCACCAAGGGACAGGTCGTTGCCGGCGGTGATGTTGACGAGAATGCCACATGCGCCGGAGAGGTTGATGTCATCCAGCAGCGGGCTGCTGGCAGCGCGGTTGGCGGCATCGCGGGCGCGGCTTTCGCCACGGGCGGCAGCCGTACCCATCATCGCCAGTCCCATGCCGGACATCACCGTGCGCACGTCGGCAAAATCCAGATTCATCAGGCCCGGACGGGTGATCAGCTCGGAAATACCCTGCACTGCCCCCATCAAGACGTTGTCGGCAGCGAGATAGGCATCGCGCAGGCTGATCTGCTTGCCCAGCACCGCCAGCAGTTTTTCATTGGGGATGATTACCAGCGAATCGACATGCTGGGCCAGTTCATCGATACCGGACAGGGCATATTGCTGGCGCTTTTTGCCTTCAAAGTTGAAGGGTTTGGTGACCACGCCGACGGTCAGGATGCCCATATCGCGGGCGATGGAAGCGACCACGGGCGCTGCACCGGTCCCGGTCCCGCCACCCATGCCCGTCGTGATGAAGAGCATGTCGGTATTTTCGAGCACGCCGCGGATCTCCTCGCGGCATTCCTCCGCCGCCTTGCGCCCGATCTCGGGGTTGGCACCTGCGCCCAAGCCACGGGTCAGTTCGCTGCCAAGCTGCAAGGTGCGCTGGGCGTGGGAGTTGCGCAAGGCCTGGGCATCGGTATTGGCGCTGATGAATTCCACGCCTTCCAGCCCGGTCAGGGCCATGTTATTGATTGCGTTGCCGCCACCGCCGCCTACCCCGATGACCTTGATGACGGCTCCTTCCTGCTGCATTTCGTTCAATTCAAACATTGTCGATTCCTCTCGCTGGATCTGTGGGATGGGGGACTCAGCCGAAGCTGGTCTGTACCCAGTTGCGCAATTTGCCAAAGACGCCGCCCATGGCCGCGGCGCGATGTCCTTCGTCGCGCACCGTACTGGTGGCGGCAGCGGGCTGTTGCACCGGCTCGGCCTGGCCGGCCAGTCCGTTGTGCATGCCATACATGACCAGACCGACGCCGGTGGCATGCCAGGGAGCGCGCACCACCGTTTCCATCCCGGCCAGATGCATGGGCTCGCCGGTGCGCACCGGTAGGTGCAAGATTTCCTCGGCCAGTTCGGCCATGCCCTGCAGGCGGCTCGAGCCACCGGTGAGTACGACGCCGGCGGCGACGAGGTCTTCAAATCCGGTGCGACGCAGTTCGGCCTGAATGAGCTCGAAGAGTTCGCGCACGCGCGGCTCGATGATGTCGTTGAGCACGCGACGGGAAATGGTGCGCGGGGGACGGGCACCGACACTCGGCACCGGGATGTCGTCGTCCTGTTCGATTAGGTCGCCCAGGGCACAGCCATAGAGCTTCTTGATCTGTTCGGCCTCGACGGGTGGGGTACGCAAGCCCAGGGCGATGTCGTTGGTGATCTGGTCGCCGGCAATGGGAATGACCGCGGTATGGCGTACGGCGCCATCGCGGAAAATGGCGATGTCGGTGGTGCCGCCACCGATATCGACCAGGCAGACGCCCAGCTCCTTTTCATCCGCGGTGAGCACGGCATCGGCGGAAGCAAGTTGTTCGAGTACCAGGCCCTGCACCTGCAGGCCGCAGCGTTCGACGCACTTGGCAATATTCTGCGTGGCGCTGATGGAGCCGGTGACGATGTGGACCTGCGCTTCCAGGCGGACTCCCGACATGCCAATGGGTTCGCGTACCCCTTCCTGACTGTCGATGGTGAATTCCTGGGGCAGCACATGGATCACATTCTGGTCCTGCGGAATGACGATGGCGCGCGCAGCGTCCATCACCCGACCGAGATCATCATTGCTGACTTCCTTGTTTTTGATGGCGACGATGCCGTGACTGTTGTAACCGCGGATGTGTCCGCCAGCGATACCCACGACCGCGCCATGGATTTGCACTCCGGCCATGAGTTCGGCCTCCTGTACCGCGCGATTGATGGCCTGCACGGTAGATTCAATGTCGACGACCACGCCCTTTTTTAGGCCACGGGAGGGATGCTGGCCAACACCGATGATTTCTGCCTCGCCCGTGGAGCGTGCTTGCGCCACGATACAGGCGACCTTGGAGGTACCAATGTCCAGACCAACGATGAGTTCCTGATTGCCGCGTTTCATTTTCCTTCACTCCTTGGGGCTGCCGGCCCCTCACTGACACTCGTAGAAGCCGCCTCGGGCAAGGCGACCGCGAAACCGTTGTTGTAGCGCAAATCCATGCTGGCACCGGGCAGCAGATATTGTTGAATCTCTGGGGCGACGCTGACCCAGCGTTGCACACCTTCCATGATCTTTTCCCGACCGAGGACCAGTCGGACCCCGTTACTGAGGATGCAACGCCAGCCACCGCGTGGGTCGAGCTCCAGGGCGCGCACCTGCAGATGCAGAGGTGCCAGGGCCTGATCCAGCTTTTGCCGTTCCTGCAGCATCTGTAGTCCTGCATCCGCTGGACCAAAGAGGGCAGGGAGCTGTTGCGGGATCTCGTTTGCGGGGACCGAATAGACTTTGCCGTTTTTCCCCAGGACCTCGCCGGCGCCCCCCAGCCAGCGGGCTACTGGCTGCACCGCCTGCAGGTCGATAGCGATGCGATCGGGCCAGACCCGACGCACATTGACATTGGCTACCCAGGGTACCTGCTGCAGGGCGTCGCGCACTTGCGTGAGATTCACCCAGAGAAACCCCTGTCCTAGGAATGGAGCAATGGCTCGGTTGATTCGGTACACCGGTATCTTAGGTGAAAGTCCTTCGATGTGGATCGTATCGATGGGCATCAGCGCGGGCTGGCGTACCCAGTCCCAGGCCTGCCAGGCGCCGAAGCCAAGAGCGAGCAACAGCCCACCCCCGAGGGTTATGCGCAGGGTCTTGCCCCAGGGAAAGGGCCGGCTGGGAGCGATGGCCGTAGTTGGCTTTTGACTCTCTTGCGGTGGCGGCGCCTTGGTGACCGGTTCCCGCCGGTATCCTTGCATATCGCGAATGGCACTTACCATGATTTCACTCCCTCCCCCGCGTCGAGGATACGTCTGCATAACTGGCCAAAATCCCAGCCGATGGCCTGTGCCGCCATGGGTACCAGACTGTGGCTGGTCATACCGGGAACGCTGTTGATTTCGAGCAAAGTCGGCGCCCCGTTCGCATCTACTAAGAAATCCACTCGGCCCCAGCCGCAGCCGCCGATTTCGCTGAAGGCCTGCAAGGCAAGATCCTGCAGTTGGCGGTCTAGCACATCGCCGAGGCCCGAGGGCAAGAGGTAACGGGTGTCGTTGGCAATGTACTTGGCGTGGTAATCATAAAACTGACCACTGGCCTCGATGACGATCGGTGGCAGAGCCTCGCCACCGACAATACCGACGGTGACTTCCTTGCCGCTGACGGCGGCTTCCACCAGCACTTCGCTGTCGTGGGCGAAGGCCGCGCCGAGGGCACTTTGCAGCTCCTGGGCGTTGCCAGCGCGGCTGACGCCAATGCTGGAGCCGCCGCGGTTGGGCTTGACGAAAAGCGGCCAGCCCCAGCTGGACAGGCTGTCGGGCAGGGCGTCATCGGCGCGCAGCAGAATGCCGCGGGTGGTGGGGAGGCCAGCGCTTTGCCAGAGACGTTTGCAGCGCCACTTGTCCATCGACAGGGCGCTGGCGAGTACCCCGCTACCGGTATAGGGGATGCCCAGGTTGTCGAGATTCGCCTGCAGATGTCCGTCTTCGCCGAAGGCACCATGGCAGATGTTGAAGGCAATGTCGACGCCCGCATCGCCCAGTTGCGCGGCGAGGTGTTGCGGCTCGACGTCGATGCCGCAGGCGTTCAAGCCCGCATCCTGAAGCGCTCTGAGTACCGCTGCACCACCGAGTAGGGAGACCTCGCGCTCCTCCGAGGGGCCGCCGTAGAGTACGCCAATGCGCTGTTTTTTCGACATCCTGCCCTCATTCATCAAAATCTTCTCCCAGCACACGCATTTCAGGCTGCAAGACAACGCCGAAGCGACGGCGTACCGTTTCCTGCACTTCCATGACCAAGCCCTCGATTTCACGTGCGCGAGCCTGTCCGCGATTGAGAATGAAATTGGCGTGTTGCATGCTCACTTCGGCATCGCCGATGCGACGTCCCTTGAGTCCTGCCGCCTCGATCAAACGCGCCGCGTGGTCGCCAGGGGGGTTGCGGAAGACCGAGCCACAACTCGGCCAGGACAGGGGCTGGGTCGCCGCCCGCTGGCTCTGCCAGGCGCGCAGCTGGGCGCGCAGTGCATCAGGTTCTCCCGCGGACAAACGCAGCCCGGCGCGCACAAAGCAGGCATCGCCCTGGCCGCGTACGGAGCGATAGCCCACCTGAAACGCGGCTGCAGGACGGCGCTCCAGCTCACCGTTGGGGTGGAGCAGTTCGACCCACTCCACCAGGGGCCAGGTTTCTCCACCATGGGCACCGGCATTCATGGCCAGGCAACCGCCCAGGGTGCCGGGAATCCCGGCGAGAAATT
This sequence comes from Acidithiobacillus sp., assembly GCA_028697715.1. Taxonomy (GTDB): domain Bacteria; phylum Pseudomonadota; class Gammaproteobacteria; order Acidithiobacillales; family Acidithiobacillaceae; genus Igneacidithiobacillus. The sequence continues at coordinate 127,756 of JAQVDS010000001.1, read as the reverse complement.
CCGTACCGGCGAGACCATTGCGGGCGGCGAAATGGGCGAGTTTGACCGCTGAAATCCCGGCCTCGGCAACCAGTTCGCTATGCTCGCCGATCGTCATTTGATCTAGTCCATGGGCAAGACAGATGACCGTCCCGCGCAGGCCGGCATCGCGCACCAGGACGTTGCTACCGAGGCCCAGCCAGGTGATCGGCCCCTGGGAAAAATTCCGCAAAAAGCCGACCAGATCTTCTATGGCGTCGGGTATATAGAAACGCTCTGCTGCACCCCCTACCCGCCAGCTGTTATGGCGGGCCAGAGATTCACCGAGGCGCAGACGACCACCGATCATGCCGGTGCCCCCTTGCCAAAAACCGCATCCCAAGCCCCGGCAAGCTGGCTGATATTCCCTGCTCCCATACAGAGCAGCACCGCATTCTCGGGTAGCTGGATCGGGATTTGTGCTGGCTGCTGCAAGGCGCCGGGGAGATGTAGGGCATCGGCTCCTTGCTGTTGTAGGGCGGCTACCAGGCTGGCACTGTCGGCGCCGCTGATGGGGGCCTCTCCCGCCGCATAGACATCGAGCAGGATGCTGCGGTCGGCCTGCGCCAAAACTTCCACAAAATCGGCGAAGAGGTCCCGAGTACGGGTAAAGCGATGTGGCTGAAAGAGTAGTACTAAGGGGCGCTGCGGCCAGATTCGGCGCGCGGCGGCGATGGTGGCGGCCAGTTCCCGGGGGTGATGACCATAGTCATCGACAATGGTGTACCCCTGCCAGTCGCCGAGCAGCTCGAAGCGTCTTGCCACTCCTCGAAACCCGGCCAGGGCCTCGGCGATGATTTCCTGGTTGACTCCCACTTTGCTGGCGATGCCAATGGCTGCCAGGGCATTGAGGACATTATGCTCGCCGGGGATATTCAGTTGCAGGTCGAACCAGTGCACCGCCTGACCATCGACGCGGCGCCAGATCTCGACCTCGCTACCCAGACCGCAATAGCGAATGTTGCGTGCCTGCAGGTCACTATCCTCGGCCAGCCCATAGCCAAGCACCGGTGTGCGCAACTCCGGCAGCAAGCCGCGCACCATGGGCTCATCGGTACAGAGTACTGCCAGGCCATAGAACGGCAGACGCTGCAGAAACTGCAGGAAGGCGGCGCGCAATTGCCCCATGGTATTGCCGTAGGTCTCCATGTGGTCGGCATCGATATTGGTGACCACTGCCATTACCGGAGACAGGTACAAAAATGAGGCATCGGATTCGTCCGCCTCCGCCACCAGATACTCACCGCTGCCAAGGGCGGCGTGGGTTCCGGCACTTTTCAGGCGTCCCCCAATGACAAAGGTGGGGTCCAGGCCTGCTGTCCCGAGGATGCTGGCCACCAGACTGGTGGTGGTGGTCTTGCCGTGGGTACCAGCGATGGCGATTCCCTGCTTGAAGCGCATTAGCTCCGCCAGCATCTCCGCGCGGCGGATGACGGGGATACGCTGTTCCCGGGCGGCGACGATCTCGGGGTTGTCATCGTGGATGGCGGAGGAGACGACCACCACATCTGCGCCGCGCACATTGGCGGCCGCGTGACCACTGAAGATGCTCGCGCCCAGATCGCTGAGGCGCAGGGTCGCCGGGCCGGGACGCAGATCGGAGCCGGAGACGGCGTAGCCCAGATTGAGCAGAACCTCGGCAATACCCCGCATGCCGGCACCGCCGATGCCCACCAGATGGATTTGCCGCACCCAGTTACGCATGTGCAATTCCTTCGCAGGCATCGGCGACATCCTGCGCGGCGTTTACCCGCGCCTGACGGCGGGCCGCCTCGGCCCAGCGCAGTCGCAGTGACGGATCCTCGAGCAGTGGCAACAGAACGCTGTGCAGTTGCGCCGCGTCGAGCCCCTCCTGACGCAGCATGCGACCGGCTCCGGCGTCTTCCAGAAAACGGGCATTGGCCGCCTGGTGATCATCTACGGCAAAGGGGAATGGAATCAGCAGACTGCCGAGGCCGGCAGCGCATAACTCCGCCACCGTTGCCGCGCCGGCCCGGCAAATCGCCAGATCGGCCCAGGCGAGGGCCGCGGCCATATCGTCGATGAACGCATCGACCCGCGCCGGGACGTTTGCGGCAGCGTAGGCCGCCTGGGTCTTTTCCAGATGCGTCTTGCCGCATTGGTGCCAGATTTCCGGCCGCTGCTCCGGCGGCAGTTTGATCAGGGTGGCAGAGCAGATCTCATTCAGCACCTGGGCGCCCTGACTGCCCCCCATGATCAGAATCCGCGCTTTACCCTGGTGTTGCGCAAAGCGTAGCGCTGGCGCTGGTAAAGCGGCAATTTCCGCGCGTACTGGGTTACCCACCCAGCGGGCCTTCTTGAGCCCGGTATTGGGAAAGCCGGCAAAAACTTGGGCAGCCAGGGGAGCGAGCAATCGATTGGCGAGTCCGGGAATGGCATTTTGCTCATGCAGGCAAAGGCGCTGGCCCAGACTCCAGGCAGCAATCCCGGCAGGGGCCGAGACGTAGCCTCCCATGCCCAATACCGCTTCGGCGCCGCACTGGCGGAGGATCCGGCGCGCCTGCAGTACCGCTCGCCCCAAGCGCCAGGGCGCGCTCAGCCAACGCTGCCATCCCTTTCCGCGCAGGCCCTGCATGTCCAGTTGGTGTAGAGAATAGCCTGCGGCAGGTACCAGATGCTGTTCCATGCCTTGCGCCGTGCCGATCCAGTCGACGGCGACGCCTCGCGCACGCAACTCCTGCGCCACGGAAAGGGCGGGGAAAATGTGCCCGCCGGTACCGCCGGCAGCGATGACGACGCCCCTAGCCATGCGCCACCTCCTCAGCCTTTACTTGCTGCACCTTCGCCCGTTTGGCAAGCGGCGGATAGCGGCGGCTCACCGCGAGCACTACTCCCAAGGTAGCGCAGAGGAAAACCAGGGCGCTGCCGCCATAACTGATCAAGGGCAGGGCAAAGCCCTTGGTCGGCAAGGCCCCAAGGTTTACGCCCAGGGACATCACCGCCTCGCCACCAAACCAGATCAGGGTGCCGTAACAGAAGAGGGCATAAAAGGCATCACCGGCGGCGGCGGCGCGACGACCAACGCGATAGATGCGCCAGCAGGCCACCGCATAGAGGAAAATCAGGGCCCAGATACCGATCATCCCGAGTTCTTCGCCGATTACCGCCGGGATGAAGTCGGTGTAGGACTCTGGCAGGTAAAAATACTTCATGATACCGTTGCCCAGTCCTACTCCAAACACACCACCGCGACCAAAAGCAATCAGAGATTGCACCAACTGGAAGCCGCTGCCATAAGGATCGGCCCAGGGGTTGGAAAAGGAGGTAATGCGGGCAAGGCGATAAGGCGCAGATACGGCAAGTACCCCCAGGGCCGCGCCGGCGACGATACCGGCAAAGAGCACATAGCGCATCGGTAATCCGCCCAGGAAGAGCAGGGTGCCGGTGATTGCCACGACCATGAAGAAGGAGCCAAAATCCGGCTGCAAGAGCAGTAGCACACCGAGGACGAAGAGCAGGATGAAGATCGGCCAGAGCCCCTCCTTGAAATCGCCGAGCAGCTCTCCCTTGCGCACCACATAGCGGGACATGAACAGGAGCAGGGCAAACTTCAGCAGCTCTGAGGGTTGCAGGCGGACGATCAGAAAATTGATCCAGCGGTGCGAGCCATTCACCCCCACGCCGATGACCGGCACAAAGACCACCAGCAGGGCAATGAGGGAGATGCCCATGAGTGGGAAGGTCATGCGTTCCCAGAATTCCAGGTCGATGCGGCTGATGTAGTACATCCCAGTGAGTCCGAGGATGGCATAGAGCACCTGCCGTTCGGCAAAAAACAGTGGATTGCCGGTTTCCTGTTGGGCCACCGGAGCGCTGGCCGAGTAGACCATCACCAAGCCAAAACAGAGCAGGATGATCAGGATCCACCACAATACGGTGTCGGCCTTGCCGTTTTCCGCCAACCACCAACTCGGCTTACGCATGGGAAGCTCCTGCCAGGGCATGGACGGCAGCGGTAAACTGCTGTCCGCGGTCATGATAGTTCTGGAACATGTCGAGACTGGCGCAGGCCGGCGAGAGCAGTACCTGATCGCCAGGTCGGGCGAGGGCGGCGGCCTGACGCACGCATTCCAACATGCCGCTTTGTCCGGTACGACGGATGGGTAGCTTGCCAGCCAGGATTCTTGCCAGTTCCTCTTCTGAATTACCCAGAAGCACAGCGCCACGCTGTCCGACACAGGCTGCCGCAAGAGGTTGGAGATCAGCACCCTTGGCGTCGCCGCCGAGGATCAGGACCAAGGGGCCGGAAAGGGCCTCGATGGCGCGCAGGCTGGCGCCGAGATTGGTGCCTTTCGAATCATCGAAATATTCGACATCATCTACCGTCGCCACCCACTGCAGGCGATGCGGTAGACCAGTGAAATTCTGTAGGGTCTGCCGGATGGCCGCCTGCGGAATCCCTGCCGCGCGTGCCAACAATGCTGCTGCCAGGGCGTTCTCCTGATTATGGCGTCCGGGAATACGGAGTTCACTAATGGGAAGGAGTGCCTTGCCGTCGATGACGATCTGCCCGTCGACAATCTCCCCTGCGGCACCGAGCCCAAAACGGCGTAATGAGAGTTGTGCAGAAAGGTTGCTAGGAAGCGTTTGCAACTCCGCATCCTGGCTAGGTAGCACCAGAGTGTCGCCAGCGCTCATGCACCGAGCGATACGCCACTTGGCGGCGACATAGCTGGCAAAATCACCATGCCAGTCCAGATGATCCGCGCTGATGTTGAGGATGGTCGCGGCACGGGGACGCAAGCTCTCACAGTATTCCAGCTGGAAGCTGGACAGTTCGAGGACGTAGAGTTCCGGCTCCGCCGCCCCTTCCTGCGGCAGCAATTCCAGTGCCGGGGTGCCGAGGTTTCCCCCCACCGCCACCTGCAGTCCCGCGGCTCGCGCCATCTCTCCGATCAGGGTGGTGACGGTGCTTTTGCCGTTGCTGCCGGTGATGGCGATGACCGGCGTCTGCACCTCTTGCGCGAAAAGCTCGATATCGCCCCAGAGCGGGATCTCCGCTCGCCGCGCTGCCGCCAGGGCTGGGGTAAGGGGCGATAATCCCGGACTGCAAAGCACCCGCTCGTACGGCAAAAAGGCATCCTCTGGCCAGTCACCAAAATGGATATGGACTCCCGGATACCGTTCCCGCCAGCCTTGCGCGTCCAATGTTGCGCGGGTATCCCACAAGGAGCACTGAGCCCCCCGCGCCAGGGCAAAACGGAGCAGGGATTCCCCAGTCTTGCCCGCCCCTGCTATCGCCACCTTGCGTGCTCGCCAGTCGGTCTTCTTCATCGGATTTTCAGACTCGACAGGCCAATCAAGACCAGGATCACGGTAATGATCCAAAAGCGGACTGCAACGCGTGGTTCCGGCCAGCCTTTCTTTTCGTAGTGATGATGGAGTGGCGCCATGCGGAATACGCGCTTGCCGGTCAGGCGGAAAGACGCGACTTGGATCATTACCGAGAGCGTCTCGACCACGAAGACTCCACCCATGATCACCAGCACCAACTCCTGCCGGGCGACGATGGCAACGATGGCCAAGGCGGCTCCCAGGGCCAGGGCGCCGGTATCGCCCATGAAGACCTCGGCAGGATAGGTATTGAACCAGAGAAAGCCCAGTCCTGCTCCCACCAGCGCGCCGCAGAAGATGATCAACTGGCCGGCACCAGGGACGAAGGGAACCTCGAGATAGTTGGCGAATACCGCATTGCCTGCCACATAACTGAAGATGCCCAGAGCCCCAGCCACCATCACCGTGGGGACAATGGCGAGTCCGTCGAGACCATCCGTAAGGTTGACGGCATTGGAGGTACCGACAATGACGAAATAGCTGAAGACGATGAAGCCGATGCCCAGTGGAATCAGTACGTGCGGGACGAAAGGCACGATCAGGCTGTGGGGTAGACTCCCCTGGCCCCAGAAATACAGGGCCGTGGCAGCCGCGATGGCAAAAAGCGACTGCAGGCCATATTTGCCGCGCGCCGAGAGGCCCTTACTGTTTTTGCGGCGCAACTTGCGCCAGTCATCGATGAATCCCACGGCGCCAAAGGCGAGGGTCGTCAGCATGGCAATCCAGACCATGGGGTTGCCGAGGTCGGACCAGAGCAGGGTGGTCAACAGAACGACCAGCAGAATCAGCGCCCCACCCATGGTCGGGGTGCCTTGTTTGCTGAGATGGGTCTCCGGCCCGTCGCTGCGCACCATCTGTCCAATCTTGTACTGGCGCAGACGGGAAATGACGATGGGCCCAAGACCCAGGGACAGGACCAGGGCGGTGAGGATACTCAAGACCCCGCGCAGGGTCAGGTAAGAGAAGACATGAAAGCCATGGTAGAGGCTCTGGAGCTGGAGCAGAAGATAATAGAGCATTTCAGCCAGCCTCCTGCCGCAGGGCAGTAATCACCCCTTCCATATGGGCGGCACGAGAACCCTTCACCAGCACCGTGACATCGCCCGCCAGCACTGGCTGCAGGGCGGTAACGAGGGCGTCGATCCCGGCGAAGTGGCTGGCGCCGCTGCCGAAGGCCTCCACCGCTGCCGCGCTCAGGGGGCCCGTGGCGAAGAGCCCGTCGATGCCCAGTTCGCGCAGGCGTTTCCCCGCCTGGGCGTGGTAACTGCGCGCCTCCGGGCCTAGTTCGCCCATATCCCCTAAAACCAGAAAACGCCGACCTGGTTGCTGCGCCAGGACCTGCATCGCTGCCTCCAGACTCGCCGGGTTGGCGTTGTAGCTGTCGTCCAGGAGACGGCTGCCCTGCCGCCCCGCGACCCACTGCAGGCGTCCGGAGACGCCGCGCAGCTGGGCGACGCTACGCACAATGGCAGCGATCGGGGTGTCGAGGGCCAGGGCAGCAGTAACCGCCGCCAGGACATTGGCGCCGTTGTGCCGGCCGGGCAGGGGAATCTGCAGATCAAAGGTTCCCTGCGGAGCCCGCACCTGCATCTCCCCGCCCGTCGCACTCGCCTGCCAGGCGCCGCGAACGCGTGCAGGCCGGTCTTCCAGACTGAAACGCCAGACCTCTCCAGGCGCCTGCGCCGCCCATTCCTCACAAAAGCGATCATCCCCATTGAGCACGGCGATGCCGTGGGTGCCCAAGCCATCGAGGATTTCCCCCTTGGCCGCGGCGATGGCCTCTACCGTCCCCAGGTTTTCGAGATGCGCCGTCCCCGCGTTGTTGATGATGACGAGATCCGGTGTGGCCAGACGGCTCAGCATCCGAATCTCTCCGGCATGGTTCATCCCCATTTCGACCACCGCATAGCGGTCCGTCTGGCTGAGGCGCGCCAGGGTCAGGGGAACGCCGATATGGTTGTTGAGGTTGCCCTGGGTGGCGATACCGGGACCGGTTTCCTGCAGGATTGCCGCGAGAATCTCCTTGACCGTGGTCTTGCCGCAGGAACCGGTAACGCCAATGACCTTGGCGGGACAACGCTGGCGCCAGGCGGCAGCGAGGTCTTGCAGCGCCTGCAGGGTATCGGTGACCAAGACTCCGGGCTCCGCCATCGCCCGGCTGACGAGCACGGCCGCGGCGCCGTTGCTGCGTGCCTGGGCAACAAAGTCATGGGCATCGAAATGTGGCCCAGAGAGGGCAACGAAGAGCGTGTCGGGTTGCGCGCTGCGGCTATCGCTACTGAGTCCGCGAATCCGCAGTTCTGCCGGGCTGCCAGGGAGGGTTTTCCCATGACAGATCTTGGCGACTTCCCGGAGACTCAGCTCGATCATTGACGTAACGCCTCCTCTGCGTGCTGCGCGTCAGCGAAGGGCTGTTTCTGACCGCCGCGATCCTGATAGCTCTCGTGACCCTTGCCAGCGATCAGTACCCAGTCGCCAGACTGGGCATCGGCGATGGCCAGCTGGATGGCGCGTGCCCGATTATGTTCTACGGTCGCCCGACCGCTCGGAATTCCGGTCAGAATCTCGTTGGTGATCTGTTCCGGGTCTTCCATGCGCGGGTTGTCGTCGGTGACGATCACCCGATCCGCCAGACGCGCGGCAATGGCGCCCATCTGCGGACGCTTGCCGTGATCGCGATCGCCGCCGCAACCAAAGACCAGCGTGATCTTCCCCTTGGCAATGGCACGCAGGTCTTGCAGGACGGCATCCAGGGCATCCGGGGTGTGGGCGTAATCGATCATCACCCGCGCCTTGCCCGGTACAGCCGGCAGGCACTGGTAGCGTCCGACCGGCAGGCTGAGGTGGGCAATCTGCTCGTCTTCGATCTCCCAGCCGAGAGCCGCAGCGCAGGCCAGGGCCGCCAGCAGATTGTAAGTGTTGCTGCGCCCGAGCAGAGGACTGCGCAAGCGACGTCTCCCCCAGGGCGTATCCAGCTCCAGCAGAGTGCCACTGGCACCCGGATGGTAGTCGCGCACTTTGATGGCAGCCGCATCAAAGCCATAGTCCAGAACCTCTACCTGCGCTGCGATGCTTTGCCGCAGTTGCGCAGTGAAGGGATCATCGGCATTAAGGACGGCGTATTGCAGTTCCGGCGTCTGAAAGAGCCGTGCCTTGGCTGCCCCATAACTCGCCATGTCGCCGTGAAAGTCGAGATGATCCTGGGTAAGGTTGGTGAAGACAGCAATGTGGAAGGGGACCGCAGCCACCCGGCCCAGGGCAAGGGCGTGGGAGGAAACCTCCATACTGACCGTCTGTGCGCCGGCAGCACGCGCCGCGACCAGTAGGCGCCACAACTCGACCGCCTCGGGGGTAGTGTTGGGCAGTGCCTGCAGCGCATCCACCGGCCCATAGCCGAGGGTGCCGATGATCTGCGCCGGCGCCGGTGCCAGTTGGGCGATCAGCCGCGTCACACTACTCTTGCCATTGGTCCCGGTCACGCCGATGAGCCGGGGGGTTGCGTCCGCGTCCCAGCAGTAATGGCGCCGCAAGGCCAGCCCCAGGAGCGCGCGGGCATCGGGGCGCGACCATAGCGGACCGGCTTCGGTGTCGGTAAACCCTTCGTGTTCGGCCTCGACGATGGCAGCGGCGGCACCTGCCTGCCAGGCATCGGGCAGAAAGTGCGCCGTGGGTCCATGGCGCGTATCCAGAGCGACAAAGAGCCCCCCTTCGGGCAAGCGGCGGCTGTCACTGTCGATGCCGGTAATGGGAATGGCTCGTGCTGGCTGCAATTCCGGGAGGAGGTAGTCGAGGGTTTCAGTGCTGGACATCACCCGCTCCTTCTGCCCAGCGCTGCTGTTCGGCAATGCTCCGTGGGTGGATAGCCTGGGCGCTTCCTGCCTGCGGCGGAATACCGGCGTTGCGCAAGGCCACGCTCATGGTGCTACGAAAGACCGGTGCCGCGACGACGCCGCCATAGCGCCAGCCTTGGGTAGGGTCGCGCACTGTCACCGCCATCACAAAACGCGGATTCTGCGCCGGCGCAAAGCCGACGAAGCTAGTATTCACCTGATGGCGATGAAACCCCCCTTTGCCGTTGGCCATGGCCGCCGTGCCGGTCTTGCCAGCTACCGTGTAGCCGGGGATGGCAGCGAGAAAGCCGGTGCCCCCGGACGCGACGACCCCGGCCAGCCAATTGCGCAGCTCGGCGGCGGTACTGGCCGCCATCACTCGGCGCTCCTCGCCTTGTTGCCCCTTGAGTAGGTGTGGTTGGACATAGACACCCCCATTGGCGATCGCCGCATAGGCGGCGGCCAGCTGCAGGGTATTAACCGAGATGCCGTAGCCGTACGCAATCGCAGCATGCGCCGCTGGCCCCCATTGTTGATAGGCGGGTAAGCGGCCGGCACTCTCGCCGGGCAGGGCCAGGCCCACGGATCGCCCGAACCCAGCGCGGCTGAGCAAGCCATAGAGATCTGCCGCAGGGGTACGCAGAGCAATCTTTGCTGCGCCGATGTTGCTGGAATATTTGAGAATCTGCGCGATATCGAGGGTGCCATGCCGGGCGTCATCCTGAATGCAATAACTGGCGACGCGAAAACAGTTGGTGTCGACATCGAAGCGGCTGCCGGCCTGGATACTGCCGCTATCCAGGGCCGCTGCCACGGCAAAGGGCTTCATTACCGAGCCGGGTTCGAAGGTGTGGGTAATGGCGCGATCCGTGGCACCGGCGGGATCATAGTGTTCCCGATCGTTGGGATTGCTCGCCGGATAGTTGACCATTGCCAGGATGGCACCACTGTGGGCGTCGAGAAGGACCGCAGAGCCCGTGTGCGCGGCGAAACGCTGCACGGCAGCCGCCAGAGCCGTGTAGGCCGCATACTGCAGGCGGCGATCGATCGTCAGGGTCAGGGGCTGGCCTGGGTGGCTGACATTTTCCGGGGCGCTGGACAGCAGGTGCCCATGATTATCGCGCAGAACTTCGCGCTGGCCGGCTCGACTGCGCAGGATGTTATCATAGGCCAGTTCCAGGCCTTCACTACCAACTCCTTCGATATTGGTAAAACCCAGCAATGGACCGGTGATCTGCCCGCTGGGATAGAAGCGTCGGTACTCCTGCAATTCATGCAGCCCGGGGATGCCCAGGGCCAGTGCTCGTGCAGCCAGTTGCGGGTCGACCTGTCGAAGCAGGTAGGCAAAGGCACTACCACTGTGTTGCAGGCGTTTGCCAATCTCTGCTGACGACATTCCCAAGACCCTGGCCAGTTCTGGCCAGCGCGCCTGCTGTTGCGCAAAAACCTTGGGGTCTACCCAGAGGGTACTGCTGGGCACCGATAGGGCCAAGGGCTGACCATAGCGGTCGAAGATCTCCCCGCGCGCCGGCGCCGGAAGCGGCAGTTGCCGCTGGTAACGCTGCTGACCCTGGGCGCGCAGGAAGGCGCTCTGCTCCACCTGCGTCTGCCAGGACTGATAGAGAATGGCACAAAATCCAGCGCCCAATACCGCGAAGATCAGACGCGGTCGCCAGCTGGGCAGGGACGATTCCGCCAGGCCGTTCACCGGGCTTTCACCATGACGATCTGGCTGTTTTTCGGTGCCTCCAGCCCTAGCTTTTGATGCGCAATGTCGCCAACGCGAGTATCGGAAGCCAGAGTCGCTTGCTCCAATTGCAACTGCCCCCAACGATTGTTGAGGGTGAAAATGTGATTTTGCAGGGCCTGCAGATGAATGAATTGCGCCCGACTGTTTTCGCGTGCAGCAACGATGCCGAAGAGGGTGAGAGTGATCAGCGCGACGAGAAGGATGGTGCTACGACGCATGACAATACTCCGGATTCTTGGTAGCGGCACGCAACACGGCGGAACGGGCGCGGGGATTTTTGGCGATTTCTGACTCCTGTGCACGAATAGCGGGGCTGATCTCGACCCAGGGCTGGGCGGGCAGTTCCGCGGCGCGCAACGGCAGGCGGGGATCAGGACGCGCTTCGTGCGCGCGGAAAAAGCGCTTGACCAAGCGGTCTTCGAGGGAGTGAAAGCTGATGATGGCGAGCCTTCCACCGGGGCGCAGGGCGGCCAAGACCTGGGGCAGGAAGCGCTGCAGTTGACCCAGTTCGTCATTCACCTGGATGCGAATTGCCTGGAAGCTCCGGGTAGCGGGGTGGATCCCTTTCCCTGCAGGGAGCAGATCGCCGATCAGCTCCGCGAGCTCGCGGGTACGCAGAAGAGGGGCGTCTTGACGCTGGGCGATGATGGCTTTGGCGATCCGCGTTGCCGCCCGCTCTTCACCATACTCCTGCAGCACGCGTCGCAGCTCCCGAAACTCCACCTGCGCCAGCCACTCGGCGGCAGACAGCCCCTGACTGGGGTCCATGCGCATATCGAGCGGGCCATCGCGCAAAAAGCTGAAGCCACGCTCGGCCTCGTCCAGTTGCGGCGACGAAACCCCCAGATCGGCGAGGATGGCATCCACCCGCCCGAGCCAGCCGCGTGCTTCCAGCAGTTGCGCCAGGGCGTCGAAGGGGGCTTGGACCAAGTCCACGCGCGGATCGTCGGCAAAGCGTTCGCCCAGCGCCTGAATAGCCGCCGGATCGCGGTCGAAGATACACAGCCGATCATCGACGGCCAGCTGCGCGAGGAGCAGGACGCTATGGCCACCCCTTCCCCCGGTGGCGTCCACCAAGCGCCGTGGCCCTGGAGTCTGCCAAACCGGCTGCAGTGCCGCAAGCACCTCGTTGGGCAGAACTGGCTGGTGGGCGCCGCTCATAGCTGCAAATCTCCAAGGCTCGCGAGCAGGTCCTCATCAGGCGATAGAGTCTGCTGTTGCTGCCACAGCGCTGCATCCCAGATCTCGAACTTGCTGACTTGCCCCACTAGCACCACGTCGCGCTCGATCTGTGCGTATTGCCGCAGATTGGCGGATAGGAGGATGCGGGACTGGTTGTCGAGACGGAGTTCTTCTGAGTGGCCGATGAAGATGCGCTGGAAGCGGCGGACGCTGGCCTGGGTGTTGGGGAGGGCGGCTATTTGTCGTTCGACTTCCTCCCAGCGCGGCAGAGGATAGGCCCAGAGGCAGCGCTCGGCCGCTTCGTTGGTGGGGTTGATGGTCAGCACGATCTGCCCGTCACAGAGGGCGTTGAGCTGGTCGCGAAACCGCGCCGGCACGCTGAGACGTCCCTTGCTGTCGAGAGTATGACAATGCGTGCCGCGAAACATGACCGGGTGGCTCTCCGTTTTTTACCACTTTGCCCCACTTCTTCCCACACGGTTAAGGGTAAGGACGGGTCTTGTTCGTGTCAAGGTAAAAAGACTCGTCTTTTCGGTATCTTAGCGATTTCTGAAGTGATTTTCGTGCGATTTCTGAGGAAAAGTCGACAAGCATATGAATTTAAGTGAAGTTTTTCCTGAACGACGAGAATGGCTAGCAGGTGGGGAAAAGTGGAGTGAGTCGATAAGCCGGGTTCTGTCGTGGACGACCATTCCTCTAGGCCGGCCCTTACGAGCCGGCTCCAGCAACCTACCCGCGCACGCTGCGGGCCACAGCTTGGTGCGCCTATTTGGTCTTGCTCCGGACGGGGTTTCCCCTGCCACTCCCGTTACCGGGAGCGCGGTGCGCTCTTACCGCACCTTTTCACCCTTACCGGCGTTTACACGCGTTGGCGGTATGTTTTCTGTGGCACTTTCCGTAGGCTCACGCCTCCCGGCCGTTAGCCGGCGTCCTGCCCTGTGGAGCCCGGACTTTCCTCCCCGGATTGCTCCGCGGCGGTCGTCTGACTCACTCCACCGCGCACTATACGCACTTTGCGGCGCGGTACAACTCGGCACGCCCCGCCAGACTGGAACTATACTTACAATACAACGTGATCTGAGGAGAGACTGCCATGATCGATGATACATTTCTGGATGAAGCGCATGAGCTGCCGTCCGTGACCCCCATGGAGCGGGTGGTGGCGTGGTCGGTGTTTCGCACGAGGGACGCGGCGCAGCAATTTCTGGAGCATGTCCATTTAGCACCGGGCCAGGCACTGGTGGGTGGGCATGGCAAGGACAGCGTGGCGGAGTATTGGTGGGTGGGGGTACAGGTGCAGAACCTGGGAGTCTGGGGCAACAGTGCCGCAATAAACAAACATGGGCGCATGGGCGACTAGCCCGAAGCACGGAATCAGCGCTGTAGGGCGGCGAGTTCGGCGGCATAACGTTCCGCGACTCGGCGCCGCTTCACCTTCAGCGTGGGGGTAAGGGTGCCCCCACTTTCGCTCAAGGGCTCGCGCAGGATGGCGAAGCGCCGCACCTGCTCAAAACTCGGCAGGCCTTGCAGGGCCTGATTAACGGCTTGCCGGAGCGCGTGTTCGAGCTGCCGCGCATCGGCACTCTCCCCCAAAGTGTCGCGCACGATCTCGGGATTTGGGTAGAGCAGCGCAATCAGATACGGAAGGTGGTCGCCAAAGACGACGGCCTGGGCGATGAGGGGCTGGCTACACAGCCGCAGCTCGATCTTCTGCGGCGCAATGTTTTCCCCCGCACTGTTGACGATGATCTCTTTTTTGCGTTCGGTGATGTGTAAATATCCATCGGCATCCAGCTCGCCCACGTCACCAGTATGCAACCAGCCCTCCACCACGGTCTCGCGGGTGGCGGCATCGTTGTTCCAGTACCCCTGCATAATGGACGGACCGCGCACCAGGATTTCCCCATCGTCGGCAATGCGCAGCTCGAGATTGGGCAGTGGCTTGCCCACGCTTCCCGGGTGAATGGCATTGAGGGGGTTGGCAGCGATGACCGGGCTCGCCTCGGTCATGCCATAGCCCTCGAGAATGGGCAGGCCCAGTCGCAGAAAAAACTGGGCGATGGCAGGGTCCAAAGCGGCGCCGCCGGAGACGAAGTACTGCAGGCGCCCACCGAGCTTCTTGCGCAGCTGTTTGCGCAGCAGATAACTGCTTGTCGCCTGTTGCCAGTTCGCCGCCGTTTTTCCTTCCAGCCCCACGCCCTGGCGCAGAAATTTCCCCAGCCAGTCATGGCGATCGTTGAGAGTCCGCAAAGTGCGTTCGTAGAGCACTTGAAAAATGCGTGGAACAGCAATCAACAGATCGGGACGGGTAGCGGCCAGATCGCGCAGCACAGTATCGGGCCGTTCGGCATAGGCGGTCTCCAGACCCAGCAGATAGCCGCCAAAATGGCCGGTGGCACGTTCAAAGACATGGCTGAGCGGGAGCACCGAAAGCAGTCGTTGCCCGGCGCGTAATGGTACCAGGTGCAAAAAGCCCTCGATGTTGCTGAGAAAGTTATCGTGACTCAGCATGACGCCCTTGGGCCAGCCCGTGGTTCCCGAGGTATAGACGATGCTGGCGAGGTCTTGCCGTCGCAGGGGTTCTGCGGGGAACGCTGGTGCCTCCTCGTCGCCCCCCAGGGTGTCCAGGTCTTGCCAACCGGCCAGACCCGTCGCGGTCTCTTGCAGAAAGACATGACTGGGCGCGACACCCCAGGCCGCGGGTTCCAGACGGCTGTAGATCTCCTGATTCTGCAACAGGATCACACTGGGGCTACAGTCCCCCAGAACATAGTGAATCTCGCGCGCCCCGAGGCTTGCGTAGAGGGGCACGGTAACCGCACCAATGCTGAGAATGGCAAAATCGAGAATGGCCCAATCGACGGAATTGGCGGCCATGAGCAGGACCCGGTCGCCCCGGCGTACTCCAAGCCGGTTCAGACCCCGTGCGCGGCGCCGCACGGTTTCTGCAAAGTCGGCGGCGCGCAGGGGAAGAAACTCTTCCCCCACCCGCTGCCAGGCGATATTTCCGTCGGGATCGCGCTGGCAACGGGCGAAAAGTCCGGCCGCGAGGTGATCGAGACCGGTTACCGAAAGCGCCATCAGCGCAGCGCTTTTTCTGACGGGGTCAGGCTACGCTGGAAACTCTCCAGCGCAAAAATCTGTTCTGCATAATCTAGGGTAGCCTTGGCCGCCTTGGGAATCTCGATGCCCAGGCTTGGCAAGCGCCACAGCAGTGGTGCCAGGGCGCAATCGGCGATGGACAGCTCATCACCGAAAAGGTAGCGTTGCTGGCTGAATAGGGTGCTGAGTTGGGCCAGGGAACGACGCAAAGAGTCCTTGGCGGCGACTTTGTCCTGCTCGCTGTAACCTGGCCGGAACAGGGGGTTGAACCAGTCGCGATCAAATTGCATCAGCCCCACCCGGACGCGTGCGCGCGAGATGGGGTCGGCAGGGATCAGGGGGGGGTGCGGAAAGCGCTCGTCGAGGTATTCGATGATCAAGAAGGATTCGATGACGGCCAGATCACGGTCGACCAGGGTGGGCACTTCGCCGTAGGGATTCAGCGCGAAGAGGTCTTCCGGCTTGTCAGCGAAGTCGATATCGATTACCTGATACTCCATGGCCTTTTCTTCCAGTACAAAGCGAACGCGATGGGCAAAGACGCAGTCCTGCGCGGAATACAGCGTCATCAGGGTCTTCTTGTTGCTCGGTGTTGCCATGCAAGGGTCCTCAAAATGTCTAGTGGGATGTTTCACCGTAATATCGGAGTATTTAGTGTATCAGAACGTGTGGGGGATTGGGTGGGGAATCGTGAATGGATATCAAATTTGATTGCGCAGCCCTGAAGGGTGGCATTACACTGGCGCGACAGAATAAAGTTGTAACTTCGCAACAGTCGTTGTATCGTTGGCTCTAGTGAACCGTGGGAGGGCGATCCCGGCGATCGCAAAAAGGTAGATGATTCAACAGCGCACTCTGAAAAACATGATCTGGGGCACCGGGATTGGGCTGCATAGTGGCAAGAAGGTGTATCTTGGTTTGCGCCCAGCGCCAGTGAACACGGGAATCGTCTTCCATCGTAGTGACCTCCCCGGCAAGGCCTACATCAAGGCCGATCCTTTGCATGTGGTCGACACGCGACTGTCTACTAATATCGGCGATGGGGAAATTCGCGTCGGCACCATCGAACATCTGATGTCTGCCCTGGCCGGCCTCGGCATCGACAATGTGTATGTGGATCTGGACGGTACGGAAGTCCCGATCATGGACGGTAGTGCCGCGCCCTTCGTATTCCTCATCCAGTGCGCCGGGGTGGAGGAGCAGAATGCCCCCAAACGTTTCATTCGCATCACCGAGACCCTGGAGGTGCGCAATGGCGACCGTTGGGTGCGTCTCGAGCCCTTCGATGGCTTCAAGGTCAGCTTTACCATCGACTTCGATCATCCCGTGGTACGCAATGGCGGTCAGGAAGTTAGTGTCGACTTTGCCCACACCTCCTATCTGAAGGAAGTTTCGCGGGCGCGCACCTTCGGCTTCATGCGCGAGGTCGAAACCTTGCGGCGCATGGGTCTGGCCCTGGGGGGCAATCTCGATAACGCCATCGTCGTTGATGACTACCGCGTGCTCAATGAGGATGGCCTGCGCTACGCCAATGAGTTCGTCCGCCACAAGGTCCTCGACTCCATCGGCGATCTCTACCTGCTGGGGCATCCGTTGCTGGGACATTTCTCTGGTCACAAGGCGGGGCATGCCCTCAACAATCAGCTTCTGCGCCTGCTCCTGCAGCGCGAGGATGCCTGGGAATATGTGGATTATCCCTCGCTGGAGAAGGCGCCGTTTTCCTTTGTGGATTCCCTGGCGGCGGTCCCTGCCTGATCCAGGGTCCGGACCAGTCGTTGGAGGGCGGCGCCGAGGGCGCCGTCGCTGTTTTCTGCCAACTCGCGCAGGGCGTCCGGCGCGGGTCCGGAGATGCGGGTGGCGGCAGGCGGCCGCGACGCAGACGCTTGCGATTGCCATGGGCGTACCGTGGCCACGATCCGTTCCGTCGGATACTCTGGAAAACGCGCATTCCAACGCTGACAGATGCGTTTCTGATGGCGTCGTAACCAGGCCAGCCAGACGCTGCTCTCCACCAAGACCTGCAAGGTGCCATCGCGCCAGTCCACGAGCCAGGTGCGTTCCTGGGCTTCCAGGCTCAGCAGCGCATTCCAGTCCTGCTGCCGGGCGTGCAGCTCCTGTCCGTGACGAAACACCGCTGCGAGCGCCGGGCCGATCTGATCGCGGGCGCGACGTTTCGTCCGCGCGGGCTTCGTGCTACCCTCGGGCATATTTTTTTGACTTAGAGTTTTGGCATTCATGCTGGGAACCATCATCCGTCATGTGGTGGGCAGTCGCAACGACCGCCTGATCAAGAAAGCCCGCGCTGTAGTTGCCCGGATCAATGGCTTGCAGGAACAGTATCACGCCATGAGCGACGCCGAGCTACAGGGGCAGACGGCGCGACTGCGCGAGCGGGTCGGGAACGGGGAGCCACTGGACAGTATCCTGCCCGAGGCCTTTGCCACCGTACGCGAGGCGGCGCGCCGCGTCATGGGGATGTTTCACTATGATGTGCAGCTGATCGGCGGTTACATGCTGCACGAGGGCAAGATTGCCGAGATGCGCACCGGCGAGGGCAAGACCCTGGTCGCCACTCTGCCGGCCTACCTCAATGCCTTGACCGGCAAAGGCGTTCATGTTGTGACAGTCAACGACTACCTGGCCAGCCGCGACGCCGAGTGGATGGGGCGCGTGCACCGCTTTCTAGGCCTGTCCGTTGGGACCATCATTGCCAATCTTTCGCCCGAGGAGCGCCGCGCGGCCTATGCCGCCGACATCACCTATGGCACCAACAACGAGTTTGGCTTCGACTATCTGCGTGACAATATGGCCTTTTCGCCCGCCGAGCGGGTGCAGCGCGGCCTGCATTACGCCATCATCGATGAGGTCGACTCCATTCTCATCGACGAGGCGCGCACGCCGCTGATCATCAGCGGGCCCACCGAGGAAAACACCGATCTCTACCAAAAAGTCGACAAGCTCATCCCGCAGTTTATCGCTGATGAGGACTTCACTATCGATGAAAAGGCCAAGCAGGTGCTGCTCACGGAAGAGGGCGTCGAAAAGGCGGAGCAACTGATGCTCGATAATGGGTTGCTGAGCGAGGGCAACCTCTACGACATTCAGAACGTAAATCTGGTACATCACCTGAATCAGGGCTTGCGCGCGCATCATATCCACCATCGCGAAACGGATTACATCGTCCGCGACGGTGAGGTCTGTATCGTTGATGAATTTACCGGCCGGATGATGACCGGCCGGCGCTGGTCCGATGGCCTGCATCAGGCGGTGGAGGCCAAGGAGGGCGTAGAGATCCAGAACGAAAGCCAGACCCTAGCCTCCATCACCTTCCAGAACTATTTCCGTATGTACGACAAACTGTCGGGCATGACTGGCACTGCTGACACCGAGGCCTTCGAGCTCAACCAGATCTATGGCCTGGAAGTAGTCGTCATTCCCACCCACCGACCCATTCAGCGCAAGGATCTGGCCGATCAGATCTACCGTACGGCGGCGGAAAAATGGGATGCCATCATTGCCGATATCGAGGCCTGTCGAGAGCGCGGGCAACCTGTTTTGGTGGGTACGACTTCCATTGAGCACAATGAATATTTGTCGCGCCGTCTGCAACAGAAAAAAATCCCCCATTCCGTGCTCAATGCCAAGCAGCACGAGCGCGAGGCGGAAATCATTGCCCAGGCAGGAAAATCCGGTGCCGTAACCATCGCCACGAACATGGCCGGCCGCGGTACGGATATCGTTCTCGGTGGCAATGTCGAGCATCAAGTGGAGATGATCAAGGCGCGTACTGATCTCGACGATGTCGCCAAGGAGGAACTGGCGCAGGCCTTGAGGGATGGCTGGCAGGCGGAGCACGACAAGACTCTGGCGGCTGGCGGTCTGCACATCATTGGTACGGAGCGCCACGAGTCGCGGCGGGTAGACAACCAGTTGCGGGGGCGTGCCGGGCGCCAGGGCGACGTTGGCAGCAGTCGCTTTTACCTGTCTCTGGAAGACCCGCTCATGCGGATCTTTGGCAGTGATCGGCTGGGCGGACTGATGCAGAAACTTGGCATGCAGCCGGGGGAGGCCATCGAGCATCCTTGGGTGACCAAGTCCATCGAAAACGCCCAGCGCAAGGTCGAAGCGCGCAATTTCGATATCCGCAAGCAGCTGCTCGAATATGACGACGTCGCCAATGAACAGCGTAAGATCATTTACGCCCAGCGCAACGCCTTCATGGACAGCGACAATTTGCACAGCGAAGTGGAATCCCTGCGGGTCGATGTGTTGGAAGCCCTGCTCGAAGACTATGCCCCGGCGGGCGTCATGGAAGAGCAGTGGGATATTGTTGGTCTGGAAACGGTCCTGGAACGGGTTTTCGCGGAAAAATTCCCGGTGGGGGAATGGCTGGCAGCCGATCGTACCCTGAACCATGAAGGGTTGCAGGAGCGGATTCTGGCGGCGGTGCGTGCCCGCTGGCAGGAGCGCGAGGCACTGATGGGTGAGGAAATGGCTCGCCATCTGGAAAAGAGTGTGACCTTGCAGGTGCTCGATAGCCAGTGGAAAGATCACCTCGCCAGCATGGACCACCTGCGCGAGGGCATCCACCTGCGCGGCTATGCACAGAAGAACCCCAAGCAGGAGTATAAGCGCGAATCCTTGGCCTTGTTCAATGCCATGCTGGCACGGGTGCGCGAAGAAATCGTCAGTACCCTGTCGCATGTGCAGGTCAGCCCGGTCAGCGAGACGCCTGCCGAAGCCATGGATTGGAGCAGTCTCTTCCCAAGCCGGCCGACGAATCAGGGCCTGGTCTTCCAGCACCCCGACCTGCCTGGTGGCTCCAGTGAAGACGAGGACCGTGACCTGCCCGCCGTAGCGGCCTTGGGTGGGGCGGCGGCGCTGCCCGTACAGGTGCAAAAGGTGGGTCGTAACCAGCCTTGCCCATGCGGTTCCGGCAAAAAATACAAACACTGTTGTGGTCGCCTCGCCTGAGATACTGTCATGCCCGTTGCCCTCGATCCTCCCCGTTCCCTCCTACCGGTTGCCGGCGTCCGCCTTGCCATAGCCGAGGCCCAGATCCGCTATGCCGCGCGTCGCGACCTTACCTTGATGGAGCTCGCTCCCGGGACGCAGGTGGCAGGTGTCTTCACCCGCAACCGTTTTCGTGCGGCGCCGGTCCTGGTGGCCGAGGAACACCTCGCCACCGGTCAAGGCATTCGTGCCCTGATCATCAATACGGGTAACGCCAATGCCGGGACCGGGGCGGTGGGACTGCGTGCTGCCGAGGATAGCTGCCGGGTGGTAGCTGCGGCATTGGGTTGTGCGGCGCAGCAGGTCCTGCCGTTCTCCACCGGGGTGATTGGGGAGCCGATCGACCTGGCGGGCAAGATTGCGGCAGCCTTGCCGGGCTGTCTGCCAGCCCTGGCCGAGGACCGCTGGCTGGAGGCCGCCGATGCCATCCGCACTACCGATACGGTGGCCAAGGGTAGCTCGCGGCAGCTCGATATTGCCGGCAAACAGGTCACCGTCACCGGTATTGCTAAAGGCTCCGGTATGATTCGGCCGGATATGGCGACCATGCTCGCCTACATCGCTACCGATGCCGCCGTTGCGCCGGAGGCCCTGCAGCCGATATTGAAGCAGGCGGTGAATCGCTCCTTCAACCGCATCACCGTTGATGGCGACATGTCCACCAACGATGCCTGCATGCTCATCGCCACGGGGCGGGCGGGGAATGTGCCTCTGGCGCTGGGTGAGGCAGACGCCCTGATCGACGCAATCACCGAGGTGGCGACCGAACTGGCGCAGGCCATCGTCCGCGACGGTGAGGGTGCCAGCAAGTTCATCCCCATCCGGGTCAGCGGCGGACGCAGCGAATCCGAGTGTCTGCAGGTGGCGTATCGGATGGCCCACAGCCCCCTCATCAAGACGGCCTTTTTTGCCTCGGATCCCAACTGGGGCCGCCTGCTCGCGGCCATCGGCTCGGCGGGCGTGGAAGATCTCGATGTTGAACGGGTACAGATTCATCTCGGCGATCTGTGTATCGTGCGCAATGGCGCCCGTGCTGCGGAGTACACCGAAGAGGTGGGGCAGGCGGTCATGGCGCGGGCGGAGATCCCCATCCATGTCGATCTCGGGCGCGGGTCGGCAGAAGAGCAGATATGGACCTGTGATCTTTCCTATGACTATGTGCGTATCAATGCCGATTACCGGAGCTGAGTCGTGGCGGTAGTCCCCGTCGCTACGGGTGTCTTGCAGCGGGGTGATGGCCGGGTGCTGGTTTCTTTGCGTCCCGAGGGCAAACCGTGGCCGGGGTTTTGGGAGTTCCCGGGGGGCAAGATCGAGCCCGGCGAGGCACCTGAGGCGGCCCTCCGGCGGGAGCTGGAAGAGGAGATCGGCGTTCAGATTGGTCACCCCGAAGCCTTTCTGCGACGCGATCATCCCTATCCCGAACGCACCGTGGCTTTGCACTTCTTTCGGGTGCGTAGCTGGCAGGGGGAGCCCTACGGGCGAGAGGGGCAGCAGATTCGCTGGATCTACCCGTGGGAAATTGCAGCACTCGATTGTCTTGCGCCCAATCTGCCGGTGGTCGCCAAGCTGCTCGGCGAAGAGCTCCCGCAGCCGCCGCTTTGGCTGATTGCGGATCCCGCGCGGTTGCCGGCTTCCCGCTTTTTGCCGGCTCTGCAGTCCGCCATCGCTGCCGGCCTGCGTGCCGTGGTGTTGCGGATCAAGGAGACGATGCCAGCGGAGCTCGCGGCGGCGATGCCTGGGTTTCTGGAGCAAGCCCGCAATATGGGCGTACGCTTTTTCCTCAATCATCCCGAACCGGCCCCAGACTGGCCAGTTTCCGGCCAGCACTGGACGGAAGCCCGCCTGCAGGCGGCAACGGGGAAGCTATCGGAACCTTTTGGCGTTTCTTGCCACGGGGGGGAGTGCTTGGCGCGCGCTGCACGGTTGCATGCGCGTTATGCCTTTCTCTCTCCGCTGTTCGCCACCCAGACCCACCCCGACGCGCCGGCCCTGGGAATCGAGCGCTTTGCCGAGCTGATTGCGCCTGCGGCGGTCCCGGTGATTGCCCTGGGCGGGATGACGCCGGAGCGGGTTGCGGCAGCCCGTGCTGCGGGCGCCTCGGGGATTGCCGTCCTGTCGGGAATTTTGGAAGCCGAAGACCCCGCCAGCGCCACCCGTGCCTTTCTCGATGCCTGGAATACCCATGCCTGAACTGTCGGTCATCATCCCGCTCTACAACGAAATTGACAATGTCGAGCCCTTAGTGGCGGCTCTGCGCGCCGCTTTGGGCGAGGCCGATGTCGAGGTCATCATCGTCGATGATGGCAGTCGCGATGGTAGTGCCGCCGCCCTCGACCGTGCCCAGGCGGAATGGCCAGAGGTCCTTACGGTGCTGCACCTGCAGCGCAATTTTGGACAGACGGCGGCGATGCAGGCGGGAATCGACGCCGCTCGCGGCGAGGTCATCGTCACCCTCGACGCCGATCTGCAGAATGATCCGCAGGACATCCTGCCGTTGGCCCAACGGCTTCTCGCGGAAAACCTGGATGTCGTTGCCGGTTGGCGCAAGAACCGACAGGATGGGCTCTTGCTGCGCAAGATCCCCTCGCGCATCGCCAACCGCCTCATCCGCCGTCTGACCGGCGTGCGCCTGCATGACTATGGCTGTACCCTCAAGGCCTACCGCGCCTCGGTCCTGCAGGGGGTCCGGCTGTATGGAGAGATGCACCGCTTCATCCCCGCCTGGCTCTCTACCCTCACCTACACCGACCGTATCGTCGAGGTGCCGGTGCGTCACCATCCGCGCCGGGCGGGCAAGAGTAAGTACGGCATCAGCCGTACCTTTCGCGTGCTGGTCGACCTGCTCTTCGTCAAGTTTTTCCTCGGTTACAGCCAGCGCCCCATGCACTTCTTTGGGGTGATTGGGCTTTTTTCCCTGTTCATTGGCTCTGGCATGTTGATCTACCTTTTTATCGATAAATTTGCCGAAGGAGCCGCCATCTCCGGGCGTCCCATGCTGGTCGCCGGGATGCTCTTCTTTCTTGCCGGGCTGCAGTTCCTCAACACCGGCATCGTCGCCGAAATGCTGTCGCGCATCTATTTCGAGGGGCAGGGGAAGACCACCTACGTGCTGCGTAGCCGGAAATCCGATCAAGTCTGAGATGGCCCGCATTCCCATTCTGATGTACCACAACATCGCTCAAGCCCCGGCGGGGGCGCGACTGCGTAGCCTCTACGTTGCGCCGCGCCGCTTTGCCTGGCAGATGGGGCTTCTGGCGCGAGCCGGCTATCAGGGCCTGTCCCTGCGGGATGCGCTGCCCTACCTGCGTCGGGAGCGCAGTGGCAAAGTGGTTGTTATCACCTTTGATGATGGCTATCGGGACAATGTGGTCAGCGCCCTGCCGATCCTGCAGCGCTGGGGATTCACCGCCACCTGTTTTGTGGTATCTGCCGCGCTGGGGGCATTCAACCGTTGGGATGCCGAGCAGTTACGAGTGCAAAAGCCGATGATGTCCCTGTCGGAACTCGAATACTGGCGCGACGCGGGTATGGAAATTGGTGCGCACACGCAAAATCACGTTCATCTGCCTGCTCTGGCAGACGCCGATGCGGAGCAGGAGATCTCAGGCAGCAAGGCAGAGCTGGAGGTGCAGTTGGGCCAAGAGATCACGACTTTTTGCTATCCCTATGGTGAAATGGGCGCGCGGGAGCGGGAGATGGTAGCGCGTTCTGGCTTTGCAGCGGCGGTGACCACGCGACGCGGAAGAGCGCAAAGCGATGCGGACCTGTTCACCCTGCCGCGAATTTCCGTGGGTGGCCATCATTTGCCGCATGTATTCCCTTTGCAGCTTTGGACAGGATATGAAGATCGTCTGCGTTCCTGATGCACAAGTGGGTGCAGGAGAAGGATTCTGAGCGTCCGTTTGCTATGGGTGGGGACCAATCCCGGTGGCGGTGGTACGGAAACCCATATGATCACCCTGCTGCGCGCTCTTGCGCAGCTAGGGGTCGATGCCCACGCGCTGGTGCACCCACGGGGCAAAATTGCCGCTGGCCTGCAAGGCGAAGCAGTCTCTCTCCATTATGGGACCTTCCGCAACAGCGCGGATCCGCATGGGCTTCGGGCCCTGAATCGCGGCCTTCGTCAGTTGCGACCGGACGTTCTGGTCGGCAGTTTCAGCAAGGAATATTGGCCGTTGGCTCTGCTCAGCCGCGCCCATGGTGTACCGCTGACGCTCTTTCGCCACATGGACCTGCGCCTTCGCCCCAGCACCCGTTGGCTCCTTTCCCACTGGCCGTTGCGTCTCTTTGCTGTCTCCGCCTACCTCCGCGAGCGCCTCATCGCTCAAGGCCTGCCCGAAGAACGCGTCGAGGTCCTGCGCAATCCCTTGTCCCTTGCCGACTTTCAGCGTGAACCCGAGGCACGGTCGGCGCGACGCCAGGCTCTGGGGTTGCGGGAGGAGGATTTTCTCGTCGGTTTTGTCGGGGCGTGGCATCGCGGCAAGGGCGTTTTCGTGCTCGCTGACGCAATCGATGCCGCCCATGCCCAGGATGCGCGGGTGCATGGCTTGTGGATTGGTGGTGGCCCGCATGCAGAGGCGTTGCGGGAACGCTTGGCTGGTCGAACTTGGCAGCACGTCATCGGTTGGCAGGAACGAGTCACCCCCTGGTATAGCGTCATGGATACCCTGGCCCTGCCGTCCATCGAACCGGATACCTTTGGCCGGGTCCTGGTGGAGGCCCAGGCTTGCGCCATCCCTGTTCTTGGCGCGGCAATGGGGGGAATCCCGGAGAGCTTTGCGGATGGTGTATCGGGGTTATTGCTGCCCGCCGGGCACAGTGATGCGTGGCGCGATGCCATTCTGCGTCTTGCCTCTGATCGGGGGCTGTGCCGGCAGCTCGCCGCCAAAGGCCCAGCTCAGGTCGAGGGCTTTGCTGCCGACGCCATCGCCCGCGAATTTCTGGCCGCCCTGGGGCGATGACAGTCGAGCGTCGGAACCTTATGATAAGTTCGGAAAATTTGCGGAAGTTCTCCGTGGAGAGAATGTCATGAAAGCGGCCCTGGTAACACCGTTGCCCATGCAAGAATACCTGGAAGGCGAGCAACGATCGGAAATCCGCCATGAGTATGTAGCCGGACAAGTCTATGCCATGGCCGGCGCCAAATTGCGCCACAATGCCATCGTGCGCAACCTGGCAATATCACTTGGGCAGTACAACAAGCAGGCCGTTTGTGAGTTTTTTATTGCCGACATGAAGGTCCGAACGCGGGCGCTAGACGCTTTTTACTACCCAGATATCGTGCTGCGCTGTGGAAACCCCTTACCCGGAGACAGTCTTTATCTGGAAGATCCTTGCCTGGTCATCGAGGTGCTGTCGGAGAGCACGGCCAATATCGACCGTCGCGAAAAACTTCATGCCTATCAGACTCTCTCCAGCCTGCGTGAATATATTCTTGTCGATTCCGATAGCCGCAGTATTGAGGTCTATCGTCGGCGGTCCGAGGGGTGGTGGCATGAACTCCTCAGCGAAGAGGATCGCTTGCACTTTCATTGCGTAGATCTGGATCTCTCCCTGATGGAGGTCTATGCCGGTGTGGATCTGCCGCAAGGGGAGGCGACGGCCTGATCTCCTACTATGCCAAGGCCTTTACCACTCCATCCTCGCCGCATCATCCTCATCAAGTCCCACAGCGCGGGCATTGGCGACATTCTGCGCAGCTCTGCAGCTTGGGCGGTCCTGAAAAGGCGTTGGCCCGAGGCCGAGCTGCATCTGATTTTTCTCACCCGTTGGCCGGGTTACCCGAGCGAGGAACTGATTGCGGGGCACCATCTCCTGCATAGCGCCCACTTTCTGCCCTTGCAGGAAGGGCGCTTTGCTGGGATGCGCGGTGTGGGTCCGAAGGGCTGGCGCAGTCTGCTGCCGGAATTGCGCCGTCTGGGCAGGGAAATTTCGGCGGATCTGATCATCGACCATGAACCGCACGGTATAGAAAGCAGTATTGCTAGTCTGGTCCTGCGTACTCAATCCCCTTGCGCGGTGACGGTGGGGGTGGCACAGGTGGCGGGACGGGGATGGTTCTACGACCACTCCAGTCCCAGTCTGGCGCGCTACGCCAAAGATCGTGGACTGCCGCAGCCGATGGATTACACCGAGCGCGATTTTGCCGCCCTGGTGGCCTTGGGATTAGAGCGCCAGGGCCAGCAAATTGTGCTCCAGGTGGGCCAACCGGGACGTCTCTGGCAACTCGCCCATCCCAAAGACGAAGATGAGCTTCGCATCGGCCTCAACATCGGCTGCGGTACCCCGGATGCCCTATCCAAAAGACCTGACTTGGAGACTTTGGTAGAGGCTTTGGGACGCCTTTGGGAGAATCGTCCGTACCGTCTGTTGCTCACCGGTGCCGCCAACGAATACGAGATCAATGAGGAGTTTCGGCAGCGCTATCAGACTCGCTGGGGCAGTTCCGCGATGATGGAAAATCTTGCGGGCGCAGGTTCGCTCTCGATTTTGGGTGGTATCATCGATAGTTGCGATCTGTTCGTATCGAGTGATTCTGGTCCATATCACATGAGTGTCGCTTTAGGGAAGTCCACCATTGCGCTGTTTCGTCGGCCTAATCCTGAGCACTATCATCAGAACGGGCAGTTGCAGATATTGGTGGAGCCTGCCGCTGATGCGTTGCTGATAACACTCCTACAATCCTTGGAAATCTGCTGAGAGAACTATGCACCTACGCATTCCCGACCCCTGGATGTTCAGCCTGTATGCCCTGCCGGTATTTTTTTTCCCTTTAAGTACCGCCGCTACAGGGATATCTGCTGGCTTACTGCTTGTGCTTTATGGTGTTAGCGGTCATTGGAAAAATTGGGCCTCTCTCCGTCAGAGAGTCTGGGTACTTCCGCTATTTCTGTATATGGCATGGACGTTTATAGGTTTGATATGGACCAAGGACCTGCACGCTGGGCTTAAGGTCGCTGCGACTGCTAGTTATGGAATCTATGCTATTATTGGCGCCACGCTTCCTTGGAGGGAGAAATATTTTAAAATCTTTGTTCGTTTATTTTTGGCTGGGTTGGCTATCAATGGTTTATTGGCGGCACTAATAACTTGGCGAGTAATTTTGTGGCACTACAGTCCTGATCTTCCTTATGTGGGCTTGTCAGATCATATTTGGTGGTCAATGGCCTTGACTCATGCTATTCTCTGGCTTATTTTTGATCTAAAGAAGAAGTGGAATTTTTCTCGGTTTATAAATTTGCCGTTGCTGATCATTTTTTCGATAGAGCTTGCTCTGTCACCGGGGAGAAGTGGACAGTTGCTTTTTCTTTTGCTTACCCCTATTGCTATATTTTTTATCTATAGCGGAATTTGGCGTTATTGGGCATTATTTGGTACCGCCGCCATTGTTGCCGTTATGTTGGTGTCGCCGTATGTTCAGTCTCGCTTGGAATTAGGGGTTAAAAATCTCCAACAGTTTGTTTCACAGCCTAAAAGTACGGATACTAGTTGGGGAATTCGTCTTGCGACTATGTGGGCGGGCGCAGAACTGATTGTTGAGCATCCTTTTTTTGGAGTTGGGACTGGGGATTTTGGTACGGCTATGGAAAAATTGCAGCGGCAAGGAGTTGTTACGGAAACACCGGGCATCAGGAGCGACTCAGCAGCAAACAGCTATCTGAGTGAGGGCGCAGTTCTGGGCATTCCAGGCCTATTGTTGTTCTTGTGGTTTTTGATAAATTTATCGAGAGAAAAATTGAAAATTTGGCGTGAACCTCAGGGATGGTTGGTGGTCACTTATCTTGGTATTTTCTGGATTGGTGGTTTATATAATACGCTTAACTGGGGTTATGCAGACGCCATGGGGTTAGCGTTTTATGCTGGACTGCCGTTGACTTATTATAAAAATACAAGAGCTAGTGTAATAAATGACGAGCTATAAGAGAGTTGGCAATGAAGACTCGATGTGTTTTAGAAATTCCTAAGAAAAAAACTAAGTCATGAATGTGGGCGTGATCATATTAAACTTTAATGGTCGAGAAGTTCTTCGAGATTGTCTACAGTCTTGCTTAGATGCTGGTGTACCAGAAGAGATGGTGACTATTGTAGATAACGGCAGTACTGATGACTCACTAGCGTTAGTTGAAGAGTTTTCAGGGGTCCAAAAAATCCTGATCGGTTGCAATGCTGGTTTTGCGCGTGCTGTCAATAAAGGTATTTGTGTTACTAACGGCGATTTGATCCTGATTTTGAACAACGACGCCCGCCTCTTGCCGGAGTCTCTTTGCGCCCTTCTGGACTGTGCCGATAAGAATCCTAATGGTGCATTTATTGGTGCACGACTGCTCAGTCCCTCAGGCAATCCGCAAAACGTGGTAGCGGATTTCCCGCATTGGTGGTCCGAGATGATTCCAAATTTTGTAGGAAAATTACGTCGAAAAAATCCCAAAATGCTTGGCGTTGAAAAATCTGTTGACGTACCTTCGTTGATCGGCGCTGCCTTTCTTGTCCGTAAGCAGGTGCTGGAACGTTTAGGTCTTTTGGATGAGGATTTCTTTTTTTATCTGGAAGAGACGGAATGGTGTCATCGTGCCCATCAGAAGGGATTTCAGGTCATATTTTGTCCAGAGGCTCGGGTGGAACACGGTCTGGGTGGCACCGCCAATCGGTACAAGGCGGAGGCGCGCATCGAGTTTCATCGGTCCCGTCTGATCTATGCGCGAAAGGTGGAGGGCACTACTGCACGTAATCTGCTTCTCGGGGTGCTGTTTGCGTCGAGCTTCATCAATTTCCTGAGCAACGCAGTGTTGCTGGTCCTTACACTCTTCGCTTTTTCCAAGCTACGCCGAAAAACTGCCATGTATGGTAGGCTTTGGCTCTGGCACCTCTTGGGGCGCCCCGTTGACTGGGGATTGCCAAATAAATGTCCTGAACTGAGGAAGTGATGGGCACGGGTCTTTCTGCAGTGTACATCACCAAGGACGCAGCGCAGCATCTGGCAGCATCTATCCGTAGCGTTGTGCGATTGGTGGATGAGGTTCTCGTCGTGGATAGTGGGTCCAGCGACGAAACTGTCTCCATAGCCGAGCGAGAGGGCGCTCGAGTAATCTTCCATCCGTGGTCGGGTTTCGGCGCTCAGCGGGCATTTGCTGTCGCCGCTGCAGTCCACGACTGGGTTTTGATCGTCGATGCAGATGAGGTCTTGGAAGCTGATTCGGCGCGAGCTTTGCGTGAGGCATTGGCGATGGCGGATGGTATCGGTGGATTCCACCTTCGACGAAAAAACTATATCGGCAGGCGAGAAATTCGGCATGGCGATTGGGCAGGCGAATGGGTACTGCGCCTCGTGAATCGTCAGAAAGGTCGATACAACCCCGCGGATCTGGTGCATGAGTCGTGGCAATGCAGCTGCGTGGTCGCGCGTTTGCAAAATGCCGCATTGCACCATTACACGTTTTCCAGCACCCAAGAAATGCTTCCCAAACTTCAGCGCTACTCCGAACTCAACGCGCAGAAGGTAGCAGCGCGGGGGCGGTCGGTGGGTCCCTGGGCGCCCATGAGTCATGCCCTCTGGGCCTTCTTTCGCGGTTACATGTTGCGCGGGGGATTTCTGGATGGAGTGGAGGGCGGTGCCATTGCCTGGACCACTGCCGTCGGCGCTTACTTCAAATATGCCATCGCCCGTGACCTGCTGGCGGCACAAGCTGGGAAGCGGCGATGAGGGTCTTGCTGGTGCGCCTGAGTTCCCTGGGAGATGTGCTGCATACCTTGCCAGCCATTACCGATTTGCAGCGCAACGGGAAGGACGTGGAACTCGACTGGCTGATCGAGCCCGCCTTTGCCCCGATTGCCCGCTGGCATCCCGGAGTGCGAGAGGTCCTGCCTTTTTCCTTGCGTAGCCGGCAAGGGGGACTCGGCACGCTCCTCGGGCAGCTCCGCGAACTTCGCCGGCAACTGCGCACCCAGCGCTATGACCTCGTTCTCGATAGCCAGGGGCTGTTCAAGAGTGCTCTGCTCGCCCGTCTGGCGGGGACGACCGTCGCCGGCCTCTCGCCCCGCAGCGCTCGGGAACCCTTGGCGACCTACCTATACGGCCAGCGCCACGCGGTCCCCTGGGGTCCTACGGCCATTCAGCGTAACCGCGAGCTCTTTGCCCAGGTCTTTGCCAGCCCACGCCCGTCAGGACTGGCAGACTTTGGTTTGCAGAAGCAAGCGGTATCCTGGCGCGCGGAAAATCTCGCATTGGCCGCAGGGAAGGATGCGCTACCCTTCGTTCTGGGCTTGCACGCCACTTCCCGTGCCTGGCAAAACAAGGAGTGGCCCCTGCGCCACTGGATTACCCTAGCCCATTCCTTGGCCGATGCCGGCTATGATCTCGCCTTGCCGGCCATGGGCGCGCGTGAACAGGAACGGGTAGCGACCATTGCCGCCGCAGCCGACAATGTCCGGGCCCTGCCGCAGATGGATCTGGAAGGATTGGGCCAGGTCATGCTGCAGGCGCGTGCCTTTGTTGGTATGGATACGGGGCTTTCCTATCTGGCCGCGGCATTGGGTTTGGCCGGCGTGACCCTGTATGGCCCCACGGCTTCTGAGCAGGAGAATATGCCCGGCTCTGCGCAAGCGATACTCCAATCCACGGAAAACTGTGCCCCTTGTGGAAGCACCCGCTGTCGGCGGATCCATCAGCCCGAAGAACCCATTCCTTGTCAGGAAGGAATGCAGCCGACAATGGTTTGGGAACGTTTGGCCCCCTTGCTGGAGCGATTATGATTGCCGGAAGCCAGTTAGACAGAGCAGAAACCCGTCGCTACCGGCGGCACCAGTTCTGGACCGATCACGGCATCTTTCGCGAACTGTTCTACGCCAATTTTCACGAGATTGCACCGGGGCTCTTCCGCGCGGCGCAACCAGCACCCTGGCAACTGAGCCAGTGGCAGGCGCAGCACCACTTCGATGCGGTGTTGAATATCCGCGCGCCTGCTCCCGAGGAGGCCCATTTCCGCTTGGAGCAGGATGCCTGCGATGTCCTCGGTATCGCGCACCTGCCGATTCATGGTTTCGGTTCGCGGGACCTGCCGCAGAAAGACTCCCTGCTGGCCTTCCTGGATCAGATTCCGGAGCTGCCTCCCAGGCTTCTGGTCCATTGCAAATCGGGGGCAGATCGCGCCGGCTTTATCTGTGTGTTGTTACAACACCAGCGCTATGGGATGCCTTGGGAGGAGGCGCGCAAGGAGCTACGGCTCTGGCCGTACGGCCACATCCGCCATGCCAATACCGGCATCCTCGACTGGTTTTTTGCCTGCCTCCAGGCGGATTTGCGGCAGGAGCCGGGACTCACGCTGCGGGACTGGGTGGCGACGCGCTACGATCGGGAACAGATGCTGGCCAGCTTTCGCCCCTGGTATCGTCTCGACTGGCTGACGGATCGCATCCTGCGGCGGGAATGATGTCGCGCCTCTACCGCCTGCTGACTCGTCTCCTCCTACCGCTGCTACTGCTCTTTACCTGGCAGCGGATACTGCGCCGACCGGCCTATCGCGCCCATTGGCAGGAGCGCTTTGGTTTTGTCCCGCGGCGCAGTGATCGTCCCCTATGGATTCACGCGGTCAGCGTGGGCGAGGGGATGGCTGCCCTGCCATTGATCCGCCAGTTGCGCGAGCGGCACCCTGATCTGCCGATTCTCATCAGCAGCACGACCCCGACCGGGAGGACGCTGCTGGCACGGGAGTTGGCGGGGATGGTCACGCAAGTCTATCTTCCCTATGACCTACCAGGTGCGGTGCGGCGCTTCCTGGAACGTAGCCAGCCGCGCCTGGGGGTACTGATGGAGACGGAGCTCTGGCCCAATCTCTTGCGGGTCGCACGCCAGCGAGGCGTTCCGGTGATGCTCCTGAACGGTCGCCTGTCCGCTCGCTCGCTGGCAGGCTACCGCCGCTTCGCCTCGCTCTTTGCCCCGGCCCTTGCGGGCCTGGCCTGGGTTGCTGCGCAAAGCCCGGACGACGCGCGGCGCTTCGCCGAGCTCGGCGCGACCAGGGTCAGCGTACAAGGGCAAATGAAGCTTGACCTGCAAATCGATGCCGGTCAGCGGGCGCGGGCGGCGAGCTGGCAGGAACGCTTTGCGGGCAGACGTGTTTGGGTCTTTGCTTCGACCCATCCCGGCGAAGAGGAGCTGGCGTGGGCTTCGTTGTCGACCTTGCGCAAGATCGAGCCAAAGCTACTGCTTGTGCTGATTCCCCGCCACCCGGAGCGGGGTGACGCCTTGGCCGAACAACTGCGGAGTGTCGGACTATCGGCGCCGCGCCGTAGCCAGGGAGAGTTTCCCGGAGCGGACGATCCCGTATATCTGGTCGATACCCTGGGCGAGTTGATCGACCTCTATGGCGCAGCGGATCTGGTCTGGATCGGCGGGAGTTTCGTCACCCGGGGTGGTCACAACCCTATCGAAGCGGCAGCTTGGGGCCGGCCCATCATCGTCGGCCCACATATGGAAAATTTTTTCGACACCCTGCGTTCTCTGCAAGCGGCAGATGCCATCTGTCAGGTGGCGAGTGCAGAGGAAGCCATGCGCCGCAGTGCTGAGTATCTCGCCGCCCCCGATCTGGCCCGCGCCTTGGGAGAACGTGCCGCCACCTGGCAAGCGAAGCAGGGCGGTGCCGTCGCGCGCGCCCTGACGGCTATTGAAGAGTGTCTGTAAAACGAGCGCGTTCAGGCAGATTCGCGTCGCCGCCAGACGGTAACCTGGGCGATGCTGTGCTGGTATTTCCTTGCCGTTTCACGAATCACGAAGGGCAGATCGCGGGGATAGCCGGGAAGCAGATCGAAAGTTTCTCCCAGGTTTTCCTGCAGGCCTTGCAGGCTGTCGAGGATTTCCCCATTCCGGCGTACTCCGCCAATCCAACGCTCCTTGGGCGTAAACTCCTCGAGCCAAGTATACGGTGAGCTGATCACCAATAATCCACCTGGGCGGATGCGCTCGGCCATCTGGCGCAGGAACTTTTGCGGATCGCGCAGGCGATCGATCAGGTTAGCGGCGAGGACCAGATCGAAATCGCGATAGATCGGCTTGAGGTTGAGGGCATCCCCCTGCAAAAATTGGCAGCGGCTGGCAGTCGCCGCCAGCCCCAGGGCGTTGAGGTCTGCCCAATGGTGGCTCTGCAATTCCCCTTCCTCGGTGACGGCATAGGGAAAACGCAGCTTTTCCTGCAGACGTGCTGCAACCTGTACGAAGCGGGTGGAAAAATCAATGCCGAGAACGCTCTTCGCGCGAGTTGCCAGAGCGAAGCTGCTCCGCCCCACGGAGCAACCGATATCGAGAACACGCTGTGGCTGCCCCGCGCCCCATTCGGCCAAGGCCAGATCTGCGATGGCTTGGGCATAATTGGCGACGCCAAAATAGTCGGGACCAAAATGAAAGTGGCAATACTGTGCCACCGCAACATCGCTCTCATAGACCGGGACCTCGGGCAGGGGATTGTCCGAGCGCACATAGCGAAAGCCTGCGTGCTGGAAAAAATGACGGCGGAAGGCGTAGCGAGCCTCGCTTTGTGTCTCGTTGCCCAGGCTGATGAAAGAGCCGCCCTTGATCAGGTTATGGCGCTGGTCAAAGGTCGGCACGGTGAAGTCATCGTAATAGGGATGCACGCGAAAGCCCGGAAAGGGATAGATGGGGGTTTCCGTCCACTGCCAGACATTGCCGACCACGTCGTAGAAATCGCCGTGCCGGAAACGATCGACGGGGCAGGGCGAGGCACCATGGGCAAGCCCGATCTGGGCCGGTGCCATTTCGCCCCAGCTGTCGCTGTCGCCAAGCCCGGAGAGATCGCGCAGACGGCGCCATTCGTCCTCACTTGGCAGGCGCAGCCTGGCGCCGGTCTGTTCTGACTTCCAGCGGCAAAAGGCGCTGGCTTCATGGTAATTGACCTCCACCGGCCAGGACCAGGGCATGGGGCGTTCTTCGGCAATGAGCCGCAAACACCAGCCCGCCGGATCTTGCCGCCAAAAGCTAGGGTGCTGGGGACGGACATATTGTCGCCACTGTTCCCCTTCGCTGCTCCACCAGCGCGATTCCTGATAGCCCCCGCCCTCGACAAAGGCGAGAAACTCGGCGTTGCTGACCAGCATTTCGCTGGCAGAAAATGCCTGTAACTCCTGCTCGTGCGAGCCATATTCGTTATCCCAGCCATAACGCAGGGCATCCTCGTCCTTGCCCAGGTGCACCCGTCCCGCAGGAACATTCCGCAGACGGTTTTGCGGGATCCCCCGCGAGGCGGAAGGGAGAGCTTCGGGTGTGAAGGCGGCTACCGGGCGCACGCGCTCCAGGGGGAGTTGGCGCATGAGGACGGAGCTTGTTTCGATGTGGATGTTTTCGTGCTCGATGCCCATCAGCACTGCCCACCACGGCGAGTCCCAGTGTATCGGTAGTTCCAGAGGCAGGCGGCTGATCACCCCGTCGACCATCTCGCGTACTTGGTTGCGGTAGGCGCGGACGCGGTCCACCGTCGGCCAGTCGTAATGGGCCTCGTCAAGATCATCCCAGGACATCTCATCGACGCCCACCGCAAAGATCGACTCCAAAGCGGCATCGATGTGTCCGTCCAGCAGTCCGGCAACGCGAAATTTGTTGCTGTAAAAGGTTGCCGTATGCCCAAAATAAAAGATCAACGGATGCCGCAGGGGAATTGCCTTTCGGTACCAAGCATCCGCATCGCGCAGATGTGCAAACAGCGCTTCGTCCAGACTGAAGGTTTGGTGAAAGACGCGCCGGATCTCTTCCCGCTTTTCCTCCGGGTGCCGACCATCCAGCCGCAAGGGGTGAATACGTATTCCGCTCATGAAGACCCTCCCGATTCTGATATCAGAATACCACAAGATACCGTCCGGTCGGAAAACAAAAGCCCCGCCGGAGCGGGGCCAGGTTGGAACGGGATAAAATCAGACTCGGGCGGGCTGGGATGGTCCCTTCAAGGGCACGACTCGATCCTCAGCGCTGACCTCCTCCAGGGTTTTACCGCTGGGCTCGGGGATGAAGAAGATGGTAAGCAGGAGACCTGCGAGGGCGAAGAAGAAGGTGATCATCAGCGTGCCATGCAGCCCAAAGTCATGCAGCAGGACCGGGAAGATGAAAGCACCGATGAAGGCGCCGACCTTGGCGGTACCCGCCGACAGGCCGTGTCCGGTGGTACGCAGATTGACCGGAAAGACCTCGCCGGCAATGACAAAGGTGGTGGTGTTGGGACCGTACTCGGCAAAGAAGTAAGACAAGCCATAGATCACCAGGAATACGCCGATACTGGCGGAAATTACCGGAAACGCGCCAATCAGCAAAAACATCAGCCCCATCATGAAAAAGCCGAGCATCTGCAGGGTTTTGTGACCGATGCGGTCGATGGTAAAGGCGGCCAGAAAATAGCCGGGCACGGCGGCGACTGCAAAGACGATCAGGCTCAGGGCGGTACTTTGCATGACATCGGCATGAGGCGCCAGACGATGCATGATCATCGGGGTCGAGATGGTGTTACCGTAGTAGGCATAGTCAAAGACAAACCAACTACCGGCGGTGCCGAGCAGGGTTAAGAGGTACTTGGACAGGGGCTGCTTGACGATTTTCGTCTCTGGTTTGCGCGCCGTGGCGGTGCCCAGACTGAACGACGCCAGCTCCCGTGCCGCTGCCTCGCCATCGCCCTTGACCCGCGCCAACCAGCGCGGGGATTCGGGCAGGGTCCGCCGGATATAGATCACCGCCAGGGCGGGCAAGGCCCCCAGGCCGAGCATCAGGCGCCACGCCAGCTCGTGGTTCATCCCCGCTGCCAGTAGGGTCAGGGCCACTACGGGACCGGTGACCAGGCCGATGGCCTGCGCCGAGAACACCAGGGAGACCATGCGTCCCCGTGACTTGCTATTGGCGTATTCCGACATCAGCACGGCCGACATTGGATAGTCGCCACCGATTCCCAGCCCCAGGATGACACGGGCGATGATCAGCACGGTGACGCTGGGGGCCACGGCCGATAGCAGCGCACCAATCACCATCAACAGGGCCTCCAGACCGTAGATCTTTTTGCGGCCGAGTTTGTCGGCGAGAATGCCGAAAACATAGGCACCGACGAAGGTGGCGATCAGGGAAATGGCTCCTACCAGGCCTACTTCGTCGGGGCTCAGATGCCACTGCTCTTTGATCAGCACCAGAGCGGTACCAATGATGAAGAGATCATAGGCGGAGGTGAAAAAGCCCATGGAAGATGCCCACATGGCCTTCAGATGAAAGGGACTGAACGTGGCGGTGTTGAGGGCGCTGGAAATATCTCCATCCACGACGCCGGTAGCGGTGTTGCTCATGCTGTGACCTCCTGCAGTTTGCGGCTATGTACAGATCAGAGCACAACTCTACACCTTATGTATGACACTATGATGAAGCTTTTATGACACTTTTATGACAGCTTACTTGCCGCCGACGTAACCAAGCTGTCGCCATGCCTCGAAGACAGCGACGGCGCAGGAGTTCGAAAGATTCAGGCTGCGCTGTCCTGGTCGCATGGGTAGGCGGAGAAGACGGTCTGGAGGAAATTCCGCGAGGACCGCGTCGGGCAGCCCCCGGGTTTCCGGACCAAAGAGAAAGACGTCCCCGGTGGCAAAGCGGGCCTCGGCAAAACTTCCTGCTGCCCCTTTGGTGCTGAAGGCAAAGATCCGCCGGTCATCCAATTGCGCGGCGCAGTCTGCCCAGCAGGCATGCCGCTGTACCTCAGCAAATTCATGGTAATCCAGGCCGGCGCGGCGCAGACGGCGATCCTCCCAGGCAAAGCCCAAGGGCTCGATCAGATGCAGGCGTGCCCCGGTGTTGGCGCAAAGACGGATGACGTTGCCGGTGTTGGGAGGGATTTCGGGCTGATAGAGCGCCAATTCGATGAAGGATGTGCTCATAGTGCGCGCGCCAGAATCCACAGATCCACCCGCTGCACGCCCTGTGCTTTGAGGAGCTGCGCCAGCGCTTCTGCGGTACTCCCAGTGGTCATGACGTCATCGACCAAGGCTATGTGTGCCGGCAGTTTGCCACGTAGGGTAAAGGCGGACTGCAGGTTGGCGCGGCGTTGGTCGCGGCTACCGCCGACTTGGTGTGGAGTGTTACGAGTACGACGCAGGACATCGCGCAACGGAATCCGGTACGCACGCGCCCAGTGCCACGCCAATAAAGCCGCCTGATTGTAGCCGCGTTCAGCCAGGCGGGCCGAGTGGGCAGGTACCGGCAACAACGCGTCGGGGCGCGCCGGCAGGCTTTCCGTGGTCCAGGTTCGTAGCCAGGCCTGGGCGAGCGGGCGGGTCCAGTCCAGCCCGGCATGAAATTTCCAGGCGCTGATGGCCGTGGCCAACGGATGGGTATAGACGAAGGGGCAAAAGGTGTAATCGTAGCTGGGTGCCTCGATACTGCAGACTGGACAGTCGCCATCGGCATTGACGGGCAGGGCGCACCAGCTACAGCGGTCGGCGGGCAGTCGGGGTAGTTCGCGATGGCAATCGTCACAGATTGCGGCTCCGGGCGCCGAGCAGAAACGGCAACTTTCCGGCAGGAGCCAAGAGACGAAACGTCCCGGTGCCTCGCGCCAAATCTCTCGCCTCGGTAACCCGAATGGTATTGCTAGCAAGCTGCTATCCCCTCTGCTCAGGCAGCATTGTCACCATTGCCTGACGCATTGACAAGGCGCGCCCGGCTCCCCTATACCGTGCCCATGACGATAGCCAGCACCCTGCTCTGCGATTGGGAGGCAGCCCTCGCGGCCCGCGCCGAGGCGGGACTTCTCCGCCAGACGGAAGTCCTGCAGCCGCTGCCGGGGCCGCGCCCCTTCTACCGCGACCGTGCTGGCCAGACCCTGCTTTCCTTTGCCAGTAATGACTATCTCGGCCTCGCACGGCATCCCGCCTTGCGAGAGGCGGCCAGTGCGAGCTTTGCCAGTGGCGAGTACGGAACCGGCGCCGCGCCCCTGCTTGGTGGTATGCGGGCGGAGCACGAGGCCCTGGCGCAAGCCTTGGCCGATTGGCTGGGGGAGGAAGACGTCCTGCTCTTTGGCTCGGGCTACCTGGCCAACCTCGGCATACTGAGTGGGCTGGTCGAGGCGCGCGACCTGCTCCTCCTCGACCGCCTTGCCCATGCCTCCCTCATCGACGGCGCGCGACTTAGCGGTGCCCGCCTGCAACGCTTTCGCCACAACGACCTCGCGCATCTGGAAACGCTGCTGCAAAAGCCGCGCCGCGGCCGGGCCTGGATCGTCAGCGAAGGGGTGTTCAGTATGGATGGAGATTTGGCCCGGCTACCGGAATTGTCGGCCCTCGCCGCGCGTTATGACGCCGGTCTGCTGCTGGACGAGGCGCATGCCTTTGGTGTTTTAGGCGCGCAGGGGCAGGGTAGTCTGGCGCACTGGGGCTTGCCAGACGGGGCGGTGACCCTGCGCGTGGGCACTCTCGGCAAGGCCTTTGGCAGTTATGGTGCCTTTGTTGCCGGTCCCCGCAGCCTGACGCGCTGGTTGCAGCAGGCAGCCCGTAGCTATCTCTTTCATACCGCGCTGCCGGCGAACGTCGCCGCGGCCAGTCGCGCCGCCCTCGATCTACTGCGCGAGGGAGAGGGGCTACGTCAGCATCTACAGGAGCTCCGCAATACCCTGCAGGCCGGTTTGCAGGGGTGGCCTTATCTGCCCAGCCAGACGCCTATCCAGGGGCTGATTCTGGGTAGCAACGCAGCGGCCTTGGGGGTGGCCGCTGCTTTGCGCAGTGCGGGCATCTACTGTCCGGCGGTACGACCGCCGACCGTGCCCGCGGGGCGGGCTCGACTACGCATCAGTCTCAGCGCCGCCCACAACCAAGACGACATCCAGCGCCTGCTCTGTGCCTTACAGCCTGTAGCGGGGGGCGATTGATGCGCCAACGTCCGCATCTCGTCCTGTTGCATGGCTGGGGTATGGAAGGGCGGGTCTTCTCGCCCTGGCTGCCAATGCTGGAGCAGGATTTTCACGTGCATAGCTGGGAGCTTCCGGGACACGGCGAGCGTCCCTGCCCGGCGGCAGGCTGGCAATGGGAAACGGAGCTCGATAACTTGCACCAGCGGCTGGTGGCAGTGTCCGCAGCTCCCATTCTCCTGGGCTGGTCGCTGGGTGGATTGCTTGCCCTGGCCCTGGCCTTGCGTGAAGACCTGCGTTTGACAGGATTGGTGTTGGTCGCCACTTCCCCCTGTTTTGTCGCACGCCCCGACTGGTCAGCGGGAATCGCAGCGCAAACCCTCGACGACTTCGCTCGAGAACTCACGCGCGATGCCCAGGGGCTGCGGCGACGTTTTTTTGCCCTGCAGACCCTGGGGGATCCTGCCGCCCGCACCCGTATGCTGCAGATCGACGACTGGCCCTTGCCAGATCGCGACTGTTTGCAAGCAGGTTTGGGATTTCTGCGGGATATCGATCTGCGTCCTTCCCTACATGCTCTTCCCTACCCGGTGTTGCTCTTGCAGGGGGATGCCGACCGGATTGTGCTGCCGGCAGCGGCGGAGGCTCTGCAGCAGGCCCTGCCGGGGAGCGTGCTGCGCCTGCTGCACTGTGGCCACGCCCCCTTCCTCAGCCAGCCTACGGCCTGCTCCCAGGCCCTGCGAGAAGTCTTTCTCAGATGCCCCTGAACAAACGCCTCATCCGCCGTCATTTCGCCCACGCTGCAGCAGACTATGAGGCACTGGCCACCCTGCAGAATCAGGTTGGGCAGGAAATGATCGAACGTCTGGATTTGCTGAAGATCGACCCGCAGGTGCTACTCGACCTGGGTGCCGGGACGGGGTTGCAGAGTCGGCGTCTGAATCGTCGCTTTCCACGTGCCCGGGTGCTCGCCGTCGATCTGGCACTACCCATGCTGCAAGAAGCGCGCCGCCGCAAATCCTGGCGCCAACGGCAGTGGTATCTGCAGGCCGATGCGGAACGGTTGCCCCTGCGCGATCAGTCGTTGCAAATGGTGTTTTCGAATTTTGTCCTGCAATGGCTGCCCGACCCCTTGCCCGCCTTGCGCGAGCTGCGGCGGGTGCTCCAACCGGAGGGGCTTATACTCTGCAGCTCGCTGGGGCCCGATAGTCTACGCGAGCTGCGACAGGCCTTCTGTGCCGTGGATGATGAGCCGCATGTGCATGATTTCTTGGATATGCACGACCTTGGGGATGCCATGGTGCAGGCCGGTTTCGCCGACCCGGTGCTCGATGTCGAACGCTACGAACTACACTACGACGATCTGGATACTCTGCTGCGTGATCTGCGCGGTATTGGCGCAGGTAACTCCCAGCCTCGTCGGGGGCTTTTTACGCCGCGGAAGTTGCAACGCCTGCGTAGCGCTTACGAGGAATTTCGTACGCCAGACGGTAAACTGCCTTTGCAGTACGAGGTAGTCCATGCTCATGCTTGGCGGGCTGCCGATCGGCCGTCAGGAGAGTTGCAACCCCTTCAATTCGTGCCGCGCAGGCGCAGCTGATGGCGCAGGGATATTTCATTACCGGTACGGATACGGAAGTCGGCAAGACCCACGTCACGGCAGCTCTCGCCCGTGCCTTTGCCGCGCGCGGCTTGACAGTGGCGGCGCTCAAACCCTACGCCTCGGGCCAGGAGGCCGACGGTACCTGGATCGATATCGAGCAGTTGCGCGCTGCCAGTCATCCACCCTTGGCGCCGAATGAGTGTAATCTCTATCGTTTCGCTCCGCCCATCGCGCCGCATTGGGCGGCGCAGCTGGCGGGGCAGAACATGGATCGCAAACGGTTGGCCGCCTTCGTGCAGGCCCGTGCACAGCAGGTTGATCGCCTCCTCGTGGAAGGGGCAGGGGGGCTACTCGTGCCCCTGGGCCCCGGCTGGGATACCCTGGACTGGGTCGAGGAACTTGAGTTGCCGTTGATTCTGGTGGTTGGCTTGCGCCTGGGTGCCATCAATCATGCCCGTCTCAGCGAGGCTGTCATCCTGCAGCGCGGGGTACCGTATGCGGGATGGATCGCAAACCACTGCCAGGAACAAGTCGCTGCCGGCACCCTCGAGACCCTGCAGGAGCTGATGCTCGGCAACTGTCTCGGTAGATTGCCTTTTCTTGCTACGGAGATCGATGGCATCGAGCTTCCGTAATGCTCAGGATCTGTTTACACTCTTTTCAATATAAAAAGCGCATTGCAGGCGTCCACATGCCGCAAAAAGTACAGAGATGGGAGCGTGTGGGATGGTGTGGATCAAGACGTTGGCATGGTTGTTGCTAAGTGCTTTCCTGATAACGGTAGGGATGGTCTTAGTGACCTCCCTGGCATTGTTGCCGTTTTCCGGCAGTGACATCTCCTCTTCGCTGAGCACCTTGCTCCCATGGCTGCCGCTGCTTGTTTTTGGATTGAGCCTGACCGGCGCCCTGTTTTTTGGATTGCTTACACCTTTGGTGGTCCAGCGCGGATTGAACTTGCAGCGCTTGGGTGCGACGCCCAGAGAGCAACTCGCGACTACTGTCGCCAATGAACTTGCACAACGCCTGGGAATGCCGGCGCCACAGCTTTATCAGTTTTCCGCCGCAGTTCCCAACGCCTTTGTCCTTGGCATGGGTCGGCAACATGCTTGGCTGGTCTTGTCTTCCGGCCTCCTGCAATCGGCTTCCGATGCGGAACTGCGTGCCGCCATCGCGCATGAAATGGCGCATGTGTACTTCGGAGATATGTCG
Source organism: Acidithiobacillus sp. (assembly GCA_028697715.1). Classification (GTDB taxonomy): domain Bacteria; phylum Pseudomonadota; class Gammaproteobacteria; order Acidithiobacillales; family Acidithiobacillaceae; genus Igneacidithiobacillus. Next base: position 85,834 of record JAQVDS010000001.1, on the reverse strand, counting down.
AGTATGCAGCTTTTACTGGGCACGAGTATTGTTGTGGCCTTTGCGGTGGCACAGATTCTGACCATGCTCTTTCATACCCCCCAGCAATCGCGCTCCATTTTGCTGAGCGCGCTGCAAGTCGTCATTTTTCTGTTTGCGCTGCTCCCCATCGCCTGGTTTTCCCGGCGGCGGGAATATGCGGCGGATCATTTCGCCGCCGAGCAGTATGGGGCGGCAGGGATGATTTCGCTGCTGCGCCGACGGGCGTCTGCCAATACTCAGGATGACTGTTGCGGACCTCTGGCAGCGTTGGCCACCTTTGGTGAGAGTGGAGGAATTCTGGCCGGACATCCGACGCTGGAACAACGGATCGCCGCCCTGCAACGGAAATATCTGGCGCGCTGAAGTGGGAAAGCTAGTACCGCGTGTGCCTCTGCGCGGCAGCGACAAGCTGGGCATCCCGCGCGTCGGTAATTCGGATCATCGGCGTCGGCTATTGGCGCAAAGAAAAGACTAGTTATGAGTGCGAAAATCAAATACAGCGATGAACCCCTTGCCAAGATTCAGGTGCTTCCTGACTTCCTTCCTTCGCCAGTCGAATTGGCGTTTCGTGAAGAGCGCATCCCCTTTAACTAGTACACCATGTGATGTTCATCGATTATGCGCTCCTGATAGCGGGCAAGAGGCCCATATGCTCTACGAAGGGCAGGAAGTCCTGATCCTGAAACAGCAGTAGGCACTGATTCTCGATGCTGTAGGTGGCAATGAAAACGTCGATCGTCTTTCGAATGGTGACACCACGTTTGCGTAGCGTTCTGTAGTTCTCGGCGCACTTGATGGCGTTCGCTTCACCAAGCATCTCTACAACGATCAGAGAGCTCATGAGGCTTTTGGCGGTCTTGTAGTTCGCATCGCTCCGAAAGCCCTGTAGCACTTCGGCAAGGATCACGTCACCCACGGCCAGAGCTTCAACCCCCAGCAGGGCGTCGAGCATGTCGGTTTCGCGGTTGGCAACACCGTTGAAGTAATCGATCCAGACGCTGGAATCGACTACAATCATCGGAGATTCCGTAACTCTGTCAGATCGCCCTCCCAGGTCAGTTTGCCTCTATATTCTTTGATGGTCGCCTGTTTCTTCAGCGTAACTAACGTCTTCAGACCAAGTTCCACGACTTCCTTCTTGGTTTTGAGGCCGGTGGCTTTCAGGGCCTCATCCATGAGCGTATCGTCTATCACGATGTTGGTCCGCACAATTATCTCCTCAATGTGTATCAAGTGTTAATACTATACACACCAGAGGCTTGGCGTGCCACGCTATGCTCGCGCATGACGATTTGTTGCGGTGAAACGGCATGGCAAGCCTGCTATAGTCGCTGCTTATTTTCCGCTTCGAGATAAGGTATGCAGTACGCTGCGACCGGTTTATTCAGTCATTTTTCGCCGTGGGCGATCGCTGGCGTCTTTGGGCTCCTCGGCAGTTCCTGGGCGCTGTCCGCCTGGCAGCGGCTGGGAGTGGGGCGGGAGCTGTGGTGGTCGGCGTTGCGCGCCACTGTCCAGCTTGCCATCATGGGCTTTATCCTGGGCTGGCTGTTTCGCCAGGAATCACCGCCCCTCCTCATTCTCTTTCTTGCCCTGATGATCTTCACTGCCGGATTCTTCAACCGCAAGCGCGGGGCGGGGATTCCCCATGCCTATTGGGTGGGAACCGCAAGCATCTTCCTGGCCACCACGATCACCCTGGCGTGGATGCTGGTGTCGGGTCTGATCACCTGGAAGGGGCAGTCCCTGGTTCCGATCGGGGGGATGATCATCGGCAACTCAATGAACGCTGTTTCGCTTGCCCTGAATCGTTTGCGTAGTGAGGTCGATCAGCGCGAGGATCTCCTCCTTGCCATGCTCGCCTTGGGCGCCACCGATCGCCAAGCGATGCGCCAGCTCTACGCGATGGTGGTGCGCAGTTCCCTCATCCCCACGTTGGACAGTCTGAAAAGCGTGGGCATGATCCATATACCGGGCATCACTGCGGGGATGATTTTGGCGGGCATGGCGCCGCTCGCGGCGGTATCGATGCAGTTGGTGGTGATGCTGATGCTCACCGCTGCGGTGAGTCTGAGCGTCGCCAGCGCTGTGGTCCTTGCCGGGCCGCGGGCATTGCGCTTTCCTGCGCGAGTGGACGCCGTATGAGCATGACCCCCATTGCTGAGCGCGTGCGCGGCTTTCTGCCGGTGGTAGTAGACGTCGAAACTGCCGGTTTCGATTGTCAGCGCCATGCGCTGCTGGAGATCGCCGCGGTGGTGATTGCCGGGGAGAGCGGTAACTTGCAGCCAGTGCAAATCCTGCACTATCACGTACAACCTTTTGCCGGTGCCATCCTCGATCCACAGGCCCTGGCATTTAACGGAATCGATCCTGAGCATCCCCTGCGCGGCGCCATTCCTGAGGCGCAGGCCCTGCGCGAGCTGTTTCGGGCGCTGCGCAGTCAAGTGCGTGATCAGAAATGTCGTCGTGCCGTTTTGGTGGGGCACAATGCCAACTTTGATCTGTCTTTTCTGCACGCCGCTGCGGCACGAGAGCAGCTAAAAAACAGTCCCTTTCACCCCTTCAGTACCCTGGATACGGTCACATTGTCTGCTTTGGCGCTCGGTGAAACCGTCCTCGCCAAAGCGGTGCGCAAGGCGGGTCTGGATTGGGATGGAAAACAGGCCCATTCGGCCTTATATGATGCAGAAAGGACTGCTGCATTGTTTTGCTGGATCTGGAACCGTTTTGATCAGAGCGAGATTTCGCCCTTTTCTTTGTCTTCCGGGTCGTCGTCTCTTCTCGACAGGAGTAGCACATGACTTATCGTTTACGCATCGAACCCAGTGGCCACGAAATGGACATCGAGGCCAACGAAACGATTCTCGAGGCAGCCCTGCGTCATGGCTATGCCTTGCCCTATAGCTGTCGCAGTGGCACCTGCGCCACCTGTAAAGGCAAGATTCTGGCGGGATCGGTCGATTATGGGGACGTCGATGAAAAGATGTTGCCGGATGAAGAGATGGAGGCAGGTTTTGCCCTCTTTTGTCAGGCGACACCATTAACCGATTTGTCGATCGAGGCGCGCGAGGTTGGTGCTGCCGCCGGGATCGAAATCAAGACCCTGCCTTCCCGGGTAGCGCGTATCGTTGACCTCGCGCCTGAGGTACGAGCCCTGTTTTTACAGTTGCCCAGCACCCAGGAATTTCGCTTTTTACCTGGCCAGTACATCGATATCCTGCTCAAGGACGGCAGTAGACGAGGCTTCTCCATCGCCAATATGCCAGGACCTGGCGCGCAGCTGGAGTTGCATATCAAGCATGTCCTGGGTGGCCAATTCACCGGGCACGTCTTTTCCTCCATGAAGGAAAAAGACATCCTGCGCTTTGAAGGTCCGCTGGGTACTTTCTTCATCCGAGATGACTGGCCGGAGCGCCCGTTACTCTTGGCAGCAACGGGAACTGGCTTTGCGCCGATCAAGGGAATGCTGGAACAACTCTTTGCCAATCGCGATACCCGCGACATCCACTTTTACTGGGGTGTACGCTATGCCCAAGAATTTTATTATCAGGAACTGTTACAGGAATGGCAGGCGAGGCATCCCAACTTTCACTTCCATCCCGTGGTTTCGCGTCCACATGCCTCCTGGAATGGGAGAACTGGCTATATCACCACGGCAATCGGCGCAGATTTTCCCCAGCCAAAAGACCTTGTCGCCTATCTTTGCGGGCATCCGGATATGGTCTTCGACTTGGCCGAAAGTCTGGAGCAATCCGGTCTCGATCCGCAATACATATTTTCTGACGCTTTCGTATTTGCGAAAAGTAAAACGAACTGACATAATCGCTGACGTTGGCGTAGATGACGCCAAATTTTCGGTAATGGGGAGCTCGGAAAATGGAAAAGCAGAAAAGACGTCGGCGTACGGCAGAAGAACGTTTGGCAGATCTGGAAGCCAAAAAACTGCAGATGGAAGCTCGCATGCGCGAGCAGATGAACAAGATCGAGGAGCAGAAGCGCCGCTTGCAGGAAAATCCCAAACTCAAGCGTGAGCGAGATGCGCAGCGGCGTATGCTGGTCGATCGCATTTCTCGTTTGGCCAATGGCTGGGAGGCGACGCAAATCCTCGCGGCAGTGGCGGAAGTCTACGAGCAAGTGAATGGTGACGAAGCCAAGATGAATGCGCTGCACCAGCGCGGTGAGGCTTTGATGCAGGAACTGAAGCCTCGTCGTGGACGTCGCCCGCGCAACAGTATTTGATCACGCGCTAGCCAAGCAAAAAGGGTCTGCTGAATGCAGGCCCTTTTGCTTTATCCACTTCATTTCTTGCGCCATCGCGACAGGGTGGCAATCCGATGCGCCATGTACGCACGGATGTACCAGGGCTGTCCGCGTTTGCGCAGCAGGTTGCGGGCGCGCTGCTGCATTTGCTCCAGCTCCAGATCGGGCTCCTTGAATTCCCCAGATGCGTAACAGTAGCTACAGAACTTCTTGCTGCGGCTGCCGTCTGCTTCGCTGCCTCCGCCCTCTGGATCGAAGCAGAGAGGCATACCGCAGCTCTGGCAACGTTGTTTCTCCAATTCCCACTGCCGTTTTAATTTTTTCATAGGATCCTTCCTTACAGGTCTTCTGGAGCTTCCAGTTCCAGGGCCTCCAGGTAGAGGTGAGCCATGCCCAAGAGAAATACGACGTTGGGCAACAAAAAGGTGAGAATGCCGGCGGCAAACCAGGACAGACGCTGGCCGCTATGGGTCCAGTGGACGATGGGGGCGACACTCTGCTGCACCGCGACATGCAGATTGGGGAGCCAATCGAGCAAGAGCGCCTCGCCGCCACCATGGCCATACAGCGCATTCGCCAGAAATGGCGTTGCCGCCGCCAGCGTCAGGGCATAGCCGCCGTACAGAAGCAGAATGATGACCAAGGCCACAGCGCTACTCAATACTCCGAGCAAAAGCATCATCAGTAACACGGAACCAGGCCGTTTCCGAGCGATGGTAATGGTATGTCGCAAGGCTTTTGCTACTCCCTCGCCATGCCAGAGTGCCGGGCCGGACAGATTGAAGACGATAATCGCGAGGATGAGCAATGCGGCATTGAAAATGACCACCAAAGGAAACAGCGGTACGACGAGATAGGGACCAAACGCCGGGATGCGCGTCAGACCAAAGGCCAGCATTTCGACGACACCGATCCCCAGCAGCAGCAGTCCCTCCATTACCACCAGTAAGAGAAGGCGCGGCCAGGCCCGCAATGCGAACGCGATACTGCGCCAGATACCTGGGCTGCGCTCGCCGCGGGCGTCATAGACCAGCAGGCGTCCGGCGGCCAGGTAGCCAATCAATACAGCCAGGACGAAGAGAGCCGCGCCCAGCACTGCGCCCGCTGCGTCCTGTCCCCAGCTGTCTATGCCCTCCCAAAGGATAGCCCCGGCGAGGATGCATCCGCCATAGACGACATTGGGGCGCCAGAGGGTGACGCCATGCAATGCCTGCAAAAGCAGGGTGAAAGAAAAGTCGCTGTGGCTGTTATGTTGGTGGAACATTGGGCACCATATGGAGGAATGGCGCTAAGAATAGCAAATGGCAAAGCCGGCTGCATCGCGTGGATGGTGTTTGGAGGCGCTCCAGTGCTAGACTGACCGACGAGTCAGTATCGGTTGTGTGGGTTACCAGAATGGAAAATGACGCGACCAGCGTGAGCAGCGAAGGAGAGGGTTACCGCAAAATCATTGCGGCGGCTGAGAAGCTGTTCGCCGATCACGGTTTCGATGCGGTGTCCATGCATGCCATCGCTACCGATGCAGGTATTAGCAAGGCCAATATCTATCACTATTTCCCTAATAAAGACGCTCTTTATCTGGCGGTTCTGCAGAGCGCCGCGGCCAGCCTGCGCGCCCTGCTGCAGGCAGCGGTGGACAAGAGCGGCACAGCCAGCGAGGCCTTGCACCATTTTGCCGTGAATCATCTGCAGCACCTGCTGGCGCGTCCACGATTGGTGCGTCTGTTTCTGCGGGAGATGCTGGAAAAGGGCGAGCCACGCGCCCGCGATCTGGCGGATGCCGGGCTGGCGGATCTGTTCGCCAGTTTGGTGCAGATTCTCCAGCTCGGCCAGGAACGGGGAGAGCTGCGCAAGGATTTCGATCCAGCGCTGGTGACTACCATGTTGCTCGGTGCCAATGTCATCTTTTTTCAATCGCTGGATTTGCTGCGACAATATCCCACCGTGACCTTTGTCGATCGCCCCGAAGAGTATGACCGAGCGATGGTCGAGGTGCTATTACGCGGTATTCGTAACCGTTCTGAGCCATAGGGTATTTCTTTATGAGCATCGACCCCCGTCAGCAGGCCGAATTCCTCATCGAGGCCTTGCCGTACATGCAACGCTTCCAGGGCAGCACCTTGGTCATCAAGTATGGCGGCAATGCCATGACCGAACCCGTCTTGCAGGAACAGTTTGCCTACGACGTCACCCTGCTCAAACAGGTGGGGATGAACCCGGTCATCGTGCATGGTGGTGGTCCGCAGATCAATGCACTGCTGCAGCGCCTCGATTTGTCTTCCAAAATGCTCGATGGCATGCGCGTGACCGATGACGCGACGATGGAAGTGGTGGAGATGGTGCTCGGTGGCCTGGTCAACAAACAGATCGTCCAGGGAATTCAGCGTGCCGGTGGGAAAGCGGTGGGGCTGACCGGCAAAGATGGTAATCTGATCCAGGCAGCCAAGCTGCAGCGGGATGATGGCGTCGATCTGGGGTGGGTGGGAGAAGTGACGCGGATCAATGCTGAGCTGATCCGCTTTCTCGATGCCGGTGGGGTGATTCCGGTTATTGCGCCGATTGGTGTTGGGGCGGGCGGAGAATCCTACAACATCAATGCTGACCTGGTGGCAGGCGCCTTGGCCAGCACCCTGCATGCCGAAAAGTTTGTGCTGATGACCAATGTTGCCGGTGTCCTGGACCCGGCGAATCAACTCTACGAGCGGCTGCGCATCGCCGAGGTGCAGCAGCTGATGAGCAATGGCGTGATCACCGGCGGTATGATCCCCAAGTTGCGTTGTTGTCTGGATGCTCTGGCCGGGGGCGTGCGCGCTGCCCACATCATTGATGGTCGAGTACCGCACGCCTTGCTGCTCGAGGTGTTCACCCGCCTGGGTGTCGGCACGTTGATTTCGGATCTCGATTGAAGCGAAAATGGAAACGTGGACAGCGGCGTGGGGCGCCACGTGCCGATTGTATCCTGCCGCGTTTTTTGGGTCTGCGCCGACGTCCCTGGCCGGTCTACCTCTTCGATCTCGACAATACCCTCTACGATGCCAATGTGCACTGCTTTCCGCAGATGCATCGCTACATGCATGCCTATCTGCAAGAGAAGCTCGGCCTCGAGCGCGCCGCGGCCGAGGCTCTGCGCCAGCAATACTGGCGCCGCTACGGGACCACGCTGGCGGGATTGATGCGGCATCACGACACCGATCCACACGAATTTTTGCAGGCCATTCATCCGCCAGCCTTGGCGGCCACGGTACCCGCCAATCCGCTTCTCGACTGCTGGCTGGCCAGCCTCGACGGACCTGCGTATATCTTCACCAATAGTGTTGCGGCGCATGCCGAGCGGGTCCTGGCACGCTTGCAGGTGACGCGACATTTTTTGGGAATTTTCGACCTCTCGGCAGCAGCCTTGCGTGGCAAACCCGATCTCTACGCCTACCGCAGCTTGCTACGACGTTACCGGGTCGCTGCCCCGCGCTGTCATTTTTTTGATGATAGCCGCGCCAATCTGCGCACTGCGCGCCTTCTGGGTATGCGCACCACCTGGATTCACCCGCGTCGCCGCCAGCCCGGGCAACTGGTCAAGTTGCCACCTGCTTGCCGCAAGCCATCGGGCCTGCCTAAAACAAAATCAGAAGTATGGTTGTAGAAAGGTAACCCAGCCGGGGGCATGTTTGGTAGTTACGGTGACGGTTGCGCTCGTACCGATGTGCAGGGGCAGCTTAGGATCGGGGTTGAGCACGTCAATGCGTACCGGCACGCGTTGCGTGACCTTCACCCAGTTACCGGTCGCATTTTCCGGAGGCAGCAGGGAGAAGGCATTGCCGGCACCACCACTGATGCTCACTACCTTTCCTTTGAAGGTGTGGTTGGGGTACATGTCGATATTGATGGTCGCTGCGAGTCCCGGATGGATGCGGTCGAGATCGGTCTCTTTGTAATTTGCCTCGATCCAGTAGGCTTGGTCGCCAATCAGAGGAAAGAGATCCTGGTTGACGGATACGACATCTCCTATATGAATCTTGTCTACCTTGCTTACCACGCCGGTAATTGGTGCGTAAATCGTGGTCTCGGAGAGATCCAGCTTGGCCATGCGCACGGCGGCTTCGGCCGCCGCGATCCGCGCTTTGTTCAGCGATTTTTCCGACACGGCTCCAGCAAGGGATGCGTGATTGGCCTGCAACTGCGCTTGCAACTCAGCCGCTTTGGTCTGCGCGTCGTCTGCTGCTTGCACAGACAGATACTGTTTGGCGGCCAGCGCTTTGGCGCGATCAGCATTGCGTGCGGCGTTGGCATAGTTGACCTGATTGGCCTGGATTTGCGCCTGTGCCGAATCGATTTTGGCAGCAATGCTGGCGCGCTGCCGCTTTGCCTGGGCGAGTTCAGCTTCGGCCTGTTCTAATTTATACTCATATCTCCGCGGATCGATTTTGAGGAGCGGCTGCCCCCGTTGGACAGTCTGGTTGTCGCGCACGTAGAGGGCTACGACATGACCAGTTACCCGCGGAGCGATGTTGACGACATGGGCGTGCACGTAGGCATCATCGGTACTTGGATAGTAGTCGGAGATCTGAAAATAGGCGTAGGCGCCAAAGGCAACCAGCACCACAATGATGAGTACCGCAAACCGTTTGATCCATCGCATGGCGATTTCCCTTCTCCCGCAGCAATACGTAGGGCACGTCTGTCCGCCTTGGTGCCTGTCTAGCGTAAGAATCTTTGACGGAATTCGTAACACAAGACATACTGACCGTTCGGTCGATAAGGTAGCGCATGGCGCGCCTGCGGGCAAGTGATTTTTGAACAGAGACTAAAGGAGTAGAGAATGCGGATTTTTTCCCCAAAGATGTTATTTGCAGGTGCCGCTATGCTGGCTTTTGCACCTTTTGCCAGCGCCGAGGGGTTGCATGTGATCCAGGGCGGGCCGGCTTACCTCAGCGCCGGTGTGGGGGTGTTCAACGGGGTCGGGATTCACCCCATTTCCGGGCCGAATCCGCGCGTGCCGGAGATCAACGTAGAGTACCAGTCGGCATCCAAGCTATTCGGTATCGGTGCGGCATGGGGGCTGATGGCCAATACCCGGGGTGGCTTCATGGGCTATACCGGTTTTTATTCCGACATCGCCTGGGATCGTTGGGTCTTGACCCCCGTTCTCGGCTTTGGTGGCTATGATGCTGGAAAAAACGGTAAAGATTTGGGCAGCACCTTTGAGTTTCGCCTGGAATTGGGTCTCGCCTATCAGTTTGCCAATGGCGGGCGCCTTGGGGTGAAGATCGCGCACGTTTCCAATGCCTACATCGTCAATCAGGATCCTGGCGAGGATGAAGCGCTGATCACTTATTCCTTCCCACTATCCTTTGGCGACCACGACTGAGACAGGACGCCGCTGATTAACCGGCGGCGCATAGTCCTAGTTTGGCGAAGAGACCGGCGTCGTGATCGCTACTGGCGTTGTTGGTAGTCAGCAGACGATCTCCCAGGAAAATGCTGTTGGCGCCGGCCAGGAAGGCTAGCGCCTGCAGGCTGTCGCTCATCTTTTCCCGACCGGCGGCCAAGCGCACGTAACTATTGGGAAATAGAATGCGCGCCACGGCAATGGTGCGTACGAATTCGATCTCGTCGATGGGTTCCGCGTCGGCGAGGGGGGTACCGGCAATAGGCACCAGGGCGTTGATGGGGATACTTTCCGGTGCTGGCTCCAGGGCGGCCAGGCTTTGCAGCAGGCGGGCACGGTCACGCCGACTTTCTCCCATACCCAGGATTCCGCCACTGCAGACCTTGATCCCGGCGTTGCGCACCGCCGCCAGAGTCTCCAGCCGCTCGTCGTAACTGCGGGTGTGAATCACCTCGCCATAGAACTCCGGCGAGGTATCGAGATTATGGTTGTAGTAGTCCAGACCGGCCGCCTGCAGGCGCTCCGCCTGGCCGGGCTTGAGCATCCCCAGGGTGACACAGGTTTCGAGGCCGAGTTCCTTTACTGCCTGCACCATCTCTGCCACTTTCTCCAGATCCCGTTCGTGCGGGCTGCGCCAGGCTGCACCCATGCAGAAACGCTGCGCCCCCGCATCCTTGGCGGCTTGCGCGGCTTCGAGCACTTCCGCCAGAGGCAGCAGCGGGGTAACCGGTAGTTTGGCCTCATGATGCACGCTTTGCGCGCAGTAGCCGCAGTCCTCCGGGCAGGCGCCGGTCTTGATCGACAGAAGCGTGGAACATTGCACGGTATTCGGCGCAAAGTGCTCTCGATGCACCTGCTGGGCGCGAAACAGGAGATCGTTGAAGGGGAGGGAGAAGATTTCGAGAATTTCTTCTAGGGAAGGGTGTGTCATGATCTTGGTCCAAAAAGGTCAAACCGGAAAGAGGATACTAGAAACCACCAAAAAATAGGCGTTGCAGAAGTATTTTTGCCGCTTCGATGAGCAGCATGGCCACCAGCGGGCTGAGATCGATGCCGCCCAGAGGCGGTAGATGCTGCTGCAGTGGGCGCAGGATGGGATCGGTCACGCGGTCGAGAAAACGTACGACTGGATTGTAAGGGTTGGGTTGCACCCAGGAGAGGATGGCGCGGAGGAAAATGGCCCAGAACAACAAAGTCAGGGCAAACTCCAACAGGCGATAGAGATCGAAGAGCAGCATCTTTAGAGCTCTTCTGCCAGGAGTGCGGCGAGCTCCTGACTGCGCTGGCTGGCAGCATCCAGGGCACGTTTGGCGAGAGGTCGCAGGCCCTCCTCCCAGACGCCGAGCCCCGCCGCCGTCGTCCCGCCGGGACTGGTGACCTGATGGCGGAGCAAGGCCGGTGCCAGCTTGCTCTGCTGCGCGAGTTCCGCCGCCCCGCGTAGAGTGGCAATGGCCAGGCGGCGGGCCTGATCACGATACAGTCCGCCAGCCACGGCGGCATCTTCCAGCGCTTCCAGAAAGAGAAACACATAGGCGGGACCACTCCCGGCGAGGGCGGTGGCCATGTCCATGCTCTCTTCATCTGGCAGCCACTCTGCCAATCCGGTGCTCTGCACCAATTTTTCCGCCTGTTGGCGACGCGCGGCGCCGAGCTCTGCTGGCGCATAGAGAGTGCTTGCGCCAGCGCCGATCTGCGTGGGGGTATTGGGCATGACCCGGACGACGTCGACTTCGGGTACCAGCGCCTGTATCGAGCTGAGGCGAACGCCGGCAGCAACTGAGATCAACAAGGCTCTGGCAGCGCGCAGCTCGTGCGCCCAGGCAGTGAGTATTGCCCGCATCTGTTTGGGCTTGGCGGCATATACGACCACGGCTTCTGGCGGCAGGGGGCATGGCTCGGCAGGCAAGCTCTGTACCCCGAACTCCGTAGCCAAGGCGTCGCGGCGCTGCGGATGGGGGGCGTGTACCTGGACCTGCTGCGCGGGAAAACCATTGTTGCAGAGGCCAGCGATGAGGGCGCGGGCCATGTTGCCCGCTCCGAGAAAGATGATCTGTTGCTGCTGCAATCATTGCTCCTTGGGACGACTGCCAAACAGCACGGTCCCCAGTCGAATTTCCGTGGCCCCGTGGGCCAAAGCCTCAGGATAGTCGCCTGAGGTGCCCATGGAAAGGGTGTCGATCTGCTGGTCGGTGAACTGTCTTTGCAATTGTTCATAGAGTTTGCGTAGCTGCGCAAAATTCTGGTCAGCCACATGAGGGTCGGGATGTACCAGCGCCATCAGGCCGCGGAGCCGCAGATTGGCGCTGGCGACAATCTGTTCCGCCAAGGAAAAAATGTCTTCTATCGCACAACCGCCTTTACTTTCCTCGCCGCTGATGGCAACCTCGATCAAGACCTGCAGGGGTGGGAGTCCGGCCCGTTCGCGATCTAGACGCTCGACGAGAAGGCTGCGATCGACGCTCTCCACCCAGTCAAAGTGGCGAGCGATCTCGCCGGTTTTGTTGCGCTGGATGCGGCCAATGAAGTGCCAGCAGATTTCCAGATCCGCTAGGGTCGCCATCTTGCCCATGGCCTCTTGCAGATAATTCTCCCCAAAATGGCGCAGGCCCAGTGCGTAGGCGGCGCGCATACGCTCAGCAGGCACCGTTTTGCTGACCGCCAGGAGACGGCAGGGCACATGGCTTCGAAGTTCTTCTTGTATCTGCTGCAGGCGTTGCGAAAGGTCCATTCAACTCTCTTTGGGTGGAATCTGGAAGATCGCCTATAGTAATGGCCTATCGCTGGTTGCCCAAACAAGGAAGTCGCAGATGAGTCAAATGGATGTCACCGATCTGCTCGGTTTTGCGGTAAAAAACAATGCGTCCGATATCCACGTTTCCGCTGGTCTGCCCCCCATGCTGCGCATCAATGGCGAGATCAAACCAGTCAATGTGCCGCCTCTCAGCAAAGAAATCGTGCATGCCATGATCTACGACATCATGAACGACGCCCAGCGGAAATGGTATGAGGAGAATCTGGAGATCGACTTCGCCATCGACGTCCCGCAGGTGGCACGCTTTCGTATCAACGCCTTTCAGCAGGATCGCGGACCCGCCGCGGCGTTTCGTACCATTCCCGCCAAGGTCCTCAGTCTGGAAGAGCTGAATGCGCCGGTGGTATTCAAAGAGATTATCGACGTGCCGCGGGGACTGGTGCTGGTGACCGGCCCAACGGGATCGGGTAAGTCGACTACCCTAGCGGCCATGGTGAACCACATCAACAACCATCGTCAGGATCATATCATTACCATCGAGGATCCGATCGAGTTTCTGCATACCCCCAACAAGTGTCTGATCAACCAGCGTGAGGTCGGGGCGAATACAAAATCTTTTGAAAATGCCTTGCGCTCCGCCCTGCGTGAGGATCCAGATGTGATTCTGGTGGGTGAGTTGCGTGATCTTGAAACCATGCGTCTGGCTCTGACTGCGGCGGAGACCGGGCATGTTGTATTTGGTACCTTGCACACCAGCTCTGCTCCGAAGACCATCGACCGTATCATCGATTCCTTCCCTGGCGGGGAGAAGGATATGGTGCGAGCCATGCTCTCCGAGTCCCTGCGCGCGGTGATCGCGCAAACCCTCATCCCGACCGCCGATCACCGCGGGCGGGTAGCGGCGCATGAGATCATGATTGCCAACCCGGCGATCCGCAATCTGATTCGGGAAAACAAAGTGGCGCAGATGTATTCCGTCATCCAGACGGGCCAGAATCAGGGGATGCAGACCCTTGATCAGTGTTTGCTCGCCCTGGTCCGCGCGCACAAGATCAGCCGTGACGATGCGCTGCGCCGGGCACAGAACAAAGAAAGCCTCGCCAACGTCGCTTGATGGGAGAAGACCATGCCAGTGCTTGATGACCTGTTACGGTTGATGATGGAGAAAAACGGTTCCGATCTGTATTTTACGGTTGGCTCGCCACCGGTGATGAAGATCGATGGGCGCGCCGTTCCCGTCGGCGATGAGCTCCTGAAACCCGGCCAAACCCTGGCCCTCGCGAAGGAGATTCTGGGGCTGGAACGACTGCAGGATTTTCAGCACGAAAAGGAGGCCAATCTCGCCTTGTCGGTCCCGGGGGTGGGTAGATTTCGGGTCAACGGATTTTTTCAGAGAAATGAAATTTCCTTCGTTATCCGTGCCATCAAGACGCAGATCCCGACCCTGGATCAGCTGCACATGCCGCCGATTCTGAAGGAATTGGCGATGACCTCCCGCGGCTTGGTACTTTTTGTGGGTTCTACCGGCTCCGGAAAAAGCACCTCCCTGGCGTCCATGCTGCAACATCGCAATGCCAGTTCGGCAGGACACATTCTCACCATTGAAGACCCCATTGAATACCTCCACAAAAATATCAAGTCGATCGTCAATCAGCGCGAAGTCGGTATTGATACCCTGAGTTACGAGAACGCCCTGGAAAATGCCCTGCGTGAGGCCCCCGACGTCATCCTGATCGGCGAAGTGCGCAGCCGCGCTACCATGGAGCATGCGGTGGCCTACGCCGAAACCGGCCACCTGTGTATGTCCACCCTGCATGCCAACAATGCCAATCAGGCGGTGGAGCGCATCATCAATTTCTTCCCGGAGGAGCGTAAACGGCAGTTGCTCATGGATCTTTCCCTAAACCTCAAGGCGGTAGTATCGCAGCGTCTTCTTCCCCTCAAGGGCCGGCCAGGACGAATTGCGGCAATGGAAGTGCTGATCAATACGCCGACAATTGCCGATCTCATCTATCGTGGGGAAGTCGGCCTGTTGAAAGACGCCATGGCGCGGCCCAACGATGTCGGCATGCAGACTTTCGATCAGTCGCTGGTGAAGCTGTATATGGACGGCATGATTGAATACGAGGATGCCATCCGCGGCGCCGATTCCCAGAATGATTTGCGCTTGGCCATCAAAATGGAGTGCATGAAGCGTGGTCTGGAGGATCCGGGTTCCAAAGCCGAGGCGGCGAGCCAATGGCGCATTGGTGGCAATGCCTGATGCTGCTGGGCTTTGCGATCGCGGTTTTTCTGGCCTGGGTTGTCCTGTATCTGGCGCGGGGAGGATTCTGGCGCGCGGACCAACGCCTTAGCGCCGCGGAAATTGCGGAGTGGCCGGCAGTCACTGCCGTGGTCCCCGCACGGAACGAGGCCGTCGGGATTGCTGCTTGTGTGCGCGGGATTCTCGGCCAGGACTATCCTGGCGAACTGCGACTGATCGTCATTGATGACCAAAGTGTCGACGGCACCGCGGATCTGGCGCAGTCTGCTGCGGCAGAACTGGATGCTGCATCTCGGCTGACGGTCCTGCGCGGAAAAGACCTCCCGCCAGGCTGGGCGGGTAAGGTCTGGGCGATGTCCCAAGGGGTGGAGGCGGCTGGCGCCGTGCCCTACCTCTGGTTTACCGATGGCGATATCGTGCATGCGCCGCTGGTCTTGCGCGCCCTCGTCGCCAAAGCGGTAATAGAAAATCGTGTCCTGGTCTCACTCATGGTGCGTCTTTCCTGTCAGACCTTGTGGGAGCGCTGGCTCATTCCGCCTTTTCTGTTCTTTTTTCAGAAGCTGTATCCCTTCACCTGGATCAATGATCCGCGACGTAAGCTCGCCGGCGCGGCGGGGGGGTGTATGCTGGTGGCAGGCGCAGCGCTAGTGGCAAGCGGCGGGCTGCAGGCGATGCGTGACGCGCTCATCGACGACTGCACCCTAGCCGCGCAACTCAAGGCACAGGGGCCTATCTGGCTGGGACTTGCAGATCATAGTGTCAGCCTGCGACGCTATACCCGTCTGCAGGAAATCTGGGCGATGGTGACGCGCTCCGCCTATGTGCAACTCGATTTTCGCCCTTCGCGCCTACTCATTGCCACGTTGAGTATGCTCTTTCTGTATCTGTTGCCTTGGATGCTATTGCTCGTCGGGCTTGCCTGCGATCAAGTCTGGGTCTGGGGGCTATCCCTGGCCAGCCTGTTACTCTCCTGGCGGATGTTCTGGCCGACCCTGCGCGATTATCGGCTTTCTCCGCTTTGGGTTCTGACGTTACAACCAGCTGCCTGGCTGTATACCCTGATGACTTTGGACTCTGCCCGCCGTCACTACGGCGGGCGAGGTGGCGCCTGGAAGGGGCGGGTTTACCCGGTAGAACGGGGGCGATAGGAGGCCAGATAGCGCCATTCGAAGACGCGCTTGGCCAGATGCCACCAGGAGCCGGGGACGACGCGGGCCGTATTGGGGCTGCGATATACGAGGTTGCCGCCGTCGAGACTGTCGACGATGCAGATGAGTTCCTGGCGGAATGTCTGGTCGGCCGCTTGTCCTTGCACATGGCGAAGGGCATTGTGCACCGCAGTCTTGGCCTGCAGGTCGGCGCTGTGCCCCTGTTTGGGCAGCCAGTTCGGACTGTCGCCGTAGGATGCCGCATCCCCCACCGCATAGACCCCGGGCAGGCCAGGAACCTGACAGTGATTGTCGGCCTGCAAGAAACCGCCCGGTGACAGCGGCAGGGCACTATTGGCCGCAAAGGCTGGGCCGGTCATGCCGGGCATGAAGAGGATCAGATCGGCATCGATGTCGCCCCCCTCGGTGTGTACCTGTTGGGCATCGAAGCCGGTAATCTTATGGCCGAGGTGGGTGCGAATCTGACGTCTTTCCATCTCCGCCAATAATCCCGCGACAGCATCGGCACCGAGACGGTTGCCCGGCTCGCGCATGGGATTGAAGAAGGTCAGGGTGAATTTTTCGCGGGTACCCTGGCGGCGTAGGTAGGTGTCGATCCCGAAGAGCAGCTCGAAGATGGGGCCGCCACGTACGGCACTCGGTTCCTGGGGATTACCGGCAAAGCCGAAGGCAATGTTGCCACCCGCCATGCTCTGCAGGCGCTCGCGAATCTGTTGCGCGGTCTCGATGCCATCACAGATGGCGAGACTGTGTTCGATCCCCGGTAGCTTGCGCAGACCACGTCCGCCGGCGGCAATGATCAGGGCATCCTGTTCCAGACTGGTACCGGATTCCAGTTGTACGTGTCCTTGGGCATCAATGGATTGCACCGTGTCGGCAACGAACTCCACCCGTTGGCGCTGGAAGAAGTCACGCAGGTCGATGCGCAGTTCCTCGCCCTGGCGCAGACCGGTCGGAACCCAGATGAGACTGGGGTAGTAAATGAACTCCGGCTTGGGAGCGACGAGACGGATCTCTGCGTCGGGGGCGCGGCGGCGCAGCTCACGCACGGCCGTCAGGCCGCCAAAGCCACTACCAATGATGATAAATTGGGCCATACAATCCTCCTGTGATTCTATCGATGCTTCTAGTCAGGATAGCTCAGGCCAGCACGCGCCGATAGGTAGCCGGCAGCGGGCTCTCTTGCTGTGCCTGGGCCGCGCCTTTGGCAACGAAGAGATTGATGACCTGACCGTGGGCTTTGATCAGCTCGCCCACATTTGGATCTTCGCTGGTTTCTTCGATCAGTACGCCATCCGGCAGCAGGGTGAGCTCCATGTGGATCTTGTCGTGCTGGGCAAAGAGTTCGGCGAAGGCCGGATCCCAGAAGCGCAGGCCAAAATTTTCTTCCAGCCGCTGCTTCATCGAGGGGACGTGGTCGTGCAACAGCGCGACGATTTCGGGATTGTCGGAACGGGTGCGGGCACGCACGCCATTGGGCAACAACTCCAGGTCGCGTTCGATCTGCTCGTGCAGGGCCAGCAGACGATGAAACACCGCCTGATCGTGCTGGTGCCGGGCGGCTCGGGCAGGATCGCCACTGGCGCGCCCGCCACCCTGGCCGCGAACGCGGAACATTGCAGAATCGTTCTGGTACATGATGGAATCTCCTTGTCTCAATTTTTTGTGCCGTAAAGAGTGCTGCTTTCGCGACGAAACAGGGCAGCATCTCGCCAATGAAGGTATCTTGCCCGAGGCAAGGCAATCGCGCATTGATAAAGATCAATCTCGAGTGAATCAGTCGGATTTGGCCGCAGCGATTTCCTGCAGTCTTTGCGGGGAGAGGATTTCTAGTTGGTCGCGAGCTTCTTGCAGCAGTTTCTGACGCTTGAATTCCGCCATGAGGCGGCTGACATGCTCCACCGAGAGCCCAAGAAAATCGGCGAGATCCTGACGGGTCAGCGGGAAGGGCAGGACGCGCAGCTGTGGATAGCGCTGTGCCCATTGCAACAGAAAAGTAGCGAGGCGTGCCTCGGCCTTCTTGGCACCGAGCTCCACCACCCGCTCCTCGCTGGCGCGCAGGGCGTCCTGCCAGCGCTGAAAAATGGCCTCGCGGACTTTGGGCTGGCGCTCGGAGAGGCGTTGCAGCTCGACCAGATCCAGGCGACAGAGCTTGCCCGGCGCGATGCTGATGGCATCGTGCCGATGCTCCTTCTCCAGCAACCCCTCAAAGCCAAAGAGATCACCGTGATGCAGCAGGCGCAGGATGACCTGCTGGCCAGTGCTCAAGGTCTTTACCAACTTCACCGCTCCTTCCCGCAGGGTGTAGGCGAAGCGGGCCGGATCTCCCGAGCGATAGAAGACTTCCCCGGCGGCGCAATCGATGTCCTGCACTTCCATGCCCAGGGTGCAGAGTTCCGCCGGATCGAGGCCGGCAAAGATGCTTTCCCCGCGCATCCGGCAGTGCAGGCAATCGGAGAGGCGCGGCGCGCTCATTTTTTGTGACAAGCAAAGCGCAGGTCGAAAACTGCATGGCCCAAGGCCGTCCCGCGGCGCTCGAAGCGGGTTTGGATACGGTTCTCCGGAGCCTCGGCATAGTTCCCCAGGCCCGCGAGATTCTCCCAGCCGGGCGCGCTTTCCAGCAAGGTCAGCATCTGCTCGGCATAGGGCTGCCAGTCTGTCGCCAGCTGCAATTCGCCACCGGGTTGCATGACCCGATGCAGCAGCTCCAGAAAATCGGGCTGAATGATGCGCCGCTTATGGTGCCGTTTCTTTGGCCAGGGATCGGGAAACTGGACGACGACCAGCGAAAAGACACTGTCTGGCAAGCTACGCAACCACGGCGCGACATCCTCATGCACTACCCGCAGATTCTGGAGTTCTGCCGCTTCGGCACGCAAGAGTAGGGAGCCGACGCCGGGGGAGTGGACCTCGGCACCGATGCAGCCCCAGTCCTGGTGCTTCTCGGCAAAACGCGCCAGATGTTCCCCATTGCCAAAGCCGATTTCGAGCATCAGGGGTTGGGAGCAGGCCCAGGGTGAGTGCCAGGGTGCCTGTGCATCGAGAATGTAAAAGCTGCCGCGCTCTCGCAAAATGCGTTCTTGCGCGTTGGTGAGACGGCCCTGACGCAGGACAAAACTGCGGATGGGACGAAATTCGGGCTTGAGAGTCGCATTCATGCCCGGCATTATAACCGGTTTCCAGTGCGACGCCGAAGGAGAGAGCGATGCAGCAGGGGCCGATTGTCGGCGTGGTCATGGGCAGTGTGAGCGATTGGGAGGTGATGCAGTCGGCTGCCCAGATCCTGGCCGATTTGCAGATACCGCATGAGACTCGGGTCGTCTCCGCTCACCGCACCCCCGATCTCCTCTTTGCCTATGCAGAGGAGGCCAGCGCACGCGGATTGCAGGCCATCATTGCGGGCGCCGGCGGTGCCGCCCACCTACCGGGAATGCTAGCCGCCAAGACCCTGGTGCCGGTGCTGGGGGTGCCGGTGCCTTCGCGGCACCTGCAGGGGCAGGACTCCTTACTGTCCATTGTGCAAATGCCCAAGGGAGTGCCGGTCGCCACCTTTGCCATTGGCGCGGCGGGGGCAGCCAACGCGGCGCTCTTTGCCGCAGCACAACTGGCCCTGCACGACCAGGACTTGCATGCGCGTCTGCAGCGCTTCCGGGCAGCGCAAACGGAGCAGGCCTTGCACAGCCAAGTGCCGCCACCGGCATCATGATCGCACCCGGCAGTACCCTTGGCGTTCTGGGTGGTGGCCAATTGGGGCTGATGTTTGCCCTGGCCGCCCGGCGACTCGACTACGATGTCTGGGTATTTGATCCGGATCCCAACGCCCCGGCGGCGGAGGTTGCGGCCCGACATTTCTGCGCCCCTTTCACCGAGGAGGCGGTGTTGGCGGACTTTTGCGCCGGGGTGGCAGCCGTCACCGTCGAGCGCGAGCAGATCCCGCTCTCCACCCTCACCTACTGTGCCGAGAGGCTTTCCCTGCGGCCAGGTCTAGAAGCCCTGCGCATCGCCCAAGATCGGCGTTTGGAGAAAGCGTTTTTTCGGGATCTGGGACTGGTAACGGCACCCTTTGCCCTCCTCGAGCAGGCCGCCGATCTGCCGGCTGCCGCGCAGCTTGCCTTCCCGGCAATTCTCAAGACCGCGCAGGATGGCTACGATGGCAAGGGACAGGTGGCGGTAGCGTGTGCCGCCGACTTGGCAATGGCGTGGCAGGAACTGGGACAGCGTCCAGCGTTGCTGGAAGTGCGGGTGGCGCTGCGTCAGGAGTTTTCGGTGATTCTTGCGCGCAGCAGCGATGGCCTGGCGGTCTTTTACCCAATCGCCGAGAACCGGCACCGGCACGGCATTCTGGACCTCAGCATCGTGCCCTGCGAGCTTTCCGAAGCGCATCAGGAACAGGCACGGCGCGCGGCCCTGCGCATTGCCGAGGCGCTGGAGTATGTCGGTGTCCTCGCTGTGGAATTTTTCCTCAGCGCGGATGGCGAGTTGCTTGTCAACGAGATGGCGCCACGCCCGCATAATAGTGGCCATTATACCCTCGACGCCTGCGTGCACAGCCAGTTCGACCAGCAGGTACGAGCCCTGACTGGCTTGCCTTTGGGCGATACCCGCCTGCTCTCGCCGGTGGCAATGCTGAACCTGCTCGGCGAATGGTGGCAGGGGGCGGGGCCAGACTGGAACGCTTGGCTTTGCCATCCACAAGTAAAGCCCTATCTTTATGGAAAGAGTGAGGCGCGGCCGGGGCGCAAGATGGGTCACCTCAATATTCTGGCCGACAGCCGGGCGGCTGCCCTGCGCACGGTGGCGGAGCTGCGCGGCGCTGATAGCGGCGACTGACCATGTCTGTAGAGCGTCGCTTGCAGCAAGAGCTGGGTGGCGACTGGCGGGTAGAGGCCAGTGGGGCGAGCGATTTTTTTCGCCTGTATCGCGCGCATAGTGCGGGTCAATCGCTATTTCTTAAGGTCGGGAAGGGGCGCGCCCAGGCGGAAGCCGAAGCCGACGGCCTACGCGCCCTGCAGGCAGCGGGCGTGCCGGTTCCCCACGTCTATGGCGTCTGGGAGGAGTCCGGCGACACCATCCTGGCCCTGCAGTTACTGACCTTCGCGCATAAGGACGATGTTGCCTGGGCCGCACTGGGCAGTGTCCTGGCCGCTCTGCATGGCCCGGCCTGGCCGCAATTCGGTTGGTCGCGCGACAATTTTCTCGGCGCTACCCGGCAGCAGAATCGCCAAACGGGCGGGACCAGCGCTGCGGATTGGCTGAAGTTTTTGCGCGAGCAGCGTTTGGAGATTCTCATTGCGCAGATGGATCTGCAGCGCGAGGAGGCGAGGCTGTTCGCGGATCTTTTGGCGGCTCTGCCCGAGATCCTGCAGAATCATGCCCCGCAAGGTTCCCTCACCCACGGCGACCTGTGGTCAGGTAATTGGGGCGCGGGGGTCGATGGAGATGTCTGGCTTTTCGATCCCGCCGTAGCAGTCTGTGATCGGGAGATGGATCTTGCCATGCTGGAACTCTTCGCCCAGCCACCGGCATCGTTCTGGCAACGTTATCAAGGCCTGGCCATACCGGCTTTTGATCCCGCTGGCTATGCCGTTCGGCGTCCTCTCTACCAACTCTACCATCTGCTCAATCACTGGTTGCTCTTTGGTCGTTCCTACGCGGGGCAGGCCCAGGCTGCAGCCCGGGCTACCCTCAACGCCGCCGGACGCTGAAGAAAATCGCCAGTAGCAGGCATAGCGCACAGAGCAGAAACACGGCAACGCTCCAATGGCTGATCGGCAGGTTCCAGAAGCGCTGTTGCCCGGCAATTGCGCAGGACCCTTGCCCGGCCAGGGCGCCGGCCAACGTTCCAGCAAAGCTCCCGGACGAAAAGTTTTCTTGCGGCAGTAATTGAATGGCGGCGCAGGCCTGAACCTTGCGCGTCGCGCTATTTGCCAGATGCCACTGCCATCCTGCCAGTGCCGCCCCGCCGAGTGCCGCCAAAGCAGCCAAAGACCAGAGCCAGCGCCGTCCGGCAAAAAAGCCGATGCTGATCGCCAACAGCATAGCTAGGTCCGCCACGCGCTGATAAATGCAGAGGCTGCAGGGCTGGATATCGCCAGCAAATTGCAGGTACAGCACCGTGCCAAGGGCAACCAGGCCAAGCAGTAGCGCCAGGATCGCTAGCGCCGGGCTCACGAACCGTCGACGATCTGCTGCCATTGCTGATGGTCAGGAAGACCGAGGATGTATTGCACCTGCTTGCCACTGCGATAGACCAGCATCGGCGTGCTTACCCCCGACTGCTGGACGCTCTGTGGATCGAGTATGGACTCCTTACCCGCCAAGAAGTTGAAGTTGCGCTGCAGTTTGCCGAGCTGCTTCTGGGTCAGCGTAGCGCTTGCAGGAGCAATGCCGCCCTCTGGCGCACCATTGCGGATGGCAAAGCCCTTCTCGTTTTCTTTCAGCGCCTGTATGGGGTCTTTGGCGCCGAGAATTGCCGCGGCTTTGCCCATGCTGGTGGGGGAGTTCGGGAAACCGATGATGACGACGCGCAGGCGGACCTTGCCCGTGCTGACGGCGTTTTGCAGCCAGTTATAGAGCACATGACAGTAAGGACAGTCAGGCTCCAGGAATAAGTAGATCAATGATCCTCGTGAGCCCTCCTGTACGTAATAGGAGTGGCTGAGGGCATCCCAGAATTGCAGATCGTGGTCTGCGGCATGGGGTGCGGCGTCTTGCGCCAGCACTGGCTGCAATGGGAAAACCAATAAACTGCCGAGGAGCAGCAGGAAGGCAAGCAGGAATCTATTTCGCATCGATACGCAGCAAAGAAATATTCTGACGACTGTACATCTCATAGCCAGTATAGAGGATTTTTGCCGACTCCCCTGCAGCCAATTCCTGGCGCAGCGCAACGATATCTTTTTGCGGTAGGGCCAGAAACAAAGGCCCGTGGCTGGCTGCCAGAATCGCCGGGATTTGTTGTCGGGGCTGCTGGATCTGTGTTGCAGTCATCGCTCCGCGGCCGGCGTAAAACAGGAAACTCGGCTCCCACCACTGCCAGGTGGCGATGGCGTAGGGCCGCTGTCCCTCCAGGCTGCGCACCATCTCTCCCATGGTCACCGAGGGCTTGAGGTGATCGAGGGCGGGCATGAGCAGCAGAATCATACAGAAGGCCAAGGCAACGGCCCCCACCCCCAGGCTGCCGATCACGCCCAGGAATTGCTGCCGATAGACAAAATACAGGCCGACTACGGCGGCAAGTAGATAGGGCAAGCCCAGATAGGCGACCGAACCCAGCGGTGGCAGGCTTTGGGGTACCAGCGTGGTGCCCAGCCCGAGCAGGATGCCGCCGATTGCCGCCAGCCCGAGCAATGAAGCGATGATGCCACGCCCGCAAAAGGCGTGGACACCACTCAAGGCAAGGTCCATGCGCCAGGCGAGGAGGGCGAGTAGAGGCGGATAGGCCTCCCAGACATAATTGGGCAACTTGGTCGCGCCCAGACTGAAAAAAACAATCCAGATCCCCGCCCAGAGCCCAAAGAAGAGCAGATCCGGGCGCGAGCGGAAATATTCTTTCCGCTGCAGCCACAAGGTGGCGAACATCTGGGGAAAAAATACCGACCAGGGTAGCAGGCCGAGGAAGGTCGTAAACAGATAATAGACGATGGGCCCTTGATGTCCCTGCATGGCGCCGGTGTAGCGGGCCACATTTTGCTGGGCAATGAAGAGCAGATCCCAGCGCCAGTGGGTCTCGATTCCCACGGCAATGTACCAGGGCAGGGTGAGCAGCAAAAAGATCGGCAGGCCCCAGCGCAGTTGCCCCTGCCGCCATAGATGCGGCAAATCGCGGCGCAGCAGCAGAAAGACGACGATGATCAGGCCGGGCAGCAGGAAAAAGATCGGTCCTTCCGTGAGGGTGCCCAGGGCCATGGCGGCATAGGACAGGAGATACTGCCAACGCCGTTCCTCCGGGTAGAGGTAGCCGCGCAGATGGGCCAGCAAAGCGACGGTGGTAAAGAGGATGACCAGGGGGTCGGGGACGGCGGCGCGAAAGATGATCTGACTGTGCAGTGCAGTGGCGGTAAACAGGCCAGTGAGCAGGGCCGCGCGTGCTCCAAGCAGACGCCGCAGGGTCAGCGTCAAATACAATACGAGGAGTGCCCCGATGAGCACCGAACCGATGCGCAGGCCCCAGCTGTTCATGCCCAGGGCACGTACCCCCAGGTCCATCAACCAGTAATTGAGAATGGGCTTGTCCGGTCGCAACTGGCCATTGAAGGTCGGCACCACGTAGTTGTTGTGGGCGATCATCTCCTTCAGACACTGGGCGTTGTTCGGCTCGTCTATGTCCCAAAGACTCGCGTCGCCGGTATGGAAAGCGAAAAGCCAGAAGGCAAAGACGAAGAGCAGCAGGGCATGGAGAAGATGGTGCTCGCCGTTCTCCTGCGTCTTAGCCATCGCGTGCGCCACCTTTCAGAATGCGCGCCTTGTCCCGCTGCCATTCGCGTTCTTTTAGAGTGGCGCGCTTGTCGTGTGCCTGTTTGCCCTTGACCAGGGCGATCTCGGTCTTGGCGCGCCCCTGCTTCCAGTACATCGCCAGGGGGACGATGGTAAAGCCTTTGCGCTCGACGGCACCAATCAGGCGATTGATTTCCAGACGGTGCATCAGCAACTTGCGGGTACGGGTCGGATCCGCTTGGATGTGGGTGCTGGCAGTGGGTAGCGGGCTGATATGTGCGCCAAGGAGCCAAAGCTCTCCGTTTTTGATCACCACATAGCTGTCCTTGAGCTGCAGGCGTCCGGCGCGCAGGGACTTCACTTCCCACCCTTCAAGGGCGATGCCGGCCTCAAAGCGCTCCTCGATAAAGTATTCATGTCTCGCCTCACGATTGAGGGCAATGGTGCTGCTGCTCATGACATCCCAAGCTTTGGATCAGAGGAGCGATCTTAGCGCAAAGCGCTGCGCAGCGCACAAGGCGCAGGGCGCCATAGCCCCTGCGGGGTGCCTGGGGTTAGACTGCCAGGAGGAAGACCCGGCGAAGGTTGAGCAATGCCGAACATTGTGGAAGGGAAAGATGACGCGGCGTAACCCGGCTTGGCTGCCGGCGGAGGACTGGACCCTGCTGACGGAGATGCCAGTCATCGCGCGGTTTTTACTGGAAAGGCTGCGTGCTGCGAAGCAGGAAATTCTCTTCGAGAACTATATCTTCCAGGCGGGCAATTGGCCGGAAGAAGTTTTCGACATCCTCTGCGCGAAGGCGCGCGATGGTGTGCTCGTGCACCTGCGTCTCGATGCGGTGGGTAGTCGCGGATTTCCCGAGCGCTGGATTCAGAAATTGCGTGCCGCCGGTGGTACTTTCGAATGGTATCACCGCCTTGGCTGGCGCGGTTGGGAAAAGAGCCTGCGCCGCAGTCACCGGCGCATTGTGCTCATCGACCAACAATGGTTGGCGGTGGGCGGTTTTGCCCTTGCCGATGCTTGGCTGCGCGGCGATCCGGGGCAGCTTCCCTACCGCGATATGCTTTTTGCCTGTCGCGGGCCGATCGTGCCTCTGGTCCGTCGCCTGTTTCTGAAAAATCGTCCACTATCGCACAAGGAGTTGCGCGCCGCTTCCAGCGACGCTGCAGATCGTCGTGCAGACGCCATAGTGCGCTTGCTGGCGGGTTCGCCACCGGATCGCTTTACGATTCGCCGGCGCTATCTCGCCGCCTTCCGCTCGGCACGGGGGAGTCTGTGGATCGCTACCCCCTACTTCAACCCCGATCCCATCGTTCTCTCAGCCCTGTATGGTGCCGTGCGCCGCGGTGTGGATGTGCGCGTACTGCTGGCGGGCCGGGTGACCGATCATCCCCTTTTGCGCCTCGGCATTCAGGCGTATTATCAAAAACTGTTGCGACATCGCGTGCGGGTGTACGAATATCAGGAAAGCTTTCTGCACGCCAAGTACATTCTGGTGGATGGTCAGTGGGGAGCGGTCGGTTCGGCTAATCTCGATTTTCTGAGCCTTTGGTTCAACCGCGAGCTTAATCTCGAAGTAAAAGGTCTGCTTCCCCTGGCCTCGCTGCGCACCCTGTTTCTGCGCGAGTTTGCCCGCTCTCGGGAAATTTCGGCGGAGCACTGGCAACGCCGGTCCTGGTGGCGACGTCCGCTGGAATGGTTGCTGGCCCAAGTCGATCGTCGCATTCAGGCGCGGGCGCTGGGCTCGCGCCGCTACTGAGTCGAGGAGCTTGATGCACCATATCCGCAAGACGGCGGTGTTGCCCTACAGCGCCGAAGAGATCTTTGCCCTGGTCGAAGACATTCGCAGTTATCCGCAATTCCTGCCCTGGTGTGGCGCCAGCCGTATCCTGCAGGATCGTGGCGATGAAGTGGTGGCCGAGATCCGCATCGCCCACAACTCTTTCGGTAAAGCCTTTTCCACGCGCAACCGCTACCAGCGTCCCAAGCTGGCCGAGGTGCGACTGGTCGACGGTCCCTTTCGTTTTTTGGAAGGGCTTTGGCAACTCGAGCCGGTGGAGGGTGGCACACGCGTGACCCTGGACATGCGCTTTGAATTCGCCAGTCGTCTCATCGGCGCATTCCTGGAGCCGATTTTTAAACAGGCCGCCGAAACCATGGTGCAGCGCTTTAGTCAGCGCGCACGGCAGGTATATGGCAGTCCGCGTCTGGCAAAAAATTCCGGCTGAGCGATCTGCGCTTTACTTGTTTGTCAGTGCCGTCACATCGCCGCTGATACTTTGCAAGCTGCCGTCCTGGCTGAAATGCAGAATGATGTTGCGCACTGTGGTACTGCCGTAAGCAGGCTTGTCACTGTAGCTGTATACCCATTCATTGGAGTTCCATGGGTTCTGCAACAACGGCGCGCCCAACACCGCGCTGACCTCGGCCTTGTCCATGCCTTTGTGGATTTGCGCCAGTTCTTTCTGACTGACGACGTTACCTTGCTGCACATTGACGCGATAAATACTGCAGGCGCTCAGGATGGTGCAGAGAAGGAGGGTGCTCGCGAGAAAAGAGAATGTGCGCATGATCCTTGTCTTGGGCGTACGGTGCCACTATGCTACTAAAAGAACGCGCTACTTGCCATTGGAACGGATGAATAGTGAAGAACTGAAACGTGCTGGTCTGAAGGCTACCTTGCCGCGCCTGCGGATCCTGCAGATTCTCGAGGCCAGCGATACGCGCCATCTGACGGCGGAAGAGGTCTACCGGCAGCTGCTCGATGCCGGAGAAGAGGTGGGCCTGGCCACCGTCTACCGCGTCATGACCCAGTTCGAGATGGCGGGTCTGGTGCGTCGCCACCATTTTGAAGGCGATCGCGCGGTCTTTGAACTCAATGAAAGTGGTCACCATGACCACATGGTCTGTACCGCCTGTGGCAAAGTCCTCGAGTTTTTTGATCAAACCCTGGAAAACCGCCAGTTGCAGATCGCTGCCGGGCGTGGCTTCCACATCACCGACCACAGCCTTTATCTCTACGGTACCTGCAAAGGAATGCAAGAGAAGGGCGTCTGCTCCCTGGAAGGGCAGGATAGCTGAACCACCTGCTTCTGATTAACGGCTCGTCTCTAGCTCTGCTGGCGCAGAGCCGCAATGCGCTCCTCCAGGGGCGGATGACTCATGAACAGGCGGGAAAGGCCGCGATGTCCCAGAATGCCGAAGGCCGTCATGGCCTTGGGTAGATGGCTTTCTTCGTGGGACGCGCGCAGGTGTTCCAAGGCGGCGATCATCTTGTTGCGCCCGGCAAATCGGGCGCCGGCAGCATCGGCGCGAAATTCCCGCTGGCGGGAAAACCACAAGACAATGATGCTGGCCAGCACGCCAAGGACCATCTCGGCCACGATGGTGGTAATCCAGTAGGCGATGCCATTGCCCTCTTCATTGCGAAACACCACGCGGTCTACCAGGTTGCCAATGATGCGGGCGAAGAAGATGACGAAGGTATTGACCACACCCTGAATCAAGGTAAGGGTGACCATGTCGCCGTTGGCGACGTGACCAATTTCATGTCCGAGCACGGCCTCTGCCTCATCGGCATTCATCTGCTGCAACAGGCCAGTACTGACGGCAACCAGGGCGTGATTCCGACTGGCACCGGTGGCAAAGGCGTTGATCTCGGGCGAGGGATAGATCGCGACTTCGGGCATGCCAATGCCGGCGGCAGTCGCGTGGCGCTGCACAGTTTGCACCAGCCATTGTTCGGTGGGATTACGTGGCTGCTGGATGACTTCGGCACCGACGCTGCGCTTGGCCATCCACTTCGACATCAGCAGGGAAATGAACGCACCGCCAAAGCCAAAAACCAAGGAAAAGATCAGCAGGGTCGGCAGGTGGATTCCCGCGCTGGCCTGATCAAAGCCAAAGAGATGCGAAAGAATAGTCCAGGAAACGCTGAGGATCAGCAGGATGGCAAGGTTGGTTGCCAGAAACAATAAGACGCGCTTCATGGTTTGACTCCGTGCGCAGACGCTCTGGAAGTATTAACGCAGCTCTACGCCGAGAGTGCAAGCGTCTGCAGCGATGCGTACACTACGACACATGCCATCTCTGGGAGGGGAAATGCAGCACACGGCAGGGGGCTTGGAGCACCAACACCATTCGCATGGGCATGGTCACCATGCCCACCATCATCATGCGCCAGCAAATTTTGGTCGCGCCTTCGCCATCGGCATCGCTCTGAACGTTGCCTTCGTTTTGGTAGAGATTGCGTTTGGCATTTTGGGAGACTCCCTCGCCTTGTTGGCAGACGCGGGACACAACTTTGCGGACGTTTTTGGCCTGCTCCTGGCTTGGGTGGGAAGCAAGCTGGCGCAGCGTTCTCCTTCCCTGCGCTTTACCTACGGCCTGCGCGGTGCCTCGATCCTATCGGCCTTGGGCAACTCGGTGTTTCTGCTCCTGATTACCGGCGGTATTGTCTGGGAAGCCATCCTACGCCTAATGCACCCGGCGTCAGTCGCCGCCTGGGATATCATCGTCGTGGCGGCCGTCGGTGTGGTCATCAACACCGCGACGGCTCTCCTCTTCGTCGCCGGGCAAAAAGAGGATCTCAATCTGCGCGCCGCCTTTCTGCACATGGCGGGGGATGCCGCGCTGTCGCTAGGGGTCGTATTCACGGGCATCACTATTCTGTTTACCGGCTGGCTCTGGCTCGATGCCGCCACCAGTATTCTGGTCAGTGCCTTTATTGTCTGGTTTACCTGGGGCGTGCTGCAGGAGTCGGTCGGTCTTGCCCTCAATGCCGTGCCCAGAGGAATCGATCCTCTTGCCGTGCGGCATTTTCTCCTAGCCCAGCCGGGGGTACAGGAGGTGCACGATCTGCACATCTGGGCCATGAGCACCAGTGAAAATGCCCTGACAGCCCATTTGTTGATGCCAGAAGGGCCGCGCGGCGACGATTTTTTGCACGAGCTTGCCGAAGAGCTAGCAGAGCACTTTCAGATCCATCATCCCACCTTGCAGGTGGAAACCGGCGATAGCGCGCATTCCTGTGTGCTTGCCCCCGAAGGGCACATCTAGAACATCGTCGTCAGGGGAGTAGGGCGAGGTTGTCGCGGTGGATGAGTTCCACCGCCTCCTGCTCGCCAAACAGCTCGGTAATCTCGGCGCTGTTTTTTCCCAGGCGGGCCGCCACTTCGGCGCTGGCGAAATTGATCAGTCCCTGGGCAATCTCCTGTCCTTCGGGATCCAGGCAGGAGACCAGGTCGCCACACTGAAATTCTCCCTCGACAGCCGTCACCCCTACCGGCAGCAGGCTGGAGCCTTTCTCGCGTAGGACGCGTGCCGCCCCAGCATCGAGCCTGAGTTTGCCCATGGGCCGTAACTGCCCCACAAACCAGCGCTTGCGCGCAGCAAGGCGGGGGACTTGCGGTTGAAAACGGGTGCCCAGTATCGCCCCTCGGTACAGGCGCAGCAGCACGTCTGGTTCGTGGCCGCTGGCAACGATCGTCGCTGTGCCCGAGCGTGCCGCCCGGCTTGCGGCCATTACCTTGCTGCGCATGCCGCCGGTTCCGACCTTGCTACCAGCGCCGCCAGCCATGGCCAGCAACTGCGGGTCGCCAGCGCGGACTTCGTGAAGAAGTTGGGCCTCCGGGTGTTGGCGCGGATCGGCCTCGTATAGGCCCGCCTGGTCGGTGAGGATGATCAGCAGGTCGGCGTCCAGCAGATTGCTCACCATGGCAGCGAGGGTGTCGTTGTCACCAAAACGCAGTTCCGCGCTGGCGACCGCGTCATTTTCGTTGATGATGGGTAGAGTTCCCATTTCCAGCAGGGTGCGCAGGGTGGCGCGGGCACTGAGGTAGCGCTGGCGGTCGCGCAGATCTTCATGGGTGAGGAGAACTTGCGCACCAATCATGCCGCCCGTCTGCAGATATCCCTGATAGACCTGGACCAGGGCGGCCTGCCCAATGCTGGCGGCGGCCTGCAGTTCGGCCAAAGCGCGTGGGCGGGTTTGCCAGCCGAGGCGTTCCATGCCTGCTGCCACGGCGCCGGAACTGACCAGGATCAGCTCCAGTCCCTGGCGGTGCAACTCGCTGAGCTGCGCAACCCAAGCAGCAATTGCGGGGTGGTTAAGCCCCTTGCCGTCATTGGTGAGCAGACTGCTGCCAATCTTGACAACCCAACGACGGGTTTCGGCGAGTTCGCTGCGACTCATTCCTCTTCCTCATCCTCCCAATCGGCGTCGCCCCAATCCTCTTCTTCGTCCCAATCACCCTCTTCGGCGGTCTCTTCCTCGTCGTACCAGTCGATATCGCCGCTGGGTTCAGGGGCCGGAGGAAGTTCTGGTAAAGCACGCCAGATGGCTTGTGTCAACTCCTTACAGCCGGCGCCCGTCGCCGCCGAGACGAGAAAGGCTGGTCCTTCCCAAGCGAGCTCTTTACAAATGGTCTGAAAACGTTGTTCGGCCTCCGGGAGGGGCAGGAGATCGGCCTTATTGCCGATCAGCCAGCGCGGGCGGCTGGCTAGTTCGCTGCTGTACGCCTCGAGCTCGGCCGCCAGGGCTGCGACGCCTTGTGCCGGATTACTCTCTTCCAGGGGGGCGATGTCGACCAAGTGCAGCAGCAGCCGGGTACGGCGCAAATGGCGCAGAAAGCGGGTGCCAAGGCCCGCACCCTCGGCAGCACCGGGAATCAAGCCGGGGATATCGGCGAGGACAAAGGATTCGTGTTCACCCACGCGCACCACGCCAAGCTGCGGGTGCAGGGTGGTGAAGGGGTAACTGGCAACCTTGGGTTTGGCAGCACTGACGGCGCGGATGAAGGTGCTCTTGCCGGCATTGGGTAGGCCCAGCAGGCCGACGTCGGCAAGCAGGCGCAGTTCCAGGCGCAGGTTACGCTCCTCCCCAATGCCACCCTTTTCAAACTGGCGGGGTGCGCGGTTGACACTGGTCTTGTACCAGAGATTGCCATGCCCACCGCGTCCGCCCTTGGCAACCAAGAGGCGCTGCTGGTTTTCGCGCAGATCGCCAAGCAGTTCACGGGTGTCTTCGTCATAAACCAGCGTGCCGACGGGGACGGCAATTTCCAGATCCTCCCCAGCCCGCCCCGTCATCTGTCGACCGGCACCACCATGACCGTTTTCGGCACGATAGCGCCGCTGGTAACGGAAATCGATGAGGGTATTGAGGTTCTCCTGGGCCACGAGGTAGACGTCACCACCCCGCCCACCATCGCCGCCATCCGGTCCGCCGAAGGGGATGAATTTCTCCCGACGAAAGCTGACAGAGCCGTGGCCACCATTGCCGGCGCCAACCACGATGCGGACTTCGTCGAGAAATTGCATGAAAAAACCCCACCCCGCTAAACCGGGGCGGGGCTTTCCCGATGGCTGTTTTTAGCCGTTGATGACGCTGACAGTACGTACCTGACGTGGACCCTTGCGCTCAAACTGTACCACACCATCGCTCAGGGCGAAGAGGGTATGATCCTTGCCAATGCCGACGTTGGCGCCGGGGTGATACTGGGTACCCCGCTGGCGGATGATGATGTTGCCGGCGATGACCGCCTGACCGCCGTAGCGCTTGACGCCCAGACGCTTGGACTCGGAGTCGCGTCCGTTACGCGAAGAACCGCCTGCTTTCTTGTGTGCCATATTCGTTTGCTCCTGGATTTACGCGTCGATGCTGGTGATGCGGACTTCGGTGTAGTACTGGCGATGGCCCTGCCGCTTCCGGAAATGCTTACGACGACGCATCTTGAAAATGTGGATCTTGTCAGCGCGACCCTGGCTCAGCACCGTAACCTTGACGCTGGCACCCGGGACGAGCGGCTGTCCCACCTGTACTTCTTCGCCTTCGCCGAGCAGCAATACACGGTCGAGAACCAGCTCGCTACCAGCCTCGGCTTCCATCTTCTCCAGGCGCAGCTTGTCACCCACTGCCACTCGATACTGTTTACCGCCATTCTCGACTACCGCGTACATCAGAACCTCCACAAATGGGACCGCCGGCGAGAGGCGCCGGAAAGGGTCAGAATAGTATGGAGAAAGCTTCCCTCCGTCAAGCGCCGAGCAGCCCATGCGTGCCACTCTGGATATAGAGGAACATAAGATGGGCCGGTAGAGCCGCAAGAGCGCAGCGGCAATCGACGGCTACATCAGATCCGGTTACTCCAGGATCACTGCCGTACCGTAAGCCGTTATTTCATTCATTGCCTGGCCTTGTCCAGAGTCGAAGCGCATTCCCAATGAAATTATGCAAGCGCAGCAGAGCGCAGGCTTGTCGCAAGCAGAATTCGCGGAGGCCTTGGGTATTTCCAAGCGCACACTGCAGGAGTGGGAGCAAGGGCGAAGGTCTCCGTCGGGTGCTGCTAAGGCCGTGATCTGTATCGCAAGGCGCTGAACCCCTCCAACGAGTGGATAGGTCTCGGAAAACCACTCACCCAAATTACAGAGCTACCATCAGCATCATTCAAGCCGGTAGTGTTGTTGACAATTGCGCGTGGATCGCTACCATCGCATGCAACAGTGTTGCAAAACAGGCCGCAAAGCATGTCTGAGTCGGAATCCGGAACGTTACAACAGGACGTGGTGAGCTTTTGGGGCCTGGTGGGCCAGAGCATATCCGGCATGGCGCCGACCTGCGACGTGGTCGCTTTCATGACTGCCGGTGCCGCTTTTGCCTTGGTAGCCATGCCACTCTCTTATCTGGCAGCGTTCATCCTGATGTTCATCGAAGTGAACACCATCTACCACCTGACCAAGCATCGGGCCTCAGCCGGTGGCTATTATAGTTTTGTCTCGGCAGGGCTGGGAGCACCGGCGGCGCTGGTGACAGGTTTTATGGTCATCTTCTACCAAACCCTGAGCGTCGGAGCGATCCCGGTCTATGTGGGCGGTGTCTTTCTGCCGGGCCTCGCGCGCAGCCTGGGCATCGCGCTACCTTCCTGGTTTTGGATTGCCAGTATTCTGTTTTTTGTGGGTGTCCCCTGGCTGCTCAGTGTGGCCGGCATTCGCCCAAGCATTCGCACGGTGGCGATCACCAGCCTGATGGAGATCCTGTTTTTGGTGGGCAGTTCGCTATTCATTATCAGCCGCGCCCTGCCTGCCCATCCGTGGGCGCCCTTCAGCACGGCAGACGTTGGTTTCAAGGGCGTAGCGATGGGAATGATCTTTGCCATTACCAGTTTTATCGGCATTGGTAGCCACACACCCCTGGCCGAGGAGGCGCGGGGGGTACGCACCCAGAACGGGCGCGTGATTGGCAAGGCGGCGCTAGTCTCCCTGAGCCTGGTTGGTGCTGCGCTGATCCTGTCGGCCTACGCCCTGACCGTGGGCTGGGGGGTGCACGATATGCGCAGCTTTGCCAGCAACGGCGCTCCAGGGGTAGTGGTTTTCGAGAAATATCTTGGATTTTGGGGTGCGGCGGCCTTGGTAATCCTGGCCATCAACAGCGCCATGGCCGACGGCCTGGCCCTGTTGAATGGTTCGGCACGGGTGCTCTTCGCCATCGCCCGTGATCGCTTGCTGCATACCCGTTTCGCTCTGGTGAATGGGCAACGTGCGCCCCAGGGGGCCATCAACTTTCTTGCCGCTTTGGCACTGGGTCTCGCAATTCTGTTCGGCCTGGTTTTCGGACCCAGTAATGGCTTCAATGTCATGACAACCGCCGTCCTGATTGGCCTGGTAACCGCCCATACCCTGATGAATCTTGCCCTGATGCGCCTGCCGGCAGGCGGCGACTCCCATGGCAGTCGCATCTTCTTCCATTTTCTCTTGCCGATCGTGGCAACACTGCTCTTCTGGTGGGTGCTCTGCGAATCGCTCTTTCCTCTCGCCTATCCGCTCGGCTGGTCCTTGGCCCTTTGGGTGGTAGCCATCGTGCCCGCGCTACTCTTTGCCAAGTGGCGGGCGCGCCGTCTGTCTCCGGAAGAGGCGCACCGCTTGGGGACGACAGCCCCCTGAGAATGGTTTGCCCTTCGCCTGATCGGCAAGGCGGGGATTCCCAGACTACAGCGCGTTCTCAGCTTGATGCCAGAGAGTACCGATCGTGCCCGCAGGTTTGGCAGCCTGGGCCGCCACTAGCGGGGTTTCACCAAGCACTTTGCCGTGCAGAGTGATCTGCAGGTGGCCCACGATGGCACCAGCGGCTACCCCATGCCCGCCAAGCTTGTCATAGCTGACGCTGCGCTGCAGATCCTTTTGCTCTCCCTCTGGTACCGTCACCCAGACATCCTTCGCCGCCTTGACTGCAAAGTTCTCTGGATCCAGTTGTGGATCGCTGTATTTGCCCAGCACCGTCCCTGCCTTCACTGCTTCTAGGTCGTGGGTAAAGGCGTAGCCATAGTCGAGCAGGGCAACGACATCATTCACGCCGGCGGGCCAACTCGGCGCCCCCATGACGACAGCGATCAAGCGCCGTCCATTACGAATGGCGGTGGTGTCCATGCAGTGACCAGCGGCATTGGTATGACCGGTTTTCAGTCCGTCAATACTCGGATGGCCAAAGAGGGCGGGATTCCAGCTGCGCTGGGTGATGTGGTTGTAGCGATAATATTTGATCTTGGAAATATCGATCACCTGCGGATACTTTTGGATCAGGTTGCGAGAAATGATTGCAATGTTCATGGCCGAAAGATGCAGGCCGGGATCGGGTAGACCATCGACATCGGTATAATGCGCCCCCTTGAGGCCCATTTTCTCGGCCTCGGCATTCATCTCCTCGACAAAAGCGGCGCGACTGCCGGCGACGGCCTGGGCTAGCGCCACGGCGGCGTCATTGCCGGAGTCGATGATCAGCCCGTGCATGAGCTGGCTGACGGTAACCGGCAGGTTGGGCTGGATGAACATGCTCGAACCGCCAGTGTGCCAAGCTACGTTACTGACCGGGATCTGCTGGTTCCAATGCAGACGTCCGTCAGCGAGGGCGCCATAGGTCAAATAGGCAGTCATCAACTTGGTAAGACTGGCGGGGGGCAACTGCAGGTCCGGATCTTTTTCGGCAATGATGGCACCGGTACGAGAGTCCATCAGCACGTAGCTTTTACAGTCGGGAATGGGCGGTGGCGGGGGCTGCAGGTCCGCCGCTTGCACAAGAGAAACGCCCAGAGGAGAAAGGCACAACGCCAACAGAGGCGCCCGCAGGCGCCGCAGGGATGGATTCATCTGTCGGTTTCCTTAGTTTTTGGGCAGATGGATGACTACAAAGAGACTGTTATGTCCCTGACGAATCAGAACGGAAATGGGTTGATGCGCCGGAAGATTCTTGACGATGCTTTCCAGCTGTTCCGGACTGTCGACGGGTTGCTGATCGATCTCCTGAATCGCCATACCCTCATGCAGGCCGATTTCTGCCGCGGGTCCCGGATAGACGCTTTCTATATAAACCCCGTGGCGGATCCCGAGGGCCTTTTTCTCGGCCGCATCCAGGCTACTCACGCGTAAGCCCAGGCGATGAATATCCACTACCTTCTCCATCTCGGCATGGCGCATTTTCTGAGGCATGGTGCCAATGACGACATTGATGGTTTCGGGTTTGCCATCGCGCAGGATGCCGATGGGAACCGTTGTCCCTGGTGGCGTGTCGCCTACCAGCGGCGGCAGGGAGCCGACGCTGTACACCGGCTTGTGATCATAGGTGACAATGACATCGCCAGTCTTGAGGCCAGCTTTTGCGGCGGCCTCATGGGGTTCTACGTTGGCCACCAGCGCCCCTACCGGCTCTTTCAGGTGCAGAGCCTGCGCCATTTGCGGCGTAACCTCTTGCACATCGACGCCGAGCCAGCCGAATTCCAGTTTCTTGTGCGCGAGGAAGGCATCCACTGCACGCATGGCGGTGTTGATGGGGATGCTGAAGGAAAGCCCCATGTAGCCACCATCGTTGGTGTAGATCTGATCGTTGATACCGACCACTTGGCCGGACATATTGAAGATAGGGCCACCGGAGTTGCCTGGATTGATCGGCACGTCACTCTGGATGAAGGGGATATATTCGTCATCATGCGGCAAAGAACGATCCAGGGCACTCACTACTCCCTGCGTGACGGTGTTATAAAAACCGAAGGGCATGCCAATGGCCAGTAGCCATTGACCGACCTTGAGATCTTTTGAATTGCCCAGCTCTACCGTGGGCAAGTCATGGGCGTCGATTTTGAGCAGGGCCGTGTCATAACGCACCGAAAGACCGACGACCTTGGCGGGGTACGCATGATGATTGGTGAGCGTGACAATGATGTGATGCATCCCCCGCACCACGTGACCGGCGGTGACAATGTAGCCGTTGGGGGAAATGATAAAGCCCGAACCGAGGGCCTCTTCCTTCTCTTTCTGTGGTGGCTGCGCACCGGGAAAGTTATGGAAAAATTGATAGAAAGGGGAATTCTTCGGGAACGGATTTTGTCCCTGATTACCACCAACTACCTTGGTATCGGAATCATCGATTTTGACAATGGCAT
This sequence comes from Acidithiobacillus sp., assembly GCA_028697715.1. Lineage (GTDB taxonomy): Bacteria > Pseudomonadota > Gammaproteobacteria > Acidithiobacillales > Acidithiobacillaceae > Igneacidithiobacillus. The sequence continues at coordinate 49,124 of JAQVDS010000001.1, read as the reverse complement.
TGCCATATTTCTCGACGATCGGGCTGAAATCCGGTATCGCCACCATCTTTGGACCAGGCGCGTGCAGAACCGGCTTGGGGATGGGCATCTCCTCATTGGCGGCAAAGGAGATACCAGCGGCCCCTAGACCCAAGGCAAATACGGCGCTGCTGACAGCGAGGAGCATTTTGCGAGATTTTGTGGATGTTGCGGTCATAATCGGCTGTTCCCTTTCTGTTTACCGAAAGCTATGACGGGCAGGCTACGGGGGAAGTTCCCGAACACCTTGTGAACATCGATGAATATCCCGGTAGACTTTGGGAACTCTTTGCCCTTTCTATCCTCTATCCCTAGCACATGGATACGCATCGGGACGAATCGCGCCAATTTCGCCGGCGCCTGGGATGGGCGGCGCTGATTTTATTGCTGCTGCTGCTGGTGCTCGTCGCCCGGGTGATCGATCTGCAGGTCTTCCACTACCGGCGCTTTCGTCAGCTGGCACATGCCAATCACACGGCCATCGTTCCTCTGGCACCGCCGCGCGGCCTGATTCTGGCGGATCATGGGCAGGTCTTGGCGACCAATCGGGCGCGCTATGTCCTTGAGCTGTTCCCGGATGAAGTTCATCACCTGCATGCGACCTTACACCGGCTGCGGCGGGACTTCCCGATCTCGCAAAAGACGGTACAGCACTTGTTACATACCATCGATGACAAGCCGGCCTATCTGCCGCGCGTCCTGCTCACCAAGCTCTCGCCGGAACTGCTGGCGCGTTTTGCCGTGCGTGAGGAAGCGTATCCAGGAATTCGTCTTGCCGTGCGCTGGCACCGTTACTACCCTTATGGCAGCCTCTTTGCGAATACCATTGGTTATGTCGGGCCGGTTACTCCTAGAGATCTACAAGGATTTGATCCGCAGCAGTATCTGTATCGGCACACGATTGGCGTCAGTGGCCTGGAGTACACCCTGGAACGGCAATTGCGCGGACATTTTGGCTATGACATCCGCAGCGTGAATGCCTTGGGGGACCCGGTGGCCCCTCTGCGCCGGGTGCCGCCCAAGCCGGGCGACGTGGTGCGCACCACTCTGCGTCTGCGGGTGCAAAAGGCCATTGCCCACGTCATGAAAAAGGAGCACTATCGAGGTGCTCTGATCGCCATCAACCCCAATACCGGGGCGATCCTCGCCAGTGTCAGTAATCCCAGTTTCAATCCCAACTGGTTTGTCGGAGGCATCAGCAGCAAGCATTGGCAGGCACTGCTACATGATCCCGACCACCCGTTACTCAACCGAACCCTTGCTGGATTGTACCCTCCTGGCTCCACCATCAAGCCCTTTTATTCCCTGGAAGCTCTACAGAAAGGTGTGATTGTTCCCAACTTCCATACCTACTGTCCGGGCTACATCAAGGTAGGAGGGCATGTCTTTTGGGACTGGTATCGTTCGGGTTTTGGCGAGACCGGACTGCGCAAGGCGCTGGCCTGGTCGGTCGATGTCTTCTTTTATAAACTGGCGTTGAAGATGGGGATTCAGTTGCAGGACCAGACCCTGTGGCGCTTTGGTTTTGGCAAACCGGCACCCATCGACCTCGCCGGCAGTGCTGCAGGATTCGTCCCTACACCTGCCTGGAAGGTCCGCCAACTCCATGCGCCTTGGTATACTGGTGATACGGTGATTCTGGGGATTGGTCAGGGGTATTTGTTGGTCACCCCAACCCAACTGGTGCGCGGGGTCGCCGCCATTGCCAATGGGGGTAGTTTGCCCTATCTACATCTACTCAGGGATGTGAAAAACCCGCAAACGGGTCAGATCATCAAGCCAGATTTTCCGGCAGCACGCGAGTTACACCTTCCCGGATTTGCCCTGCGTGCCGTGCGCGCGGGGATGCGCGCCTGTGTTACCTCGGGCACCTGCAAGACCGTCGCCTATCCGGGCCTGAGTGTGGCGGGCAAGACTGGCACCGCCGAAGTACCGGTGGGCTACAGAGACGGACGCACGATCTATAACGATGATTCCCTCTTTATCGGTTGGGCGCCTTATCACCACCCGAAAATTGCGGTGGCGGCGGTGGTGGAGGACGGCGGCGGCAATGCGTGGCAGGCCCTGCCACTGGCGAAGGCCGCGATCCTCTCCTATTTGCGTCCCAAGCTGAAATTGCATACGTTTACCAATATCGTCGTTAATCCGGCCCAGGCCTTCGGTTGAGATCGATTGGAACTTGGGTCTACGCTTGTGTTCTAATGTAGCCTCTAGTCAATCGTAAGAATGTAGGAGAGTGGCCATGTTTTATGCGTTTTTCATCGTTCTTAGCCTGCTCTGGGTCATCGCCATGGTCATGGGGATGAAGAGTACCTTCACCAGCGATGATGGTAGCGAGCACTCCTAAAGGGGCATTTGGTAGCGGGTATTTTGGTTCATGATGCGCGCTACCGAGCTGTTTCACTTTTCTCCCTGGCAGCGCTTGCGCCGTTGGGGTACGCGCATGCGTGCCGTTTTGCGTCTCGATCGCTGGTTCCCCCAAATTCCTTTGGCTTTGGCGGTGGCGGCGCTGGGCGCACTCTCTTTGCTACATGCCCTGCCAGCCTTGAAGTCGTTGATCCCGCAATTATCGGTGATCACCCCCAGCAGCAATCTCACAGATCTGCCGATCATGTCCGAGCTTGGCGCTGTTCCAGCGCTGGTCGTGGGTGCGGTGCTCCTGATCATGGCCCTTGGTCTGATCTTCCGTTCCCGCCTGTCCTGGGCTCTGACGCTGATGATTTCGGCCATCAGTCTGGCCCTCCTTCTGCACCGGTACCAGCATCTCAGTGTCGCTATGCTGGCATTCAATGGTTTTATTCTGCTTGGCTTGTTGATCTTTCGACGGCATTTCTCTCGGTCGAGTGTCGCCGCTGGTACGCTCTTCGCTTTTCTCTCCATCGTGCTGCTGCTGAGCTACGCCGTCTTCGGCTCCTATGTCCTGGGAGCGGGTTTCAGCCCGCAAATCAAATCGTTAGAGTCGGCTCTGTATTTTGCTGTGGTGACCATGTCTACCGTCGGCTACGGCGATATCGTCCCTAAAAGTCCGGAAGCACGCTACTTCGTCATCTCCATCATCATCCTCGGGATCACCGTTTTCGCCACATCGATCTCCGCCGTGGTCGTACCGCTGATCAATGGGCGAATGCAGCGCCTGCTGCTGGGCGAGAAAAAATCAGACTGGAGTGACCATTATGTCCTCATCGGTGACAATCTCTTCGCGCAGAATACCTATCGGGCCCTGCGCCGCCGCCACCTGCGCGTGCTGGTGGTAGCGCCGGTGCGACCGGAACCACTGTGGCTACCAGAAGAAGACCTTTTCGTGGGTGACCCTACCGATCCTGAGATTCTTCGCCGCGCTGGTGCGATGCGGGCCTTGGGAGTCCTGGCGCTGCGCAACGATGACAGTGAAAATGCCTTCATCGTTCTCACCGCCAAGGAGATGGCAGTTCCCGGCAAAACCGTGGCCCTGGTGGGAAACCAACGGCACTTGCAACGTCTGCGTCAGACGGGCGTAGACCTGATCATTGCCCCGGAGGTCCTGGGCGGACAGCTACTCGTAGAAAGCCTCATGGGGGAGGAGTTTCACGGCGACGCGGTACTCGATACCATTTTCAGTACTGGCGCCAAGGCCTGATCAGTCAACTCCCTTTTGACTGAGCTGAAAATCGCCCAACTGCAGGCGGCGCAGGCTGTGCACGTAGTCCACAGTATCGTCGGTGCTTGCCAGCGGACCGATCTTGACGACATAGCCCTGGGCAGCGGGGACCAGATGCGCCGTCGTAATTCCGAAAGCCTGTAATTTTTGCCGTTCCGCACGGGCTTGCTGCAATTCCATGGGTTGGGTACTGACCAGGTAAATGACATCTTCGAGTTGGGGGGCGGAAAGCACCGGCCGCGCAGCCGTCGTGACTGGCGTTGCTGGAGCGGACAGCGGTTGCTTGGGACTAGCAAAAGCGCTGGCGACCACCGAGCGCAGTTTGGCCTGGGGATGCTGTACGCCAGAACCAGGCGACTGCGGGGTGGGGGACACACTGGGTATGACCGGTCGAATGTTTTGTACCGGAACCAGTTGCTGCATTACCTGCGGACGATAGGGCGCTGGTGCGGGAACGCTACTTTGCACGGCTTGGATGTTCACCTGCGCCGTTCCCTGGTTGACGATGCCCAAGGCACGCGCACTGCCAATCGATAAATCCATGATTCGCCCAGCAACGAATGGGCCGCGATCATTGACCAGGACGAGAATGCTGCGACCATTTTGCAGATTGGTGACGCGTACGCAGGAGGGTAGGGGCAGCACCCGGCTTGCAGCAGTCAGGCGGTTGTCGTGAAAGGCGGTGCCCATAGCCGTGACGTGACTGGAGGAGGCGATGTCATACCATGAGGCGGTGCCCGTCTGGTTATACCCCTGGGCACTTTGCAGCGGGTGGTACCAGTGCCCATTAATCTCGTAAGGCTGATTGTAGGCCGCCTGCAGATTGGGAGAAGGTGCGTAGCAGGTGGTGCCGGTGGAATAGGCCAGTCCGGAACTCGAACTGCGCGCTATGGACGATGATGGCGATGGTGTGGATACGCTGGCACAGCCGGCCAGGGTCGCGAGCCCGGCGGCAACGCAAGACCAGCGCAGCAGACGGTTGGGTGTCCATTCCTGCATTCCTCTTTTCACCCCCATTTTTCATGGCGAACTGGCGCGCCGCGATACCTATGGTAATACGCGAGATTTTGATCTTAGTAAAATGAAAGATAGAAGAAAAAAACAGAGTTGCCAAGGTGCTTGCAAGCACCGGCACGAATATGAGCGGGTTACCGGCCGATAGTCAGGTATTTTTGTCGGCTCTGCAACCAGCCTTGCATGTTACGCAGATCCCGCCGCAGCAGGCTGGCCATGATTGCCAGCGAAAAGCCGAGCACGCCGAGCGCCGTCCACCACAAAAATGTGGGCATGCCAAAGATGAGGTTTACCAGAAAAACCCCCAATATCGGTCCAAAGAGAAACAGGCTCAGCATCCATTCGCGTCGCAGCAATTCGATACTTGCCCCAAAGCGATCGAGGCACAGGGGATGCACGTCACCATCGGTGTTTTTCAGCGCAACGACTTCGTTGCTATGCAGCAGGATTTCACAATGCTCCTGAGCGGTTTTCTGTCCCGCCGAGGGTATTTGCATGGCCATCTGTCGCCCATTGAGCTCAAGGCGCGCCCAGCGAAGCGGCCCAGAACCGGCAATGACGATCCCCTGTCGTTGCCAGAACGGAACGGTTTTCTGCCAAGTAAGGACGGCTCGCTGCCATGTTTGCTGCTCAGGTAGCGCGTCGTCCTTTACCAAAGCGTCGCCTGCCCTCAATTGGGGGTGCAGGTATAGCCTGCGGGGCAGCTGGGTGGCGTCTGATACTGTGGCGCGGTCGGTGTGCAGGTATATCCTGGCGGGCACTGCACATTGTTGGCAGGGGGGGCGTAATAACCTGGCTGCGCTGGTTGGGGAGCCTGCTGTTCCTGCGACTTGGAGATGCCGTAGCCGGCCAGGCCGCCCAGCCCCGCGCCGATTGCGGCGCCCGCCAATGGCGAACCGGTCTGATTGCCAATGACCGCGCCGGCAATGGAGCCCAGAAGTGCCCCGCCGGTGGTATTGGCCGTGGTCGCGTTACTGGCGTAGGGATTATTGGCACAGCCTGCCAGGATGGCAGGAACCATTGCGATGACTATCCAACGTATTGTCGTCATTGATAACTCCCTCTACTATACCGTTACAGTTGGGTTCACTAGCAATGAATATGGTAGCATTTTACGCCATATGCAAGTAGGTGCCTTGGAGCTTGCTCAAGGTGATCCAGATCCCCTGATGAGAGGATGATTACTTGAAAAGAAACATGATAATGCTGTCGCTGTTGCTTGGGATGGCGGGTTCTCTGAGTGCCTGTAGTTCCACTGTTGCCCCGCAGATCAATCCGGTGCCCTACTACACCTACTACCCTGCCTCCCTTGCGACAGTCGTGAGTGCCACGGAACGCGCCCTGCCGGCTGCCGGTATGCGTTTTACCGGGACGAAGACCGTCAATCCGCAAACGGTAGAGTTGCGCGGATACACTGCAGGAGGAGACGCCATCCTGATCACCTTGCATGGACTTGGGGCGTCGGTCACAAAATTTGATGCGCGGATTGGCCTGTATGGTCACCTGCGCGACGTGCAGGATATCGAGCATTGGGTCGGTAAATATGTGGGAGGAGCGATCTCAGCCCCTGCCAATTAAAATGTGCCACGACTTGAACGTCGTCAGGCCGACACAAACCGTCAGGAAGATCCTGATTGCCGGTCATGTTGGGGCCGGCAAGACCACCGTGTTGCAAACTCTCTTCGGCGATCAGGCGCTCACTACCGATGCACTCCATAGTGAGGCGGTCTCGGACAGCAAAACCACGACCACGGTTGCTATGGATTACGGGGTGATCGATTGCCCGGTGAGCAATGACCGTTTGCACATCTATGCTATCCCAGGACAGGAGCGTTTCCAGTTCATGTTCCGCCCTATCTGCGACACGGTGACCTCCGCTTGCGTCTCACTACCACGGACGTCCGCGATCGGGAAGAAGTGCTGATATTATTGCGGCTCCTCGTTGGTGAAATTGGACAGAGGAACTCTATGGACGATGAATTTCCCTTGGGTGGCATCCAACGCGGGGTACCACAATCTCCTTCCCGGTAAATTTTCCATTTTCGACTAAGTGCCTAGGCACCGAGTGGCATAGTCAGGAGCGTGATCCGTGCAGGGTTTGATGTTGATCCTGGAAATCGTTGTGGTGGTGCTAGTCGCCATCGAGGTGTACATCCGCTTCACAGGACGGCGTAAGGGTAAGAAACCGGCGCGTAGCACCGAGCCTCCCCGAGTCTCGCCTGTGCCGGAAGAGAAGCCCGTCGTCGTGGCGTCTCCTTCCGCCCCGGCGACGGTTGCGCCGCAGCAGGTCGTGCAGGAAGAAGCCCTGAGCGGGGAGGATCTGCTGCGGGAAGCGGATATCTATATGCAGTACGGCCATTATTCACAGGCCGCGACGGTCCTGCGCTGGTATGTGGATCTGCAGCCTGGCGATGGCCGAGCCATCAATCAACTCCTCGACGCTTACCTCGCCCTCGAGGATATGAATGCCTATACGCAGTTGCTCGAAGGCCTTGGCGAATCGAGTGCCATGCCCGGCGACGAGCTTTGGTGGAAGCAACGGGTGGGCGATGGCTTGCGTCGCGATCCGGGAAATCTGGAATTGCTCGTCCTCGCGGAAAAGATGGGCATGCCCATTCCCTCGCCAGAGGTACAACTGCAAGAGCCAATGACGGCGGCCAAGGCGCTGGCATTGGTATCACGCAATACCGACCCGCACTATGGCATTGCCATATTGCAAGCCGCCATCCAGGAAGAACCACTGCGTCTGCCGCTGTATGCAGAACTGCTGCGCATTACCCACAAGCAAAGAGATATCGAGGGCTATATCGACGCCCTGATCCTGATGAATCTAGCGCTCGCTGGTGGTGGTGGCGGCATTCGCGAGCGGATGTTGCGGGCCGGCATGAATTTAGGGCCGCATCCGCTGTGGGAGCGCCTGGCCAGAGATGGCAAAAACCCGGCAGCCCTGCGGCAACTTGCCGCAGAGCGCTCACTCCGTTTATCGCCGAAGCTGCCGGAATAAATTAGATCCGCGCACTCAAGACTGGGTTGCTGAAGTGCTGTTCGTGGACCTGAATCTGGCGCAACGAGGCGGATTCCTCGAAGTTGCGGATTACCTCCAGCACGTCATGGTCGACGAATGCCACTTGCGCACCGTCTAGAGTGAGTACGCTGCCGTTTGGTAGAGAGTCCAGTAGATGTGCCAGATGGGCCTTGTTCACAAAGGTCAATTCGCGTTTGAAGCGCAACAGGTAGTGATTGGGACCTTCCTGACAGAGCTCCAATGCACTGCGATAGTTGGCGCGCAACACGAAAAATAGGCCCACTACCAGCCCGACAGCGACGCCGATCAACAGATCGGTAAAAAGTATGGCGAGAATGGTAATAACAAAGGGGAGCAGCTGTGTCTTGCCCAAAGAATACATGTGGCGAAAGACTTTGGGGTGGGCGAGCTTGAAGCCAACCATGATCAACACCGAAGCCAGGGCCGCGAGCGGGATCTGGTTGAGGAAAGACGCCAACAGCAGTACGGCAATCAGCAGAAAGACACCGTGCAGAAATGCCGCCGCCTTGGTCCTGCCGCCGGCACTGATGTTGGCGCTGGAACGCACGATGACCGACGTCACGGGTAGTCCTCCAATGAGTCCACTGATGATATTAGCCACTCCCTGACCGTAGAGCTCGCCATCCAGAGGCGTACGCCGCTTGAAAGGATCGAGTTTGTCGGCGGCTTCGATGGACAGAAGGCTCTCCAGGCTCGCGACGATGGCGATGGTCACGCCAACGATCCACACCTGCTGCTTACCCAGGCCCGACCAGTCGGGAAACTGCACGAGCTGGCCGAGCTCTGCCATAGAGTGGATGACGGGTAGTTGCACCAGCTTGTCGGTGCCAAGCTGCAGCCCTGGAAATACAGCAGCGAAAAGCAGGTTGAGTAGCGTACCGGCAAGCACGGCCATGAGAGGGCCAGAAAACCAAGTTTGTCTTTTTAGGATCGGGACCAAGTCCCAGAGCAGAAGAATGATCAGGCAGACCACGCTAATCAATAATGCACCCCACTGCAGGTGCCCCAGCGCTCTGAAAATGCCGGAGAAGGTGTTTTCTGTACCACCGCTACTGAATTCCTGGCTGCCAAATTGTCCGAGATCGAAGCCCGCTGCATAGGGAAACTGCTTCATGATCAGGATGATACCAATGGCCACAAGCATGCCTTCGATGACCGCAGAAGGGAAAAAATAGGCAATGCCACCGGCGCGCAGAGCGCCCATCAAGATCTGCAGGCCACCGGCAATGATGACCGCCACCAGGAAAATGGGAAAGCTGTGCAGGTCTTCGATGGCGACAACAATGATGGCCGTGAGCCCGGCGGCGGGCCCACTGACCGAGAGGGGCGATTTGCTGAACAGCGGTACGACCATGCCGCCGACGATGCCCGCCAGAATACCTGCCATCAGCGGCGCCCCAGATGCCAAGGCCACGCCCAGACAGAGGGGGATGGCCACTAAAGCGACGACCAGGGCGGCAGGAACGTCGAAACGCAAATTTGCAAGGGGTGAAAGATTGATTTTTTGGACAGCAGGCTGCTGCCCGGCGGAAGATGTCTGTGGCAGACTCATCCGTTGGCTCCCTTTATCAGATATGGCGAGCCATTAGAGTAACAGAGGGCAAGCTAGTTCCCTAGCCATAAAAAACCCCCGCAAGGCGGGGGTTTTTGGGTTTGGAAAACCTCTGTGCTCAGGCCAGGCGCTGGCGAATTTCCTGGGTGGCCTTCACCATGTTCTCCAGGGCTGGGGTCACCTCGGCCCACTTGCGGGTTTTCAGGCCGCAGTCGGGGTTGACCCAAAGACGCTCGGCAGGGACCACCTTGGCGGCCTTTTCCATGAGTTGCACCATCTCTTCCACACTGGGTACCCGTGGAGAGTGGATGTCATAGACGCCCGGCCCAATCTCGTTGGGGTAGTTGAAGGTGGCAAAGGCATCGAGTAGCTCCATCTGCGAGCGGGAGGTCTCGATGGTGATCACATCCGCGTCCATCGCTGCGATGGCCGGCAGGATGTCGTTGAACTCCGAGTAGCACATATGGGTATGGATCTGCACGTCATCGGGGGCGATCTGCGCCGAGATGCGGAAGGCACGCGAGGCCCAGTCCAGATACTTATTCCAATCCTTGCGCTTGAGGGGCAGACCTTCGCGGTAGGCCGGTTCGTCAATCTGTATAATGCCGATGCCGGCGTCGACCAGATCCTTGACCTCATCACGGATGGCCAGGGCGATCTGCAGGGCGGTGCGCTCGCGCGGCTGATCGTCACGCACAAAGGACCATTGCAGGATGGTGACCGGACCCGTGAGCATGCCTTTCATCGGCTTGCTGGTGAGGGACTGGGCGTATTTGGCCCATTCCACCGTCATCGGGTACGGACGCGAGACATCACCGAAGATGAGTGGCGGCTTCACATAGCGGGAGCCGTAACTCTGTACCCAGCCGTGACGGGTGAAGGCGAAGCCGGCGAGCTGCTCACCAAAGTACTCGACCATGTCGTTGCGCTCGGGCTCACCATGCACTGGCACGTCCAAGCCCAGGCGTTCCTGTTCCTTGACTACCAGGGCGACCTCGGCCTCCATCATCTTGTGGTATTCGGCGTCAGATAGCTCACCCTTACGATTTTGCAGCCGTGCCTTGCGAATTTCCGGTGTCTGCGGAAAGCTGCCGATGGTGGTGGTAGGGAAGGGGGGCAATTTGAAACGCGCCGCCTGGGCCTTGGCACGAGCCGGGAAGGGGCTGCGGCGCTGGCCATCATCGTTGCCCAGCTCCTGCAAGCGGGCGTTGACGGCGGCGTTGTGGATGCGTGGCGAACTCTTGCGCGAGGTGACGGCCTTGCGCGCCGCTTCCAGCTCCTGGGCAACCGCTGACTCTCCCTTGTCGATTGCGCGGGCGAGCACCGAAAGCTCATCCAGCTTCTGCACGGAGAAGGCCAACCAGGATTTGAGTTCGTCATCCAGTTCCGTTTCCTGGGCCAAATCTACCGGACTGTGCATTAGGCTGCAGGAAGGCGCGATCCACAGACGATCACCGAGGGCTTTGTGCGCTGGAGCCAACGATTCCAGAGCGGCGTCGAGGTCGGTTCGCCATACGTTACGTCCATCCACGACGCCTAGAGAGAGGATCTTGTCGGCCGGGTAGTCCTGCAAGAAAATGTCGCGTTGCGCTGGCGCCCGCCGCAGATCCAGATGCAGTCCCGCCACGGGCAGGGCCTTGAGCCGTGCGGCATGGTCGGCGACGGACTCAAAGTAGGTGGCAAGCAGGATCTTGGGTGCCTTACCCTGAGTCAGCTGTGCATAGGCCTTGTCCAGTGCGTCCAGCCACTCCTGCGGCAGATCGAGGACCAGCGCCGGCTCGTCCATCTGCACCCACTCGACGCCAGCCGCGGCCAGCTTGGCAAGGATCTCGGTGTAGACGGGCAGGACTTTGGGCAACAGACTCAGGCGATCGAAGCCGCTGTGGCGGGGCGCCTCATCGTGGCCAGCGCAGCCCTCATCGTGGCGATGGCCAGCCTCGCCATGGGCGCTGCCCAGGTCCTTTTCCTTACCCAGCCACAGGTAGGTCAGCGGACCCACCAGCACCGGCTTGGTATTCAGGCCCAAGGCTTGGGCCTCTTTCACCTGGGCAAAAATCCGCTCGCTGCTCAGCCGGAACTCCATATCCTCATGGAATTCGGGGACGATGTAATGGTAATTGGTATCAAACCATTTGGTCATTTCCATGGCCGGCTGCGTCTTGGACCCACGCGCCATGGCAAAGAAGGTGTCACGATCGACTTCGCCACCAGCAAATTCGTAGCGGGGCGGGATCGCGCCCAGGGTGCAGCTCATGTCGAGCATTTGATCGTAAAAGGTGAAATCGCCCACGGGGACGAGATCGACGCCGCAGGTCTGCTGGATACGCCAGTGACGCTCCCGCAGTTGCGCACCCCGTGCCTCCAGCTCGGCGCCGTCGATTTCGCCAGACCAATAGGCCTCGGTGGCCTTCTTCAGCTCACGCTTGTGGCCGATGCGGGGAAAACCAAGATTGTGCACCCGGGTCATGTCATCACTCCTCTGCCAAAATTGCCGCCATCATGCCCCGCTGGTGGATGCGGCTCAAGTGGGAAATTTTACGCCGGGGGATGAATCCCCTTCACTGGCAGGATCAGTCGAGACGAAAGCCGCGGTGGATGGCGACGATGCCACCGGACAGATTATGCACATCGACCCGCGCAAAACCGGCATCCTCCATCATCATGCGGAAGGTGTCCTGGTCGGGAAAGCGGCGTATGGACTCCACCAGATACTGATAACTGTCGCGGTCCTTGGCGACGATTTCGCCAATCTTGGGCAGGATATTGAAGGAGTAAAGATCGTAGATCTGCTGCAGGCCCGGCCAACGCGGATGCGAAAACTCGAGGATCAAGGCGCGGCCGCCAACCTTGAGTACCCGGTAGATCTCCGCCAGGGCGCGTTCGGGATGGGTCATATTGCGGATGCCAAAAGCTAAGGTAACGAGATCAAATTGTTGGTCGGGGAAGGGCAGCTCTTCGGCATTGGCCTCAACGAACTCGACGCCGGCCAGCATGCCCTTGTCGGCGAGGCGCTTTTCGCCGACCGCCAGCATCTCCGGGTTGATGTCGGAGACGACGATGCGACCATTTGGCTGTAGACGTTTATAGAGAAGCGCCGCCAGGTCTCCGGTGCCGCCGGCCAGATCCAGCACCTGCTGCCCCGGGCGGGGCCGGGCCAGGTCTACCGTGTAGCGCTTCCACAGCCGATGCACCCCCAGCGACATCAAATCGTTCATCAGGTCGTAGCTGCTCGCAACGCTGCTGAACACCCCGCGCACCAGCTTTTCCTTTTCCGCCTCTGGAACTTCCTGATAGCCAAAATGGGTGGTGGCAGACTCTTGCTCGTTTTCCGGCAGGTTGTGATCGGTCATCCCTCTCTCCATTAGATTGAACGCAGCAGTAAACTGCCTTTCTCGCTCAAATAGTTACGCAGCAGGCTGGCAAAATCCGCCCGCACCGAGCTGGCGACTTCCGGCAACTCCATGAGTTGCGCGGTCCACCGCCGTAGTTTGCCGAGACTTTCCCAGCTCGGCAATGGTCGCAGGGCATGGAGGATTTCCATGCGCATGAAGAGCGGGGCGATGGCGGCGTCGACTAGGCTGAAGCGCTCTCCTGCGAAAAAAGGTCCGTCGCCCATTGCCGTTTCCAGTCGTTGCAGTTTATCGAAGAGCTGCCGGTGCGCCGCAGTAAAGCGTTCCTCTCCCTGCGCCACCATCATCTGAAACTGATCTCCCAGCGCCTCGCCCCCCAGGGCGATCCACGCCCGGTGCCGTGCCCTTTCCAGGGGGTCCGCAGGGTGCAAGGGCGGCGGCAGAGTCTCGTCGAGATACTCGTTGATGACCTGTGATTCAAAGAGCACGGTATCGTTATCGATACGCAGGCAGGGAACCTTACCCAGAGGCGAGATGGCCAGAAACCACTCAGGTTTGTGGGCCAGGTCGATATGGGTCAGGGTGAAGAGAACCTCTTTATGCAGCAGGGTGATGACCGAGCGCTGCACATAGGGGCATAGAGGAAAGCTGATCAATTCCAGGGTCATGGCTGGCTCCAGCGGCGTGCGCTCAGTCCGCCTTGGCGCATCGATAGAGTGCCACTTCTCCGAGAAGATTGGGCAGAATGCGGTTACTCGCGGTGTTGCGACGGCGATCGTCCAACACTACGCGCTCGCGCACCTCGATGCGATTTTTGTGGCACAGGGCGTCAAAGTCGCGAATGGTACAAAGGTGGATGTTAGGGGTATCGTACCACGTATGTGGCAAAACGTCGGTCATGGGCATGTGCCCGCCGACCCCGAGTTGCCAGCGCGCGCGCCAATGCCCCATGTTGGGGAAGGTGACGATGCCTTCGCGACCCACTCGCAACATTTCCAGGAGAAGATCAAGTGGATAATGCACCGCCTGCAGGGTCAACGACAGAACCACCGTATCCACGCTACCGCTGGCAAATTGCCGCAAGCCACTATCCAGGTCCTGTTGCAGGACCGGCACGCCCCGCCGCAAGGCCGCCGCCACCCGCTCATCGTCTAGTTCGATACCGTAACCCTTGACCTGTTTTTGCTGCTGCAGATGAGAGAGCAATTCCCCTTCGCCGCAACCCAGGTCGAGCACGCGGCTCCCTGGACGAATCCAGTCGGCAATGATCTGCAGATCGCGTCGCAATGTCTGGTTCATACGCCGAGCTCCTCTGCCATACGCTCCAGATAAGAGCGCATGACCCGTAAGTACTGGGGAATCGGTAGCAGAAACGAGTCATGCCCATGATGGGATTCAATTTCGGCATAGCTCACATGCGCGCCTGTGGTATACAGGGCCTGCACGATCTCGCGCGAACGCTCGGGTGAAAAACGCCAATCGCTGCTGAAGCTGACGACCAAAAATTTGGCCTGGACGCTGGCAAACGCGGCCGCGAGATTGCCTCCGTAAGCGGCAGCGGGATCAAAGTAGTCGAGTGCCTTGGTGATGTAGAGGTAGCTGTTGGCATCGAAGTGCTCGACGAAGCGGGACCCCTGATAGCGCAGGTAGCTTTCGACCTCGAAATCAATGTCAAAGCCATAGGAAAGACTCTTGCCTAGCCGCGTTTCCCGACCGAATTTCTGGCCCATGGCATCGTCGGAGAGATAGGTGATATGGCCGATCATCCGCGCCAGGGCAAGGCCGTGGCGTGGCTTGCTCTCGTAGCGGTAATAGTGCCCGCCATGAAAATCGGGATCGGTCATGATCGCCTGGCGACAGACCTCGTTGAAACCGATGTTCTGCGCACTCAGATTGGGCGCTGCAGCAATGACGAGGGCATGCCGCAAGCGCTCCGGGTAATCGATGGCCCATTGCAGGACCTGCATGCCACCCAGGCTTCCGCCAACGATCGCCGCCCAGCAATCGATGCCGAGATGATCGCTGAGGATGACCTGGGTACGAACCCAGTCCGATACGGTCACCATGGGAAAGTCCATCCCCCAAGGCTCGTTGCTTGCCGGGTTGATGCTCGCCGGTCCGGTGGAGCCCTTGCAGGAGCCAATGAAATTGCTGCACACCACAAAAAAATGTCGCGTATCGATGGGTTTGCCGGGCCCGATCATGCTGTCCCACCAGCCTGGTTTTTTGTCCGTTGGGGAATGGTAACCGGCAGCATGATGGTCGCCAGACAATGCATGACAGATCAAAATGGCGTTGCTGCGAGCGCTGTTCAACGTACCATAGCACTCGTAGCGCAGAGTGTAGCCGGGTAGACTGCGGCCACATTCCAAGAGTAGATCTTCTGTGATGTGGAGATCCTGGTACTCTACCAGTCCCACGCAATCATCGGGTATGCGCTCCGGCATCAACGTCCCGCCTGGCTTGTAAGAAAGGCTGAGTCTACTCAGGGGGCGCGCGGCGAACAAGCGCTCGATAGGCGTCCGAATGAAAAATTCCAGGGGCGACAGGATCCGCTTCTGCGTGGCGAGTTCTTCCACGGTCCGCTCTTCGGAGGCAGCATCGTACCAGAGGGTCGGGAGTTCCTTTAGCAAAGAAAAGGGCCTAAACCTATGTTCAGACCCTTGTTTTGTATGGGGTGACTGATGGGGCTCGAACCCACGACAACCGGAATCACAATCCGGGGCTCTACCTGCTGAGCTACAGTCACCGAAGAATAAAAATGATAACGCCCGCAGGCCCTCCTCCGCAAGATCTTCGGCGGGGCCTCCGGGCGGGAGATCAATCCCAGCTCAGGGCGCCACCGGTTTGATATTCGGTGACCCGGGTCTCGAAGAAGTTCTTTTCCTTCTTCAGATCCATCATCTCGCTCATCCACGGGAAGGGATTTTTCACCCCCTCCCACTGCGGCTTGAGACCGATCTGGCTGAGTCGCCGGTTGCCAATGAAATGCACATAGTCCTTGAACATTGGCGCATTCAGCCCGAGCACGCCACGCGGCATGGTGTCGTCAGCGTAGGCGCATTCGAGTGCCACGCCCTGACGAATCAGGTCGATGACCTCTTCCTGGAATTCCTCGGTCCACAGGTGCGGATTTTCGATCTTGATCTGGTTGATCATGTCGATGCCGAAATTGCAGTGCATCGATTCGTCGCGCAGGATGTACTGGTACTGTTCGGCGGCACCGACCATCTTGTTCTGCCGCCCCATGGCCAGGATCTGACTGAAACCGACATAAAAGAACGTGCCTTCCATGATGCAGGCGAAAACGATCAGGGAGCGCAGCAAGAGCTGGTCATTTTCTGGCGTGCCGGTCTTGAAATTGGGGTCCGCGAGGACCTCAATGAACGGGATGAGAAAATCATCCTTGGCGCGTACCGAGGGGACTTCATGATACATATTGAAGATCTCCCCTTCGTCGAGCCCCAGGGATTCGACGATGTACTGGTAGGCGTGGGTATGAATGGCCTCTTCAAAGCCCTGGCGCAGCAGATACTGGCGGCACTCGGGCGCGGTGATGTGACGGTAGGTACCGAGCACGATGTTATTGGCTGCCAGACTATCGGCGGTCACAAAAAAGCCGAGATTGCGCTTGACGATGCGGCGCTCGTCCTCCGTCAGACCTTTTGGGTCTTTCCAGAGGGCGATGTCGCGAGCCATTTGCACTTCCTGCGGCATCCAGTGATTGGCGCAGGCCGCGAGATACTTATCCCAGGCCCACTGGTACTTGAACGGTACCAGTTGGTTAACGTCGGCCTTGCCATTGATGATGCGTTTGTCTTCGGCGCGCACACGGGCAAAGCTGCTGGCCTGGATGCCGATATCGGCGCCGGCCTGACCTTGTTCGTGGTAAGCAGGCAGGGTGATGGACTTCGGTTGTTCTTCTGCAAAATCTAGCATCGGTTTCTCCAGTTTTCGGCCGCCTTACTGGCAGGCCTCGCAGGTGGGGTCGTCAATGGCGCAGGCCTTGAGGCTGCCGGGCACCGCATTGAGGGTGCCGGTCTGCACCGTGGATTTTTCTGCCGCGGTGGCGCCCAGGGAACGCAGGTAATAGGTCGTTTTGATGCCGCGCCGCCAAGCCAAGCGATAGGTATCATCGATCTTCTTGCCCGAGGGCTTACCGAAATACAGATTCAGGCTCTGCGACTGATCCAGCCACTTCTGCCGCCTGCCGCCTGCTTCGATCAACCAGACGGGATCAGTCTCGAAGGCATTGGCATAGAGGGGCTTGAGAGCGGCCGGGATGCGGTCGATGGGTGCGACCGAGCCATCGAAGTACTTGAGATCGTTGACCATCACCTCATCCCATAGATTCAGGCGCTTGAGATCCTCCACCAAATACTGATTGACCACGGTGAACTCGCCGGAAAGGTTCGATTTGACGTAGAGGTTCTGGTAGATCGGCTCAATCCCCTGGCTGACTCCTACAATATTGGAGATCGTCGCCGTCGGGGCAATGGCCAGGCAGTTGCTGTTGCGCATGCCGCCGCGCACCTTCTCGCGCAGGCCCGACCAGTCGAGCTGCTGGCTGCGGTCGAGATCGACCCCCTGACTGCGGCTCTGCGCCAGAATCTCGATGCTGTCGATAGGCAGTATCCCCTGACTCCACAAGGATCCAGGGAAGCTTTGATAGGCGCCGCGCTCGCGGGCGAGATCGGCCGAGGCATCGATGGCGTGATAGCTGATCAGTTCCTGGCTGATATCCGCAAAGCGCACTGCAGCATCCGAGGCATAGGGAATGCGCAGGGCGAGAAGGGCGTCGGAGAAACCCATCAAACCCAGTCCTACGGGGCGGTGACGCAGATTACTATTGCGTGCCTTGCCGAGGGCGTAGTAGTTGATGTCTATGACATTGTCGAGCATGCGCATGGCCACCCGGATGGTGCGCGCCAACTTTTCGCCATCGATGGCGGCGAGGATCTGCTCCGCGCTCAGGTCAGGGTGCAGGGCCAGCGGATCCTGCCCCACCGGCTGACGCAGATGCGCGACAAGATTCACCGACCCCAGGTTGCAGACGGCGATTTCCTTGTCGCTGGTGTTCAGGGTGATCTCAGTACAGAGATTGGAGCTGTGCACCACGCCTGCATGCTGCTGCGGGCTGCGCAAATTGCAGGGGTCCTTGAAGGCGATCCACGGATGACCGGTCTCGAAGAGCATGGTCAGCATCTTGCGCCACAGTTGCACGGCCGGCAGTCGCTTGTAGAGCTCGATCTTGCCTGCCAGTGCCTGCTCTTCGTATTCCTCGTAACGGGCGCGGAAGGCAGCACCGGTCAGATCATGGAGCTCGGGGACGTCGTTGGGACTGAAGAGCGTCCAGTCGGCGCCCGCCTCTACCCGTTCCATGAATAGGTCGGGGATCCAGTTGGCGGTGTTCATATCGTGGGTACGGCGCCGATCATCGCCGGTGTTCTTGCGCAGCTCGAGAAATTCTTCGATGTCCAGATGCCAGGTTTCGAGATAGGCGCAGACGGCACCCTTGCGCTTGCCGCCCTGATTGACGGCAACCGCGGTGTCATTCACCACTTTAAGGAAGGGGACCACGCCTTGGCTCTTACCGTTGGTGCCCTTGATGTAAGAACCCAGAGCGCGTACCCGTGTCCAGTCATTGCCGAGTCCACCGGAATACTTGGAGAGCAGGGCATTGTCCTTGATCGACTCGTAGATGCCATCGAGATCATCGGCGACGGTGGTGAGGAAGCAGCTCGACAACTGCGGTCGTAGCGTGCCGGAATTGAATAGGGTAGGAGTGGAGCTGACGAAATCGAATTGAGAAAGCACCTCATAGAAGGCGATGGCCTGCTCTTCGCGATCGATCTCCTCGATGGCGAGGCCCATTGCGACGCGCATCCAGAACGCCTGCGGCAATTCGATGCGCCGCTCGCGCAGGTGCAGGAAATAGCGATCATAGAGGATCTGCAGGCCCAGATACTGGAAATTCAGGTCACGCTCCGGGCGTAGCGCTGCCGTAATGCGATCGAGATCGAACTGCGCCAGGCGCGGGTCAATCAGTTCGTGCTCGATGCCCGTGGCCAGATAATCGCGAAAATAGTCGCTGTAGCGCTCTGTCATCTGCGCCTGGGTACATGGCTGCCCGATCACTTCGCGACGGATACGGTCGAGGAGCAGGCGCGCCGACACATAGGCATAGGCGGGGTCACGCTCGATCAGGATGCGACTGGCAAGGATGGGGGCCTGATAGAGTTCAGCCTCACTGATCCCATCATAGAGATTTTTCAGGGTGGATTGCAGGATCAGTTCTGGGGAAACCGCTGTACCCAAACCGGCACAGGCTTCGTCGATGACCGCCCGCAAGCGCTCGCGATCGAGGGGGTGGCTGCTGCCATCGGCCTGACGCACCTGCAATTCCGTGCATAGCTCCTGCTCCTGCTGTTTCTGCCGAGCGCGTTCCCGTGCGCGCTCTTCCCGGTAGAGAACGTAAGCGCGCGCCACCTCATGTTCCCCGGCACGCATCAGCGCCAATTCGACCTGATCCTGGATATCTTCGATGTGGAAGGTTCCGCCGCCCGGTTGCCGACGCCCCAGTGCGCCGAGCACCTGTTCCGTAAGCTTTGCTACCTGTTCCCGGACACGCGCACTGGCGGCTCCGCCCGTGCCTTGCACCGCGAGGAAGGCTTTGGTCATGGCGACCTGAATCTTGCTGGCATCGAAGGGCACCACCGCTCCATTGCGGCGGATGACGCGATGACGGGAATCGGACAGGTCTGGGACAACGGCTGTGGCAGTGCTGGGCATGGGCTCCTCCTTGGTGATAGCACAAAATATAGTTATCTCAGCGCCATTGTCAACACTATATATAGTGTTGACAAGCTGTGGATGACCTGGGGATTGGCAGTGCAGAAATTACATAAAAAATTTAGACTTGTTCTATATCGCTGGCCGGCGCATACTCTTTTGGAATATTCAGTCGGAGAAGCACGTCATGACGGATAACGCCCTCGATCTCGCCCGGGAAAATTTGCTGCAGCCCGCAGGAATCGACGAGACGGCACTGGAGCGCACCTTTGCGCAGTTGCGCCGCCGCGCCCTTGACGATGCGGATCTGTACTTTCAATACAGCCGTAGCGAGGCTTTCAGTCTGGAAGAAGGGGTGGTTAAATCGGGCAGTCACAGCATTCATCAAGGAGTGGGGGTGCGTGCCATCCAGGGAGAACGCCAGGGTCTGGCCTACTCCGATGAAATTGCGGTGGAGGCTCTGCTGGGAGCAGCGGAGGCGGCACGCAGCATCGTTCATCACCCGGGCGAGCAGCGGGCTCTGCAGTGGCGCTCCCGTAGCGGTCTGGATTTGTATCCAAACGTCGATCCTCTGGCGAGTATCGAGAATCGCGAAAAAATCTCCCTTCTCGAGCGACTGGAAGCGGCTGCACGGGCAGCCGACGCGCGTGTGGTGCAGGTAATGGCCAGTCTTGCCGCGCGCTACGAGGTGGTATTGGTGGCGCGCCTGGATGGCAGTCTGGCCGCTGATTTACGCCCGTTGGTGCGTTTGAATGTCACGGTGATCGCCGAGCAGAATGGTCGGCGAGAGCAGGGAAGTGCTGGCGGTGGTGGGCGTCATGACTACCGCGAATTTCTCGAGGGTGATGTCGCGGAAGGATACGCCCGCGAGGCGGTACGGCAGGCGCTGGTCAACCTCGAGGCGGAGGCCGCTCCGGCCGGCGGTATGGAAGTCGTCCTCGGGCCTGGTTGGCCGGGTATTCTACTGCACGAGGCCATCGGTCATGGTCTGGAGGGGGATTTCAACCGCAAGGGTACCAGCGCTTTCTCTGGCCGCGTTGGGCAGCGGGTAGCGGCGCCCGGCGTCACGGTGGTGGATGATGGTACCCTGGCTAGACGGCGAGGCAGTCTCAACCTCGATGATGAGGGGCACCCTACCCAATGTACGGTGCTGATCGAAGATGGGATTTTGCGCGGGTACCTGCAGGACAGTCTGAATGCCCGGCTCATGGGGGTGGCCCCTACCGGTAACGGTCGGCGCGAATCCTATGCGCATCTGCCTATGCCGCGCATGACCAATACCTACATGCGCAATGGTCAGCACGATCCGCAGGAAATCATCGCCAGTGTCAAGAAGGGGCTGTATGCCGTGAACTTCGGCGGTGGGCAGGTCGACATCACCAGCGGCAAGTTCGTGTTCTCGGCCTCGGAAGCGTATCTGATCGAGAATGGCCGCATCACGCGTCCAGTTAAAGGGGCGACCTTGATCGGGAACGGGCCGGATGTGCTCACGCGGGTTGAAATGATCGGTAACGACCTCCAGCTAGATCCAGGGGTGGGGACCTGTGGGAAAGACGGACAGAGCGTCCCGGTGGGAGTCGGTCAGCCAACGCTGAAGATACGTGACCTCACGGTTGGTGGAACGCAATGATACTACTTCTATGCCATGCGCGAGGTGCGCTTGTCAGTTTTTCGGCAGAGGTCTAATATCGAAAATATTGGGGAATTTTGCGCCCAATCTAAACTCCCGATGGGGGAGGTGAGGGAATGAATAACGTTTTCAAGAATGTACTCTTGTGGGTGGCGATTGGGGTCATCCTCATCTTCGTTTTCCAGAATCTCAATTCGTCGAGTTCGACGCCGACTCAGGCAATGAACTTCTCGACTTTTGTCAACAGCGTCAAGCAGGGGCAGGTCGCCGATGTCACGATGGATGGCAACCATCTGACCGGTACGCTCAGTTCCGGGCAGCAATTTAGTGTCTACACCCCGCCCAACGATAATCAGTTGGTACCGCAGTTGCTGGCCGCCGGAGTCAAGATCTCGGTCAAGCCGCCGCAAGGCCAGTCGTTGCTGTTGGCTTTGCTGATCAACTGGTTCCCGATGCTGTTGCTCATCGGTGTGTGGATCTTCTTCATGCGCCAGATGGGTGGTGGCGGTGCTGGTGGTCGGGGCGCCATGAGCTTTGGTCGTAGCCGGGCGCGCATGCTCAGTGAGGAAAACAATAAGATCACCTTTGCCGATGTTGCCGGTGTAGAGGAGGCCAAGGAAGAAGTGGCCGAAATCGTCGACTTTCTGCGGGATCCCTCCAAGTTCCAGCGTCTCGGTGGCCGTATTCCCAAAGGTGTGCTACTCATGGGTTCGCCTGGTTCGGGCAAAACCCTCCTCGCGCGCGCTATTGCCGGCGAGGCCAAGGTCCCCTTCTTCTCGATCTCTGGATCGGATTTCGTCGAGATGTTTGTCGGAGTGGGTGCCTCGCGCGTACGTGATATGTTTGAGCAGGCGAAAAAGCACGCTCCCTGTATCATCTTCATCGACGAGATCGATGCCGTTGGTCGCCAGCGCGGAGCTGGTCTCGGCGGTGGCAACGATGAGCGCGAGCAGACTCTCAACCAGATGTTGGTGGAAATGGATGGTTTCGAGGGTACGGAAGGGATCATCGTCATCGCCGCTACCAACCGTCCGGACGTGCTCGATCCTGCTTTATTGCGTCCTGGCCGTTTTGACCGGCAGGTAACGGTTCCGCTTCCAGACATTCGCGGTCGCGAGCAGATTTTGCAAGTGCATATGCGTAAGGTGCCTTTGGCGCCAGACGTAGACGCCAAGATCATCGCGCGTGGCACCCCGGGCTTTTCGGGTGCAGACCTTGCCAACCTCGTTAACGAGGCAGCCCTCATGGCGGCGCGCAAGAGTAAGCGGCTGGTCGATATGCACGACTTCGAGGACGCTAAAGACAAAGTGATGATGGGCGCCGAGCGCAAGTCGGTAGTGATGAGTGACAAGCAGCGGGAGACCACAGCCTACCATGAGTCTGGGCATGCGGTGGTTGCCAAGTTGCTGCCGGGCACTGATCCAGTGCATAAAGTCACCATCATCCCGCGCGGCCGTGCTCTGGGCTTGACCATGCAGCTGCCGACCGAGGATCGCTTCAACTATGAGCGCCAGGAGATCCTGAACAATATCTCTATCCTTATGGGTGGGCGGATTGCGGAAGAGGTATTTCTCAACCAGATGACCACCGGCGCGGGCAATGACATCGAGCGAGCCACGGATCTCGCGCGCAAGATGGTCACGCAGTGGGGCATGTCCACCATCGGACCCATGGTGATTGGCGAGAAAGAGGAAGAGATGTTCCTCGGACGAGAGATCAGCAAGCACAGTAACGTTTCCGAGCGTACCGCGCAGACGGTGGACGAGGAGGTGCGGGGGATCATTCAGGAACGTTACCAGGTGGCGCGCAAGCTCATCGAAGACAACCGCGACATTGTCGAGCGTATGGCCCAGGCGTTGCTCAAGTTCGAGACCTTGGATGCCGGCCAGGTCAACGACATTATGGCTGGACACGATCCGCGTCCGCCGCAGGACAACAACCCCGGCACACCAGCGGTCAGTGGTAACAGCGGCGTCGGCAATTCTGAGCAGGTTCCCAACAATCTGCCCAAGCTTAACCCGGGGGAACACCCCGTTTGAGTTCTGCTGTGCCGCAGCAAAGACGCCCCTGGCTGCAGGGGCGTTCTTGTATCATGGGGATCATCAACCTTACCCCGGACTCTTTTTCTGATGGTGGTCGCTATGTCTCGGTGACTGCGGCCTTGGCCCATGCACGTCGTTTGTGGGCGGAGGGGGCGGACATCCTTGATCTCGGTGCGGAGTCGACGCGGCCGGGAGCGATGGAAGTTTCGGTAGAGGAGGAACTCGAACGCCTCCTGCCCGCCTTGGAGGCGATCCGCGCCGAGATTCCCCTACCCATTTCTGTGGATACCCGTAAGGCAGCGGTGATGCGTGCCGCCCATGCGTACGGAGCTAGCCTCATCAACGATGTCAGCGCCCTGAGTTTTGATCCCAATGCGCTGGCGACGGTGGCAGAACTAGGGCTTGATGTTTGTCTGATGCATATGCGTGGAACCCCGGCAACCATGCAGACCCTCACCGCCTACGAAAATGTGCTTACCGAGGTACATGACTATCTTGCCCAGCGGCGTGATGCGTGCCTGCAGGCGGGTATCCCTGCGGAATCCATCCTGCTCGATCCGGGCATTGGTTTTGCCAAGGAACAGGCTGACAATCTTCGCCTGCTGCGGCACCTCGACCGCTTGGCGACGCTTGGGCACCCCATTCTGCTCGGGCTGTCGCGCAAAAGATTTTTGGGGCAGGTTGCCGGCGTGGAAAACCCCAGTGAGCGTGTGATAGCGAGTGTGGCGGCCCTCCTCTGGACCCGACAACGGTGCCGTAGTGCGATCTATCGGGTGCACGATGTTGCCGTTACGCGGCAGGCACTCAACATTTGGGAAGCGATGGAAGCGACAGGATAAAACGAATATGGCCAGAAAATTTTTTGGAACCGACGGTGTGCGCGGTCGGGTAGGAGAAATGCCCATGCGTGCGGATTGGATCTTGCAGCTCGGCTGGGCTGCGGGTAGGGTGCTCACCAGGGGGGTATCCGGCAGGCCGCAGGTGCTGATTGGCAAAGATACTCGCCTTTCTGGCTACCTCCTCGAATCGGCCCTGGAATCCGGGCTGGCAGCGGCAGGCGTCGATGTATTGTTGGTTGGCCCGCTGCCGACGCCCGCCATCGCTTACCTGACGCGTACCCTGCGGGCCCATGCCGGCATCGTCATCAGCGCCTCGCACAACCCCTACGAAGATAACGGCATCAAGTTTTTCTCTGGCGATGGCTACAAACTCCCGGATGCGGTGGAGGAAGCCATTGAGGCCGAGCTGGAAGGACCCATGCGCTGTGCTGCTGCAGACTCTTTGGGGAAGGCACGCCGCGTGGAGGATGCCGCTGGTCGCTATGTCGAATACTGCAAGACGACCTTTCCGGCGTCGGCCGATCTGCGCGGCGTGCGAATCATTGTCGATGCCGCCCATGGCGCCGGCTATAAGGTCGCGCCCATGGTGTTCAGCGAGCTGGGTGCGCAGGTGGAGAGCATCGGAGTGCGACCCAACGGTGTCAATATCAATGATGGGGTTGGTTCGACAGCACCGCAGGCACTCATTGCTGCAGTGCGAGAGCGACAGGCTGATCTGGGGATCGCCCTGGATGGCGATGGCGATCGCGTCCTGCTCGTGGATGCGCGAGGTAATACCTGGGATGGCGATGCCGTCCTGTGGCTGCTGGCGCAGGCCTTCCGGGAGCGGGGGAGCTTACCCGGGGTCGTCGGTACGGTGATGAGCAATCTCGCCCTGGAAAAGGCGCTGACAGAGCAGGGAGTGCCTTTCGTGCGCAGCGCTGTGGGAGACCGTTATGTACTGGAGACCATGCGCCGTCTGGGCTATCCCTTGGGTGGGGAGAATTCCGGTCACCTCATCACTCCAGCAAATACTACGGGCGATGCCATTCTTGCGGCGTTGCAGGTGCTTGCCTTTTTGCAGCAGAAAGGCAGGAGTCTGCATGAGCTGGCCGATGGCCTGAAACTATATCCGCAGGTTTTGCTCAATTTGCGCCTGCCAGACGCGCGCCAGCACTTGGAGCGCTCCGATGTGCAGCAACTGTTGCAGGCAGCGGAGGCACAGCTCGCCGGACGCGGACGACTTCTGGTGCGTGCTTCGGGTACCGAACCACTGCTGCGTATCATGGTAGAGGCGGTCGAATGTGGGCTGGCGCAAAAGGTCGCTGAGGAGTTGCGGGCGCAAGTGGCCGCCGGTGTGACCGAATCTGTGGCAGTCTAGAGCGCGCGAACAGGGTAAATTGACCCTCGTCAGCGTACTCTTTAAACTTCGCGTTCTATTAGCAATTGATGACAAATATGAGGAAGGGCGACGTGCGGTCGATCATTGTAGCGGGCAATTGGAAGATGAATGGCTTGAATGCGGATGCTGAGCACCTCACCCAAGCCATTCTCGATGCGGGTCTGGCGCCAGCCTCGCCGGAGGTTGTGGTATTTCCGCCCTTCACGCTATTGCCGACGGTGCATCAGCTGGCCAAGGGCAGTTCCTTACGTTGGGGCGGACAAAATCTCTTTTGGGAAGCGCACGGTGCCTATACCGGTGAGATCTCGGGACCGATGCTGCGCGATCATGGCTGTCGTTATGTTCTGGTTGGACACTCGGAGCGCCGTCAGATTTTTCAGGAGTCGGATGAAATCGTCCTGAAAAAAGTGAAGGCCGCCCTCCTGTCTGGTCTGATTCCCATGGTCTGCATCGGTGAAAGCGAGCAGGAAAGGGTGCAGGGCCAAACGGAAGAGGTGTTGCGGCGTCAGGTAGAGGCCGTTCTCCCGGCCTTGGGCAGTAGCGGACAGCAGGCCAATATGGTCCTTGCATATGAGCCAGTCTGGGCCATCGGCACCGGCAAGACGGCCAGCCCGGAGCAGGCGCAGGAAGTGCATGCTTTTGTGCGTGGCCTGGTCGCTGCAAAGAATCCCGATATCGCCCGCAAAATCCTCATCCTCTACGGAGGTAGTGTCAAGGCCGGCAACGCCCAGGTCCTATTTTCCCAGCCGGATATTGACGGCGGTCTGGTCGGTGGAGCCTCATTGCAGGCAGTCGAGTTTTTGCAGATCTGTCAGGCCGCCCATGCGGTAGCCCGAGGTATTTGAGCATGTATACGGTGTTATTGATTTTTCAGGTACTGATCTGTGTCGTGCTGGTAGGTCTGGTGCTGATTCAGAAAGGACAAGGCGCGGATATTGGCGCAGTCTTTGGCGGTGGCGGTTCACAGACCGTTTTTGGCGCTGCGGGGGCGGGCAATTTTCTCAGTCATGTCACCGCAATTCTTGCCGCGATTTTCTTTCTCAACAGTCTGGCGTTGGCCTATTTGTCGGAGCATGAGGCACATCAGATGGGGGCGGGTATTGCGCTGCCAAGCTCGACTGCAGCGCCCTCTGCTGCCGCGCCGGCAACGGCGCCTACTGCGTCCGTAACGAGCAGCGAGAGCCCGGTTTCCGCCTCGGCAAAATCCGCTGTGTCCGAAAAGAGCGTGGCCACCGGGAATTCCTCTCCAGCTAAGCCTTGACGTCCTGGGCGGGGCATGAGAAAGTTTTGATTCACTTGCCGAAGTGGTGAAATTGGTAGACACACCGTCTTGAGGGGGCGGCGGCGCAAGCCATACCGGTTCGAGTCCGGTCTTCGGCACCAAATCACAGCCCGCGTGGCTGTTTTTTTGTCTCTGTAGACTTCCAGAGATTTGATTATATAGAAAAAAAGTTTTTTATGGCGACCCTGGTGGGTACGTAATGACTTTGACGGAGGGGCCGGGTGCTCGGACATTATTTGCCTGTGCTGATATTTCTGCTGATCGCCTTGGTGGTTGGCATTGTGCCCTTGATTCTGGGCAGCATGCTTGGCCCCAATCGGCCCGACAGCGAAAAGCTGTCCCCCTATGAGTGTGGATTCGAGGCCTTCGAGGACGCCCGCGTCAAGTTCGATGTGCGTTACTACCTGGTCGCGATTCTGTTCATTTTGTTTGACCTCGAAATCGCATTTCTGTTTCCCTGGGCCGTTGTCTTCGACTCCGTCGGCATGACCGGTTTCCTGGCCATGATGGTGTTTCTCGCCATTCTGGTGGTCGGCTTCGTCTACGAATGGAAGAAGGGGGCTCTGGAATGGGAATAGAAGGGGTTCTCGAAAAGGGTTTCGTCACCACCAGTATCGATACGGTGGTCAACTGGAGTCGCACCGGGTCTTTATGGCCAATGACCTTTGGGCTTGCCTGTTGTGCCGTGGAGATGATGCACGCGGGAGCCGCGCGCTACGATCTCGATCGCTTTGGTATCATTTTTCGTCCTAGCCCGCGGCAATCCGACGTCATGATCGTTGCCGGTACCCTGGTCAATAAAATGGCCCCGGCCTTGCGCAAGGTCTACGACCAGATGGCCGAGCCGCGCTGGGTGGTATCCATGGGCTCTTGTGCCAATGGTGGTGGGTATTATCACTACTCTTACAGTGTCGTACGCGGTTGTGACCGGATCGTACCGGTGGATGTCTACGTCCCCGGCTGTCCGCCCACCGCCGAAGCACTTCTTTTTGGGCTGATCCAGCTGCAGAAGAAGATCCGCCGTACGCACACAATAGCCCGGTAACGCAAAAATGGACGATCTGGAAATGGTATCCCAGCAGATCGAGGCTGGGCTCGGGCAGCGGATACGCCGTCGGCAGATCGCCCGCGGCGAGCTGACCCTGGAACTCTTGCGCGACGACTTTCTTGCCAGCTGCACCTGGTTACGCGATGCGGCGGGTTTCGATCAGTTGATCGATATCTGTGGGGTAGACTATTCCGAGTACGGTGATGGCACCTGGGAGGGAGAGCGTTTTGCCGTCGTCTACCATCTTCTGGGTATTCACAGTCGCCAGCGGCTGCGCCTGCGCGTGTTTCTTGACGAAGATCTCCCGATCATCGCCTCGGTGAATGCGATCTGGCCGGCGGCCAATTGGTTTGAGCGGGAGACCTTCGATCTCTTTGGTTTTCTCTTTGAGGGGCATCCCGATCTGCGGCGAATTCTCACCGATTACGGCTTTGTTGGCCATCCCTTCCGCAAGGATTTTCCTCTGGTCGGGACCGTTGAGATGCGCTACGACCCGGATCAGCGGCGGGTGATCTACGAGCCCACCCGTATCGAGGAGCGGGTGGTCGTGCCGCGCATCGTGCGCAGTGACGAGGAGGGGCGATACGATGCCAGAAATTAGCAACTTCACCATGAACTTTGGGCCGCAGCATCCCTCTGCCCATGGTGTGCTGCGGCTGGTGCTGGAGCTCGATGGCGAGGTGATCGAGCGCGCCGATCCGCATATTGGTCTTCTGCACCGCGCCACGGAGAAGCTCGCCGAGCACAAGACCTTTCTGCAGAACCTACCGTACATGGACCGGCTCGACTATGTTTCGATGATGTGCAATGAGCACGCCTATTGTCGTGCCGTCGAGGGTCTGCTGGGTATCGAGATTCCCCAACGCGCCCAGTATATCCGTACCCTGTTCGACGAAATCACGCGGGTACTCAATCATCTGCTGTGGCTCGGCGCCTATGCCCTTGATGTCGGAGCCATGTCGGTATTTCTCTATTGCTTCCGTGAGCGCGAAGACCTCATGGATGTCTATGAGGCGGTCTCTGGGGCACGCATGCATGCTGCTTACTACCGGCCTGGCGGTGTGTATCGCGATCTCCCTGCGCAGATGCCACAGTATGAGCCTTCGCCATATCGCGATGCGAAGCGCCTGCAAGAGCTCAATGCCAACCGTAACGGTTCTGTCCTCGATTTCATCGAGGACTTTACCCGCCGTTTCCCTGGCTATATCGACGAATACGAAACTCTGCTTACCGATAATCGCATCTGGAAGCAGCGCACCGTAGGGATTGGTGTGGTCGCGCCGGAGCGGGCCATTGCCCTGGGTTTCACCGGGCCGATGCTGCGTGCCTCCGGGGTCGCCTGGGATTTGCGCCGTACCCAGCCCTATGCGGCCTATGCCGATCTGGATTTCGAGATCCCAGTGGGTAAGGAGGGTGACTGCTACGATCGTTATCTGGTTCGGGTGGCCGAAATGCGCGAGAGCAACAAGATCATTGCGCAATGCGTCGACTGGTTGCGGAAAAATCCCGGCCCGGTCATGGTTGACGACTACAAAATCGCGCCGCCCCCACGGAAAGAAATGAAGACCAGCATGGAAGCGCTGATCCATCACTTCAAACTCTTTTCCGAGGGCATGATCGTGCCGGCTGGCGAGATCTACGCCGCAGTCGAGGCCCCGAAGGGGGAGTTTGGTATTTACATGCTTTCCGACGGAGCCAATAAGCCCTATCGCATGAAGATCCGGGCGCCGGGCTTTTCCCACCTTGCCGCCATGGACGAGATGGCCAAGGGGCACATGATTGCCGACGTGGTAGCGATTCTGGCGACCATGGACATTGTGTTTGGGGAGATCGACCGATGAGCGAATGGCTGTCGCAAAGCTCCCTCGATGCCATTGCGGCGGAGCGCAGCAAGTATCCTCCTGAGCAGGCGCGCTCGGCGCTCCTCGCGGCTCTACGCATTGCGCAAGAGGAGCATGGCTATCTGCCCGAGCCTCTGATCGAGCATGTGGCGGCAATCCTCGGCGTACCGGCGATCCAGGCCTTCGAGGTGGCTACTTTTTATACGATGTATGACTTGCAGCCCGTCGGTAGGCACCAGTTCTGTGTCTGCGGCAGCGTATCCTGCTTTCTCAATGGCTCTGATGAGATCCTTGCCCATTTGCAGGAGCGCCTGGGCATCGGCATTGGCGAGACGACTGCTGACGGTCTCTTCACCATCAAAGAAGTGGAGTGCCTGGGGGCCTGTAAAGATGCACCGATGATGCAATTAGGAGATCGCTATATCGAAGATCTCACGCCGCAGAAACTCGACGACCTGATCGCGCAATTGCGCAAGGAGGCGGAGCAATGACGACGGAAACGTATGTGAATGGTGTTACCTTGCGTAACCGCGGTCTGCCGGATTCCCATCGTTTGCAGGTCTACCAGGACACTGGCGGCTATCAGGCTCTCCGCAAGGTGTTGCTGGAGGGGATGACGCCCGAGCAGATCATCAACGAAATGAAGACCTCGGCCCTGCGTGGTCGCGGTGGTGCAGGTTTTCCAACGGGCCTGAAATGGAGCTTCATGCCGAAGGGAGTTACTGGCAGGAAGTATCTGCT
Source organism: Acidithiobacillus sp. (assembly GCA_028697715.1). Lineage (GTDB taxonomy): Bacteria > Pseudomonadota > Gammaproteobacteria > Acidithiobacillales > Acidithiobacillaceae > Igneacidithiobacillus. The sequence goes on along the minus strand of JAQVDS010000001.1, from coordinate 18,911 downwards.
CTGCAACGCCGATGAGGGGGAACCTGGCACCTGCAAGGATCGTGATATCATGCGTTATGAGCCGCACCGGCTCATCGAGGGGATGATCATCGGCGCCTATGCGATGGGTGCGCGGGCCGGGTATATCTTCATTCGCGGGGAATTCATCGAACCCATCCGCATTGTCGAAGCGGCCCTGGCCGAGGCCTATGCTGCTGGTCTGCTCGGCGAAAAAATCCTGGGAACCGATTTTTCCTTTGATCTTTACGTTCACCGGGGCGCTGGTGCTTACATCTGCGGTGAGGAAACCGCCCTGATGGAAGCGCTGGAAGGAAAGAAAGGACAGCCCCGTTTCAAACCACCTTTCCCGGCGAGCTATGGCCTGTATGGCCAGCCGACCACTATCAACAATGTCGAGACCTTCGCCTCGGTGCCTGACATTATCACACGTGGCGGGCAATGGTTCCTCGACCTGGGCAAACCCAACAATGGGGGAACGAAAATCTTCTCGGTAACCGGGCATGTACGACGACCGGGAAACTTCGAGGTACCCATGGGTACCCCCTTTGCCGAATTACTGGAAATGGCGGGTGGGCTGCGTCCGGGGCGGAAGCTCAAGGCGGTGATCCCTGGTGGTACCAGTACCGCCATGGTGGCCGGCGCGCAGATGATGGAAGTGACGATGGACTACGACAGCATCTCCAAGGCCGGTTCGGCCCTGGGTGCAGGCTCGGTGATCATCATCGATGACAGTGTTTGCATCGTTAAGGTAGTGGAGCGCATCGCTCGCTTCTACATGCACGAATCCTGCGGCCAATGCACCCCCTGCCGCGAGGGTATGGGCTGGCTGTGGCGGGTCATGCACCGGATCGAGAACGGACAGGGTCGCGAATCCGATCTGGAATTGTTGCAGAATGTCGGGTCGCGCATCGAGGGGCGCACCATCTGTGCGCTGGCCGACGGCGGGGTGGCCCCGGTGACCAGCTCCCTGCGTCTGTTCCCGGATGAGTACCTGCACCATGTCCGGCACAAGACCTGCCTGGTCGGTGCTGATGCTGCACGGAGAGTTGCCTGATGCCACGCATCGAGATTGACGGGCAGGAGATCGAGGTTGCTGCCGGCACCACATTGATGGAGGCCGCCGAGCAGCTCGGTATCTACATCCCTTTCTTTTGCTACCACCCCAAGCTGTCAGTGGCAGCCAACTGCCGTATGTGTCTGGTGGATGTCGAAAAGCAGGCCAAGCCCTTGCCTGCCTGCGCCACCCCGGCGAGCGATGGAATGAAGGTCTCCACCCGCTCGAAACGGGCGAAGATGGCGCAACAGGGCGTGCTCGAATTCCTGCTTATCAACCATCCCCTGGATTGCCCGATCTGTGACCAGGGCGGCGAATGTCCATTGCAGGACATCACCATGGGCTATGCCAATCCGCACAGTCTCTACACCGAAGAAAAGCGGGTAGTAGAAGACAAGGATATCGGGCCACTGATTGCCACCGAGATGACGCGCTGTATCCAATGCACTCGTTGCGTTCGCTTTGGCACCGAGATTGGCGGTATCAGTGAATTGGGCGCTACCGGACGGGGTGAGAAGATGGCCATTGGTACCTATGTTGCCAAGGCAGTGCGTTCCGAGCTTTCCGGTAACATGATCGATCTTTGCCCCGTCGGTGCCCTGACCAGCAAGCCCTTCCGCTACAAGGCCCGCTCCTGGGAGCTTAAGCACAGCCAGAGCCTCTGTCCGCATTGCTCGACGGGTTGCAATACCGATGTTCAAAGCCTTGGCAGGGAGGTGTTGCGGGTCAAGCCGCGGGTCAACGAGGCGGTCAACGAAGAATGGCTCTGCGACAAGGGCCGCTTTGCCTATGCCGGATTGCAGGCAGCAGATCGCGTGCAGACTCCTCTCTTGCGTATCAACGGTTCTTTGCAGCCAGTGTCCTGGGCGGATGGCCTGGAGGCGGCGGCGACTGCCTTGCAAAAGACCATCGGCCGTGCGGGACCAGACGCCGTGGCCGGGCTCATCTCGCCGGCGGCGAGCAACGAGGAGCTCTATCTCTTCCAGGCCCTGTTACGGGGCCTGGGGGTGCGTGCTATCGAGCATCGCCTGCGTCAGACGGACTTCCGTGCCGACCCGGCCATGCCCTTATATCCGGCCCTGAACATGAGCCTGGAACAGTTGGAGACAGAGCGAAACATTATTCTCTGTCATGCCTACCCGCGGGAGCAGCAACCGCTGACCAACCACCGTCTGCGCAAGGCGGCCCTGGCGGGGGCGCAGATCTGGGCGCTGGATAGCACGCAACGGGAGTTCAATTTTCCTTTGCGGCAGATCCGCGCGGCAGCAGGAGCCGATCTGGCGGTCTATGAGGAACTCTTGGCGCTTCTGCGCGATGGGACGCCAGCATCGAATCCTGCCTTGGGGGATTTGGCAGATGCTGTGCGGGCTGCCGATAAGCCACTGTTTCTGCTGGGTAGCAGTCTCTTGCAGCAGCCTCGGGCAGCGGAGCTGCTGGCCGTTATCGCTGAAATCGCGCAACAGACCGCCGCTCGCGTCTCCTGGCTGGCGGAGGCCGCCAATAGCGCTGGCGCTTGGTTACTCGGCTGTGTACCCGGACGCAAGCCGGGAGGCGTGCAGGTTGAGGATGCGCCGCGGGTCTGGGAGGAGAAAAAGGCATTCCTGCTCTATGGTGTCGAGCCTGAGGCGGATGCCATGGACGCGCCGGGTGTCCGCGCAGCTCTCGATGCTGCCGATGCGGTCATCAGCATCAGTAGCTTTCTGGGCGCCGCTGAGTCCTATGCCGATATCGTTCTGCCTCTGGCGAGCTGGGCGGAAAGCAGTGGCAGCTTTTTCAATAACGAAGGGCGCCTGCAACAGTATCGTGCGGCGGTGCGGCCGGCAGGAGAGTCGCGCCCTGGCTGGAAAATCCTGCGCGTGTTGGCCGATCATTTGGAATTGGCCGGCCTCGATTTCGATGATCTCGAGGCGCTGCAGGATACTTGGCAGAAACAGTTGGGGGATTTTCCCCTCGATGTTCCGGGTTTCAGGGTGATGCCAGAGATTGCCGCGCGTCATCAGGAAGACGCAGGGGGACTCCAATTGCTGGGTGACTGGCGTATCTATCAGCAGGACCCGCTCGTCCGACGTGCCCAGCCCCTGGCGCAGGAGCCGGTCTGCCGCTTGCATCCGGATACGGTTGCCGAACTTGGAATCGGCGGTGCCGCGGTAGAATTGTTGGCGAGCAATGGCGCGCAGGTGCAGATACCCTTTGTTCTCGATGCCGGAATTCCCCACGGCGCCGTCTGGCTCGATCTTGGTCATCCCGAGACTCAGGCATTGGGAGGAGTCGGGACGGCACTGCGGGTGCAGATGCCGAGTATTCGGGTGTAGGGAGGAAGGATGCACGATCTCGTCAATGCGGCCTGGTGGCCACCTGTTTGGGCCTTGATCAAAATCATCATCGTCCTGATCCCTCTCTTGCTCGGTGTCGCCTATCTGACCCTGGCCGAACGTAAGGTGATCGGCTACATCCAGATTCGCCTCGGGCCGAATCGCGTTGGTTTTCGTGGCATGCTGCAGCCGATTGCCGACGCCCTGAAGCTGCTGTTCAAGGAAGTCCTAATTCCCAGTACGGCCAACCGCTTTCTCTTTCTGGCGGCGCCGGTGTTGGCTTTCGTTCCCGCCATGCTGGTCTGGGCGGCGGTCCCCTTCGGTCCAGGTGTGGCCATCAGCAATATGAACGCGGGTCTACTCTACGTCCTAGCCATTGCCGGTCTGGGGGTATATGGAATCATCATTGCCGGTTGGGCCTCGAACTCCAAATATGCATTTTTGGGGGCGATGCGCGCGGCCGCGCAGTTGGTGGCCTACGAAATTGCCATGGGCTTTGCCCTGGTGGGCGTGTTGATGCTGGCGCAGACGCTGAATCTGAGCAAGATCGTCGAGGCGCAGGCAGGCGGAGGCTTCTGGTCGTGGTACTGGTTGCCGCTCTTTCCTTTTTTTCTGGTGTATTTCATCTCTGGCGTGGCGGAAACCAACCGCGCCCCCTTCGACGTGGCGGAGGGAGAGTCGGAGATCGTTGCCGGTTTTCATGTCGAATATTCGGGGATGGGCTTTGCGCTGTTCTTCCTGGCCGAATATGCCAATATGATCTTTGTCTCGATCCTGACCACCGTGCTTTTCCTCGGAGGCTGGTATCCGCCCTTCAACGTCGCGCCTTTCACCTGGGTGCCGGGCCTCGTCTGGCTGTTGCTGAAGACCGCCTTCCTGCTCTATGTCTTCCTCTGGATCCGCGCCACTTTCCCGCGCTATCGCTATGACCAGATCATGCGCTTGGGCTGGAAGGTCTTCATTCCCATTACCATCGCCTGGATCGTGGTAGTGGGTATTGCCCTCGAGACCCCGTTGCGGGCTATCCTGCGCTGAGGAGGTTGTCATGGCCAATCCTGTCAAACGCTGGTTCCAGTCTTTTTTCCTGCTCGAAATGCTGCGCGGTATGCGGCTCACCGGACGCTATTTTTTCGCGCGCAAGTTTACCGTGCAGTATCCCGAGGAAACGACACCCCAGTCGCCGCGCTTTCGCGGTCTGCATGCCCTGCGCCGGTATGAGAATGGGGAAGAGCGCTGCATTGCCTGCAAACTCTGCGAGGCCGTTTGTCCTGCGCTGGCCATTACCATCGAGAGCGAGGAGCGTAGCGACGGGACGCGCCGCACCAGCCGCTATGACATCGATCTGAGCAAGTGTATCTTTTGCGGACTCTGCGAGGAGTCTTGCCCGGTGGATTCCATTGTCGAAAGTCGGGTGCTGAGTTATCACGCCGAGACCCGTAGTGAACTGCTCTACGACAAGATTCGTTTGCTGGGTAACGGTGATCGTTTGGAAGGCGAGCTGGCCCGCGATCGGCAGGCGGACAGTAGCTACCGTTAGGAGAGAACGAGAAAACGCATGATGCTCACCACCACCGTCCTTTTTTATGTTTTCTCGGCCGTCCTGCTGTTATCGGCCCTGTTGGTCATCACCGCGCGCAATCCGGTGTATTCGGCGCTCTATCTGGTACTCGCCTTTTTCAATGCGGCAGCTTTGTTTCTGTTGCTGGGCGCGGAGTTTCTCGGGCTGATTTTGATTCTGGTATATGTTGGTGCGGTGATGGTGCTGTTTCTCTTCGTGGTCATGATGCTGGATATCAATCTGGAGCGTCTCAAGGAGGGCTTTCTGCGCTACCTTCCCCTGGGTTTGGCGATCGCGATCGTCGGCGTGCTGGAGATGGTGGCGGTGTTCTGGACCGCGCCGATCGGTAGGGTGCCGGCACCTGGGCCAATCTCGGCGAATGCCGACAACACCCGCGCCCTCGGTGAGTTGCTCTACACCCACTATCTCTATCCCTTTGAGATCGCTGCGGTGATCCTGCTCGTCGCCATCATTGCCGCGATAGCCCTGACCTTGCGCCGTCGGCCCGACACCAAGTCGCAGGTGGTCGGCAAACAGGTCGCAGTCGCCGTACGCGAACGGCTACGCATGGTCGATCTGCGGGGGCCGAAGCCATGATCCCGTTGTCGCATTGGTTGATCCTGGGGGCGCTGCTGTTTTCCATCGGCGTGGTGGGGATTTTCCTGAACCGGAAAAACGTCATTATTCTGTTGATGGCGATAGAGATTTTGTTGTTGGCGGTAAATATCAATTTTGTCGCATTTTCCCGTTATTTGGGGAACCTTCAGGGACAAATCTTTGTATTTTTTGTCCTTACCGTAGCAGCCGCTGAGGCGGCTATTGGCTTGGCGATCCTGGTGGTCTATTTCCGTAATCGCCGCAGCATCAATGTAGAAGACATCGACGACTTACGGGGCTGATATGTGGATCTTTGACTGGCTGCATGGCCTGCCACCCATCTGGGTCTATTTGCTCATTCCCCTAGCACCGCTGGCGGGCTCGCTGGTTGCTGGCCTGGGGGGATGGTTTCTGCGGGAGAGGGCGCATTGGGCACCCATCGCCGGTGTTGCCTTTGCTCTGTATCTAGCCATTTTCGTGCTCTTGCAGGTGCTGCATGGGCAGACCTTCTATGGCGATGTCTACACCTGGGCGGTGTTTGGAAATCTGCCGGTACACATTGGTTTCGATATCGACAGTCTGACAGCGGTGATGCTGGTGGTGGTCACCTTCGTTTCCCTCTGCGTGCATGTCTATACCATCGGTTATATGCATAACGATCCGGGTTATGCCCGCTTCTTCAGCTATATCGCCTTGTTTACCTTCAGCATGTTGATGCTGGTGATGGGCAACAACTTTCTGCAGCTCTTTTTTGGCTGGGAAGCAGTGGGGCTGGTGTCCTATCTCCTGATCGGTTTCTGGTTTACCCGCGAAAGCGCCAATCAGGCCTCGCTGAAGGCCTTTCTCGTCAACCGTGTCGGCGACTTCGGTTTTCTGATCGGCATCGCCGCTATCTATCACTACTGTGGCAGCCTCGATTATCGTACCGTTTTTGCCATGGTCCCCAGTTTGGTTGGGCAGACCGTTACCATCATCCCTGGGCATCCCTGGTCGGTGCTGACCTGGATTGCCATCCTGCTCTTTATCGGGGCCATGGGAAAATCGGCGCAGGTACCCTTGCATGTCTGGCTGCCGGAGTCGATGGAGGGTCCGACGCCGATCTCGGCGCTGATCCATGCCGCAACCATGGTCACCGCCGGAATCTTCATGGTCTCGCGCATGTCGCCGATTTACGAGCAGTCGGCAACGGCGCTGAGCGTCATTCTGATCATTGGCGCGATTACCGCGTTATTTATGGGGCTGATTGGGCTGGTACAGAACGACATCAAGCGCATCATCGCCTACTCCACCCTTTCCCAGTTGGGCTACATGACCGCGGCCTTGGGTGCGTCGGCTTTTTCTGCGGCCATATTCCACCTGATGACCCATGCCTTCTTCAAGGCATTGCTCTTCCTGGCCGCCGGATCGGTCATTCACGCCATGCAGAATGAGCAGGATATCCGCAAGATGGGAGGGCTGCGCGCGCACATGCCCATTACCTATCTCACCTTTTTGGTGGGCGGGTTAGCGCTTTCCGGAATCCCACCCTTCGCCGGCTTTTTCAGTAAGGACCTGATCATCGAGGCGGTCGGCGAATCGAGTCTGACCGGCGCGACTTTTGCCTATGTCCTGCTGGTGCTGGGTGCGCTGGTCACGGCGCTGTATACCTTCCGCATGTTCTTCCTGGTCTTCCATGGCAAGAAACGCATGGACGAACACACCCAAGAACATTTGCATGAGTCGCCTTGGGTGATTACCGGCCCTCTGATCGCGTTGGGCATTCCCTCTCTGCTGGCAGGCTGGTTCTTTATTGCCCCGGTGGGCCTGGGCGGTTTTCTGGATAGTTCGCTACAGATTCGCGCGCAGTGGAATACCATCGGAGAAATTGCGGCGCACTGGCAGGGGACTGGTGCCTTCCTTGTCCATGGCCTGGAGTCTTGGCCCTTCTGGTTGGCCATTCTTGGCATCGCTCTGGCGGCATGGTTCTACCTGCTGCATGACGGCGTACCAGCGGCACTGAATCGCCTGCTTGCACCCTTCACATGGGTTCTGCGCAAGAAATATGGCTTTGATGCCTTCAACCAGCTGGTATTCGTTCGAGGTGCCCTATTGTTCGGTCGGCGCTTCTGGCATTGGGGGGACGAGGCAATCATCGACGGCGGAATGGTCAATGGCAGCGCCCGGCTGGTGGCGCGCGCGGCCCTTTCCTGGCGCCGTCTGCAGACCGGTTATATCTATCACTATGCCTTCGTCATGATCATTGGGCTCGTCCTCTTCATGACCTATTTCATGATCTGGAGGGGCTGATCGATGCATTCCTTTGGCCTTCTGAGCGCAGCGATCTGGGCGCCGATTATTGGTGGCTTTCTGGTTCTTGCCGTGGGCGATCGCGCCGGCGGCAACCCGGCGCGCTGGCTGGCGCTGTTGGTCTCACTACTGACCTTTGCCATTACCTTGCCGCTATTCACGGGCTTCGATACCCATACGGCAGCGATGCAGTTTGTCGAACGCGTCCCGTGGATTCCGGTATTTCACATTACGTATTTTCTGGGTATCGATGGGATTTCCCTCTGGTTCATCCTGCTCACCAGCTTCCTGACGGTGCTGGTGGTGATAGCCTCCTGGCGCAACGTCCCAATGCGTATTGCCCAGTATCTGGCCGCTTTTCTGATCATGGACGGGTTGATGATCGGGGTCTTCTGTGCCCTCGATGCCATCCTCTTTTATGTGTTCTGGGAGGCGATGCTCATTCCCATGTTCCTCATCATCGGGGTCTGGGGCGGGCCACGCCGGGTCTATGCCACCATCAAGTTCTTCCTCTATACCTTCCTCGGTTCGGTGTTGATGCTGGTGGCCTTTCTGTACCTTTATTTTCACAGTGGCGACAGCTTCAGTCTGCTGGCTTTTCAGAAAACGCCCCTGGGCGCGAACGCGCAGATCTGGATTTTTCTCGCCTTCCTGATTGCCTTTGCGGTGAAAATCCCGATGTGGCCGGTACATACCTGGTTACCTGACGCCCACGTCGAGGCACCTACGGGGGGATCGGTGATTTTGGCGGCGATCATGCTGAAAATGGGTGCCTACGGTTTCTTGCGACTGAGTCTGCCGATCACCCCGGATGCCAGCCATCAACTCGCATGGTTGATGATCGTGCTATCGCTGATCGCCATTGTCTATATCGCCCTGATTGCCATCGTGCAGCAGGATATGAAGAAGCTGATCGCCTACTCCTCCATCGCGCATATGGGTTTTGTCACCCTCGGCTTATTCGTTTTTACGCAGACGGCGATAGAGGGCGCGATCATCCAGATGCTTTCGCACGGTTTTGTGAGTGCGGCGATGTTCCTTTGCGTGGGCGTGCTCTATGACCGCATGCACACCCGCGATATTCAGGCCTACGGTGGCGTCGCTAACGTGATGCCGATTTTTGCCAGCCTGATGATGCTCTTTGCCATGGCCAATGTCGGTCTACCTGGGACCTCGGGCTTTGTCGGGGAGTTTATGGTGGTGCTGGGCACCTACCAGGTACATCCGTGGCCGGCGATCATTGCCGCCACCGGGCTAATTACCGGGGCCGGCTATACCCTCTGGCTCTTTAAGCGGGTGATTTTTGGCGGCATCATTCATGCCGAGGTGGCCGCCCTCAATGACCTCAACGGTCGCGAGATTCTGGTCCTTGGGTCTTTGGCGGTTTTTGTGTTGCTGCAGGGTGTGTGGCCGGCCCCTTTCCTCGACATTGTTCATCAATCCGTGGCGCATCTCTTGCAGCAGGTCGCCACCAGTAAAGTTCCTGGTTGAGGAGGCGCCATGCAGAACGCTCTGTTTCATTGGTCCTTTGCCATTCCTGAAATTTGGGTACTGGCAATGGCCTGTGTGGTGCTGCTGGTTGACGTGTTCGTTGGCGAGCGCCAACGTGATGTCGCCTATGTGCTCAGTATTTTCAGCTTGCTCGCGGCCATGGCCCTGACCTGCTCGCAGATGGGCCAGACAGGATTTGCCTTCTTCGGGCAATTCCATCTCGATCCCTTTACCAGTATCGCCAGTTTCCTCGTCGAGCTGCTGAGTCTGCTGGTGCTTTTGTATTCGCGCAAGTATCTCCTGCGTCGGGCCTTGTATCGGGGGGAGGTCTTCGTACTACTTCTCTTTGCCTTGCTGGGGGCGTTGATCCTCATCTCCGGGTCCAACCTGCTGGTCCTGTATCTGGGGCTGGAGCTGCTTGCCCTCAGTCAATATGCCTTGGTCGCTTTTCAACGCGGCAATCTGCGCGCCACGGAGGCGGGACTGAAGTATTTCATTCTCGGTGCGTTGGCCTCGGCCCTGTTGCTCTATGGCATGTCGTTGCTCTATGGGCTCACGGGAACCCTGGATCTGCACCAGATTGCTATTGGCCTGGTCAATGTGGGCGGTGCCAACTATCTGCTGATGCTCGCGGTGATCTTTCTGGTGGCGGGGATCGCCTTCAAATTCGGTGCGGCACCCTTCCACATGTGGTTACCGGACGCTTACCAGGGCGCGCCAACGCCAGTCACCCTGTTTATGTCTTCCGTTCCCAAGATTGCCATCTTCGCCCTGTTTCTGCGCATCCTGGTGGATGGCGGCTATGGCAGCATCGAGATCTGGCAGCAGCTTTTCGTTGCGTTGGTGGTCGTCTCGCTGCTGATCGGCAATGTGGTGGCCATTGCCCAGACCAACCTCAAGCGCATGCTGGCGTACTCGACGGTGGGCAACATGGGTTTTCTCGCCTTGGGTATCGTCGCCGGAACGCAGAATGGATTGGCTAGCGCCTTCTTCTATGCGGTCGTCTACGCTTTCATGGCAACCGCGGCCTTCGGTCTGATTGTCTATCTCAGCCGCGAAGGCTTCGAGGCCGAGGAAATCAGTGATCTCCGGGGTCTGGTACGTACCCGCCCCTGGGCGGCCTTCCTGCTGCTGATCATCATGTTCTCCCTCGCCGGCGTACCGCCGACCATTGGTTTTTACGCCAAACTTGCGGTCTTCCAGGCGCTCATCGAGGCCCATTTCGTCTGGCTCGCGGTGTTTGGCGTGCTGATGGCGGTGGTGGGCGCGTTCTACTATCTGCGGGTACTCAAGGTTGCATTGTTCGATCCGCCGGCGGAAGATTTGGCGTACGGTGCCGATGATCCGTTGGCGGCTTCTGTGCTTACTGTCAATAGCCTTGCCCTGCTGATTCTCGGCATTGTTCCAGGTGCCTTGGTGGCGTTCTGTTATCATGCCTTACAGGGGGTGCTCTAATGGCCTTGCAACAATGGGCGATGATCTACATCCTGGTAGCGTTTATCGCCGCGAATCTGCCTTGGCTGAGTGGAAAGCGTTTTGTCTTTGGCAGTTGCAATCCGGAGAAGACCTTGCTCTGGTATCTTGGCGAGTGGTTTGTCATGTACTTGATCATGGGACTCATCGGCATGGGGGTAGAGCGTCTGCTCGATGGTCAAAATCATGGGCAGGGCTGGGAATTCTACGTGATTGCCCTGTGCATGTTTGCGGTTTTCGCCATTCCTGGTTTTATCTGGCGCTTCAATATCGTGCCGATGTTGCGCCGATCTTGACGAGTCCCGGCAAACACTGATACTTTTGCCAGACTTAGGCGCGTAGCTCAGGGGGAGAGCGCTACCTTGACACGGTAGAGGTCGGCGGTTCGAAACCGCCCGTGCCTACCAACACCCGCACCAGAAGGGCCTGGCTCACTGGTGCTTTTTCTTTGGAGAGGATATGCCCGAGATCCGTCTGCCGGATGGTTCTATACGTTCCTTTGCAGCGCCGCTGACGGGCGCGGAACTGGCGCGCGACATTGGCGCTGGTCTGGCCAAGGCGGCCCTCGCACTGCGCGTCGACGGCCGCCTCTGTGATCTCGGTACTCCTATCGATCACGATGCCGAGGTGAGTATCGTCACCAAAGACAGCCCGGAGGGGTTGGAGATTCTCCGGCACTCCACTGCGCATCTCCTGGCACAGGCGGTCAAGGAACTGTTCCCAGATGTGCAGGTCACCATCGGTCCGGTGATTGACAACGGCTTCTACTACGATTTTGCCGCGTCCAAACCGTTTACGCCGGAAGATCTGGAGGCCATCAGTGCCAAAATGCGGGAGCTGGTGCAGGCCGATCTGCCGGTGCAGCGGGAAGTCGTCAGTCGTGACGCGGCAATCGAGCGCTTCCGCGCCATGGATGAGGAATACAAGGTCCAGATCATCCAGGACATTCCCGCGGGAGAGGAACTGAGCCTCTACCATCAGGGGGATTTCGTCGATCTCTGCCGTGGTCCGCATGTGCCGCGCACCGGAATGCTCGGCGCGTTTGCGCTGCGCAGTGTGGCGGGTGCCTACTGGCGCGGCGACTCGCGTAATCCGATGCTGCAGCGGATTTACGGGACCGCCTGGGCAACGCAGAAAGATCTCGATGCCTTTTTGTTGCAGCAAGCTGAGGCCGAGCGTCGCGATCATCGCAAGATCGGGACCGAACTCGAGCTCTTCTCGATTCAGGAAGATGCCGGCGGTGGCTTGGTCTTCTGGCACCCACAGGGATCGCGGGTGCGGCGGGTGATCGAGGATTTCTGGCGTGCCGCGCATATCGATTCTGGCTACGAACTTCTCTTTACTCCCCACATCGCGCACGAGGATCTCTGGTATACCTCTGGGCACAAGGATTTCTACGCCGAGTCCATGTTCCAGCCCATGGAGGACGAGGGGCAGCCGTATCAGCTCAAGCCGATGAACTGTCCTTTCCATATTCTGGTGTACAAGAGCAAACTGCGCTCCTATCGCGAATTGCCAATCCGTTGGGCGGAGCTCGGGACCGTATATCGCCACGAAATGTCGGGAGCCCTGCACGGCCTGATGCGGGTACGCGGTTTTACCCAGGATGACGCGCATATCTTTTGTCGGCCGGATCAGATCGAGGCGGAGATCGCCGGGGTGCTGGCATTGACCCAGCGCATTCTTGGCACTTTTGGTTTCGATCGCTACGAGATCAATCTCTCGACGCGGCCAGAGGGTTCCGTCGGTAGCGACGAGATTTGGGAAACTGCTACCAAGGCGCTGGAAGCTGCGTTGCAGCGGGCCGGTCTCGATTACCAGGTCGACGCCGGTGGCGGCGCTTTCTATGGTCCCAAGATCGACCTCAAGATCGAGGACGCGATCGGCCGCAAGTGGCAATGCAGTACCATTCAGCTCGACTTCAATCTGCCGGAGCGCTTTGGCATGGAATATGTCGCTGAGGACAGTAGTCGGCAGGTGCCGATCATGATCCACCGCGCCATCTTTGGTTCGGTCGAACGGTTTTTTGGTGTGCTCATCGAGCATTACGAGGGTAAATTTCCCTTCTGGCTGGCGCCGACGCAGGTGGTGGTGGCACCGATCAGCGAGCAGCACAGCGACTATGCCGAGCACGTGGTCAGTCAGTTGCGCGCGCACGGCCTGCGCGTAGAATCGGACTTGAGAAGCGAGAAGATCGGCTATAAAATACGCGCCCACACTTTGCGGCGGGTGCCATTTATGGCTATCGTCGGCGAGCGGGAAAAGAGCGAGGGTACGGTCAGTTTGCGGGATCGCAATGGCGCAGATCTTGGCGCCATCCCGCTGGAGATGTTGGGTAAGACTTTACAACGCTTGGATACACGACGGCAGCAGGCCTTGGAACTGGCCTAGGGGGAGGGTAGGGCAATCGCGACGGAAAAAGAGATCCGCATCAATCGGGAAATTCTTGCGGCAAAGGTTCGGTTGATTGGGGACGACGGAGAGCAGTTAGGTATCGTTCCCTTGCATGAGGCTCTTGCCGCCGCCGAAGAGGCGGATCTTGATCTTGTAGAGATCGCCCCACAGGCCGTCCCCCCGGTCTGTCGGGTTATGGATTACGGTAAGTTTCGCTTCCAGGAAAGCAAGCGGCAGCACGAAGCGCGAAAGAAGCAGAAACAGAGCCAGGTCAAGGAGATCAAGTTTCGACCACGCACGGACGATGCCGATTACCAGATCAAGCTCCGCAACATCATCCGCTTTCTCGAGGATGGTGATCGAGCGAAGGTTACCTTGCGTTTTCGCGGTCGAGAAATGAGTCACCCGGAATTGGGTATGGAATTGCTCAACCGGGTGGAAGCAGATTTGCAAGAAATGGGTGTGGTCGAGCAGCGGCCACGTATGGAAGGGCGGCAGATGGTCATGGTCATCGCCCCCAAGAAGAAATAGGAGAGGCAAGATGCCGAAGATGAAGACCAATCGCGGGGCCGCCAAGCGTTTCAAGCGCACCGGCTCGGGGAAATTCAAGCACCGGCAGGCGTTCTTGAATCACATCCTCACCAAAAAAAGCACCAAGCGCAAGCGTCATCTGCGCCACACCCTGGTAACGTCTGGCAGTGAGCAGGCCGCATTGCGGCGTATGCTGCCCTACGTCTGAGTCAAAAGGAGTACCCAGATGCCAAGAGTAAAACGGGGCGTTACCGCCCACGCCCGCCACAAGAAGGTCCTGGCGCGCGCCAAGGGCTTCCGTGGCCAGCGCAAGAGCAATTTCCGTATCGCCAATCAGGCGGTGATGAAGGCCTTGGTCTACGCCTATCGGGATCGCCGCAGCAAGAAGCGCGATTTCCGTAGTCTGTGGATTGTGCGTATCAATGCTGCGGCGCGTTCCGAGGGTTTGAGCTACAGCCGCTTCATCAACGGGTTGCAGCGGGCTGGTGTGAGTCTGGATCGCAAGGTCCTGGCCGATCTCGCCGTGCGGGACAAGGCAGCGTTCTCTCGCCTAGTTGCTGTCGCGAAGGGTCAGCAAGACGCCGCTTGAGTCTGCGCAAGGAGGCTATGGTGGAGAATGCAGTGTCCCCGGCCTCTGTCGCGGAAGTGGCGGAAGCCATTGCCAAGATTCAGCAGCTCGCCGAGCTGGAGCAGCTGCGCGTGCAGTGGCTCGGGAAAAAGGGTCACCTGACCCGGGCAATGCAGGGCTTGGGAGCTCTGGATCCGGAGCAGCGGCGGGCGCGTGGAGCGGAGCTCAACGCGCAGAAAGAGGCGATCCAGCAGCTATTGGAGCAGCGGCGGGCGCAACTGGAAAATGAGCTGTTGCAGCAACGTCTGGCAAGCGAATCCGTGGATGTCACCCTGCCCGGTCGTGATGCCGGGCGGGGTTCCCTGCATCCGGTACGCCAGACCCTGAACTGGATCGAAGACTATTTCTCCCGTCTGGGTTTTGAGGTTGCCGATGGGCCGGAACTCGAAGACGACTTTCATAATTTCACCGCCCTCAACATTCCCGAAGACCACCCGGCGCGGGCGATGCATGATACCTTTTATCTCCAGGACGGACGGGTACTGCGAACTCATACCTCGCCGGTACAAATTCGTTATCTGGAGACACATCAGCCGCCTTTGCGGATGATTGCGACTGGACGGGTTTATCGACGTGACTCGGATATTACCCATACGCCGATGTTCCATCAGGTGGAGGGCCTCTATCTGGATGAGGGTGCGAGTTTTGCCGACCTGCGCGGTCTGTTGGCCGACTTCCTACAGGAATTTTTTGACAACAGTGCCTTGCCGGTACGTTTTCGCCCCTCTTATTTCCCCTTTACCGAACCCTCGGCCGAGGTGGATGTGGGCTGTGTCATCTGTCACGGGAAAGGATGTCGTGTCTGCAAGGATACGGGCTGGCTAGAGGTTCTTGGCTGCGGCATGGTGCATCCCGCTGTGCTTTCCAGCGCAGCGGTCGATCAGGAGCGTTTTGCTGGCTTTGCCTTTGGTCTGGGAGTGGAACGATTGACCATGCTGCGCTATGGGATTAACGACCTGCGCCTCTTCTTCGAAAACGACTTGCGCTTTTTGCGCGAGTTTGCCTAGGGTACGTCATGCGCGTTGCATTGGAGTGGTTGCGGGACTATCTCGACACCGAGCGCCCGGCCGCAGAGCTGGCCGATATCCTCAGTATGATTGGCCTCGAGGTCGAGGCGGTGGAGGCCGCAGCCCCGGATTTTTCCGGAGTGCTGGTGGGCCACGTGCAGCGCGTCTGGGCGCACCCTGCCGCTGACAAATTGCGAGTAGCAGAAGTCGATGTTGGTGGTGGAAACAACTGCCAGATCGTCTGTGGCGCGGCCAATCTGCGGGAAGGGATGCGGGTTGCTGCGGCGCTACCCGGTGCAGCGCTGCCGCACATGGAGATCGCCGAGGCCGAACTGCGCGGTGTGCGCTCGGCAGGGATGCTCTGCTCGGCAGCAGAGTTGGGCATCGACGATGGCAGCAGCGGCATTCTTGAACTGGATGCCGATGCGCCGGTTGGTATGGACCTGCGCGGCTACCTGCGCCTCGACGATCCGGTCTTTACCCTGGGCATCACCCCGAATCGGGGCGATGCCTTCTCAATTCTTGGGGTGGCGCGGGACCTGGCGGCGCGGGGCGCTGGTCGTTTCCGGGCACCCACCTTGCCGGCTGCTTCCTGGACGCCCCATACGGGTAGAGCGCAGTTGGCGAATTCCTTGCCGATACGCATCACTGATGCGGCTCGGGACGCCTGCGGCAACTATTCTGCTTTGCAGTTAGACACGCTGCCGCAGCGTCTGCCAGACCGTTGGCGTGAACGCTTGCGGCGTGGCGGGCAAAAAAGTATTGCGCCTATGGTAGATTGGCTGAACGTGTGGATGCTGGCACTGGGACAACCTATGCACGCCTTTGATGCCGAAAAAATTCAGGGTGGGATCGAGGTGCGTTGGGCGCGCTCGGGAGAAATGCTCGATGCCCTCGACGGCCGTGACCTTCACCTCAATGAGGACATGCTGGTGATTGCCGATGCGTCTGGCCCCGTGGCCCTGGCGGGGATCATTGGCGGGCGTCGTACAGCCGTATCTACCAGCACCCGCTCGGTATTGTTGGAGGCGGCGTATTTTGCGGCGCGGGCCGTGCAAGGGCGTGCCCGTCGTTTGGGATTGCAGACCGAAGCGGCGCAACGCTATGAGCGAGGTGTGGACTTTCGCTTGGCGCTGCCGGCGGCCCTTGCGTTGGTCGAGCAGTGCGGCGTTCGCTGTGCGGCGGGGGCAACGGCGCTGGGCACAGAACCAACATTGTCGGAAATTCGCCTACGGCCACAGCGCATTGCTCGGGTACTGGGTACGATGATCGCCGCGGAGACGGTGGTCCAGCAGCTCCAGGCTTTGGGCTGCGGGCTCCGGACCGAGGGTGAGGATTATCTGGTGCTACCCCCCAGCCATCGCTACGACCTGCGCATCGAGGCGGATCTCATCGAAGAACTCGGTCGCCTTACAGGCTATGAAAATCTGCCAACCCGGCGACCGCAAGCCGTCCTTCGTCCCTTGCGGACCACGGGTGGGTATCGGCATGCCCTGATGGCTTTGCTCAGTGCCCGTGGATATAGCGAGATCATCAGCTATAGCTTCATTGCTCCAGAACTGCAGGCGCAGTTCTACCCTGGAGTAGAGTCTCCGGTGCTGCAGAACCCCATTTCCGCCGATATGGCCGTCATGCGTGCGGGGATTTGGCCGGGACTTATGCAGGCGTTACACTTCAATCGCAATCGACAGCAGGATCGCCAGCGCTTCTTTGAGATCGGGCGAGTCTTTACGGATCAGACGCAGCGTCTGCAACTGGCTGGGGCGATGTTGGGTGCAGCCAAGGCAGAATCCTGGCTGGAGAAAGCCCGAGCCAGTGATTTCTTCGATCTCAAGGGTGACGTCGAGGCCCTGCTCGGACTCTGGCCGCAGCGCTGCTTCCGTTTTGCCAAGGTTGCTGACCCAGCCTTGCATCCCGGGCAAAGTGCCGAGATTTTCTGGGGCGAGCGTGCGGTAGGACGCCTTGGCGCCCTGCACCCCCAGCTTGCAGAGCGCTATGATTTTACGGAGTCCATCTGGCTCTTTGCCCTGGATCTCGAAATATTGTTGGAAGCATCAGAGTTGCCGCGTTTTCAGCCATTGTCTCCATTTCCCTCAGTGCGCCGCGACCTCGCCTTGTTGGTGCCCGAGGCGTTGACTGCGGGCGATGTTCTGGCAGTTTTGGCTGGGGCGGAGTCCTCCATATTGCAGGAAGTGTCTGTGTTTGACAGATATATTGGCAAAAGCCTCCCGGAAGGGCAGGTCGGTTTGGGGATACGTTTGCAGTTTCAGGGGCAAACGAGCACTCTGACGGAAGCACAGGTACAGGAAGAAGTGGATCGGCTTTTGCGTGCGCTGCAACAGGTCGCTCCCATTGCATTGCGCAACTAGAGGTGAAAAATGGCAGTAACAAAAGCAGAAATCGTCGACATGCTCTTTTCGACCATGGGTCTCAACAAGCGCGAGGCCAAAAGTGTCACAGAGTCCTTTTTTGAGGGTATTCGCGAGACCTTGGCGAAAGGGGAAGAGGTCAAACTCTCAGGTTTTGGTAATTTTTCCCTGCGCGAAAAGAATCCGCGTCCGGGCCGCAATCCGAAGACGGGCATCGAAATCACCATTACCGCACGGCGCGTGGTGACATTTCATCCCAGCCAGAAGCTCAAGGCGTATGTAAATGGTGATGGAGCCAGGGAGTAAGTCCAAACTAGCTAAGACCTTGCCGGCGCTGCCTGAAATTCCGGAAAAACAGTATTTTTCCATCAGTGAGGCAGCGACGCTCTGCGGGGTCAAAGCGCATGTGCTGCGCTATTGGGAGCAGGAATTTCCCCAGCTCCGCCCCCTGAAGCGACGGGGTAATCGCCGCTACTACCAAAAACATGATCTACTCCTGGTGCGGCAGATTCGCTCCCTCCTATACGGAGAGGGTTTTACCATCCACGGTGCGCGCGAGAAGATTGGCCAAGCAGTGTGCAACGATGGCCACTCTCCGCAGCTCGTCCTGGATATCGAGGTGGAAGGCGATGCCCGCGAGTACTCTCCGCAGCGTTGGCGGCAGCGCCTCCAGGCTTTGCGGCGGGAGCTGGAGCAGCTACGGAACCTCTGCGTGCGCAGCGATTGACCGCCGCGAAGAATCTGCGTACTCTGTGCAACTCGCGGGGCGTAGCGCAGCCTGGTAGCGCACCTGAATGGGGTTCAGGTGGTCGGAGGTTCAAATCCTCTCGCCCCGACCAATGCAATAACCTGTTTGTCTATCCGGAACTGCCAGATTCCTGCTGATTTTCAAGCCGTTATTCTGCCATCACTCTTCGTTTCCGGTATCCTCGTCGTTCTGCATCTGACCTCATTTCTCCCTCTCGCCTGCCGGGGCTACTGAACTGCCAGGATCGGAACTTTCTTCAAGTTCTGAGACGTTGTCAGTGGCTATCTGACTCCCTTGGCTCTCACCGAGGGCAGAGCAAGCGATTGTCATAAAAAATCATGCCTCTGAACTATTTTCAGCTAAGCATCTCTAACTCCTTGTGTGCGAATAGGATTGGAGGGCTGGAGATGAAGGCGGAAGCGATGAATCTGGTGCAGTGGCAGGAGCGCTTTGGCACAGAGGA
>JAQVDS010000068.1 GCA_028697715.1 Acidithiobacillus sp. | reverse complement strand
TATGTTCTCTGGACTCTATTCTTCACTGTTCCGGTGTTGATTCACGCATTGTTGTCACTTCCTTCCTTGCACCAAGTTGGATTGGATTTGGCGTATGCTGTGCTCGGCATCACTGTCATTGGTTTTTTTGTTTTTGCTATTTATTGGATTGGGCATTCCAACTATGTTCCCCCTGTTGGCTACACCAAGATGGACTTGGACAAGGCCCGCGATGAGGGCTTCCGGTCTGGGCAGAACTACCATCGCTGAAACCCACCCCGCCCCGGCGGGGTTCCTTATTTCGTGGTGCAGGCCCGACCTGCTTTTAGGTAAAGTCGGCTGACGAGACAATCCGTGCAATGGGTGTCGAAGCTCACGGTTTCTGGAGGCTGCCATGAAAAAGTTTCTCTCTGTTGGTAAGCGTGTGACGAACCCACCTTCACGACTGGAAGGATTCAAGCTACAACTGAGCTTTTCCAGTTCCAGGGGAGGAGTTCGTGGAGGCGCTTGTTGGGCCAGGTGGGGAGCTTGTCGAGGACATCGCAGAGATACGCGAAGGGCTCGACACCGTTGAGCTTGCAGGTCTCAATGACGGTGTAGAAGGCCGCTGCTCGTTCGCCGCCAGCATCATTGCCGGCAAAGAGATAATTCTTGCGACCGATGGCCACCCCCCGCAGTGCGCGCTCCACCGGGTTGTTGTCGATGCTGAGTCGCCCTTCCTGGAGATAAAGGATCAACGCCTGCCAGCGATTCAGGGCATAGGCGATGGCCTTGGCAATGGCACTCTTGGGCGCCACCTGCCGTTGCACCTCGTTTAGCCAGACATGGAGGGAGTCCAGCAGGGGTCCCGCCCGCTGCCGTCGCATCTCGGCTTTTCGCTCCGGGGGATCGTCTTTGATCTCCGCCTCGATCTCATAGAGTTTGCGGATACGCAATAAGGCATTCTGTGCCACTGGACTGGGGGCGCG
Organism: Acidithiobacillus sp.; assembly: GCA_028697715.1. GTDB lineage: Bacteria > Pseudomonadota > Gammaproteobacteria > Acidithiobacillales > Acidithiobacillaceae > Igneacidithiobacillus. The sequence goes on along the minus strand of JAQVDS010000068.1, from coordinate 2,697 downwards.
CTGGTTGACGTCATAGAAGTGCCGGCGAACGTGGGCCCAGCAGCCTGCTTCGGTGATCTTTCCGGTGCGATACAGAGCATCATAGCCGTTGTAGTCGTCGGTCTGGAGAATCCCCTGCCAGTCGCCGAGGAAGGCCTGTGGGTGGCAACCCTTCCGGTCCGGGGCGTACTCGAAGACAACAACGGGATGAGCGGCATCGGCCTGACTGCGATACACCCAGAGATAGGCTTTTTGCGTCTTGCCATCGCCTGGACGTAATACCGGCAGTGGGGTTTCGTCGGCGTGCAGGAGGGCTCCCTCGAGCAAGGCCCTTTTGCAGGCCCCGGCAAGCACGCTCATCCAGAATTCTCCCTGTCCCATCCAGCTGCAGAGGGTGGAACGGGAGATCGGAACACCGGCCCGGAGATACTGGCTTTCCTGTCGGTAGAGAGGAACATGGTCCACGTATTTGGCGGTCATCACGTGCGCAATGGTACGCGCCGTGGGCAGGCCTTTGTCGATGACCTGGGCGGGAAGCGCTGGGCTTTCTAAGGTACCGCAAGGACGACAAGCCAGCTTGGCGCGGATATGGCGAATCACCTGGAAGTGCCCGGGCACATAGTCGAGTTTTTCCGTGATCTCTTCGCCGATGACTTCCAACGGCGCACCGCACTGAGCGCAGGTGCAGCTTTCTGGATGGTGATGCACCTCGACTCGGGGCAAGGTATCGGCAAGTTTCATCCGCCCGGGATGGCGCCGGGGTGTGGCCTTCGCTTCTGGCTGGAGGGCGGCACTCTCGGTGAGTACCGCGTCCAGTTCCGTTTCCACGGCAGCGATTTCGGTCTCCAGGGCCTCTTCCCAGAGGCTGATCTGGTTGGGATTCAACTTTTCCGAACGCCGCCCGAAGCGCCAACGCTGCAGCTTGGCAATGGTCATCTCCAGGCGGGCAATGAGTTCATCACGGGCCAGTAAGTGCTCCTCTTTCTGGAGGAGAATACGCTGGTGTTCGGCGAGTTGACGGGCTCGTTCTGCTAATTCCGAGTCTTTTTCTTCCTGCTCCTGCAGCAGCCGCAAGACCAGTGCCCGGAGTGCATCGGGCTGGGTGGGAAGATCGTCGGACTCTTTGAATTTCATGGGGAAATGCTACCAGAAAGCAGCCCAAAAAGCCAGCATTTCCGGGCATTACAGCGCTGTTGGCGTACAGAGTGGGAGTGCTGGCAATGCCCTCCAGGGGCGCCCCTCTACCAACAGAGCCCATTGGGCTGCCGAGAGCTCGATCGCCCCGTCTTCGATCCGTGGCCAGTGCAATTTCCCCTGGTCCAGGCGCCGATAGAGTAGCCAGAATCCCAGGCCATCCCAGAGCAGCAGTTTCAAGCGATCGCCACGGCGGTTGCGAAACACGAAGGCATGGCCGCCAAACGGATTCGCCGCCAACACTCCCTGCACCTTGGCAGCCAGACCATCAAAGCCCAGACGCATGTCCACCGGTGCGGCAGCTAACCAGATACGCGTGCCGGGACTCAGCCACATGGTCCTTCCAAGACCTGGACGAGGGTCTGCAGCCAAGAGGAATCGATCCATCCGTTCAGCTGCAGCCGACGCCCAGAGAGAAGATGAACCTCCACCGTGGAATTCCTCTCCACCGGAGACCTTGGCGCCACATGGATCGGGACGAAGTCTTCTCCGGGAACGGCTGCCATCGCTTGCCGAGACATCCCAAAACGCTTGCGCCAATAGTGCAAGGTCGCCACCGCCAGACCTTCCTGAGCACAGTACGCCTTGACCGATAGCCCGCTGGCACGGTGCAGATCTACCTGTTGCCGCCAATAGGCAGCCCTCTCTTCCTTCGTCATCGCTACCCCCAGAGAAAAAACTCGGGGTAGCGTCAGGGAAAACTCAGCGAGTGCAAAGGTGGGTTCGTCGTACGCTTACCTCTGTTGGTGTTCTGGTCTGGATGGTACTTGCCGTTGTAAGCCATGCCTTGCTGGACACTTCTTCTCTGCACGAAGCTGGCGTTGTGCTGGGTGGTGTCGCTGGTGTGTTGACGCTGGTGCTGTTCTTTTCGTTCGCTTTGTGGGTCATGTTTCATGACAAGTCGGAGCTTTCCAACGCTCGGTATTTGAAATCTTCGCCAAAGATCAATGAGTCCGGCAAGAAACTTGTGTATGTCCAAGACCCAAATCTTCGGGTAGATCGCAATATCGAATGGGAAAATCGGTAATGTTCACCACCCCGCCCCGGCGGGGTTCCTTTTTCGTCCCTTCTGGATCACCCTACTTGCGGGCAGGGACTGCCGACGAGACAATCCGCGCAATAGGTGTCAAGGCTCACATTCGGAGGTTGCCATGAAAAAGTTGAAGTACTTTATCATCCTGTTTTTCGGTCTGCCATTCGTGATGGACCTGCTGCTGAGCACTCCGGCACTGCACGGCGTAGGGGTTATGCTTGCGTATGTGGTTCTTGGGGTCGTCATTTTAGGCGCTTTGGGAGTCGTTTTTGTGTTGCCGATGTTCGGTAGCTACAATCCCCACAGATTCCCCCAAAAGAATGAAAGCGATTCAGACAAGGCCCGCCGCGATAACATGGTTCGCATTGGCCAGTATGACAGCTGGCATCGCTGGTAAAAACCAACACCACCCCGCCTCGGCGGGGTTCTTTGTGCTTGATCTTGGGTGAGCCATTCTGGTGATACGCGATGATGGCCGACGAGACAATCCG
>JAQVDS010000038.1 GCA_028697715.1 Acidithiobacillus sp. | reverse complement strand
CCAAGACCCGCCGCTGGGCCGTGGGCATGGCGCTATCCCGGCTGGCGAGGTTGAGGTAGGCATTGCCCATATAGACCCAAGGCTGGGTGGCCTGGGGCCGGGCCACCTCCAGAAAGCGTGCCGCCTTTATCAAAAAGACCGCCCGCGCGTTGGGATTGACAATCAGCGAATTCAGCCAAGCATTGTCACTGAATAGCCCATAGACTGCCGCATCCAGGGCCAGAAACCAGCTCGCCAGCAGCACCACCAGCACCATGGCCCCCTGCACGATCTTGGGATGATTGATACCCAGGCGCGGTAGCAGGGGCGCCGTATCCCCCTGCCGGTGGTAGAGACGCCACGCCTGCGCCAGAAAGATCCCCGCCAGGATGCTCAGGGGCAGATTGTAGAAAATGAAATTACCCAAGGCATGGCCGGTGATGGCAAAGACACCCAGGACCAGCCCCAGGGCCCAATAGCGGTTTTCCTCACTGATCCCCAGGCGCGCCGGACGCACAATCAAGCGATACAGGGCATACATCAAGGCCCCGGCAAAGGCCAGCAGAAAGCCGAGATTGATCAGCCCCCCTTCCGCCAGAAACTCGATGTAATCGTTATGGGCATAGGTACCCGCCGACGCCAGCTCGCCAGGCAGACGGTAGGCGGGATAGAACAGGAAATAGCTGCCCAGCCCGGTACCCAGATAGGGATGGCTCAGAAAAATGTGCCAGGTGGCGATCCACATCAGGCCGCGGGAAACGGTATTGATGTTGGATGTCACATAACCGGGCGCCAGATGCCCCAACATATCGTAATGATGGAGATATCCAAAAATTGCGTAACTGCCGACTTCAATGGCCAAAACCAGCGCCATCTTACGGCCAAATTGGGGAGTCTTTCTAAATGCGACGAGAGCAACAATGAAGGTACAAATCCAGGCAAGGGCACCTCCCCGGCTGTAGGTTGCCCAGAACGCAAAAGTAGTAAAGAGGAGCGTAATCAGGTAAAAAAGGGAGCCGAGATCGATTTTGGTGCTACGAAAGGCGACGCTTCGCTGCCCATCGAGGTAGAGAAAACGCCCAAGCAACACAAACCAGAGCAGATTCATCCAGGCAGCAAAGCTATTGGTGTCCATGAGCGGACCCTGAACCCGAATATTACCCAGAGGCTGGTTGGTAGCAATACCCTGAAAATATTCCCAGAATGCGATGGCAATCAAAGCCCAGGTGCTGAGCAGAATGCCCCGCCAGAACCACGGCCAGACCGCCCCGATATCCTTCTCCGACAACATCACCCAGGCCAGAAAGCCCAACGGCACAGAGCCCAGCGTCCAAAAATAGAACCAGCTACTATAGGGCACATGGCTCCAGAACAGGGTCAGCCAGAACCACAGCAACCACAGCAGCATGAACACCGGCAGGTACCCCCTCGGCCAGGGCAATCCCTCCCGCAGCCGAGGCCAAACGGCTACCGCCGCCCAGATCAACAGCAGAACACTGCTGGTTGCCAGGAGCGGGATCAGCGAGCCGTTGTAATACCAACTGAAAACGTAGGCCAGCAAAGGAAGGAGCGTCAGCCAGAGGGGCCGGGTAGGTGAGGAGAGCGTCGGCTTTTTCATGGGCACCATTGAAATATGAGACGCCAGCAGTCTAGCAACTGGGGGTAGCAAGAAGAAGCCTTATAGGCTCCTTTGGAAATTGCTCCACTCCCGCTCTACAAAAGCGGTAAACTCTGCTCGAAAGCGCTCCGGTGCAAAGCGCAGGGCGTTCTCGCGGCAGGCTTCAGGGGTGATGACGCTTGCCTCTGCCTCAAAGCGTTCCACAGCACCCACAATGGCGGCCACAGACTGCTCGTGGAAAAAGACCCCTGTGGGCGCAGGCGACGACTCAGAGAAGCCCGCATCCGGCAGGGGAATGATGGTCTCCCGCGTCCCGCCCCTCCCATAGGCGATCACCGGCGTCCCGCAGGCCTGAGCCTCCACCGGCGCGATACCGAAATCCTCTTCCGCCGCGAATACAAAGGCTTTCGCACGCCCCATATAGTCGACGAGCGCATCAGTCGGTTGATAGCCTAGCAGCTCGATATTGGAATGCCCGGAAGTAATGTGCTCGATCTTCTCCCGATCGGGACCGTTGCCGACCACCATCAGGCGCTTATCAGGCATCTGCGCGAACGCCTCGACGATGAGATTCACCCGCTTGTAGGGCACCAAGCGGGAAGCCGTCAGATAGAAGTCTTCCTTGTTTGCACGAAAGGCGAACACCTCGACATCCACTGGCGGATACACCACTGTAGCCTCACGCCGATAGGTCTTCCAGATGCGCCTAGCGATAAACTCGGAATTGGCCACGAACTGATCCACGCCATTGGCCGTGCGTACATCCCATAGCCTTATCTTGTGCAGCAGCCACTTCGCGATCCAACCTTTCACGCCCTTGTCCAGCCCGGATTCCCGCAGATATTGATGCTGCATATCCCAGGCATAGCGAATCGGCGAATGCACATAGCTAACATGCAACTGATCCGGCCCGGTCAGCACCCCCTTGGCCACCGCATGACTACTGCTGATGACCAGATCGTAGCCCGAAAGATCGAACTGCTCGATGGCCAACGGCATCAGAGGCAGGTAAGTACGGTACCTGGCTCGGGCGAACGGAAGACTCTGGATGAAAGAAGATTCTACCCTGCGGCCTTCTAAGAAGGCCGCGTCATCATCCGAGAGAAAGTTAACGAGCGTAAAGACATCCGCCTCAGGAAAGCAATCAAGCATGCTTTTCAACACTCTCTCTGCCCCTGCGAAGACAGTCAACCAATCGTGAACGAAGGCAACACGCGGCATATTCCGAAAGTTTCCCAAACCTAACACCAAGAACCGGACTGGACCATCAACCGATTCGTTTCACGCAAGATCCCTGCGACAGCACGTTCACACCCGGAAACACCATTGGGCCACCCAACGCTTGACTACAGCGAAAATGCACCAGACAATACCAAGATCAATACGGATTAGGATGTTCTGTTGGCAATTTATTCCCTTCCAGCCTCACCAGCCCCAGATGTCACAGTGATTTCTGCCCCAAAATACGGGACAGCGCCAATTTTCATATCTAGTCACGGTTATCAGTATACAGTAACCGGAAATACTTTGATAGCCCCTGACATCATTCGAAGAGTACTTGGAAATTCAAAAAATCCAAAAGAGGCGGTCCAGAAGTTGGACTTTCTCTACAAAAAAAGGGGGTATTTCCTTGTTGCAATCAAAGCGCAGCTCGATCACCACGCCGTCGGCTTAACCATTATTGAGGGCATGCTCAGTGAAAAACAGGTTTCCAATGGACTTGGATGGTTTTTCCCTGGACTGGAAAATAGAAGGAATCTGGTCGGCAACGATATTCTTTACAGATCTGTCCTTGCCAATGCATACACGCAGAGGAACGGACAACAATTGCAAATCGGATTTGTTCCTGCCAGCAACCCTGACGGAAGCAAATTGATTGTCACCACTTCCCCTCTGCCAAAATACCAACCTTTCTCCGGGAACGTGTTTTTCGGAAACTATGGCAGCCGCTATGCTGGCCGGTATGTAACCGGCGGCTCATTGAGTTACAGTCCCGGCTTCGGTCTAATGCTCAGTGTAAACGGTACTCAAGGACTACCATCCTTGACATCAGCAAGCAAAGGAAGCGTTTACAGTCAGGGAGGTTTAAATCTAAGCAGCATAACTCCAATGGGGAATTTATGGTTTTCTGCCGGCTGGACCCACTACCGCATCGGACAAGTCACCTATCCCTACTTCCCGACAGGAAACATCTTCACTTGGTCACTGACCGGGAGTCAACTGCTGTACGCTTCGGAAACGAGCAGGCTTTCCCTCAATGAGTCGTACAATCACGTCAGTAACCTGGTTTATGTAGGGCAGGAATTCATTCCTGGAGGTATTTTACTCACCCAACAAAGATACGGTTATCTAAGCGCCGGGCTTCAGTGGAATCATTCCTATAGCATAGCGGGCAGTGCAGGTAGCATGTCGGGTGGATTCACGTACAACCAGGGAATCAATGCCAGCCGGGGCACATTAGCCGATAACGTCCCCGGGCAACCCACCGCCAGGTTTCGCTATTTTGATGCCGACATCTCGGCGACCCAAAAGCTACCCGGAGGTATGAATCTCGCTGTCACTGCAAATGGACAAGGAGCATTCGACACCCTTCCCCAACAGCAACAGTGGGTTTTGGGTGGTTATGGTAACCTCTCTGCATACTATCCGGCGGTACTCGTCGGAGATAGCGGGTATTCCGCTCGCTTGCAGATTGGCAGCCCACAATACGTCTTCCGGGGTTTCACTCTAAACGGAAACCTGTTTGCAGAGCTCGGCGCCGCAACCAGCAGCTATCTGGCACCCGGCGCACCAGCTTGGCAGAGCCTGTCGGATGTTGGCGTTGGACTCAACGTGACAAGCCCGTGGGGAACCAACCTGTCGGTGATGTCTGCACTTCCAACTGGTCATAATGATGTTTCCAGCGCCATTCTAAGCCAGAGCAGGGTCGATGTGTACTTCGTATTGAGCCAGAACTTCTAGATTTTTTATTGGGCGGGATTATGAAACGATTGATTTTTCTTGGGCTTATCCTGGTCAGCACCGTGGCAAATGCAGATGTCGCTGCCACAGTAGATCATGCAGGGATCAGCGATCTGATGGTGTACGCCGCCAACCCCTCCGCACAGGGAAACTCTTCTGAATTCAATGCGACTCTGCAATTGCTTATCAATAGACAGGTACTGGCAAATGTTGCACAAAACAACCATCTGATTGATGAGAAAAAATTGTCCGCCAGCCTTGACGTCGAAAAGCAAGCCACGTTGGCCAAAGTTGCTGCGCAGAAATACCTTTCGGAACATCCCATCACCAAGACCCAGATTGAAAGCGCCTACACCAAGTACAAAAAGAATCTACCATCCAAGGAAATTCGCTATCGATTCATCGTAGTTGATAGCTATAAAAAAGCTGAAGACATCATTACGGATCTGAAAGATGGTCAACCATTTTCGAACTTGGCAGCAACATATTCTGCTGCAAACAATGCTGGTCTTGGTGGGGAGTCCGGCTGGACGGCTTCGACCCGGCTCCCTGCTCCCTTCATGAGCTACCTCCACCAGATGAAACCAATGCAAATAGCAGGGCCAATCGCAATACCCGAGGGCTACGCCATCATTCAATTACTGGGTGAGCGTGCGACACCAATACCCTCTACGGAACAGGTCTCTGACACACTTCGACAACAGCTTGAGGACGAAGAGATCAAGGCATACGTCGAAAAACTCCGTTCCTCAGCCAAAGTGCGGATCACCGCTAACGGAGAAAAGTGATATGAAACTTGATAGATTATCCCTGATTGTCGCTCTGCCACTCATCCTGGGAACCCTGACGCTTGGCGGCTGCGCAGCTCCATCCGCCGTTCGCGTGTCTTATCTCGGGACCGAACACTATTCCCCGGCATCCAGTATTGTTACCCTGTCGTCTTTCCCTGCCTCCACCAAATACGAAACCTTGGCCCGACTTCATATAGTTGGCGCTGCCGGGCAAGACCGTGCGCAACTCATGGCAGCTCTCCTCAAGAAAGCCGCAAATCTCGGGGCCAACGCCTTTGTAGTGACGCGGGAGAGCTACAGAAATTTGACCAGCGGCGCGCCGGCAACTTTCAATCCCAATGGCGGCAATTACCAAACAGCAACACCGGAAAGGGAATTGACAATCGAGGGCGATGCAATCCGACTACACTGATTGTAAGTTTTCGTCATTCTCTCAATTGATGGAATCAGGATGGAAATCGACCAGAAGCTTGCGGTTCAAATGCGGCTGGATGTTGCCAGATCCCTTGCTCAATCTGCCTTACAAGACCCGGAAACAGAAGCGATACTGTGGGATGAGGTGCCATCCTGGCGTTCCCAACTCGGCAAGGCCTGGCAAGGCAACGATTTCGTTGGCGAATTCGATCACGGAACCAAAATCCAGGTCAATCCCGCAGATCACATCGAGTCTCAGGCTTTTCTGCACGAAATGCAGGAAGGTGACCGCGGCCTGATTCGCTACTTGTGTAGATATTGGGAGAAAAACAGTAACATCACATTTTTGGATGTTGGTGCCAATGTTGGTCTATATTCACTGATGGCTGCAAAACGCCTAACAAATGGATCCATATTCAGTTTCGAACCGGTTCCGTCGCTTTACGCGCGGCTTCGCGGCAACGTCGAGCTCAATTGTTTTGACAACATCAAAACATTCAACATAGCCCTCGCAGACCGTCAGGAAACATCCAGGATTTGGGTTCCAAAACACTCAAATAAAGGCATGTCGAGCCTGTTCAGAGAAGATGCGGAGAGTGACTTTTTTCCTTGTGAAGTGATGTCCATGGACTACTGGCGATCAATATCCCCCGAGGTCACGCAGGTGGATATGATAAAAATTGACGTGGAGGGTGCAGAGCTCAAAGTCATAAAAGGTGGCATGAGCACTTTGCTGGAGCAGCGGCCAATCGTGGCCTTGGAGCTGTCCGCACAGCACTTGGGCAGAGCAGGCACCAGCATCTCCAACGTATCAGACCTTCTCCATGCGCTTAACTATACAGCGCACTTGGTATCCATTGATGGTCGGCTCTCGCCAGCCGCAGAAGTCGCCTGGCAAGCGCACCAGAACGCGGTGTTCATACCTCATGAAATTGCAAACAAAGCAACCGCCTGAGCCATCGCTACGTCTGGGCGTGCATTCGCCAGATTTGAGCGAACAGCCACTCAGTTTGGCACGTTATGCGGAATCCGTACTGCGTCAATTCAGCGACAAAAGCATCACCATCATCCCGTACCAAGGCAGTTCCATATTGGAAACACCTGTAGATCTACTCTGGGATCCTTACTGCGGCTGGTCGCAAGGCCCTGTCTGGCCAGCGCAGATAACTTCATCCCATGCAAACAAGATCATCACCTTCCATGGAGCTGCACCATGGTCCATGGATCCTATTGCTTTTTGGGGTAACCTGCCCGATGCCCTACGCCATGAGCGGGAAGTCCAGCAGCGACTGATTCACTGGCTGAGGCAATTTCTCGAGATCGACAAGGTCATCGTGCCATCAAGATTCGCCGCCGTGGAGTTGGCACAATATGCCGGAGCCAACCCCCGGGACATAACGGTCATTCATCATGGAGTCGATGCTGCCAGATTTCATCCTCCCAGTTCAGATCACTACCGATCAGGTATTCTTCATATCTCATCGTGGCAGCCTAAAAAAAATGTCCATCGGGTCATTGAAGTGGCTAGAGAGTCTCCGCTTATCCGGGGAGAATCATTGACAATGCTCGTCCCCAATTTTCCATCCAGTGCAACGAATCCTGACATAACAGGCTTGCACATCGAACGCCAAGCCGAGGATGACAATGGCTTATGCGCCAGATATCAAGGAGCGAAGGTTTTTCTCTTTCCCTCGCTCCATGAAACCTTCGGTATGCCCATACTCGAAGCCATGGCCTGTGGCTGTCCCGTAATCGCTGGCCGAAACTCGGCGATGGAAGAAATTTTTGCCGATAGCGCATTGCTGGTAGATCCCTATTCCCTCGAAGACATCATCGACGCCACAGAACAGGTACTCATCAACCCATCTCTGTGGGAGAAACTTCATGAGCAGGGGCTGAAACTTGCGCAGGAGCTGACTTGGGAACGCAGTGCGAATGCCCATCTACAAGTTTTTCGGGAAACAGTGACCACAGGCAAGCCAACTTTATGACGACCCTTACTCCTTCTTCATCCTCTCCCCAGGTTGTTCTGGTGTTGGGAATGCACCGTAGCGGCACCTCGCTATTGACCGGATTTCTTCAGCGCATGGGCTTTTACCTCGGCGAAACTCTTCTGCCACCAGAGGCGGACAATCCCAAGGGATTCTTTGAAAATTCCGAAATCGTAGCCTTGCACGATCAAATTTTTGACAGAATTGGTATGCGCTGGGATGATCCTCGACCGATGCCGCAAAACTGGTTGAAATTTTCTGGAGTCAGCGATGCCCGGCAGCAACTGGGGAAATTGTTAGACGCGCAATTCCATAACCGAGCCCGCTGGGCGGTCAAGGATCCAAGACTCTGTAGGCTTTTCCCGCTCTGGGATGAACTGTTGCGAGAACGCCGGATTCGACCACAATTCATTCTTCTGCTGCGCAATCCGCGCGAAGTGGCCAAGTCATTGCAGAGTCGTTCCGCCATGCCGCTGCCACTGGGCGAAATACTTTGGTTTCGTTATGTTTTTGAATCGCTGCAACATTCAGCTGTCTTTCCGCGACTACTACTCCACTTCGATCAGGTCCATCAGAACCGTCGAGAGGCCATCCAGATTCTAGCGGATTTTCTGGGCATCCCAAGTTCGGCTGATACCTTACTCGAGGCGGAAGCGCTCTTCGACCCGCAACTGCGCCACCATGCGTTGTCTAACGAGCAGGACCGCGATCCTCACACGCAGGGCTATGCCGCGATCCTTCAGGATCTATACCGCAGGCTGCGTTCCATCGAGGTTGACCTCGATAGCCTGGAGGGCCTTGCCCTCCGACTTCAGAATGAGGATGAGAACAATGCTGCACTATTCGCAGCGTTGGAAATCTCAAGCAAAGAAAAACATCAGGCAGAGGTCCAGCGCAATGAAGCAATTGCACTCAATGCCTTGCAGGCCGCAGAACTCGGCGAGATACGTACCACAGCAACGGTTCAGGAACAAGAACTAAGCGAGCTGCGCAGCGAAAAAGAGCGGTATCTTGCTCTGGAAACGCGTTTGTGGGAGCTAGAGAAAGAACATGATGATCTCTCGCGCGTTGCGGAGGAACGGCTAGCGCACCTCCAGGGTCTTATGCAGTCCCACTCCTGGCGTTTTACCCGTCCACTGCGCAGCGCCAGCACTGCCGCGCGCGCACTGAAAAATCGGGCAAAAGGAATTCGCCACTTGTGGTTATCCGATGAGGGTGTCGCGCGCCGATACACTATCGCACGAGGGATCTATCATCGCCTGCCCCTCCCAGATGGCCTCAAGCGTCAGCTACGCAACCCGGCGCGCCGCCTTCTCTCGGCACCCATCCGTAACCAGTATCACGACTGGATTGCCCAGTTCGACTCGCCCACTGACGCAGAGCGGGAGGCAATTCGCAGGCATCAGGAAAAGCTGCCGTACCGACCCCTCATTTCCATTCTTTTGCCCGTATACAATCCACCGCTTCGCTATTTGCAAGCCTGTCTGGATTCCGTTCTCGCCCAGAGCTATCCCCATTGGGAGCTCTGTATCATCGACGATGCCTCACCTGATCCCGAGGTATGGGCACTTCTTGAGCGATATGTCGCAACCGATGCCCGTATCGTCAGCCAACGACGAGAAGAGAATGGCCATATATCCAGGGCCAGCAACGACGCTCTAAATCTAGCGCAAGGGGAGTTCTTCGTACTCCTAGATCACGACGACATGCTCTCCGTAGATGCCCTGTATTATCTGCTAGTGGAGCTGAACGAACATCCCAATGCGGTGATCATCTACTCGGATGAAGACAAGATCGATGCCGAGGGACAGCGGCTCGACCCCTATTTCAAACCCGATTTTTCGTATGATCTGTTTCTTGGGCAAAACATGATCAGCCATATGGGCGCCTATCGGACGAGTGCGGCGCGCGCCATTGGCGGATTTCGACCAGGTTACGAAGGCGCCCAGGACTGGGATCTGGCGATCCGCATCCTCGAACGAATCAGACCCGAGCAGATTCGCCATATCCCCCGGGTGCTCTATCATTGGCGAGTCATCCCCGGCTCCACGGCATTGGACACCGACGAAAAACCCTATGCCCATCAGGCGCAGTGGCGGGTATTGACCGAGCACCTGCAACGAATGGGCAGTGCCGCGCAGATCGTCGACCATCCCCGGCTGCCAACTGCCTTCCACCGAGTGATCTGGCCGCAGCCGAACAACGCCAGCGTATCCATCATCATTCCCACCCGTAATGGACTGGAGTATCTGCGCCCTTGCATTTCCAGCATCCTGGAAAAGACCAGCTATCCGAACTTTGAAATCATCGTGGTCGATAATGGCTCGGACGCCCCCGACTTGCTCGCCTATCTGGAGCAAATCAGCGGGGACCACCGGGTGCGTGTGTTACGATATCCAGCCCCATTCAATTATTCTGCCATCAACAACTTCGCTGTCAAACAAAGCGGCGCCGATGTTGTCGTGCTACTCAATAACGACACGGAAGTGATCAGCGGCGACTGGCTGGACGAGATGGTATCCCACGCACTGCGTCCCGATGTGGGTGCCGTGGGTGCAAAACTGCTCTATGAGGATGGTACGGTTCAGCACGGTGGCGTCATCCTCGGCCTTGGAGGCTACGCCGCACATTCTCACCGTGGATTTCCCGGCGATCATCCTGGCCAGTCTGGTCGCCTGTGGCTGGCACAGGACTACGCAGCGGTGACCGCCGCCTGTCTGGCGATCGCGCGTAGCAAGTATTGGGAAGTAAGCGGCCTGGACGAAGAGCACTTCCCGGTAGCCTACAACGATGTAGATTTTTGCCTGCGCCTGCGTCAAGCGGGCTACCGCAACATATTCACCCCCTACGCAGAACTCTACCACTACGAATCCAAGACGCGTGGCGCGGACGATCTCTCCGCCAGCAAGCGCGCACGCTTTACTGCAGAAAAGGCGGCATTGGCTAAACGGCACAAAGCCCTACTTCCCAACGACCCCTTTTACAACCCCAACCTGACCCTCGATAACGAGGATTTCGCCCTCGCTTTCCCGCCCCGTCTTTCCCGCCCTTGGGAAAGCCCTGGCAACCCCGCCGCAAGCGGCCTGTCAGAAGTACCGAAGGCTCAGGATCGCCTCGTGTCGGTCGACCGTTTCCAGGAGCAGGCACCCAATCCGCGCAACATTCTCCAGGTCTATGCCGGAACCTGGGTGAGCATCGACCCAGACAAGGCATTGGGGGAAAATCAAAAAGGGGATCTCCAGCTGCTGCGGGAAGATTACCGCATCGTCTGGGCTATGGAACAGCTGAAAAGCGTCGCGGGCTTCCGTATCCTTGAGCTCGGTCCACTGGAAGGGCGCCAGACCTATTCCCTCTGTCGCCATCAAGCCAAAGAAGTCGTGGCCGTAGAAGGGAATGCCGACTGTTTTCAGCGTCTGCTCGCATTCAAGGCAGCACTGAACATCGCCTGCATGACCCCCCTGCTGGGCAATTTTCTCCCCTACCTCGACGAGGCAGAAACCGACAGCTTCGACCTCGTCTTTGCCTCTGGCGTGCTGTACCATCTGCCCGACCCACTCGCCGCTCTGACCCAGATGATACGGGTCGCGCCCCGGCTCTACCTCTGGACCCATGTCTACGATCCAGAACTTCCCCAGCGCCATCCCGGCTGGGCAGCGCGCTTCCAGGCAATGGAACGATGGACCTGGAAAGGGGTGGAGCTGTCCGGAGCACGGCAAAGTTATGTCGATCAGGGAGCCGCAGGATTCTGTGGCGGGCTGACCCGGCAAAGCCTCTGGCTCACAGAGGAGAGTTTGCTCATCGCTCTCCATGCCCTCGGCTACCGCATCACTGCCGTACATCGCGAGCCGGAGCATCCCAACGGCGTGGCCATTGGGATTACTGCCGAGCGGGACGTCAAGCGCTCCGTGGCGCCAGACTGAAAGACTGAGGCGCCTGCCCCGCCTGGAATCGTTCCCAGCACTGCTGATAGATGGCTTCTACATCCTGCACCCAGGCAGCCGTATCGAAGAGCGGCGCCTGCTCGCGGTTGGCCCACAGTTTTGCGCGAATTTCCTGCAAACGCTCCGGCTCCTGGGCCAGCCGCAGGGCTTCTGCCTCGTACGCCATCCAATCCTGCTGCACCATCTCCGGCAGGTTAACCGCGCGCAGCAGACTCTCCGCCACCCGACTCGAAAAGCTCCGGCCTTGCACCGTCAAGACCGGAACTCCGGCCCAGAGGGCGTCGGTGGCCGTGGTATGGGCATTATAGAAGCGGGTGTCCAGAAACAGGTCCGCCGCCTGCAAGCGCGTCAAATGCTCCTCACGGGTCACCCGTGGCGCAAAGACCAGGCGCTTGGGATCGATGCCCTGCTCCTTGGCCGCCTTTTTCAGATTGTCCAACATGGCCTGTGGCCCTTGCAGCAACCACAGCACACTCCCCGGCAACTGCTCCAGAAGCCGGCACCAGATGGCAAAGACAAAGGGATCCAGCTTGAAGCTGTTGTTCATGCAGCAAAATACCATCGCATCTTCGGGCAGGCCCAGAGCCTTACGGGGCGGAACCGGCCCCAGAGCAACCTGACGATGGCTGTTGATCTGATAGCAATACGGAAGTCGCGCGACGCACTCCACCGACTCAGCGGACTCTACGGACTCCGGCATCACCACCGGGTCGGCAACCAGGTAATCCACCAGGCCGCCATAGGTTCCCGGATAACCCAGATACCCCAGTTGCACCGGAGCTGGTCGCCGCGCCAGGACCCCCAAGCGGTTGTCGGCCGTGTGCCCCATCAGGTCGATCAAGACGTCGACTTCATCGGCGGCAATACGCTCGGCAATTTCCTTGTCCGGGAGCCGATAGCACTCCACAAAGTGCTCCACACCGTCCTTGATTCGCTGGCGGTGTGGGCTCTTGTCGTCAACGGCCCAGCTATACAGAAAGATCTCGAAGCGGCTTTTGTCGTGCAGGGTGAAAAGATCCAGGATCAGGTGGGCCGTAGGATGCTCCTTCACATCCGCCGTGAGATAACCAATGCGCAGTCTTTGCCTGGGGGCACGTTCCCGCCAAAGTTGTCCCGACAGGCCAGCGGCGATCTGCTGGCAAAGCAGGCGATTGTTTTCGCGGATCTCTTCCGCCGAAAGCGGCAGATAGAGCACGGTAAAGCCGCGGAATCCTGTGTTTTGCTGCGCGGCGATGGCGCTACGGATGGAGTCTACACAGTCCGCCTCCAGCCCCGGCAAATCCTCCCAGTCGCAAGCCTGCCGCTTGGCTTCATAGAGGCCGTCCAAAATGACGGGATGCCTGGGAGCCAGCTCCCGCGCCGCCATGAACTCCTGTATCGAGCGCTGTTTGTCCCCCACCAGGGCATAGCAGGAGGCCAGATTCATGCGCGGCTCGATCTGGCGCTCCGGAAAATCCTCCAGAATCTTCTGATAGCGCCCGATGGCCAGATCCAGATGCCCAAGCATATGGAACGCCAAGGCCAGATTCAACGCAAAAACAAAGGATTTTGCTTCGAGACTGTTGGCCAGTTGCAGATACGGCAGCGCCCCGCCCAGGTCTCCCTGCGCCCGCAGGGCATTTCCCAGGCCCTCTGCCGCCTGCGCAAAGATTGGCCGCAGGGTCAGTGCCCGTCGGTATGCCGCTTCTGCTTCCGCCAATCGTCCGCGCGCCATCAAGGTCTCGGCCAGATTGAAATGCGCCTCGGCATTCTGCGGTTCCAGGGCCACTGCCCGTTCCAGATCGGCCACGGCTTCCGCCCCGCGCCCCATAGCCAGAAAGATACGACCGCGAGTATTGTGGTAATACGACTGATCCGGGAGCCGCTCCATGGCCTTTTCCACCAGCTCCAGTGCCTGCTCGTGCTGATTTTTCTGGTAGAGCAAAGCGCCCAGTAGATGCAGCGCGTCTGCGTAATCGGGGTGCAGGTCCAGAATCTGCCGGTAAATCCCCTCGGCCTCCGCCAGTTTTCCCTGCCGATGGCAGGCAATGGCATACTGCAGGGCCTGAGGAACGGAAACTTGGGTGTTTTGACTCATCAGTCCTTCTCCAGGGCATCGATCAGAGCTTGTAAGTGATCCGCATATCGCTGCCAGCGACCCACGGAGCTTTGGTATAACGGCTGCGTAACCTGCTCGCGGCTGGCGGTGCGAACCTTGCGGCGGTTTTCGTGAAACTGCATGCAGTTTTCGTCCCAGGGCGCCTGCAAGAAGTCCAGCACCCGCCGCACCCCGGCCTCCAGATCGCCGACCAGTTCTTCATAGTCCACCACCAGCACCGGGTTGGGGATCATCTCCCGCCAACGGCGAAGAACCCGCTCGTGATCCCGATAATGCTGCCCCAGGCTCTCCAGATCGTGGGCATAGGGATGTGCGGCCACAAAGCGCTGCTGAAAAATAGAGAGACAGTTGTCACGGGCATCGCGGCGACAGAGCAGAATGGGCGCCTGCGGAAAGGCCAGACTGATACTCCCCAGATGTTCAAAGTTATGGGGCATCTTGTCCGTCAGCCAAGTAGCCCCCGCCGCCAATTGCGCATACCTTTCTTGCGTCTCGACCAGATGCCCGCGCAACTCTGCGTCGCTAGCGGCGGTATTGCCCAGTTGCATGGCCAATCGCGTCATGTGCGGCAACTCCCCGCCACCGCGCATGGCTGCGTGGGAATCGAGGATCTGCTCCAGCAGGCTCGTTCCCGATCGCGGCATACCGACAATAAAGACCGGCTGGAGCGGTGCCGTCGGTGTCAGATCGCGCCCCCGTAGTTCCGCAAAGCGCGCAAACTCCCGTTCCCGCTCCGCCCACCAGGCGGCACGATCAAAAGGCTCACTCTCGCGCAGGCTGGCATGGCCCGCCGCATAGTAAAAGAACGCCTGCTCGTACTCCTGCTTCCGGTGATGATGGTCGGCCAGCAGAAAGGCCGTCTGCACACGCTCCTCAAAAGAACCCTGCCCCAGGTCCTGCCACAGGTTCTGCAGGCGCTGCACGATCTCGGCGCTATCGTCATCGTCCCGACGCAGCCCATAGCGCGCCGCCCAATAGCCCAGATCCCGTTCCTTGGCGGTAGCCAGCAGGGTGCGCGCATCCTCCTTGCGATCCTCCGCCAACAAAAAACCAACGCGCTGCAACAAGACCCGCTGCGCCACGCCGGGCGGCGGTGTCACCCCCTCCAGGGCCGTGTGTGCCTCCGCCAGCCGATCCTCGGCGGCCAGCGCCGACGCCAGCGACAGGCGCGCCTCCCAGCGTTCAGGGTGCAGGCGCAGCACCTGCCGGTACAGATCGATCGCCTCCTCGGCGAGCCCCCGGCGCTGCCAGACATTGGCCAGATTCACCGCCGCCCCGGTATGGCTGGAATCGATACGCAAACAGTGCATATATGCGGCAGCAGCGGCCTCCAGACGCCCCAGCTCAGCCTCGGCGCGCCCCAGGTGCAGGTAGGCCTCGGCAAAGTCGGGGCGCAGGCGAATCGCCTCCTGTAACGGTGCCAGGGCGGCGGCGGGCTGGCCATTCTCCAGCAGGGCAAAGCCCAGATTATGCTGTGCCTCGGGCAAACTCGGCGCCCGCTGCACCGCCTCCCGTGCCGCCAGCAAGGCCTCCGGCCAGTTTTCGCGCGCCAGATGGATGGCCGCCATATTGACCCACGGTGCCGCGTCGCCCGGCGCCAGGCGCGCCGCGGTACGATAGCTTTCCAATGCCTCGTCGGGACGGTCGAGGAGTTGCAGCGCATAGCCCAGATGCTGATGCGCCAGCGGGTTGGCCGGATGCAGCCGCCGCGCCTGCTGCAGCAGCGGCAGGCCTTCGCTGGCGCGCCCCAGTTGACAGAGCGCCAAACCGCGCAGGCGCAGGGCTTCGCTGTGCTCGGGCGCACTCGCGAGCAGCTGGCCATAGCCCTCTTCGGCCTGGGCAATCTCGCCCCTTTCGTGTAACTGAAGGCAGAAGCGAAAGGCCTCTTCCCAACTGGCAAAGCTCTGTGTTCTGGGTTCCATGGGCTGCGGGAGTCTGCGTACAATAAAGCGCGGATCGTAGAAGAAGCCATGCCAAGGCGCAAGCAGCTACGTAAAAAACAAGGCCCGCAAAGTACGTTTGCGGGCCTGTCAGACTTGACTTGACAGTTGACTCTACCTCGATGGATCTAGCAGATGCTCTACCTGTGACAACATTTGCCCCACTCTCATAAGGCTTCGCTAGGATAACGCAGAATCGAGCCCTTGCCTAGTGATCATTGCCAACCGTTTCATTACCGCCGGGGAAGGCAGGTCGACACGGATCTCCCAAAACCTGGTCACCAGGATGTGGTCATGAAAATGTTGTAGAGCGCCAACAAAACAGATAGGATACGGCTGTCCACTGGAGCTCTGGCGAATGCTTGCCAGATGCAGTATTATCCGATTGCCCACGGTCCAGTGACAGGGCTAGACTTGATTTTGGTGACAGTCACCACCTTGACAAAGGAGTTTCGTAACCGCTCAAACGGCACCGTACTTTCCGGGCTGGCTGGCGAGCTCTAACCTGCTTTTGTTTTCACTGAGCAGGAGTGCGATATGAACCCGCGACGCAGCCAGAGCGACTGGCAACGACTGATC
>JAQVDS010000037.1 GCA_028697715.1 Acidithiobacillus sp. | reverse complement strand
TCGCGGTTCCCGGAGCGCCTTCCCTCTGGCGCTCCTATTCCATGGCCAGCGCCCCCAGGGAGGATCATCGCCTGCACTTTCATATCCGCAAGGTGCCCGGGGGCAAATTCTCGGAATGGCTCTTCGATCGCGCCCAGGTAGGCGAGGAGATCATGCTGTCGGCTGCCCAGGGGGAGTTTACGCGGCAGGAAAACGATCGCCCCTTGCTGTGCATTGCTGCCGGCACAGGACTGGCGCCCATCGAAGCAATTTTGGAGGATCATTTCCGGTGTGGCGAGCGGCGGCCCATTGCCCTTTACTTTGGGGTGCGCCAGCAGCGGGATCTCTATCATCTCGATTTCCTTGAAGATCTCGCCAGCAAGCATCCGGAACTGCGGCTGTCGGTTTCCTGCTCCGATCCGGAGCTGTCCGATTGGTCGGGGCCCCGGCGCCTTTTACCTGCCGTTGCCGCCGCTGGCCCCTGGCAGGGGCACGAAGCCTACCTCTGCGGCAGCCCCGGCATGATCGAAGCGGCCATCGATCTCTTGCTCTCCCATGGGATGCCGCATGAGCAGATCCATTTCGACAGTTTCAGCCCCAGCGCGTGAGGTTGCGCACAGGTTTTTGTTTATGGATTGCGCTCAATCGCCCAGCAATTTCAAAACTTCGGAGAGCGGCTGTACCCCCACGGTTTTGAGCACGCCATCAATGACCACAGCAGGAACGGTCTTGATGCGTAGGCGACTTACCACTTCGCGGCCGTCTTTTTCACCCACGTCAAGGATCTCCAGATCCAGTGGGCGCTTTTCAGCGGCTTCCTTCCAGATGGTCTCGGCCTGCGGACAGGTAGGGCACCACTTTGATACCAGTAGTTGCACTTTCATATGGAGTCTACTTCCTTCGGGCTAGACAGCGTATCGTATCCTATTGAGACCGAGACATCCATTGAAAGGCAAACAGACAGAGGAACATCACCATGACAAAAGATATCGGTACAATAATGCAGCAAGATCACGAACGCTTGGACCAGATCCTGACCAACACAGCCCGAGCCGTATCGGAACAACACTGGGTGGAAGCGGCGCAGCTTTTGGAAACGTTTCGCCACGGGATCGTCGATGGCCATATGGTGGTGGAAGAAAGCTTGCTCTTCCCCGCCTTCGAGCACTGGGAAGGTGGCGAGGAACATCCTCTGACCGAGCTCTTGCGCAAGGGGCACAAAGACCTGCGGGTGTTTTTCACGGAGATGGCAGAGGCCATTGAAAATCAGGATGCCGAAGAGTTTACGGATCTGCTCAGTACGGTGCAGACCATACTTCAGCAGCATGATGCGAAAGAAGAAGCCGAACTTTATCCGCATCTCGCCGAGGCGCTACCGGATCATGGCGTCGAGGCCATTCAGCAACTGCATCTTTTGCAGGAGGAAAAGGCATGAGCGAATTCCAAGGTTGTCAGTTACCTGAAGATCTCTTTTATGATCTCGACTATGTTTGGGTGCGCCCCGAAGGCGAAGGCATTTTTACCATTGGCGTCACCGATCCCGCGCAAACCATGTCCGGCCGACTGCAGAAGGCACGTATCAAGAAAGTGGGCACGCAGCTTGCCGCTGGCCGCCATGTAGCGACGCTGGAAAGTGGTAAGTGGGCAGGCGGAGTACCGGTTCCCTTTGCCGGTGAAGTCATCGAGCGGAATGAGGCCCTATTGGAAGATCCACACCTCATCAATATCGATCCCTACGGGGATGCCTGGATTGCCAAGCTGCGCGCTGAGGACCCGGAACATGCTCTGGATTCGGTGCACACGGGCCCGGAAGCCATCGAAGCCCTGCAGGCTTGGATAAAACGCTATGACGTTCAGTGCATGCGCTGTTCCGACTAGCATTCCAGGGCCGACAACACTGAATGGAGACGATGAGCAAAGCAGCTCACACCGGCACAACCCAATGCCCTTTCGTATGCGTAGTCGGAGGCGTGATTTATCGGGAGGCGCCATTTTGCGCAAGCACCTGCAGGGACACGATCCCGGAGTGCCGCTGCTTCCCCGATTTGATGCATATCCCCGCTCCCTACTCAGACGGCGCTGATCTGCCGCAAAAAGTCCCGCAGCACCAGGGCGCCGTTGTGCTCCTGATCATGGGCGGCATAGAGGAGAAGGATCGGCTGCGACTTGGCATCTTCGAGTAGTTGACGCGCAATGTCCCGATGACTCAGCAATTCTTCCCAGTACCGCTGGCGAAATTCTTCCCAGCGTTCGGGGTCATGGCCAAACCACTGGCGCAATTCGGTACTCGGCGCCAGGTCCTTGGGCCAGGCGGCCAAATCCAGATCGCTTTTGCGCAGGCCGCGCGGCCACAAGCGCTCAGCCAGAACTCGGTAGCCGGTCGGCAATGGTCGCTCATACACGCGCCGGGTCTCGATCTTTGTCGTCTCCACTCCCGTCTCCTTGCTCAGGAATTCTGAGCGATGATTTGCGCTGCCAAGGCCTTGGCCTTGGCGAGCTCACCGTTATACAGGTTGGTCTGGTATCCCTCTAACGCACATTGCGACTCGCGTCACCCCGGAAAATGAAAGAGAATCTGGAGTAGAGATGGCGGGACGAGGTCGATCAAGTTTTTGGAGACTCCATCCCGAATCTAACGTGACTCGCCAGGCCGACTCGTACCCCGGATTGCCTCTTCTAAGAGCGCACAATAAAAGGGCCACCTGAGGCTTGCCACAGGCTGGTGATTTCGGCACTGGCACCCGCCATCTCTCCTTTTTGATCATAACTGGAGAGGCGCCGCTATGGAACTGCAACCCCTCTTTCAGCGGGTAATCGGGCTGGATATCCATCAAGCCCAGGTCACGGCCTGCGCCATTGTCGCGGAACCCGACGGTACTGTCACGATGGATCGGCGCCAATTCGGTGCCTTCCAGAGGGACCGTCGGGCGCTGGCCCACAAAATGCTGCGCATCATCTACGTCATGCTCTCGACCGGCACATACTACCGGGATGCTAATACAGACTATGTGGCACTGAATGTGCAGTGCGACGCTTCTCGCTGGACCAAGAAATTGATCAAACTCGGCGTCCTGCCACAGCATCAGTCAGCGTAAAACGTCACCAAGACTTGAATATGGCCACCCGAGGGTTAGGGCTCCTACTGCCCGCTCTACCGATTTCTTTCACATTTATGTTAACGATAGCAGATGACTATCGGCAATTTTGGCCCCGGATAACAGGCTCCCCTCAAAGGTTCCGGATTTCGATAATCTGCAGCGCGATTTCAATCAATTTTTTCCCCTGGTTCATTGCCAGACGACGCATTCGCTGGTAGGCCTCAGCCTCCGTGATCTGCAGGTCCCGCATGACGATGCCCTTGGCCTGTTCGATGATCTTGCGTTCATTCAAAGCGGTACGAGTGCTGCTCAATTCTTGGCGCAGTTGGCGGTATTCCGCATAGCGTAATGCCGCAACTTTGAGGATGGGGGCTATGTCGCGCGCAGCGATTCCGTGCGCCACATAGGCAGCAACCCCGGCGCGAATGGCGCGACGCATGGTGTCTTCATCCTCCGGGGCGCCCAGCACCACCACCGGAAGCTCCAGGGTTTCACTCAGGAAAACGATGTGTTCGAGGACGTCGCGTGCGGGGGAGCTGGCATCAGCGATGATGACTTCTGCTTGGCATTCCTCTACGCGCTGCCAGGACAAGGTCTGCCACGAAAGGACGGCAGGGACACTGTGGCCTTCTGCGATCAGTGCATCGCGCAGAATGGTCACGCGCGCGTCATCGTCATCGATGAGAACGATTCGGTACATAGGGGCGGTCAGGCCAGGAGACGCAACACCGCCGAGCGCACGATTTCGGACTCCCCGACGGGCGGGTCGAGAGTGATCTTACAATCGGGCAGGTCCGTCGCCAGCTCCTGCAGGATTCGTGGTACATCGTCACGCAGGTGGCGTCCACGACTCCAGAACAGGGGGGTAATCTGGAAATTGCGGCTACCCCGGGCGAATTCCGCTTGGATGGCTTCTGGCAAGCTCGGCGACCATAGTTCCAGGTAGCAAAGAACGATGCGGCGCTGGGAATGGGCGGCTTGCAAGTCGGCGGCAATCCATTCGAAGGGCTGGCGCCATTCGGGGTCGCGCGAGCCATGGGCGAGGAGTAGTTGCACCGGATGGGTCATAGGCATTGGATGGGAAGAACAGGGACGGCTGGCGAGGGTGTCGGCAGCCAAGCCAGTATATCCCCCAACTCCACCACTGCGCCAATGATGAGTATCGCCGGACTGCCAATGCCCGCACGGGCGATTGCCGCGGGCAACTCCTGCACCGTGCTGCGCAGTTGGCGCTGTTCCAGGGTCGCCCATTGGATGGCTATCGCCGGGGTCAGCGCTGGCATCCCGCCGGCCAGTAGACCGGCACAGATCTGGGCGATCTGCGCGATCCCCATGTAGATGACCAGGGTGTCGGCAGCCCCGGCATAGCGTGCCCAGTCGATGGCCTCGGAATTGCGCGCCTGTTGCCCAGTGCAGAACAGCACCGACCGGCTCATCTGCCGGTGGGTGAGGGGAATGCCGGCATAGGCGGCGGCACCCATGGCACTGGTAATTCCGGGAATGATTTCGTACTCGATGCCGGCGGCGCGCAGAGCGAGGCATTCCTCACTACCGCGCCCAAAGAGAAATGGATCCCCACCTTTTAGCCGCAGCACCCGTAGCCCCTGGCGCGCGGCACGGATCATCTGCTCCTGGATGCGCATTTGCTCGGTGGAAACTTGCCCGCCCCGCTTGCCGACGTCCACCCGCCGGCAACGGGGTGGAGCCAAAGACAGGATGGCAGGATTGGCGAGCGCGTCATAAAAGATCACTTCTGCCCTCTCCAGACGGCGCAGCGCACGAAGAGTCAGAAGATCAGGATCGCCGGGACCGGCGCCTACCAGAGAAACCGGATGGAGGGAGGAAGAGATCGTCATGAGAGTTTTCCTTTAGGCCGCGATACGGGTGAAGGACTGCCGCAGCAAGGCACGCGCGGTGGCCAGGTCCGCACAACGACCGCTCAGTAGCAGCAGCGCCGCAGTCTGTTCGGCAATGGCGAGGGGTAAAGCCCGCCGGCCGTCGAGCACGGCGGAAATGAATTCGCTGGTACTTGCCGCGAGATTATCTGGCAGCTCCGGTAGTTGCGCGAGGGAGGCATGGTCTTTGGCCAGCAACAACCGGCTCTCCCCTTGATGACAGAGAAAGAGATCGGGACGACGCTGAGGATTGGCGAAGGGCTCCCCCTCCGTTGCGCGAAAACAGAGGGCGGGAATCTCCGTAGCCAGGAAAAATTCCTGCAAACGCTGTAGATACGGGGGGTGGGTGACGGCCGCACAGACGATCGCCTCTTGCGGCGCAAAAGGATGCAAACCTTTGAGCAACGTGTGCACACTGGAACGGATTCCCAGGTTTTCGCGCAAGGCGAAGATGCGCGCCAATCCTGGCTGCCAGGCCGAAAGCGGCAGATAGACCAACCCTTGCAACTGAAGTAGGGTCTCCGCTTGCGCGAGGTTTGCCGCTGCCGCCAGACCCAAGTGCTCCAAGATCTGCCCTGTGTGGACTCGCCCTTGCGGCGAATGGTCTGCGGATGCCGATCCAGGCAGGTCATCGAGATCGGCGCCATGGATCAGGACCGGGACACCGCAACGGGTGAGGGTGAGCGCCAGGAGGGGCAGGAGATTGGCGCACCGTCGCGTGCCATTGTAGCTGGCGAACACGACGGGGCGCAGGCGACCGGGTCGGGAAATGGTGCTCATGCGGGCGCGAACGGCATCGTGAAAGCCCAGCAGTTCGTCAAGGCTCTCGCTCTTGATGCGATAGGCCACCCAGAAGGCTCCCGCATACAGCTCTGGCAATTCGCCATGCAGCCAAGCGCCCATGAGCTCCTCGGCCTCTTCCCGCCGCAAGTCTTCGGCATGTTCACGGCCACGGGCGACGCGACTGAGATATTGCTTCCACGTACTCATGAGGCCTCCGCCAAACGACTCTGAAGTAACTGTTGAATCTCTGGCTTGCAGGAACCGCATTCCGTCCCTGCGCCACAACACTGCATGACGCCCTCCAGGGTATCGGCACCATTGGCAATGGCTTGCCGAATAGTCTTTTCGTCGACGCCCTTGCAGGCACAAATGCCCCGCGAACGCTCCCACGCCCCCAGATTGTCTGGTACCCGAGGCGCCAACAAAGCCAGACGGAAGGCGTCGATGGCCGTCCTCTCCAGGAGGAGCTGACGCAACCAATCCAGGGTTTGTAAACCGCCCCACAGGCGCAAGCCGGTCAAGCGTCCGCCGCGGATACGCAAGCGCTTGCTCACGCCTTGGCGAGGGTCTTCGTAGAGCAGGGTATCCGCGCCGGACAAAGCGAGTGCTGTGTCCCAACGCTGGGCCAGTTCCGACTCCGGTGCCTGCTCCGCAGCCACCCGCAAAAGGACTGCTGCACCGTGTTTGGATACCAGGGGCGTGATGCTGGCATAGGGAAAGCCCTGGGCCAGTTGGCGTAGGATCGCGGATAGGTCTCTCGTGTCGTCTTCTACCAGTGCTGCCGCCTCCCAGGGGAGTTCGGCGGCACTGATGCGCACCGCCGTATGCTTGAATTCCGGTTCGCCGGAGTACGGGTCGATGGCCGCCAGGGTCACGCTGTTGCACAGGGCCGCCGGGGAATACCGTGAGCCAAAATGCATGGGCACAAAAAGCAGACCACGCTGCAGACTGTCATCGTACTGCAGGCGGTACAACGCCGCGCCACGGCGGCTTTCGACGTGCACTAATTGCCCTTCCTGCAGCCCGTATTGCCGCGCATCCTGCGGGTGGATGGCGAGCAATGCCTCTTCGGCGCTGGCGAAGAGGCTCGCTGCCCTGCCGGTACGCGCCATGCTGTGCCACTGATCGCGCAGGCGCCCGGTCGTCAGGCGTAGGGGGTAACGGGCGTCGATTTCCTCGGCTACTCCCAGATGCACCGGGGCATGGAAACGGGCCCGACCGCTGGGGGTGGGGAAGATGCCATTGGCATAGAGCCGCACTTGGCCACTCTTTGCGCAGGCAGGGAAAGGCCACTGTTGCGGACCTTGCCTATCGAGAATGGCGATTTCCAGGCCGCCGATATCGAGATCCCGTCCAATCGTGCAGCGACGGTATTCGGCAAAGATGCTGGCCGTATCTTGAAAGGAAAACATGCGCAAGGCCCGCTGCTGCCAGGAGTCGTCTTTACGATCCGGCAGGGGTACGCTCAGGCGGTCCAGGGCCAAAGCCAGAGCGTGGGCAAAGTCGCAGAATATCTGCCAGTCCGGTCGGGCGGAACCCGGCGGGGGAACGGCCGCCTGCAGGTGGGAAATACGCCGTTCGGAGTTGGTGACCAGGGCCTCGCGCTCGCCCCAACTCGCTGCTGGCAGGAGCCAATGGGCAAAGGGCATGGTTTCGCCATCCAAGTAGCTCTCTTGCAAAACGACCTGTTCGGCAGTGCGCAAGGCTCGTTCCACCTGTTGGCGATCCGGTAGGGAGAGCACGGGATTGGTGCAGGTGATCCAGATGGCTGCCAGATCCCCCCGCTCCAGCGCCTGGAACATGGGCACGGCGGTGTATCCCGGCTCCGGGTGCAGGGTTTCGACACCCCAAAGCTCGGCAATGGCGGCGCGATCTTCGCCATTGGCAATCTCCCGATGCCCCGGTAACAGGGCCGGCATTCCCCCGGTCTCGCGCCCGCCCATAGCATTGGGCTGACCGGTGAGACTGAATGGGCCAGCGCCTGGACGCCCGATCTGTCCGGTGGCAAGGTGCAGGTTGATCAGGGCAACATTGTTGTCGGTACCGTGGGCCGACTGGTTCAGACCCTGGCACCACAAGGAGAGAACCGCGGGCGACGTGGCGAAGAGCTCGGTCGCCCGCTGCAGATCGGCTTCGGCAATCTGACAGAGCTCGGCCACGCGCTGCGGCGTATATTCCTGTACCCGCCGTTTGAGTTCCTGCCAGCCCTCCGTATGCTGTTGAATGAAATCGGTGTCCAGCCTGTCATTCCAGATCAAGAGGTGCAAGATGCCGTGGAACAGAGCCACATCAGTACCCGGCAGGATGGGGAGAAACAGATCGGCAATGCTGGCCGTTGCCGTGCGCCTTGGGTCGACGACGATGATGCGCAACTCGGGACGCTGGGCCTTGGCCGCTTCGATGCGACGAAAAATGATCGGGTGGGCATACGCGACATTCGCTCCCACGATGAACAGACAGTCGGTCCGTTCCAGATCTTCGTAGCTGCAGGGCACGGAATCCATACCCAGGCTCCGTTTATAGCCCGTCACCGCCGATGCCATACATAGGCGGGAGTTGGTGTCGATATGATTGGTGCCGAGAAAACCTTTGGCCAGTTTGTTGACCACGTAATAGTCTTCCGTCGGCAACTGGCCAGAGACATAAAAGGCGAGGGCCTGGGGTCCACGATCCCGGTAGACCTCGGCCCAACGGGTGGCGATCTGGCGCATACTCTGCTCCCAGCTGGCCTGCTGCCACGTTTCCTCGGCCACCCGCTGCAAAGGGACAGTGGCACGGCCGGAGCCGTGCACTGTCTGCGCCAGCGTCATACCCTTGCTGCAGAGCTGGCCAAAATTGGCCGGATGTTCAGGATCTCCGCGCACGCCCAGGATCCGCTCGCCATCATGTTCGATGAGAACCCCGCAACCTGTGCCACAGTACGGACATACGGACCGGCTTTCGCGTAGGGCTGGGGGGTTCACGACTGCATCTCCGGCAGACCCAGCCAGATTTCCTCGCCTTCCGTTTTGAGAGGAAAGGTCTTTACGCAGCCTTGATCGGGAGGCAGAGCTTGGCCGCTCTCCAGGTCGATCTGCCAGTTGTGTAACGGGCAGAATACCGTCTTGCCCGACACGAAGCCCTCCGAGAGAGGACCACCGCGATGGGGACAGCGGTTATGCACTGCGAATAACTCGCCTGCTTCGTTACAGAGCACGGCAATCTGCCCTGCTGGCGTCTCCACATAGCGACCCCCACCCAGGGGCACTTCGTCTATCCTGCCCAAAGGAAACCATTCCATATTCTGCCCTCCTCAGGCGGATACCCGCCGCAGCGGCGCGGCGTGAATGTCCAGGCGGCCGGAAACCGCTTCCGCCCAGGGGTCCTTCTCCTGGGCAATCGCAAAATCCAGGCGCTCTGCCAGTTCCACTCGTTGGGCCAGATCGTCGATGACCCGCGACTTGATCTGCTCCAGGCCGACCCTCTCCACCCAGGGCGCCGTGCGTTCCAGATATTGCGCATCTTCGCGGTACATCTGCAGAAAGGCTTTGCTGATCTGGATGACCTCGGCCTCGGTCTTTACCTTGGCCAGGAGGTCGGCCGCCCGTACCTTCATGCCACCATTGCCACCCACATAAATCTCCCAGCCAGAATCGACGCCGATTACCCCGACGTCCTTGATCGTGCTTTCGGCGCAGTTGCGTGGGCAGCCGGAGGCGCCAAGTTTGACCTTGTGCGGCGCCCACATCCGTTCCAGATTCTTTTCCAGATCGATGGCGAGTTGGGTGCTGTCCTGTACCCCGAAGCGACAAAACTCCTTGCCCACACAGGACTTTACCGTGCGCAAGGCCTTGCCGTAGGCATACCCGGAGGGCATATCCAGTTCCGCCCAAATCAGTGGCAATTTTTCCTTGCGTACTCCGAGCAGATCGAGGCGTTGTCCGCCGGTGAATTTGACCATGGGCACGGCATGACGCTCGGCGACCTCGGCAATGCGCTTCAGTTCTGCCGGTGTGGTTACCCCACCGTAGATGCGGGGAACGACGGAGTACGTTCCGTCCTTCTGGATGTTGGCATGGGCGCGCTCGTTGATGAAGCGTGCCGATGGGTCATCCTTGCTCTCAGCAGGCCAGGCGGTGCGCACATAATAGTTGACGGCGGGACGGCAAGTGGCACAACCGCCGGGATGTCGCCAGTCGAGATAGCGAAAGACATCGCGCACCGACAGCAGCTTCTCTTTGCGAATGGCGTCACGCACCTCCTGATGGCTGTAATCGGTGCAGCCACAAAGGGCCTTCTTGCGCGCGCTGCTGTCATAGACTCCTCCCAGGGTGCTGACCAGGAGCTGTTCGACGAGACCGGTGCAGGAACCACAGGAGGCACTGGCCTTGGTACACTTGCGAACCTCTTCCAGGGTGAAGAGTCCATCACGAATGGCGCGCACGATCTGTCCCTTGCTGACCCCGTTACAGCCGCAGATTTCGGCACTGTCCGCCAGGCGCGCGGCTTGATTGACGCCGGCATGTCCGGCATCGCCCAGATGGGTTTCGCCAAAGAGAAGATGGTCACGCAGGGACGCGACGTTGTTTTTGTCGCGCAGATATTCGAAGAGCCAGGGACCAATGCTGGTATCGCCATAGAGCAGGATCCCTGTGATGGTATCGCCCTGCAGGACCACTTTTTTATAGATTCCTTGGTGGGCATCGAGCAGGGTGAGTTCTTCCGTACCCTCGCCACCGAGAAAATCCCCGGCCGAAAACAGCTCGATTCCGGTTACCTTCAATTTGGTGCTGGTAACCGACCCCTGGTAGCGCATTCTCCCATATTCGGCCAGATGGTTGGCGGCCACCTTCGCCTGTTCGAAGAGGGGCGCCACCAGCCCATAGGTCATGCCGCGATGCTGCACACATTCGCCCACGGCATAGATCCTTGGGTCGTAGGTTTGCAGAGTGTCGCTCACCAATATCCCTTGCTCGCAGGCGAGGCCTGCGGCCTGGGCGAGGGCGATACGCGGGCGGATGCCCACGGTCATCACCACAATTTGTGCGGGAATCTGGCTCCCGTCCTGAAATTGCAAGCCTTCCACGCGGTCCGTGCCCAAAACGGCGGCACTTTCCCGCTCCATCAGAAAACGGATACCGCGGGCCTCTATTGCCTGCCGCAAGAGTGCACCGCCGCGGGCGTCCAATTGCTTGTCCAGCGGCCAGGCCCGCCGGTGCACGACAGTCACTTGCATGCCGCGGGCATTCAGGCCATGCGCCACCTCCAGACCCAGCAGGCCGGCACCGATGATGACTGCCTCGCCACCGTCGGCACTCACCTGCGTCAGCGCCTCTACGTCGCGCATGTCGCGATAGGAATAGACGCCGGGGAGATCATTGCCCGGGATCGGCGCCAGGGCTGCCGCCGCACCGGTAGCGATCAGGACGCGATCATACGGTACCTTCTCCCCCTGCGCGGTGATGACTTGACGCCGCACGCGATCGATCTGCGTAACCAGGCAGCCGGTGCGCAGGGTAATGCCGTGTTCCTGGTACCAGTCATGATCATTGAGAATGGTCTCCTCCAGGCGCATCTCGCCGGCCAGCACCGGAGTCAGAAGAATACGGTTGTAGTTGGGGTGCGGCTCATCGCCGAAAACCGTGATCTCGTAGAGGTCAGGAGCCATCTTCAGCAACTCTTCGACGGTGCGGATGCCGGCCATGCCGTTGCCAATCACCACCAAGCGTGCCTTTCGTGTCTTGTTGCCCATCGTGACGTTTCTCCAAAGAAAAAAGGCGCAGTCAGCCGAAAATGCTGACGACGCCTTTGCCGTTTCACATACCAACAATCAGGGAGATTGCTTCAGTTCATTCACAGCAATTAACATGCCAGAACTTCACCTCATAAAATACAATAGGTTATGAATTTTCCAGGAGTATCCTGCTATCGGATAGTGCATCCCATGGTGCACGATGCACTATCATGGTGCGTTAGAAGCTTGCCGTCACGAATACCCAGGCGCCTTCGGTATTCACTCCGTACTGGTTTTTCCGGTAATCGGCATACTGCACCCCGGCCGTCCAGTGCGGCGAGAAGCGATGAATGGCCGATAGATCGATCTCGTGGCCATAGGCTTCGCTGTGGTAGGCGCTACGGAAGTCATAATAGGTCGCCTGCAGTGCCGTGCCCAAAAGCTTGCCCTCCACGGTGAAATAGAGACTGCGCAAACCCTGCGGCGGGGTAGTAAGAAAGACCTCCGCCCAGCCATTGAAGGCGTGTTTGGTGGCGAGTGGCGTCTGGAATCCATAGCTGCCCTTGTCATTGCTTCCCATCACCATGTAATCGGCGAGTACGCCAAGCCCGGACCAGCGCACCCCACTGCCCAGGTGGTAATACTGGGCATCGACGAGGGGACTGCCGCCGTCATATGGTAGCTGCTTGGCATAGCTGGCGTCGTAGGGGATCTGCAGGGAAGCAGAAATCGGTATGCTGCCCTGCAGGCGTACGCCGAGGGTCTGGCTGTTGCAAACCTGGGCATTGCCTGTCAGAAAACAGCCGGCAGCTCCAGGGATCGCGCTGTTCGCTTGATTTCCATACCAATAACCAAACGCTTGCGCATGAAACAAGGGCGACGGCTGCCAATGGACCTCGCCCAGAAAGGTCTTGCTCGGCACATTTTCATTGAGGATGTTTTTGATACGCCAGATATAGGCGGCATAGACACCCAGGCTGCTGCTGGGATTTTCCTGGAGGGAAACAGCATCAAAGGTCTGAGGAGTTTGCCGAAAACCGACCGCCCCGACAAAACGTTGGTCGTCGAGATTGATTTCCTGGCGCCCGGCACGGACCAGTAGCCCGCCCAAGCCCTGGTACTGCAGATAGGCCTGATTGATGTTCGCTTCTTCGGGGTCGGGGATGACAGCATACGCAGTTTTGCTATTGCGCAGACTGTTGTAATCATTGAAGATTCCCGCCACATCGATGAACTGCAGGTTAGCGCTGAAACCGGCAATCGGGGCGCTTTTCAACCCTAACAAGGTTTGTACGGTAAAGGCGTTGGCGTCACGTTTGCCGGCTTGCGACATGAATTCATAGCGCGGACGAAAATCCAGACTGACCTTGCCAGCGCTGATGGCCTGCACAATGGGATCAGCCCAGGCATCGCTCTGTGGCAAGACGACTGCAGACACCATGGCTGCGGCGATGATCTGGTGACGGAAAGAGAATTGGATCATGGCTTACTCCAGACAAGGGGGGGCTGGCAGCGGCGCGAACGCCGCTGGAAGGTGACAGCAGGAGGATTTCAGTCCGCGATGGCGGATGCCTGGGGAGCTTGCCCTTGCGAAGGCATGCACTGACCATGGGCGGAGGCAACCTTGGCCCAGGTCTGCCACTGGCGGCGCAAGCCCACGATCAGCAGCAATGCCGTTGCGCTGAGTCCAGCAAAAATCCCGAAACCCCAGTGATAGCTCCCGGTGTCTTCCTTGGCGATTCCAAGAATTACCGGCAAATAGAAACCACCGATACCACCGGCAGCACCAATGATGCCGGTCATCAGCCCGGTCTTTTCCGGCCAGCGCAGGGGTACGAGTTGAAAGGTGGCGCCGTTACCGAGACCAAATGCCGCATAGAGAAAGAGGAAAAGGGCGATGCTGACGGCCAGGGTGGGCGTCCACAGAGAAAAAGCAGCATCGATGAGGCAGATCCCTGCGAGGAAAAACTGCAATGCGCGCGCTCCCGAAATGCGGTCAGCGATCAGCCCGCCAAACGGACGGAGAATGGCACCAGTAAAGGCAAAGAGGCCCATCAGCATACCGGCGTCTACCTTGGGCAGATGGTAGAGCGTCACCAGCAGCAGGCTGACAAAGGCCGACATGCCCACAAAGCCGCCAAAGGTAATGGCGTAGACCAAAATCAACGCCCAAGTGTCCCGCTCGCGCAGAACCGGAAAGTAGCGGCGCGGCAGGAAGAGCAACGACAGGAGGACGCCATAGACCGGCAACATCAGGAGCGCCGCTTTGCCATGCAGCCCCAGCCAGCCGCGCGGGGTAGCAACGGCCAGAATCGCGAGACCGACGAGAGTCAAGCCCCAACCCCAGGCCGCCGGTGCCACCTTCCCAGTTTTGGGAGCGCAATCCTTGCCCCAAAACCACAGGGTCACTGCGGCGAGGCCCAACAAGGGAAGTACCGCTGCCGCAGCATGGGTCCAGCCAAATTGTCCGGCCAGGGGCGGAAAGAGAAAGCCATCGAGGACGGCGCCGATATTGCCCGCCGCCGCAATGCCCAACACCGTTCCCTGGATTTTGGGAGGATAATTGCTGCCAGCCATGGGTAGGGCGACGGCAAAGCTGGCACCGCCAACGCCCAGCAAAACACCCAGGAAAATCAGGGCATCGTAACTGAGCGTATACGGGTAGATGGAAAGGACCAAGGGGGGAATCGCCGAAAGTGCCACCCCGATCAAGGCCAGCCAGCGCCCATCCATGGCTTGGTAGAGATTGCCGAAGCCAATGCGCAAAATTGCAGCGGACAGCACGGGAATGGCGACCAGATAACCCTGCTGCATGGGGGTGATATGCAGACTTTGGATCATATATGGCGCCAGCGGCCCAAACAAAAGCCATACCGTAAAACCCGTATCAAAATAAAGAAAACTGGCGACCAAGGCGCGCCGATTTCCCGCACGTAGTTGTGAAAGCAAGGATTGCATTCGTTTGATCCTCCGATCATGCGCACAACAAAAAAGGCGTCCCCGACCGCTACCGGTCAGGAACGCCATCGTCCCGTGTCATCATTCAGCGTTGAGTGATGCTCTAGCTTAATCAAGCAGAAATCATGCCATAATGGAGATCAACAAGAAATTTTCTGTAAAGTTACGTAAAAATAATGAGTTGCACTGAAGATTCGGAGGGTGACTGCGCCGGCGCTGGCCTTTGTATAATGCACAAGTGTAGTGCATACGCCCGCTTTTGGGGCCTCATTATGGGTCAAGACAACGATTCAACTAGGTCTTTGCAATAATAGACTGCCATCAAAAATTTGCGTCGTACCCATCGCAATGTCGCGCGCAACTCCCGGCAATTTCCAGGGGCTTGCATGGATGCCGAAACCCGACTGTTCATCGACCGGAATGGGAGCATCCATGGCCGTTGCCGCCAATCGATACAGATCGCCGCGATAGACCCGCTCCACCACGGCGCTGGGACTGGTCGCCGTCGGCCATTGTCCAGAAAGACGCATCTGTTCTGCTAGCCAGAGGCCGTGTTCCTGCCAGGGATATTGTGCCGCGTAGCGGTGGAATACATGGCCATCGGGTTGCCCAGCCATGCCGGGTATGGTTCCCTGCAATGCCGCAGCAAGCGCGGCCTCGGGAACGGCGATGGCCTGGGCTACCCACCGCGCGGCCTGCTGTCGATGCGCTGCATCATCCAGCCAACGGCCTGCGGCAATCAGGGCGCGCAGCAGGGCTTGATGAAGGGCCGGTTCGCGCTTCGCCCAATCCTCGCGCACCGCCAGAACCTTCTCCATCACATTGTTCCATAGAGAATAACTACTAACGATGGGTTGTCCGACCCCCTCCATGGCGGCCAGACTTCCCCAAGGCTCACCCACACAAAAAGCATCGATCTCGTCCTTGCGTAGGGCATCGACCATATAGCGCGGCGGAACCACACCAATCTCGACTTCACTGTGTAATTCGAGACCGGCTGCGCGTAGCCAGTGGCGCAATTGATAATGGTGATTGGAGACGGGTGATACCACGGCAAAACGTAGCGGCAGGAGACTGGGGTGGCTGCGCGTAAGTTCTCGTAGCGCCTGTCCCATGCGAGCAGGATCGGCGGTCGCTGCAGTGCCCCGCTGTAACAGCTCGCTATACAGACGCTGGCTGACGGTGATGGTGTTGCCATTGAGCGAGAGGACCAATCCGGTTATTACCGGAATTTTGGGAGAGGCAACGCCGAGGGTGGCCGCCATCGGCAATGGTGCTAGAGCATGTGCCGCTACCAGCTCGCCAAAGAGGAGATGATCGCGCAGGCTGGCCCAGGAGGGTTCGCATTGCAGGCGTACACGTAGTCCTTCGCGGGCAAATAGACCCAATTCCTGTGCAACTAGCAAAGGCGCGCTATCGGCGAGGGCAACATAGCCCAGCGAGAGTTCAGCATCGGTTTTCATTCCATAGTCCTCAACAGCTCACAAAAGAAAGCCTCGCTTCCGTAGAACCGAAGCGAGGACGCCATTGTCATGTTGAGCAAAGCAAAATTCATGCAACTTAAGATTCCATCAAGAGTGCAAAATCGCAGCGACCCGCGCGCAGTGCCGGGAGGACCTCTTACGCGCGTCGCGACGGTTCGTGGCGGCTTTTTCAGCTCCCCGGGCGCTTGCTGCGCCATGCCGGGTCCTCACGGAGATTCGCCAACGTAGGTACGCCACCGCGCACGACCCAGCTGGCTAGCAGCCCGTCGGATTTACCCTTTGGGCTCAATAAGGTATAATAACTTATAAATCAATTGATTGAGTGCGACATGGCCCATTTCATTTCTGCCGACCGCAAGACTTCCTATCTGCTCCCTCCGTCCATGGAGGACTGGCTTCCCGAGGGGCATTTGGCCCGGTTCATTGTGGAGGTGATTGAGCAGCTGGATCTCTCGAAGTTAGTCAAGCAGTATCGGGGCAGAGGCCTCAAGGCCTACCATCCAGCCACCTTGCTGGC
>JAQVDS010000017.1 GCA_028697715.1 Acidithiobacillus sp. | reverse complement strand
TGTCGGAGTCTGCGGCTCCGCAAGCCGATTTTTCCCTTCCTGCGAAGAAGGTCAGCATCGCGGCGCGTCTGGGATTGACGCCAGAAACCTTCTCGCGCGTCCTCCGCCGCCTGAAAGATGCCCATGCCATCGATATGCAGGGGCAGCATATCGTGATTCTGGATCGCAAGAAGTTGTTGGCTATCAGTCTGGCGTGAGCGTAGGGGCTGCGTTCCTCTGAATCGCTGCCGTTGCAGATGTCCCGATGCCCGCATAGGGCATCTTGACATACAGGTTCCAACAGATAAGACAGGAACTGATTACTTACTATTGGATGATGTCATGGATTCCTATCCCTCACATCTACCCGCCGACGCCGCCACCGCGATGTTCATCGGTGCCATCCAGGGCCTGGTGATGCAGACCCTGCTGAACGGCAAACCCCAACATATTCGCAGCGCGGCGCCAGGAATGTTCGCGCTGTACCACCGCTGCATTCGGAGCCAGCCATGACGTTTTCCGCAATAAACTGCCGCACCCTGCTGCTGCTTGCCGTATTGGTGCCCATTCTGATCTTGTTCGGCTACGTAGCGCTACGCTCGGGGTCGCTGGCGCCGGTGTCGGTCACGACAACCAAGGTGGCAAGCCGCGCCCTGCAACCGGCGCTGTTCGGCATCGGCACCGTGTAGGCGCACTACACCTACAGTATTCCCGATCGTGGTCGGGCGGGGGTTGCGGTTGAACGTATACGTGGCCGACCACGTCAAGGCTGGTCAGCTTCTAGGCGAGATGGACCCGGTCGATCTCGGCTAGCGTCAGGCCGCGCTCGATAGGGTTTTTAGTCACGGCGACCGCCACTGTCGCCACAGTGTCGTGCTTGCAATCGTCACGGGAGCGACCGGAAATGCTGGCCTGTCGCGCAGTCCTCGACGTATCCGGCAAATGGCAGGTGCAGTATCGTACCTACTCAAAACGCCGATATGCTCTTATATAACCATGCATGGCAAATAAAAATGCAGCGATACACCGCTGCCAAGAATTGCACGTCACTATGTGGAGGAGGAGAAGTGCTCTCAGAAACTGTATTGCAACATCAGGCGATCATCGACAAATGTGCCATGATAATTGGCGAAAGGATTACTGTGATCGATGGCAAGACGATTGCGTAAGGATAATCCCTTCCAGAATCCTCCTGGGGTATAGGTAACGTCAATGTAGTTGGCCTCGACATTGGGAAGAAACGGTGCCGTGTGGTACCAGCTGTAGGAGTATTTGAAGCGAAGGGTGGGTATGGGATGAAAGACAAATCCGGCCTTCCAGGCATGTCCCGCAGCAGAAGCTGAAATCAGACCATAATCCATAATACTAGTGTAGAGAGGATCCGCGCTGTACTGTTGGGTATAGGGGGAAATGAACCCACCGTTGGGCAGGATTTTACCGTTAGGCAAGGTTGTATCACGCTGCGGAATGTTGTCGTATGCCGCAAAGACCGAGCCGCTCATACCATAAAAGTGTGCTTTTATCCCCAGCATACCGCCAAATACCGTAGCATTCACGGGACCAGTCAGCTGGGCTCCATCAGCCCACTCCCGCGCGTACTGAAAATCGGCGAAAGGCTGGAAATGCTGCAGCAAGACTGGGGTAGTATAACCTACGGTGCCATAGAATAGATTCGTTAAGTCATAGAACCGGTAGTACCATGCCGCTGCTTTTATCCCCAGTTTTTGTCCCTTTATACCAAAGGCTAGAGTACCGTCGCTGTTGTTAGGCAAATAGTTATAGTAGGAGTTGTAGTTGAGCAACGTCTGTCGATGATAATCGGACTGAATACGGTTTTTATAACGAAACTCGCGGATACCAATGATGCTCAGGTTGGGTAGAGGATGGACCGTTACGGAAACGGCCTGATACGTGTTAGGGATCATGAACGCATCGGCGGTTCCCATCCAAGGTGTATTGAGCAGGAGATTGCCAACGTCTACCTGCAGCCATGGATTCTGATACTGCAAATAGGCTTGCCCCAAGACATTTAAGGAAGTTCTTGACCCCATCAACAAGGGGTCGAGGCGCAGCTCGCGACCGTTGGTATCGTTGGCCCCAAGATCATTGGCGGTATAGAAGGCAACGCCAGCGCTAACGCCATACAATGGAGCTGTCTGCACCTTGATCATGCCACCGAGGGAATAGGCATAACGATTTTCTACCGAATCACCGCCAAACATTTGATTATCATAGTAGGACCGGATATTGCCGCTTACTGTGGATTTCTCGAGGAACTGTTGTATGGTTTCTCCGTAGCTAATTGCTGGTAGCGCAATCAGCCCGATGATCAATAGCGGTATTGGTTTCATTGATTTCTCCTTTTTTTGGCCTGCAGGATAAAACTACCTATCTGCCTGTTTCTGATGCCAGCCTTGGACTCTCGCACTGCATAGGTAATCCGGTTTCTTCGGATAAACAGGGAACACAGAAGAGCCCACCCGTCCACATGTAAAAAAACTCTTCTGTGTGGCGATCACCCAGAAAAATGCCAGCATTGCGGTAAAGACCACGCCCAAAGGGGCAAAAATCCAGAAGCCGATCTTGTCGGCGAGCAAATAGGTTGCTGAATTGAAAACGCTCAAGAGGAAGGTAAAGCCCCACCAGCCCATATTGAATTGAACAGCAGTCCATCCCACAGATAGCACAGGATATCGCCATGCACATCCACCACAGGCCAAAGCCCCACAGGAGGGCAACCATCAGACCCGCCATTTGTGCGAAATGCGTCATCTCCGCCAGGGCACCGTGAAAATTGGCAAAATCTGCATTGCCCAGAGTGATCATTATCATTGCACTGGTACCGATCGGTCCCAGTGGCAGCCAACTAGAAACCGCCATATCCTGATGCGGCATTTTGTGCAGAATCAAGCGAAGCAACAGAATCGCGAGAATCTCCATCGCCAGTAGCACCAATATCGCCCAGAACACATAACTCAGGTAAATCACGTTCTCAGCTGCAGCAGGAGCTTGGTGTGGTGCCAGCAACCGCCACTGGCCGCGGCAATCGCGGGCGACACGATGGGTAGCCACCAGGCGGCTGTCAAACCCATGTCAAAGGCAAAGCTGGAATATGACGGTCAAAGCCACACCCAACAGGAAAAAACCCATGCCCAGAGAGGACGTTATTTTTGTTCATGCACCGCGCTCCTCGTCACGTCGCCTCTGCAACATGGTTTCACCGATGGCTCTGGCAGAATCTGGGTCCAGGAGTTGTCGAGCAAGAGGGAAAATCTCTCCATCCTCCAGGGCGATGTGAACGCGGTTCATTGTAATGAATGGCTCAAGTCGTAGTGCTCGAATCTTTTTGGTAGCGACCAAGTCGCGCAGATCCTCTGCAAGATTCTGCCAAGCCTCTTCCAGCTGGCGGTGTTGGGCAGTCAGGTTTCGTAAGGGTGCACGAAGAAACTCTGGAAAATCCGGATGTACCAAAAGCCAAGGGAAGAGCGCGAATTCTTCATCGGCATGGTGGGCTGGGCCGGCAAGATCAAAGTATCGTAGAATACGCTCGGCAGCTGTCAACGACTCGTTGTCCACCCCATGACTTTGCAAATGCCCAGGGATCCGCTCTAAGGTGTCGCAGTGCTTCTCTATGCGTCGATGGCAAGCCAACAAGAGTCCTACCGGATCATCAAAGGAGGGTGCAGATACATCCATCAAATCCATAGCATAACCCTCTATAGAGTCTATTGATCACCTAACGACTACAGATCATCATTAGCGTTCACCAAACGCGACGCCGCGATTCTGTGACCTACCGCAGAACCAAGCCAGGAGCTGTATCGTTTCGCTACGATGACGCAGCGCACAGACGTTTACCTTGATTCCGATCAAGAATCCACGCTCATCGCGGATACGTACGGACAACACTATCTCGCCCTTCAGAATAGTCTATACTTGGCGCAGATGCGAACTGGCTGAGCCTGTCCCACGTGAAATGGAGGAGGACTAAGTGAGTCACTTATTGGATCGACTGAAATTCTTAGTGCGCGATCAAGAAGCATTTGCCGATGGCCACGGCGTAAAATTGCGCGACGATCGTCAGTGGGAGGACGCCTATCGCCACCGTTGGCGCTACGATAAGATCGTACGCACTACTCATGGGGTAAACTGCACCGGTGGATGCAGCTGGAATGTGCATGTCAAAAATGGATTGGTGGTTTTTGAGATGCAGGCTCACGATTATCCGGAAACGCGCCCAGACCTACCCAATCACGAGCCCCGGGGATGTCAAAGAGGCGCCAGCTTTTCCTGGTACCTCTATAGTCCACA
Organism: Acidithiobacillus sp.; assembly: GCA_028697715.1. Taxonomy (GTDB): domain Bacteria; phylum Pseudomonadota; class Gammaproteobacteria; order Acidithiobacillales; family Acidithiobacillaceae; genus Igneacidithiobacillus. Next base: position 58,442 of record JAQVDS010000017.1, on the reverse strand, counting down.
TCGTATCAAATACCCGATGGTTCGCGGACGCTTGCTGGAGCTTTACCGCGCCGAGAAGGCTCGGGGAAAGGATCCCGTGGAGGCTTGGCGAGCCATCCAAGAAGACCCGCGCAAACGCAGCAGCTACATCGCTGTTCGAGGCTTGGGGGGCTTTGTTCGTAGTTCTTGGGAGGAAGTCAATGAGATTATCGCCGCCGCGAATGTGTATACCATTTTGCAGTACGGCCCAGATCGCATTGCCGGATTTTCCGTCATCCCGGCCATGTCCATGATTAGCTATGCCTCGGGCGCCCGTTACCTCTCCCTCATCGGCGGGGTACCGTTGAGCTTCTACGACTGGTATTGCGACCTCCCCCCCTCTTCGCCCCAAGTCTGGGGGGAGCAGACGGATGTGCCAGAGTCGGCCGATTGGTTCAACTCTACTTATATCATTGTCGCAGGCACCAATATCCCAGCAACCCGCACCCCAGACGCACACTTTTATTCCGAAGTACGCTACAAAGGGACGAAAGTGGTCGCTATGGCACCCGACTATGCTGAATATGTCAAGTTTGCCGATGAATGGCTACCCGTTCGAGCCGGGACCGACGCGGCATTCTTTTTGGCTATGGGCCATGTCGTCTTGCAGGAATTCTATATTCAAAAGGAAGTCCCCTATTTTATAGACTATTGCCGCCGTTTCACGGACTTACCCATGCAGGTAATACTCCGACCTCTACCGGATGGCCACCACACCAGTGATCGCTTCCTCCGGGCTGGTGATTTCAAAGATCAGTTGGGGCAGGATTCCAATCCGGACTGGAAAACCATCATTTTTGACGAGCTAACTAAGAATTACCGGTGTCCAAAGGGGTCAATAGGCTTCCGATGGGATGAAGCTGAAGGCAACTGGAACCTGCTTCAAGAGGACGCCAGCAGCCATGCGCCCATTGTTGCCGAACTCTCGGCTTTAGGAAAGCCCAATACCGAACTTGTAACCGTGGTTTTTCCGTACTATGGCAAGCGCGGTGAAGATGTACCCGCTTTGATAGAGCGCAAAGTTTCAGCTCGGCGCCTGCAGACAAAACATGGAGAATTACTCGTTTGTTCAGTTTTTGATTTGTTACTAGCTCAGTATGGTGTGCGTCGAACCGGTGTAGAAATAGTAGAAGAGAACGATCCGCTTGCTGACTATTCGGATCCCGATCATTGCTTTACGCCAGCCTGGCAGGAGTCCATCACGGGCATACCCCAAGATGTGTGTGTGCGTATTGCCCGCGAGTTCGCGCAGAATGCCGTAGCCACGCAAGGCCGTTCTATGGTGATAGTCGGTGCAGGCACCAATCATTGGTATCACAACGACATGAACTATCGCGCTATCATAAACCTAGTACATCTTTGTGGCTGTGTCGGGCAAAGCGGCGGCGGTTGGGCACATTATGTCGGACAAGAGGCGCTTCGGCCCCAGGCGGGATGGCTTCCTTTATCCTTCGCCAGCGATTGGTATCCCCACGCTCGCCAAGCGGCCGGCACCAGCTTCTGGTATCTTCACACAGACCAATGGCGGTACGAGCGTGTCCATGCGGAACAGCTTCTGCAGCCGGCAGCTAAGGCCAGCTATCGAGGCCATACTCTCGCTGACTATAATGTCGTTGCCGAGCGAATGGGTTGGTTGCCTGCAGCGCCGCACTTTGATCGCAATCCCTTGGAGATTCTGGCGAGCCTGGAACAACAGGGATGCACGACGGACGCAGATGCCATCGAGGCTGTTATCACAGACTTGCAAAATGGAGACTTACGATTTGCCAGCGAGGATATTGATCACCACAATAATTGGCCACGTAATCTTTTTGTATGGCGCAACAATCTAATCGGTACCAATGCCAAGGGGCACGAGTATTTCCTCAAACACTTACTCGGCGCAGAAAACGCCGTGCTGGGACGCGATGATGCGGGAGCTTCCAGTCAAGAAATAAAATGGCGAGAGTCTGCACCTATAGGAAAACTAGATCTGATGGTCGACATCAACTTTCGTCTGAATAGCACCGGCGCTTACTCTGACATCATCTTGCCCACTGCTACCTGGTACGAGAAAAACGACCTCAACACTACCGATATGCATCCATTTATCCACCCTCTAGGTGCTGCAGTAGACCCAGGTTGGGAGAGTCGAAGTGACTGGCAGATTTTCCGGAACATTGCCCAGCGTTTTTCTAAACTTGCCACAAAACATCTTGGCATCCGAAAAGATCTTTTAGCGTTAGCTTTACTGCACGATAGCCCTGACGAATTGGGCCAAGCTATTGGTGTCGATGACTGGAAAAGGAAGGGTACAAGACCAATACCGGGACGGAATTGTCCGCGTTTAGAAATCGTGACTAGAGACTACAGCCAAGTTTACCACCAATACTGCAGTATCGGACCTCGTCTGCAAGACTTGGGCAATGGTGCGAAAGGGGAACATTGGGAAGCAGGACAGGAAATAGAGGAGTTACTACATATAAACGGCGCATTCCAGGGCGAGGACCAAGAAGACGCTCACCGACCCTCTCTCAGCACAGATATTCAAGCCTGCGACATGGTCTTACATCTCTCTCCGGAAACCAACGGCGAGGTTGCATACAAAGCGTGGCGTTCCCTAGAGAAGAAAACGGGCCTACAACTGACTCAACTGGCCGCGAACCGGCGCGATGAGAAAATCCATTTCCATGATCTCCAAGTACAGCCCCGGAAAGTTATATCTTCTCCGACGTGGAGCGGCCTGATGTCCGATGCCGTCAGTTACAATTCTGGATACATCAATATTCATCATGCCGTGCCCTACAGAACCCTAACTGGACGTGGCCAATTTTATCTAGATCATGAGTGGTTTCTGGACTTTGGTGAGGGATTCTGCACCTATCGCCCACCACTACCAACCTTGGCAGTCCAAGGTTTGGACGAGCGCTTCGACACTCAGAATGGGTTGTTATTGCGATTCCTCACTCCACACGACAAATGGGGCATCCACAGCACCTATCATGATGACCTACGTATGCTCCATCTCTCGCGAGGAGGCCCCCATATCTGGATCAGCGAGAAAGATGCCGATCGTCTGCATATCGCGGATAATGACTGGGTCGAGGGAATCAACGAGAACGGGGCACTTATGGCACGTGCCGTTGTAAGTCAAAGAATACCCGAAGGGGTCTCGATCATGTATCATCAGCAAGAGAATACCATCAATGTCCCTGGCGCACCTAGCACCGGTAAGCGCGGTGGAATCAATAATAGCGCCACTCGCGTCATTGTTAAGCCGACCCATATGGTCGGAGGCTATGCCCAACTTGCCTGGACGTTAAACTATTACGGTCCCGTAGGCAGCCAGCGCGACTCCGAAATCCTGATTCGCAAGGTAAGCGATGCAACAATAAAGTGGATGGAAGGGCCACTAACGGAAAAAGACGAAGCCATACTTAGGCAAGCCGTGGAGGGCACCAGATGAAAGTCCGTGCACAATTTGCTCTCGTTTTCAATCTCGATAAATGTATAGGATGCCACACTTGTTCCGTTACCTGTAAGAATACCTGGACGAATCGCCGCGGTACGGAATACATCTGGTTTAATAACGTCGAAACGAAACCCGGCGTAGGATATCCTAAAAACTGGGAGAATCAGGATCACTGGCACGGTGGATGGGTGCGCAAGAATGGTAAGCTGCATTTAAAACAAGGTGGGCGCCTTTGGGAGTTGATGACCATATTCGCTAACCCACACCTTCCTGAAATCCTCGATTATTACGAGCCATTTTCGTTTAATTATAGCCATCTGGTGGATACCCCCCTGGTCGAAACGGCACCCGTAGCGCGACCCGTCTCCCTAGTGAGCGGACGTACATTAGACAAAATCAACTGGAGCGGCAATTGGGAAGATCAACTAGGTGGAACCTATAAAACTCGTTCAGTAGATTACAACTTGCGCGAGGTCTCGAATAAAGAACTTCTTGGAGAGTTTGAAAAGACCTTTTTTTTCTATCTGCCACGCATGTGTAACCATTGTCTCAATCCAGCTTGTGTAGCCGGATGTCCCTCGGGAGCGATCTATAAGCGAGAAGAAGACGGTATCGTCCTGATTGACCAGGATCGTTGTCGGGGATGGCGAATGTGTATTTCCGCCTGTCCCTATAAGAAAGTATATTTTAATTGGGAATCTGGAAAATCGGAAAAATGTATTGCTTGCTATCCGCGAGTAGAGTCAGGTCTGCCGACCATCTGTTCCGATACATGCGTCGGCCGTATCCGCTATAACGGCATCATGCTATACGATGCAGACCGGATTGCAGAGTACGCAAATACTGAAAATCTGGAAGACCTTTACGAGGCACAACTTCAGATCTTCCTCGATCCGCACGATCCAGAAATTGTAGCTCAAGCTCGTCGGGACGGTGTTCCAGATTCTTGGATTGATGCAGCCCAGAGATCGCCAATATATAAAATGGCCGTAGACTGGAAGATTGCGCTTCCGTTGCATCCGGAGTTTCGCACCTTACCGATGGTCTGGTACGTACCTCCCCTATCACCCATGGGTAGAGAAATACATCCCAAACGCATCCCTAAAACTGCAGACGAGGTACTTCCCCGTCTGGAATCGTTGCGGATTCCAATTGATTATCTCGCAAGTCTCTTTACCGCAGGAAAACGCGAACCAGTAATTGCGGCTTTGACGAAGCTTATCGCCCTGCGTGCCTATCAGCGCAGTATACACGTGGACAAGAGCGCCAATCTAGATGTTTTGTCTGGCGCTGACCTGGATGTTGCTACAGCACAAGAGATGTATCGATATCTAGCGCTCGCACATTACGACGACCGCTTTGTTATTCCTACCAGTCATCAGGAAACAATGATGGATGATCCATACGATTTTCAAGGGCAAAATGGCTTTGTCTTTGGTAATGATAGCAGCACCGGAATCAGCCCTCCTGAGATCTTTCCCAAACGACGCAAGGAAAGTCCTGGTGCTAACGTACAACCTTTACACTTCCGTCCTTACTATAACAATAAGGACACGGCATGATCCGGCAGCCGTTGTTTCACATTTTAGCTTTGCTGTTGGACTATCCTGGCAGCAACCTGCGCGCGGCTCTTTCAGAAATTCACGCATCAGTAGATGCCGACGAGTTTCTTCCATTGGAACGAAAAGTCTTATTACAGCATATCGAATGGATGGAAAAGCAAGAGTCGTTAGCTCTAGAGGCCAAATACGTCGAGACCTTCGATTGGACACCGTCCTGCGATTTACACTTGAGCGCACATCTCCTTCCAGAAGATGACCGCGGCCGAGGGACCGTGTTATTACGATTATTGGAGCACTACTCAGCACACGGTTGGGTCCCCAGCCCTCAGTATTTACCAGATTACCTTCCAGTAATTCTCGACTTTGCCGCGACCCTCACTATAGAGGAAAGTCGTGTATTTCTCTCCGCCGCACAGGAGTCTATAACAATTCTGGAAGAAAAGCTGCGTGGCATTCACAGTCCCTATGCGAGACTGGTTGCGATAATTCTTCCATACGCACAACTCGTTGATAACTTACCAGCTGGAGTAGAGTCATGAACTGGTCCTGGAATTATTTTCTCTTTGGGGTTTATCCTTTCATTGCGGGAACAACATTCCTTGTGGGGTCCATAATACGCTATGAGCGAGAACAGTACGGTTGGTCTAGCTTTTCCAGTCAAATTCTCGCATCCAAGCGCTATATGATGTGGGCGAGTAATCTCTGGCATATCGGAATTCTTACGCTCTTTCTCGGGCACTTTACCGGATTTCTCACCAATATCTTGGAATGGCTTGGTGCAGATCCGGTTGAGCATCAGTGGATTGCTGCCGGCGCAGGTATTACCGCCGGCGTAATTGCAATGATCGGCGGTCTTATGCTACTGCTTCGGCGTCTCCTTGATCCCAACGTACGCTACGCTAGCCGTTTCATGGACATATTTATTCTGGTTTGGTTGTTGATCACACTATGCTTTGGATTGGGTACTCAGTTTATTAGCGTACCAGACGCGCTATCTGATCACGTCCAAAACATGCAAATACTCATACAGTATGTAAGAAGTATAGCTACGTTTCAGCCAGATCCGTCTCTGATACGGAACATTCCCATTATTTATAAAATCCATATGTTTTGCGGGATGACGGTGTTTTTTCTTTTCCCTTTTAGCAGATTGGTGCATATCTGGACTGTACCCTTAAATTACGCTATTCGTCCATATCAGCTGGTGCGGGCCAAAATCCGTTCGGTCATATAGATGAGAATGTGGAGGAAAAAGAACGTATAGGGCTTCAGCAATGAATGAGTGTGATCTCTCTACATGATGTTCTTAGCCGACGAAATCCCAATTATTGCAATTAAATGTCACGCTTTGCGGATAAAATAATCATGCTCAGGATGCGTAAAGTGCAGGCTTGCCAAGCGTCGGAACCACACTCATGTATGCTGTTCCAACGTTCGCGATTGATCCGCCGGATAGAATCCTCATCCATCAGCGTGGAGCCGAGATATCTGTGGTAGCGCATACAGAGTTGGCGTACATTGTCTGGCGCCGCAGGCTCTCAAGGAGATAGTTTTGACATTAGGTGGATGCTTTCGACCGTGAGATTCACACCATTATTCCGCAAGTCTGGACAGCTTCGGAATGAATGAGTGAGTTCGTAGGGAATAACCCTGGAGGACTATATATGGCGCAGCAAGTTAGCAGCATTCAAGGATCACCTCGAAGCGTTCTGACCGGAGCGACTATTGGCTTTTTTATTGGGGCTGGATCAGTATCTCTCTATGGGCCGACTGCGCACATCTTTGTGCAAGCCATGCACCTATCTCCCACACAAATTGGTTGGTTGGTCGGTATGCCGATGCTTACCGGTTCTCTGCTTCGCATTCCTTTTGGCGCATCTGTTGATCATAATGGGGGTCGCGTTCCCTTCCTGATCCTGCTAATCGCGTCCTTAGTTGGCATAGCAGGGCTCTACTGGATGCTGCTGACCTTGTATCCGAATCATCTGGATGCTCATTACTATCCCTATTTATTAGGATTAGGCGCTCTCGCAGGCAGCGGCATTGCTACGTTTTCTGTGGGCATTGGACAAGTATCGTATTGGTATCCAAGAACAAGTCAAGGCAAAGCTTTAGCCATATTTGGTGGATTAGGAGACTCTTCTCCAGGTTTCGTTGCACTTATTTTACCAATTGTGATAATGGTAGCCGGCCTTTGGTCCGGCTATCTGTTTTCCTTAATCATGATTATTTTGGGAATCTTATTTTATTATTTCTGGGGCAAGAATGCGCCATATTTTCAGCATGCGCGCCATATGGAAAAAGGAGAAGCAAAAATTCGTGCCAAAGCAGACGGAGAAGATCTGTTTCCAGCAGGCGGCCTCTGGAAATCACTCGTCTTATCTGCGCGGCATTGGCGAACATGGCCATTGGTTTGGCTTTATTTTACAAACTTTGGCGGGTTTCTTGCACTCACGGTCTGGTTCCCTACCTTCTGGAAAAACTACTATCACACCACCATTTTGACGGCCACCATTCTGACTGCGAGCTTCTCTTTGCTCGCTGCATTCATCCGCATTTGGGGCGGCGCTCTCGCCGATCGTAAGGGAGGAGAGCCAATAGCTGCTATTTCATTAATTATCTTGCTTGTCGGCGCAATCGTTATGACGTTCTCACAAATGTTCTGGTTGACAGTGATAGGCGAGTTGCTGGTGGGTGCCGGCATGGGTATTAACAACGGTGCCGTTTTTAAGTTGGTACCCCACTACGTACCGGATGCTGTAGGAGGTGCGTCAGGATGGGTCGGTGGTCTCGGTTGTCTGGGCGGCTTCGCAGTACCACCTCTCCTAGGTGCATTCGTTGATCGCTTCGGAAGTCAGGGGTATCCCTTGGGCTACTGTGTATATATTGGGTTAGCAATGGTGAGCTTGTTGTTGATCTGGATATCCAATGCAGGAACAAAACGCTGGGGTAAGAACTTGGAGCACCGCCAATCGTAACCGTCCGAGTAACCCACCTAGTCGCCTGAGGTCTGTTCAGGACACGGTAGGGCTCGTCCAGTTCCAGGGGAGAAATTCGTGAAGTTTTTTGGCGGGCCAGGTGGGGAGTTTATCGAGGACGTTGTATCACCTCCAGTGAAAATCCGGGGATAGCGTCAGCAAAAATTTACACAGTGAAAAGATGGGTTGGGTGCACTGTATCCGGTACGAAGGCGCAGCCGGTCAGGGAGAGTGTGGCGGCCAAGCCAATGACTTTGGCGGCAAGGGAGATTTTGTGTTGCATGATGCGGTCCTGTTTTGCGTGGATATCGGTTGCATACCATCTTACTTATTCAAAATAATGATGAACCAGATTTCTAGATAGAAAAAGTGGTTTATTTTATTTTTTATTTCATTCTCTTTCTTTTCGTGCTGTAAATTTTTAGCCCTTTTTTAGTTATTTTTTTTATCGCTTTTTTTATATCATTAATTTTTGTTGTTGGATAATCTGCGCTTAAAATATCGTAGCCAGATTTTTTAATAAAAAGCGGAAAAAGTCTTTCAAAAGAATGCGCCAATGTTCCGTCCAGTTGATTTTTTTCATCTTCAAAAATATCAGATCCTAGATTTAACGATTTCAAATAACTTAGGGCCGCACCCCTTACATAAAACATTGTTCCTGCCGAAAAATCCCACTTAGTCCTGCAAAGATTATCAATTCCAAAAAGTTTTGCAAAATCTAACATATTCGGATTGTTTCCAATGTCCGCATCGGAAAACATAGAAACTCTATCGTGAAATATCATGCCAACACTTTCTAGCTCATCGAATGCTGTAGACACCCATTTAAAGCAACTTTTATCACCAATATTATATTTTAGGTGAACCTCTGCCCATTTTGATCCGTCTGTTAAATGCGAGCTCTTTTTTGTGTGAGCCTTTAAAATTATATTATATTCTTCAAGGAGAAAGTTATTTAGCACATAAATAAATGGCAAAACATCGCGCCCCTTGTTTTCTGTTATGATTACAAAACAACTGAATTTACTTGTTTCAGCCCTTTTTATGACGTGTGCAGCAGCTTGTTCTGATGTTGTTGCAAAAACATCGGCATCATCTGATAAGGATTCTATTTGATCAAATAATGTGTCAACTAATTCTGGATAGTAAAAATGAGCAACAATTCCAAAGTTTTTACTGCTCATATTTCCCCGTGGAGTGCTAGCCATTAATTTCTGGCAGCGATCAGACAAATTGTCCCTTGACGTTTCATGTGGGTAGCCTGAGATCCTGCTTGCCCAAATATCCAAGTTTCTGCTACCGGACAAAATGCATTCTTTGGTTCGGTAGGCGCTCGGTGCCGTTGGTATAATCTACTAGTTTTCCTCAAGGCCGGCAAGGCCGGCAAGGCCATGTGTAGCTGCTACAAGTAACCCTTGCCAACGTTGCTCCCGATCTGCATCCTTGCCAGTAATGCCATCCATCATCCACTCCCATGCAACGAAAGAGCAGTCATGGTCGGACAACCAGCTTCAACACGGAAGAACGCCCCTCAGCGAGCGGTTACGGATTACTGAACTGTTTCACTGCCCCCAAATACGCCTTGGCAGCGCAGATTTCCAAGCCTGCGGCAAAATGCAGTGCGTCGGCCTGGTCCTTCAACTTATTGACAGGGAAACCCCAGGCCTTGGCCAAGTCACCCATGGAGGCGGTGAGTGGCAGCTTGGCCGCGACCGGCTTAGCACCCATCTTCTTGATCGTCTCGGCGAGTACGTCCGCGTGCGCTTCATGATCCTTTTGAAATTCCAGGGCCAGTTTGAGCGGACCCGGCTTCAGGAGCTTATTGTCAGCTCCCACCTGGTAGGCCGCAATCGCCTGATGTTCGGCATTCAGGGCAAAGTTCAGGATACCCAGATCGTGGCTCTCGCTGTTCGCAGGCATCCCTGCGGCCCGCACAGTGGCCGGCAAAACCAGATTTCCGGCAGCCGCCAGACCCAGACCAAAAAGGGCACTTTTTTCAGAAAATCCCGACGATTTGCGCCAACTTGCTCATTTTCCAGCATGATATTCTCCTGCCTGTGACGAGATAAAGAGTGATGAACTGTGTCATCACAGTCTAGTATGCACGGCGCAGACCTGTGGATGCATCCTAACTGCTGATCAGCGTCACGTCTCCCAGTAAAAACGCTGGAACGCCTGCTGATCACCACGCGTAACAGCAAGTAGCAGTCGCTCCAGCTCGGCTGTGTCAATCATGAGGCATTACGGGACAATTCATGATTCCTCACACTTTTGCATTCACACCTCTCTGCCGCGAAGCCGTATGCTCATTGCTAGAGTCTGGCCCAAAGATAGCGAAGAGTACCTGTACTTGACCACGAGCGGGACGCAACTGGAGAGAGCATCATGAGAAAGCAGATGAGATTTTCCCTAAGAAATGGCCTGTTGGGTATTGCAGCCCTCGGCTTGAGTGGTGCCGCGATGGCTGCCCCCATCGATCTGCAACTGAACATTGGCACGCCGGCGTACTACCCGCCTGCGGTCGTCGCCACTCCGCCACTAATGGTCTGGCTGCCCAGTCTGGGCGTGTATGCGGCTTATGGCAGCTCCCAGCCCATTTTCTACGGTGGCTCCAGCTACTACTACTTTTACGGCAATCGATGGTGGGTAGGTCCGGCATACCGTGGGCCGTGGCGCCCGATTGCCGCGCCACCCCCGGGATTACAACGCTGGCATCCCGGCGATTGGCAGCGGGTGCAGAACGAGGCCCATTACCGTGCGCGCGACCCGCATTGGCGGCAGTTCCGGCCGCAAGCCCGGCCGCAACCCCCCGTTCCTCAGCAATATCGGCCACACAGACCAGAGCACGGAGCACAAGGATGGAACCGCCCAGGAGATCGCGGACCCGACCATGGCAATCCCGGCCACGGTGACCATGGACACGGAGACCATGGGCCGGCGGGAGACCGTGGTTGGCAGGGCGACCATGGCCCTGGCCGCCCCTGATTGCGGTCACTCCCTCAGGAGGCAATCTTCTCGTTAAGCCACGTCCTTGCCTCGGCCATCGCCGCGTCCAGCCCTTCCGGTTGGGCGGCGCCGGCTTGGGCCATGTCCGGTCGTCCACCACCTTTGCCTCCCAGCGGTTTCGCGACCACATTCACCAGTTCACCCGCATGGACCTTGCCATGCAGTTCCTTGCTGACCGCCGCCAAGAGCGACACCTTGTCATCGGCAACACCGGCCAGAACGATGATACCGGAGCTGATTTCCGAGCGGAGACGATCGAGCACCTCGCGTAGGGCCTTTGCATCCATTCCGTCCAGACGTTGCAACAGGACCGGGACATCCTGAATGCGCTCTACCCGCGCGGCCAGATCGGCACCCGCGGAGGCGGCCAATTCACGCTTGCTGCGCTCCAGCTCCTTCTCCAGTTGCCGTAAGCGTTCCAGGGTCTGGACCAAACGCTGATCGAGTTCGGCGGGGGCTGTCTTGAGCAAGGCCGCCGCCCCGCGCAGGCGTTCCTCATCCTGCTGCACACTGCGCAAGGCGGCCTCCCCAGCTACCGCTTCGATGCGGCGAATCCCCGCGGCGACGGCGGACTCGCTCAGAATCTTGAAGAAGCCGATCTCCCCAAGGGCAGCGACATGGGTGCCGCCACAAAACTCCAACGAGTGCTCCCCCATCAGCACAACGCGAACTTCCTCGCCATATTTCTCGCCAAAGAGGGCCATGGCACCCAAGGCCTGGGCCTCGGCCAGGGGCAATACCCGCGTCTCGGCCTGCACATTGGCGCGAATGGCCGCATTTATCTCACGCTCGATGGCCTGTAACTCCGCCGACCCCAGAGGCTCCGGATGGCTGAAGTCGAAGCGCAGCCGTTCGGCATTCACCAGCGAGCCTTTTTGCTGCACATGGGCGCCTAAACGCCGGCGTAGGACCGCATGCAGAAGATGCGTCGCCGAGTGGTGCGCGGCGGTAGCAGCACGGGAAGTGGGATCGACCGCTGCCTGCAGGATCTCCCCAACCCGGATACTGCCGCGTTCCAGAGTACCGATGTGCACATGCTGGCTGGGCACCGGCTTTTGCGTATCCGTCACGGTAAAGAGTACTTCCAGACCATGGAAGAGCTTGCCGACGTCACCCGCCTGCCCACCCGACTCAGCATAGAATGGCGTCTGATCTAGGATGATCGCAGCGGACTCGCCCGCCGTCAGAGTGTCCAAACTGGCGCCATCGCGCACGATGGCAAGCACGCGCCCGGCCCCTTCGCAACCGCCATAGCCCAAAAATTCCGTAGGCGGCAGTTGCATGGCCAAGTCATGATAGATCTTTTCCGCCTTCACCGCGCCACTGCCCGACCACGCGGCGCGGGAGCGTTGGCGCTGCTCAGCCAGGGCCGCGTCAAAGCCCGCCATGTCCATCTCCAGGCTACGCTCACGGGCAATATCGGCCGTCAAATCAACCGGGAAACCGTAAGTATCGGACAGACGAAAGATGACCTCTCCGGGGATGGGCGCCCCTGCCGGCAGTTTGGTAATGGCCTCGTCAAGGAGATCGAGCCCGCGCTGTAAGGTCTCGCGGAATTTGTCTTCCTCGCGATGCAGCTGCCGCTCGACCTCGTGTTGTGCCTGGCGCAGCTCAGGGTAGGCATCACCCATGCTGGCAACCAGCGGTGCCACGAGACGATAGAAAAATGCATCCTCGATGCCCAGTTTGCGCCCATGCCGCACCGCACGGCGGATGATACGCCGCAGCACATAACCACGACCTTCATTGCTCGGCATGACCCCATCGGTGATCAGGAAACTGCAGGCGCGGATGTGATCGGCCAAGACCCGCAGACTGGTATCACTTTCGGCGCTGGCACCATAAGGGGTAGCGGCAAGCTCTGCCGCGGCTGCGATCAGCACCTGAAAGATGTCGGTGTCGTAGTTGTTGTGTACGCCCTGCAGGACCGCCGCCAGACGTTCCAGTCCCATACCGGTGTCGACCGAAGGCTTGGGCAAGGGCGTGAGCTTACCCGAGCTGTCCCGGTCGTATTGCATGAAGACCAGATTCCAGATCTCGATATAACGGTCACCGTCAGCATCGAGGCTTCCGGGCGGGCCGCCAGGGATTTCCGCACCATGATCGTAAAAAATCTCGGAACAGGGACCGCAGGGGCCGGTATCGCCCATGCTCCAGAAGTTGTCCTTGTCGCCGCAGCGGGAAAAGCGCGTCGCGTCGACTTTCATCTCGTCGAGCCAGATTGCGGCCGCTTCGTCATCCTTTTCGTAGACCGTCACCCAGAGTTTTTCGGCTGGCAGGCCCAGGGTCTCGGTGAGGAAACGCCAGGCAAACTGGATGGCTTCCCGCTTGAAGTAATCGCCAAAAGAGAAATTACCGAGCATCTCGAAGAAGGTATGGTGCCGTGCGGTGTAACCAACATTTTCGAGATCGTTGTGCTTGCCGCCGGCGCGCATGCAGCGCTGGGTGGAGACGGCCCGCGTATAGGGGCGCTGCTCCAGTCCAAGAAAGGTATCCTTGAACTGCACCATACCCGCATTGGTGAAGAGCAGCGTCGGGTCATTACGCGGCACCAGCGGGCTGCTGGGGACGATCTGATGCCCTTGGCTGGCAAAAAACTCCAGAAAAGCGGTACGGATGGCTGCTGACTTCATGTGACTCCCTGAACGATACTCGGCGGGGCTCACTCCCCATCCGCAAAAAAATCTTCTCCGGCCAACGCCTTGCGAATCAAATCGGGAGGAAAGCCCCGCCCCTGTAAAAAACGCGCCCGACGTGCCCATTCCTTGGCGTCGCCAGGTGCCTGCTCACCAAAACGCTTCTGCAGCACCTGCCGCGCCCGTGCCAGCCAATCGACCTCTGCCAGCAAGGCGCGGTCATCGCCTGCGCCACTCGCGCGCCAGTCCTGCGCCACCCGCACGGGACCCTGACCACGCGCTGCTCGACTGCGCATCCGCGCCTCACGGTAGCGGGCATCGCTCAGATATCCGCGCCCTTCCAAACTTGCAAGGACCGCATCCACCGCCTCGGCGGCGAAGCCAGACTGCCGCAAGAGGCGAGATCGTAACTCGGCGCGGGCGTATTCTCGGCGCGCCAGCAATCGCAGGGCAGCGGCCTCGATGGCCGCCTCCCCGTCACTCATACCTCGGCTTCGGCGAGCCCCGGAAGCTCTTCGGCAAAGGCCAGCGGGTGCCCCAGGGCCGCGGCACGCACTTTGTCCTCGATGGCCTTGGCTACTTCCGGATGCTCTTTCAGATACTGGCGGGCGTTTTCCTTGCCCTGCCCGATCCGCTCCGTGCCGTAGCTGTACCAGGCCCCACTCTTTTCCAAAATGTCGAACTTGACGCCCAGATCGACCAGCTCCGACAGACGCGAGATGCCTTCGCCGTAATAGATGGCGAACTCCGCCTCGCGAAAGGGAGGAGCCACCTTGTTCTTGACCACCTTCACCCGAGTATCGTTGCCAAGGACCTCGTCGCCCTTCTTGATCGCGCCAATGCGGCGGATATCCAACCGTACCGAGGCGTAAAACTTGAGGGCATTGCCGCCGGTGGTGGTTTCCGGGCTGCCATACATGACACCGATTTTCATGCGAATCTGGTTGATGAAAATGACCAGGGTATTGGTACGCGAGATGTTGGCGGTGAGTTTGCGCAGCGCCTGACTCATCAGACGCGCCTGCAGACCGACGTGCGAATCACCCATCTCGCCTTCGATTTCCGCCTTGGGGGTCAGGGCGGCCACAGAATCGATGACGATGAGATCGACGGCACCGGAGCGCACCAGCATATCGGCAATCTCCAGCGCCTGTTCGCCGGTGTCCGGCTGCGAGATGAGGAGATTTTCGAGATCCACCCCGAGCTTCTGCGCGTAGGTGGGATCGAGGGCATGTTCGGCATCGATGAAGGCCGCGGTACCGCCGGCGGCCTGACAACTGGCGATAGCGTGCAGGGTCAGGGTCGTTTTGCCGGAGGATTCCGGCCCATAGATCTCGACGATACGCCCGCGCGGCAGCCCGCCGACCCCCAAGGCCAGATCCAACCCCAGGGAACCCGTGGAATAAACGGCAATGTCCTTGACAGCGCTCTGCTCGCCCAGGCGCATGATGGCACCCTTGCCAAACTGGCGGTCGATTTGCGATAGGGCCGCAGCCAGCGCCTTGCTCCGTTGATCATCCATCTTGCCATCTCCTCGTTGGGGTACCCGGGCATTCTACCCGAGGGATTCGCTCAGACCAATCTTGGGATGCTCACTCTACTGCCAGCAAACCCAACAAGCCACCGATGGCGACCGTGCCGGCTGCATATTGCACTGCCCAGCGATCACCGGCGAAAAGCAACGTGCACACCTGCCGTCGGCTGCGGCTTGCCCAGCCCAGACAGACGGTGCCTACTGGTTTGCCGGGCACTGCGCCGCCCGGGCCGGCAATACCGCTGACCGCAACGGCAAGGTCGGCATGACGCAGGGCACCATCGAGCATCTCGCCAACCACGGCCTCGGAGACCGCACCATGCGCCTGCAGTGTCTCGCCCGAGACCCCCAGCATCTCTTCCTTGGCGGCATTGCTGTACACCACAAAACCCTGGCGCAGCACGGCAGACGATCCCGGCAAGGCGGCAATGCGCGCGGCAATTCCGCCAGCGGTGCAGGACTCCGCCGTCGCCAACTGCCAGCCGCGGCTCTCAGCCCAGCGCAACAAGGCCCACTCCGGCGGCGCCAGATCCAGTACCAGTCCGTCCCCATCTCCCACCCAGATTTCTCCCGGCAAGGCAGCATCCGCTGGGGTCACGTCAAAGCGGGTGCGCGGCATTGCCGCAAGCGGCCAGTAGCGACACAGATATTCTGCAAGCCTCGACCAGTCGAGGGGGTCAAGAAGGGTTCCACCGGCAGCTTGCCAGGCAGCGGCATTGGCAAAGTCTCCCAAGGCCACGCCAATCACAGCATCCAACGGTAGCTCGCGGCACAGGGACAAGCGCACGGGCTGCCCCGCCCCCTCGATCCAGGCCGCCACCCGCTGCGCCATAGGCAAGGCAGCGGGCTGCAGAGGGAAATAAATCGGAAATTCAGAGTGCATGCTCGTGCCCCCATTGTGTCGGCAACGTTCGTTCTTCGCCCTGCCAGAAAAGCCGCACACCCGACTCAGGCGGCAAAATCCGCCCTACCCTGCACAAGGGCGTCGCGGTGCGCCGCGCCGCGTCCTGCAGCTCGTCGGCCAGGGAGGGCGGCGCGCAGAGGATCAACTCGTAATCGTCGCCACCGGTGAGGACAGTGCGCGATAGTCGTTCCTCATCCTCCGCCACCCACTCCGCCACCGGCGGACTCAGGGGCAGGCACTCGGCATCGATACGCGCACCGACCCGCGAAGCGCTCAAAATATGGCCCAGATCCGCGAGAAAGCCATCCGAAACATCCTGAGCGCAAGGAACGCGCAAGCGTTGCGCCGCCTGGGCAAAGGCAAGACGCGGCGTAGGACGCAAGCGTCGTTGCTCCAGCCAGTCGGCCCCTGCCAGGGGCGGGGTCTCCTCGCCCCGGCGTGCGGCAAAGGCGCGCTCCAGGGCCAGTGCCGCATCGCCCAGGGTACCGGTCACATAGATATCGTCCCCCGGCTGCGCTGCGTCCCGCTGCAAGGCCGGTCCACTGAGCAGTCCCAGGACAGTCACCGTCACGGTCAGCGGCCCATCGCTGGCCACCGTATCGCCGCCCACCAGACGCACGACAGAGGAAGATGCAAGGATCTGCCAGCCACGCACAAAGTCGGCACGCCAAGCAGCCGTCGCCAACCCAGCCGGCAAAGCCAGATTGAGCAAGGCCCAGCGCGGTTCGGCGCCCATGGCGGCAAGGTCACTGAGGTTGACGGCCAGCGCCTTCCAGGCCAAATCCGCGGCGTTCACGTCGGCAAAAAAATGCCGCCCGGCCACCAAGGTATCGGTACAGGCCACCAGCGACCGTCCGCCACAATCGAGCACCGCAGCGTCATCGCCAATGCCAATCAGGGTACCATCCCCAGGCCGCTCCTGGCCCAGGGCATCCCGCAGTTCGGTAATCAGGGCAAACTCACCGGAGGACATTCAGATAACTCCCAAGCAGGTATTCAGCATTTCGCTGCGGACAGAGTATGCTGGCATGTACGGCTGTTTCCTCTTTCGCGTTTGCAACGATGCCCACAGACTCCCGCAACAATCTACCGATTCGCCTGGCGCAAGTCATTACCGGCCGCTTTGCGCCAAGTCCCAGCGGGCCCTTGCATGCGGGCTCGGCACTGGCGGCCATTGGCAGTTACCTGAGCGCTAAGTCCCAAGGGGGACGATGGCTGCTGCGTATCGATGACATCGACAGCACCCGTTGTCGGCCAGAGGCTGCCGGGCAGATTCTGCGGCAGTTGGACTCCCTCGGACTCGCATGGGACGGCCCCCTTCGCTACCAATCGCAGCACCAGGATCAATACGCCGCGGCGCTGCAACGGCTGCGAGAACAAGAGCTTGCCTACCCCTGCGACTGTACCCGGCAAAGCCTCGCCCACCGACCCTGCAGCTGTCGCAGCCAGCCGCCACGCAGTCCCCGGGCCTGGCGTCTGGATTTGCACGCCCTACTTCGCGCGCCCTGGCAAGATCGCTACCTGGGCACTCAGGAATTCATTCCTCCCGAGCAGCCCCCGGTTCTGTTGCGTGCCGATGGACCGTTTGCCTATCTCCTCTGCTGCGTGGTGGATGATGCCGAACAGGGAATTACCGAGGTGATCCGCGGGGCCGACCTGACGGCCATCACCCCTCTACAGCAGTACCTGCAAAGGCAACTGGGTTTACCGTCGCTCCAATATGGGCACCTACCCTTACTTTATGATGCTAAAGGCAAAAAACTCTCCAAAAGCGACAGCGCCACTGCCTTTGATGCCAGAATCGTCTGGGAACAGAGCCTGCAGACGCTGGGTTGGGAAACTCCCGCCGATTTGCGCGGTGCAAGCCCCGATGACTGGCGCGACTGGGCCCTTGCAGAATGGGCCAGAAGATGGGATGGGTTGAGACGATCTGCGGGATGATTTGGGGTATCCATGGGAAAAGGTTTATGGTAATCAGTAGCAAGCGCAAATGAGCAAAACATGCGGAAAACACGGAGTTTGCCCAGATATCTCGTCGTTGTGAGTGCCTGCTGGTTGGTGATGCCAGTCCTGGCACCCTCGGCACTTGCGCTACCCATTTACCGCTGGGTCTCGCCCGAGGGCGTGGTCAGCTTTGGCAATCAGCCACCCAAGGACGCTAGAGACGTGCAAAAAATCGGTGAGCAGAGTCCCATATCGGCCACCCCACCGGCGCCCGTCGTGGAGCAACCCGCGCGGAAAGCGGGGCAAACAGAGCAGAAAATTGCCAAGGACGAGGAGCTTGCCGCCAAGCTCAATCTGCTACGCGCTCTGGAAAACTATCTGGGACAACGGCAGCCACAGATCATCCATGAAGACCGCGGCCCGTCCCTCTTTCTCTATCCGCCCTACCCCTATCAACCCTACCCCCGGCTGCCCAAGCCACGTCCGCCACAATCGCCAACGGTAGACAACGGACTGCCGCAAATCCCGCCGTGGTACACCGGTCCCTGGCCGCGGCAGACACCCTGAGTCAGAGCACGCCGAGCAAGGACTTACCTTTACCCGCCGTGGGTCACGACCGCGCCCATCTTGAAGATCGGCAGATACATCGCCACCACCAGGGTCCCCACCACGATACCCAGGATGACCATGATGATCGGCTCCATGAGGGTTGACATGCGATTGACGGCCTCGTTTACCTCGTTTTCATAGAAATCCGCGACCTTGCCCGACATCACCTCGACGGCGCCGGTTTCTTCACCAATGGCAAGCATCTGCGTGGCCATCAGGGGAAACACGCCATCTTCTTTGAGCTTGGTAGAGATACGCCCGCCTGCGGCAACATCGGCGCGGGCATTGAGCACGCTCTTTTCGATGATGGCGTTATTGGACACCCGGGAAAGGGTATCCAGGGCATCGAGAATGGGTACACCGGCAGCCTGCATGGTCGAGAGCGTGCGATTGAAACGAGCCACCGCACCCTTCAGCAAAATATCGCCCAAGACCGGAATTTTCAGGGCATAGCGATCGACAAGCACCTTGAATTTGTCACTGCGCCGGTAGGCATAGCGAAACAGAAACACGGCAGCAATGGGCGTTACCACCACGATGTACCAGTGCCCGCGCATCCAGTTGGAAATATTGATGACCACCTGGGTCAACAGCGGCAGGGTGGCACCAAAGCTACTGAAAAGGTTCGCGAAGACGGGAATCACGAAGATCATCAGGATGACCACCACGACGATCATGACGGTAATGATCGCTGCCGGGTAGAACATCGCGGATTTGACCTTTTTGGTCAGGGCCAAACTCTTTTCGCGGTAATCCGCCAAACGCAGCAGGATGGTGTCGAGAATACCGCCCTGCTCGCCCGCCGCTACCAGCGAAACGAAGAGGCGATCAAAGTATTTGGGATAGTGCGCCAGAGACTGCGACAGGGATTCGCCTTCGTTCAGATGGCGCAAAATGCCCTTGAGCAACTTGCGCATACCGGGCTGGGAAGTCGCTGAAACCAGCAGCTCGAAACTCTGTACCAAGGGCACGCCCGCATTGATCATCGTGGAAAGCTGACGCACCATGACCACCAGACTGGCTTCCTTGATCCCCTCCCCGCCCAGGAGCGGTTTAGGCGCTTTTTTGACCACGATGGGGGTAAGCCCCGCCCGCCGCAGACTGGCCTTGACCACATTGGCCGAGGCCGCCGTCATCTCGCCTTTTTGCCGCGTGCGCCCATCTGCGGTCTTGGCTTCCCAAACGAAATCGGTCAGATTGACCTTTTCCGTTTGCCGTTGTTGTCCCTTCACGGCGGTTGCCATACCTTTCTCTCCGCTTACCCCGCTTCTCTTGCCCGAGGCAATTAGACGGCGTCAGCCGGATTGTCCAGGTGCCAATCAACCCCCTCCAGGTCACTGAAAAACGAATAAATGCCACCGGCCGTCTCGAAAAATACCAACACCTTTCAATAGCTGCCCCACACCACACTTCCCTCAGATGCACCACGTAATTGCTGCGCTGCAGGTTGTCGCGCAAGCACAGTTACCAGGGTCGCCCGACAGAAAGCGCTTCTCTTGTGTAACCCCCTTGACACCATCTCACGGATGCCTATGATTAGCACTCGACGAAGGTGAGTGCTAACACTCATCTTTGGGGGGTTCTGATTTTGGTCCAATTTCGATGAGGAAAGCTTCTATGAAACTGCGTCCGTTGCATGATCGTGTTGTCATCCGCCGCCTGGAGGAAGAGCAGAAGACTGCCGGTGGCATCATCATTCCCGATACCGCCAAGGAAAAGCCGGTGCAGGGCGAAGTCGTGGCCGTCGGCCATGGCAAGATTCTGGAAGACGGCAAGGTTCGTGGCCTAGATGTGAAGGTAGGTGACCGCGTTCTGTTTGCCAAGTACGCCGGTACGGAAATCAAGGTCGAAGGCGAAGAGCTGCTAGTGATGCGTGAAGACGACATCATGGCAGTGGTCGACAAGTAAGCCATCCGAAATTTTCCCGATATTTTCCACATTCGTTGAAGAGGTGATTCCATGCCTGCTAAACAAGTAGCTTTTGCTGAAATAGCCCGCGAGAAGATGCTGCGCGGTGTCAATGTCCTGGCTGATTCGGTCAAGGTGACCCTGGGGCCGAAGGGCCGTAACGTGGTGCTCGACAAGTCTTTCGGCGCCCCCACCATCACCAAGGATGGAGTATCCGTCGCCAAGGAAATCGAGCTGGCCGACAAGTTCGAGAACATGGGCGCACAGATGGTGAAGGAAGTCGCTTCCCAGGCCTCCGACGAGGCCGGTGACGGCACCACCACCGCTACCGTGTTGGCCCAGGCCATCATCCGTGAGGGTGTCAAGGCGGTCATCGCCGGCATGAACCCCATGGACCTGAAGCGCGGCATCGACAAGGCGGTCATCGCCGTGGTCGAGGACCTGAAGAAGCAGTCCAAGCCCTGCAAGACCCAGAAGGAAGTGGCTCAGGTGGGCACCATCTCCGCCAACTCCGATGACTCCATCGGCAAGATCATCGCCGAGGCTATGGAAAAGGTCGGCAACGAGGGCGTGATCACCGTCGAGGAAGGCTCCGGCTTCGAGAACGAGCTGGATGTGGTCGAGGGTATGCAGTTCGACCGCGGTTATATCTCTCCTTACTTCGTCAACAATCAGGACAAGATGGTTGCCGAGCTGGAGAATCCCTACATTCTGCTGCACGACAAGAAGATCTCCAACATCCGCGACATGCTGCCGGTGCTGGAAGGCGTGGCCAAGGGTGGCCGTCCGTTGCTGATCATCGCCGAGGACGTCGAGGGTGAGGCCCTGGCGACCCTGGTGGTCAACTCCATGCGCGGCATCATCAAGGTAGCGGCGGTCAAGGCCCCAGGCTTTGGCGATCGGCGCAAGGCGATGCTCGAAGACATGGCCATCCTCACCGGCGGCCGCGTCATTAGCGAGGAAGTGGGCATGAAGCTGGAAGGTGCCTCCCTAAGCGACCTAGGCGAGGCGAAGAAGGTGGTGATCAGCAAGGAAAACACCACTATCATCGACGGCGCCGGCCAGCAGAAGGAAATCAAGGCCCGCGTAGAGCAGATCCGTCGGCAGATGGAAGAAGCAACCTCCGACTATGACCGCGAGAAACTGCAGGAGCGCGTTGCCAAACTGGCTGGCGGTGTGGCGGTGATCAAGGTGGGGGCTGGCTCCGAAATCGAAATGAAGGAGAAGAAGGCCCGCGTGGAAGACGCCCTGCACGCGACCCGTGCGGCCGTCGAAGAAGGCATCGTCCCCGGTGGCGGTGTGGCCCTGGTCCGTGCCCGCAAGGTGCTGGACAAGATCAAGACTGACAACCACGACCAGGAGATGGGCGTGGCCATCATCCGCCGCGCCATCGAAGAGCCGCTGCGCCAGATCGTTGCCAACGCCGGTGGCGAGGGCAGCGTGGTGCTGAACAAGGTGCTCGAAGGCAATGACGGCTACGGCTACAACGCCGCCTCCGGCGAGTATGGTGACATGTTCGAGATGGGCGTCATCGACCCCACCAAGGTCACTCGTACGGCTTTGCAGAAGGCCTCCAGCGTCGGCGGTCTGATGATCACCACCGAAGCGATGGTTACCGAACTTCCGAAGAAGGAAGACAAGGCCGGTGGCGCGCCCGATATGGGTGACATGGGCGGCATGGGCGGGATGGGCGGCTTCTAAGTCATCCTACCCCAGCGGTAACGAATGGGCTGGTCCTGCGGGGCCAGCCCGTTTTTTTGGCCACTGCCCGGTAAGTGTCAGGAGATTGCACAAAAGTCTCACCTGCTCTACAATTGGCTCATTTCTTAGAGGTTTTGCCATGCTGATTACCAGACTTCGCAAGCAAGGAGGCGCAGCGGTGGTCACCCTCCCTGCCGATGTGCTGCGGCAGTTGGATGCCGGTATCGGCACGGAGTTTAGTATTGCCGTATCCCAGGAAAGCATCGTTTTGCGTCCGGCGCGCGTTCAACGACGGCGCTACAGCCTGAAAGAATTGCTCACTGAAGTCACCGAGGAAGACATGCAGGCCCTGACCCAAGACAGCGTCGTGGCGAGAGAGGGTCCGCCGGTTGGGAGAGAATTGATTTGATTCGCCGGCGGATTCCATCCCCCGGCGATATCTATTGGATCAATCTCAACCCAACGGCAGGGAGTGAAATCCGCGACCGGCATCGCTTCGTTGTTATCACCCCCGCAGAAATCAACCGGCTAGGGCCGGTCACCTGCGTGCCGATCAGTAGTGGAGCTCAGCACGCGAGGCAGAACGGTCTAACCGTGGCCATCGCGGGACACGACACCACGGGAGTGGCCATCTGCAATCAGCTGCGTACCTTCGACCTCGTCGCGCGCGCGAAGGATGTCCAGTATGTCGAAACGTTGGATCCGCAAACCCGGCGCGAGATTCTCAATCGCGTTACCAGCATCATCGATCCTGCGTGAACGTCACCTACAGGAGGATTTTTTGCCGAATCCGCTGGAGTACATTGAGATTCAGTGCCCTTACTGTGGGGAGTCTTTCAACGTGGAGGTCGATGTATCTGCTGGAGATCAGACCTATATTGAAGATATATTGAAGACTGCCAGGTTTGTTGTGCCCTGGCAGAACTGCGGATCCACCTAGACGAAGACGGGGAAATCTCGGAAATTCTCGTCAGCGCGGCCAATACCTGAGTGATGACGACTCTAATGCCAAGCGGGATAGCTTTCTTCGATGGGTAGCGGGTGGACGGGGAACGGCTCGCATTTTTGCGGTCCAATGAGAGTCGAACATTTTTACGCAATGAGAGTACCCATTCCATGCGCTCTGCGGCCTTGAAGCTCGAAGCAGTAGGTAAACGGCAACCGGATTCCCCGCAAAGCTGGCTCTTCGAAGGGATCGCATTGCAGCTGGAGCCCGGTGAATTTGTCACTATCCGTGGCGAGAGTGGCCTCGGCAAGAGCACCCTGCTGCACATCATTGCTGGTCTTGAACGCAAGGACGCCGGCGAGGTAACCCTGTGCGGACAGAATGTGGACAGCCTCGACGATGACGCCCGCACCCTGCTGCGCCGACGCCAGATCGGTTTCGTGTTCCAGTCGTTTCATCTGCTGCCACAGCTCTCGGCGCGGGAAAACATCGCTCTGCCCTGGCGTCTGAATGCCCTGCCCCGGCGCGAGCTGTGCGAGCGTGTGGAGGCGCTGGCAGAACAACTAGGTATCGTCCGACGTCTGGACGCCCTGCCCCGCAATCTCTCGGGAGGGGAACAGCAACGGGTAGCGGTGGCGCGGGCGCTAATTCATGGCCCAACCCTGGTGCTGGCGGACGAGCCCACCGGTAGTCTTGATCCGGAACGCGCGAGCGACGTGCTCTCGTTGCTTGGGCAAATGGGCACGGCGGCGGGCGCCGCCGTGTTGATGGTGACGCACTCTGCGGCGGCGGCAGCCATTGCCCAGCGACGTCTGGAAATGCGTCGGGACGGTTTGCACCCACTGTGAACTCCTGGCGAATTCCTTGGCGTGCCGCCGTCTGGTTACCCCTGCGCGCTCATCCGGGGGCTTCGCTACTGGCGGTGCTGGGGGTGGCGCTAGGCGTTGCCCTGGGCCTTGCCATTGCCCTGATCAATGTGCAAGCCGTGGACAATGTGTCCTCGGGAATACGCCGTTTGGCCGGTCAGGCAGATCTGCTGCTCACCCGTCCCGGCGGCCACCTGAATGAGGACTGGTACCCGCGCCTGGCCCTGGCCTCCGGCGTGGCAGTGGCAGCACCAGAGCTGCGTGTTCTCGCGCGCACCCCCTCCGGCGCGGTGCTGCCCGTTTGGGGTATCGACGCCTTCCGCAGTCTGGCATTGGGACAACCCTTGGTACCCCTGCATCTGCAAGATCCCTTCACGCTTTTCAATCCCTTACACCTGGTACTCGATCAAACGGCAGTACGCGAGCTAAAGGTGCAGCCGGGGCAGTCGATACTCTTGCAGGTGGCGGGGGTACCGCGCCACTTCACGGTGATTGGCAGTATCGCGGACCCAGTCCCTGGAGAGGCTGTCGCTATTATCGATATTGCCAGTGCGCAGTGGCTCTGGGGGGAGGAGGGAAAAATCTCGCAGATTGCCTTGCGCCTGCAACCAGGGGAAAACGTGGCGCAATTCCAGTCGAGCTGGCAGAAACGGCTGCCACCCGGAGCCGTTTTACGCACGCCCAAGGATGCCGGCTCGGTAGCGGCGCGCGCGTCTCTGGCCTATCGCGTCAATCTGTTGGTGCTGTCGCTGGTGGCACTCTTTACTGGAGCCTTTCTGGTTTATACCACCCTCGCCTTCACTGCCATCCGCCAGCGTCGTAGTCTGGCCGTGTTACGGGTTCTGGGGCTGCGCGAGCGCGAGATTCTGTTGGCTAGCCAGCTGCAGGGGTTGGTGCTGGGCCTGCCGGGCGCGCTTTTGGGTGTGCCCTTGGGAATTTTCGTGGCACAACTGGCCTTGGCGCGCATGGGCGGCAATCTGGGAGCCGGCTACTTTTCTGCTACCGGAGCGGCGCTACAGGCGCATCCTGGCCTCTGGGCGATCTTTGCCCTGGCCGGATTGGGGGCCGCACTGTTCGGCGCCTTCTGGCCGGCCTGGAGTAGCCGGCGTCTGCCGGTGGTGCGGATTCTGGGCAATGGCAGCGAGGAGGAACTGCCCGGCGCTCATACCGGAATCGGCCTGTTTTTGCTGCTCCTTGCCACTATCGCCGCGCTTCTGCCCGCCTGGAGGGGCATTCCTTATGCTGCCTATGGCGCCATTGCCATCCTCTTGATTGCCACTCTGTTCCTGCTACCGGGGCTGCTCGCCCTCCTCGTCCGCCTTCTTCCCCTTCCTCGGGCAGCCCTGCCCCGCCTGGTGATGGAGCAACTGCGCGGTAACCCGGGGCGCGCCAGTCGCAGTCTGGCGGCCATTGTGGTGGCCTTCAGCCTGGTGGTAGCGATGGCAGTGATGGTGGGATCTTTTCGCGATTCGGTGGCGGACTGGCTGCGCGATATTCTTCGGGCAGATATCTACGTGCAAGCCGGGACAGGAGATCAGGAACTACTACCCGCGGGCGCTGGCTCGCGGCTCTGCCAACTCGCGGGCGTCGAGCGTTGTTCCCGTCTGCGTCATACTGAGCTTGCGTTACTGCCACAACGTCCGCCGGTTGCGCTACTGGCGCGCGGCATGGAACCACAGCATCCGGGTCAGATCTTACAGATTCTGCAAGAAGCTCCCAGCGATCCCAGCGGCCCGGCCCCCATCTGGATCTCCGAGATCCTTGCCGGTCTCAGCCATTGGCAGGCGGGGCAAATCATTCGTTTACCTTTGGGTGCCTATGGCGAGCGGGTACGCATTGCCGGTGTCTATCGCGACTACGCGTATCAGGAGGGAGCCATTTCCGTCCCCATCGAGGAGTATCGGGCCTGGACCGGTGACCAGCGCATCAACGGAGTGGCGCTGTGGTTGGCGCCGGGAGCGCGAGTTGACGAGGTACTACGCGAGTTGCGCCAACGGTATCCAGAAAGCGGCCAGTGGCAGATTACCACGCCGGGCGAGATCCTGCAGCGCAGCCTGCAGATCTTCGACCAGAGCTTTGCCGCCACCTACGCGCTGGAGGCGGTCGCCATTGTCATTGGCCTGCTGGGGGTGAGCAATGGCTTTGGTGCGCAAACCCTGTTGCGGCGCCAAGAGTTCGCCCTGCTGCGCGTCCTCGGCCTGCGTCGGCGCGAGGTACAGCGCCTGATTCTCGGCGAAGGCCTACTGCTTTCCCTCTTTGGTGTACTTCTCGGCACGGGACTCGGACTCCTGATCAGCCTGATCCTGATCGAACGCGTCAATCCCCTCTCCTTTCATTGGCAGATGGGCTTTCACCTCCCCTGGGGACAACTGACCATCATGGCCGGCGCACTGTTGCTGGCCAGCACGCTCACCATGCTCTGGTCAGCGCGCAAGGCGATGGGCCAGCATACGGAACTCCTGCATGATGAATAAGCGTCTGATACTGCCAACAATCATCGCTTTGGGCCTGCCGCACCTGGCCGCTGCCGCGTTGCCACCAACAGCGTTACCACGGCTGCCGACGCCACCGGTACAGGTCAGCGTAAATCACCCGTTACGGTTCCCCAATGCCTTCGGCAGCCATCCCCAATATCCCCTGGAATGGTGGTACATCACCGGCCACCTGCAAAGCCAGTCTGGTCAGCCGCTGGGCTTCCAGATCACCTTTTTTCGCCTGCTGCCAGCACAGGTTTGGGACAACCCCAGCGCCTTCAATCCGCGGCAAATTTATTTTGCCCAGGCGGCCATCAGCGATCCTCGTATCGGTCATCTTCTTACTGCGCAACGGATCGCCCGTGCTGGGATGGGGCTAGCGGGGGCAAAAAAGGACGTCACGGAGGTCTGGATCGATCATTGGTCCTTGCGGCAGAAGGGAGCGAAATATCGGGCCCGCATCGATGCCCAGTCGATAGCCTATGACTTGCACTTCCAAGCGACCCAGCCACCCTTGCTGGAAGGGCCGGACGGGGTCAGCCAGAAGGGGCCGGATCCGGCCAACGCTAGTTACTATTACAGTATCCCGCAGCTACGGGTGGCCGGCTCAGTACAAATCGACGGCAAAGTGCAACGCGTGCAGGGCAAGGCCTGGCTCGATCATGAATGGTCCACCGCGTACCTGCCCAAGCAAGCCGTAGGCTGGGACTGGATGGGCATCAATCTGGCCAATGGCGGGGCGCTGATGCTCTTTCAGATGCGCAAGGCGGACGGACGTGCACTATGGCTGGAGGGTACCTGGCGCCATGCCAATGGCCGGGTACAGTATCTCCATGGCACACAGATTTCGCTGCAGCCGCTGCGTTTCTGGCAATCGCCCAAAACCGGCAACCGCTATCCTGTCGCCTGGCGGGTGCAGATTCCCGGCCTGCAGTTTACCCTGCAACCGCTGATGAACGATCAGGAATTCGAGGCCACGCGCAGCACCGGCAGCGTGTACTGGGAGGGCGCCGTACGTGCGATCGGCGAAGACGCAAGACCGCTGGGCAGCGGCTATCTGGAGTTGACCGGCTATGGCGGACGCCTGCAGATGGGGCTGGGGCAAAGTGCCTCTGCAAAACACCACACAGCAGGCCGGACTATGGATATCCGAAAATAATCCACGGATGCACTTTTTCCGGTCTTGGACTACTATTCTGACATGCCAGCAAATTCTGATTCTTTGCTCGATCGTTTTTTTACGCGCTTTGCCCGGCGCAGCATCATCGTCCATGCGGGTTTTCCGGAGGGCTACTTCGCTGAACTGCTGAAGCAACCCGGTGGCGGCGGCCACTTCCGCGTCGATATCCGTATCGCTCCCAGCAGTCCTCCTTCCCCCATGGATTGGGTAATCCACAAGCAGGTGCTGACACTGGATTTACCCCTCCCCTTACTCATCAAGGTGGGGGAAAAAGAACTCTATATTCGCCATCTGGTGCAGGGGAAAACGGCCGGGCATCCCAGCGAGATTTTGTGGATGATGGATTGTATTGGCGAACGTTACCACGCGCGTCTGCGTCGCTCGGCGGGCAGTCTGCTGGCAGAGACAGGCATGGACGTGAGTGACAACCGCATCGACTACGATTTTTACAATGAATCCTGAGCTCGATGATGCCGGGCTACTGCGCTATGCGCGGCAAATCCTGCTGCCGGAGATCGATGTGGCGGGCCAGCAGCGCCTGACGCGGGCACGCGTAGTGATCATCGGCATGGGCGGACTGGGCTGCCCGGCGGCACTCTATCTGGCCGGCGCCGGCGTTGGCATTCTCGGCCTCTGCGATCCGGATATGGTCTCGTTGAGTAACCTGGCGCGGCAGATTCTCTACACCGAGGCCGACATCGATCGTCCCAAGGTGCGCGCCGCAGCAGAGCGTCTTCGCACCCACAACGCGACTGTCGAGTGCATCGTCTACCAGCAGGCCGCCACAGCAGAATTTCTCGACAGTGTGCTGGCTGACTACGATCTGGTACTGGACTGCAGCGACAATTTTGCCACACGGCACGCGGTAAACCGCGCCTGTCTGGCAGCGCACAAGCCCCTGGTCAGCGCTGCCGCCATCCGCTGGAGCGGCCAGTTGGCGGTCTTCGACTACCGCCTACCAGATGCCCCCTGCTATGCCTGCCTCTATCCCCAGGGGGGTGCCGACGAGGAGGATCGCTGTGCGACAATGGGAGTGATGGGTGCACTGACCGGTATTCTCGGTACCCTGCAGGCGCTGGAGGCCACGCGTCTGTTGCTGGGCCTCGCCTCTCCCGTTGCTGGTAAGCTGCTGCTGGTGGATGCCATTGATCTGGCTTTCCGCACGATTTCCCTGCAAAAGGATCCACAATGTCCGGTCTGTGCGGGCGCCTGAGCATACCCCGCACCCTCGCCCAGGACCTGCTCTCGGCACTGCAGCTCGGAGGAGGGGATGGCTGGGTGAGCCGCCGCGGCGAGGAATATTTTCTCTATCAAGGCGCAGATCAGGACTGGCCGACGCTGGCAGCGGCCCTGCAAGAACGCGGTGAGACGCTTTTTGCACGCTTTGGCAAAGTACGGAAACCAGAAGGCCTGGCCTTGTGGCATTTTTGCATGGCCGAGGTGGAAAAAGGGGTACTGACTCTCGCGGCAGAGGGTCCAGACGCTACCCCGTGTGAGTTGGCTATTTATGGCGACTGATACATCGAGCTTTCTCGTAGCCACCCAAAACGTCCAGGTAGGTATCGGCTCGCAGCGCCAACACCATGTCGTCTCCCACAGTTGGCGGTATCTGCTACCCCACCCACAAAGCCTGCACAATCTACGGGAGATCGCCGCCAACCTGCAGGGTATGGACATCGTCGGTCTCAATGAAGTGGATGCCGGCTCTTTCCGCAGCCAGTATCTCAATCAGGCGGTATTCCTGGCGGAACAGATCGGGATCCCCTACTGGGTTCAACAACGTACGCGCGACTGGGGCGACATAGCGCAGCACAGCAACAGCCTGCTGTCGCGTTGGCCGTTGCAAGAAGTCGAACGTCACGCCTTTCAAGGCACCCTCAAGGGCCGTGGACTACTCCGCGCAATCATCGAAGTGGAAGGGCGTCCGGTGCAGGTCCTGATTACCCACCTCGCTTTGGCAAAACACGGCCGCATGCGGCAAGTGCGCCAACTTCTGCCTTTTCTGCAGACTTCCCTACCGACCATATTGCTGGGCGACCTCAATTGCGGACAGGGAGCCAGCGAGCTTCGGCTGTTGCGCGAGGAAGGTGGCCTGCAATCGCCTACGCATCAACCGGCTACCTTTCCCAGTTGGTCGCCGCAGTGGCAATTCGATCACATTCTGATCAGCGAAGAATTACAGTTTGCGGAGGTCTGGACCTGTGCCGGACAGCGCTCTGATCATCTCCCGTTGATGGCGCGACTGCAGTGGAAGGATGCCGGCAAAAACTTGGGCAAAGCGAGCACGACAGGCATACTGTCGCAAGCCCAATGAGTAGTGAGCCCATGCGCGCCAATCCCGATACCTTTAGCTCTGCAAGCTGGCATCTTGATAGCGACACTCTGCGCCTGGAGGGTTACTGGACGCTCGCGCAGGTGTCGCGGCGCTTGGCCCGGATTGAGCGGGAACTGCGCCGCCTGGGAGAGGGAAAGTCCTGGGATCTGGAAGCGATCGAAAAGCTCGACAACCTCGGTGCCTTGCTGATCTGGCGCAGTATGGGACGCCAGTTTCCCGAGCGACTCAAGGTGCGGGAGCAACACCGTCCGTTGTTTGAGCGCCTGGCACAGACCCAACCCTTGCAACCTCGGTACAGCGCGCCAGGCGTCTTCGCCCTCCTTGACCGCCTGGGTGCCCACATCCTTTCTGTGCTGGCCGACCTGTGGGGACTCTTTCTGCTTTGGGGCAATCTGCTGCAGGAGTTCTTCTTTGCCCTGCGCCGACCAGCGCATTTCCCCTGGAAGGAGATCTCCGCCACCGTCGTCAAGACCGGCCCGGATTCGTTACCAATCCTCACCCTCATCGGTTTCTTGATCGGTATCGTCATCACCTATCAGTCGGCCCCTACCCTGGCCAGCTATGGCGCCAACATCTACGTCATCAGCATTGCCGGCATTAGCATCCTGCGCGAATTTGGGCCCATGATCGCGGCCATCATCATTGCCGGGCGCTCCGGCTCAGCTTTTACCGCGCAGATTGGCGCCATGCGCGTGACACAGGAACTCGACGCCCTGCAGACCTTTGGCGTGTCGCCGGCGCAACGTCTGGTCCTGCCCAAGGTCATCGCGCTGGCCATTACCATGCCCTTATTGGTGATCTGGACCGATCTGGTGGGAATCTTCGGCGCCTTGTTGGTCTCCGACTTCAGCCTGAGCATCAGTCCGAGTTTTTTCCTCCGCGAATTGCCGGTGATGGTGCCCTCCTTCAATTTCTGGTTGGGGGTCATCAAGGGCGTGCTCTATGGCATCCTGATTGCGTGGGTGAGCGGCTTTCATGGCCTGCGAGTCAAGGCCAATACCAACAGTTTGAGCCGGGAAACCACCAACTCCGTAGTACTCTCCATCACCCTGGTCATCGTCATTGACGCCATCCTCGCCATCCTCTTCGCCGATGTGGGACTGTCGCCATCATGAGCGCCGTCATTCGCTGTATGGATCTGGGCACCCGTTTTGGCAGCCGCTGGATTCATCGCCACCTGGACCTGGAAGTGCAGGCCGGCGAGATCCTCGCCATCGTTGGCGGTAGCGGCAGCGGCAAGACCACACTGTTGCGCAGCATTATCGGTCTCAACCCCATCGCCGAGGGAAGGATTGAGATCTTTGGACAGTCCCTCGATCGTCTCGATGGCAAAGCCGGTCGTGCCTTGCGCCAGCGCTGGGGGGTATTGTTTCAGTTGGGCGCCCTGTTCAGCGCGCTGACGGTTTTTGAGAACATCGCTTTCCCTTTACGCGAATGGGGCGGCTTTCGCAAAGAGGACATCTGTGCCCTGGTGGCGCTCAAGCTGCAAATGGTCGGCTTGCGACCAGAGGATGCAGACAAATTGCCGGCCGAACTCTCCGGCGGCATGGTGAAGCGGGTGGCGCTGGCCCGCGCCCTGGCCCTGGATGCCGAGATTCTGTTTCTGGACGAGCCTACCTCTGGCCTCGACCCCATTGCTGCCGCCGATTTTGATCAATTGCTGCGACAGATTCAGACGGACATCGGTCTGACCGTGGTGATGATCAGCCACGACCTGGAGAGCATCGCCGCGACCGCCGACCGGGTAGCAGTGCTGTCTGGTGGCAAGGTGCTCAGCATCGGGCCCCTACAGGAAGTCGCGCAGGTGGACGATTCCTATGTGCGCAACTTTTTCCATGGTAGCCGTGGCGAACTGGTCCTACGGAGTCTGCGGAATCGCACCGCAACGCCCTAGTCTGCGGCGGCTCCCCAGCGGGGCCCGATCTGCCGGGCAATCCCAAGCTGATCGAGGATACGGGCCACGACAAAATCGACCAGATCATCGACACTCTGCGGGCGCTGATAAAAGCCAGGGCTGGCAGGTAAGATGCAAACGCCCAAGCGCGCCAGCTTGAGCATGTTCTCCAGATGAATCGCCGAAACCGGACTTTCCCGCGGCACCAGAATGAGCTTTTTGCCTTCCTTGAGCATTACATCAGCAGCGCGTTCGATGAGATTGTTGGAAATCCCCTGCGCGATTGCCGCGAGGCTCCCACCGGAGCAAGGACAGATAACCAGGGCCTCAGGGGCATAGGAACCAGAAGCGAGGGGCGAAAACCAGTCCTCCTGCGCATAGGTACGCAGCACACCGTCATCGATGCCAGTTTCGGCGCGTAGGCTGGCGGCCAGATCCTCCGGACGGGCGGAAAGCTGCAGGCCGAGCTCCTCGCGGAATACCACCCGTGCCGCCGCCGACAACACTAGATGAATTTCTGCATCACTGGCCAGTAGATAGCGTAACAGGCGCAATCCGTAGATCGCCCCCGAAGCACCAGTCATGGCCAGACCCAGACGCCGCCGTACAGGTACACTCATGCGGCAGTCTCCATGGCTTGCAGCAACCGACCGTGAATGCCACCGAAGCCGCCGTTACTCATCACCAGTATCTGATCGCCGGAATGCGCGGCCCGGGCAACGGCAGCGATCAGCGAATCCAGCTCGCGATGCACCTGCGCCATCGGCACGGCTTGCTCGGGTCTCCATTCCAGGTCTGCAGGCGCATAGAGAAATACCTCATCCGCTCCAACCAGACTCGGTCCTAGAGTCTTTTCGTGGACGCCCAGCTTCATGGTGTTGGAACGCGGCTCCAATACGGCGAGGATGCGTGCCTCCCGCCCCACCCGACTGCGCAGGGCAGCGATGGTTTTGGCGATAGCGGTGGGATGGTGGGCAAAGTCGTCGAAGACGGCAATGCCGCGGACGGTACCCCGCAACTCCAGGCGGCGACGCAAGCCACGAAACTCGCCCAGGGCGGCGCAACTGCTCGCGATCGGCACACCCGCATGGCGAGCGGCGAGGACGGCGGCAAGGGCATTTTGTGCATTGAACTCGCCCATCGACTGCCACTGGACCTCGCCGTGCTTCTGCTGCCCATCCCAGATGCTGAAATGGCTGGCATCAGCGGATTCGCTACGAACATGCCAGCCGGACGCCTCGGCAAAGAGCAAATCCGGCGTCCAGTGACCCCGTCGCCAGACGCGCTCCAGGGCCTCCTCCCCCGCCGGTCGCAGAATCAGGCCGTTGTCAGGGACGGTACGCAGCAGGTGATGGAACTGGGTTTCGATCGCCGCCAGATCGGGGTAGATATCCGCGTGATCATATTCCAGGTTATTCAGAATCAAGGTACGCGGATGGTAATGAACGAATTTGGCGCGTTTGTCGAAAAAGGCGGTGTCGTATTCATCAGCTTCGATAACAAAGAAGGGGCTATCCGTGAGCCGCGCCGAGTTGGCAAAGTTGTTGAGCTCCGCGCCTACCAAAAAGCTCGGTTCCAGTCCGGCATATTCGAGTATCCAGGCGAGCATGGCGCTGGTGCTGCTCTTGCCGTGGGTTCCCGCCACCGCCAGCACCCAGCGTCCCTGCAGGATCTCCTGCGCCAGCCACTCAGCCCCGGAGCGATAGGGCAAGCCTTGGCGCAACACCGTTTCGACCAAGGGATTAGCGCGCGACAAAGCATTGCCGATAATCACCAGATCGGGCAAAGGGTCTGGCAAGCTGCGTGCGTAGCCCTCCTCGATCGCGATCCCCTCGCGGGCCAGCAATTCCGACATGGGTGGGTAGGCCTGCGCATCGACCCCGGAGACCTCATGCCCGGCAGCGCGGGCGAGCAGGGCCAGACTGGCCATGAAGGTGCCACAGATGCCGAGGATATGGATGCGCATGGAAAGGCTCAGTGCATGGTACCGGGCTTGGGACCATCGAGGCGCTGATCGAAGATCTGCCCGGCGAGTTCATACAGGGCGTTGATCCTCTCCTGCGCCTCGCGGTAGCGCTTTTGCAATTCTGCCTCGGCGCTCAGTACCGGATGCTCTTCCAAGGATCGATTGAAGAGTTCGCGGATCATGCTCAGGCGTTCTACCACTTCAAAATAAGACCAGGGGTCCGGTGGCTGGGAGTTGGCAGTGCTCAATTCTTGCTGGTAATACCAAACCAGGGCGGCCCGAGTGACGGCACGCGCGGCGGTCTGCTCCTCCTGCTCCACCATCTGCCACTCGAAGCTGATGGGATCCTGCCAGTCGAGGTAGGCGCGCCAACGCATACCCTGCTCATCAAAGAGATGCTCGATGCGGGTACCTACACCGCGATCCGCGAGGCGCGCAATCAGGCGTTCGGTTTCTTCCCAGTCCTCGGCGTACGCGGAAGGGGTGCCAAGAGGGATCTGATCCATCACCAGGGTCTCGATGAGAATCAGATAATCGCGGTCGAGGGGAGCCTCGCGAGCATATTCCAAACCTTCCTCGAGGTTCAAAAGAAGGTCCCTTCCAACGGGCTACTGGCATTGGCGTAGAGCCGCCGTGGCATCCGCCCTGCCAAAAAGGCCTTGCGTCCGGCTTCCACCCCCAGGCGCATGGCCTCGGCCATTAGGATGGGATCTTTGGCGCCGGCAATGGCGGTGTTCAGCAATACACCATCACAGCCGAGCTCCATGGCGACGGCAACGTCCGAGGCGGTACCCACGCCGGCATCGACCAGAATCGGCACCGTTGCCTGCTCAAGGATGATGCGCAGATTGTAGGGATTGCGAATGCCCAGCCCGGAGCCAATCGGGGCCGCAAGAGGCATTACCGCCACGCAGCCCATCTCGGCAAAGGCCTTGCAGGCCACCGGATCATCGTTGCTGTAGACCATCACCTCAAAGCCTTCAGCAATGAGTGTCTCGGCCGCCTGAAAGGTCTGGCGCATGTCGGGAAAGAGGGTTTGCGGATCACCCAGCACTTCGAGCTTGACCAGTGTCCAATCACCCAACTCACGTGCCAGGCGGCAGGTACGCACGGCATCTTCAGCAGTATAACAACCAGCGGTGTTGGGCAGGATGGTGAAGCGCTCGGCGGGAAGATAGTCGAGCAGATTTTCTTCTCCGGCGTGCTGGCCCAGATTTACCCGCCGCAAGGCAACGGTGACGATCTCCGCCCCGCTAGCATCGAGGGCCGCACGAGTTTCCTGAAAATCTTTATATTTTCCGGTACCTACCAGCAAGCGCGAGTGAAAGCTACGATTACCAATTTGCAAGAGGTCTGCCATGACATCGAACCCAAAACGAAAACCAGCAGGCATTATACCCTCATCCGCCACCTACGGCACGGATGACCTCAACCTGGTCGCCTCCGACCAGCCGGGTATCCGCGTGCCGGCTGCGGGGCACCACGGTACCGTTGCGTTCCACGGCTACACGCTGATTGCTGAGACCCAAGGCGTCGAGCAGGGTAAGGATGTTGCTATTCTCGGGTAGGGCATAGGCCGCCCCATTGACCTGAACCACAATTTCCTGTGCCATCCTCATCTTCTCCCGATCGTTACCAGCAAATGAGTGTTATGCCTGTAACCATACCACAGGAGACCCCCGCGAGACGCATGCTCGGGAAGAGAATAAGCGGGCAGAAACACAGCTCCGGAGTTTTATGGAGGCTAGGCCCGGAATCGAACCGAGGTACACGGCTTTGCAGGCCGCTGCATAACCACTCTGCCACCCAGCCATAAAGAAAAAGGGAAAGAGACCTTTCCCTTGCGATTGGAGCGGGAAACGAGGCTCGAACTCGCGACCCCAACCTTGGCAAGGTTGTGCTCTACCACTGAGCTATTCCCGCAATGTGGGGTGCATCATACGTTGCGCCCTGCACCCCTGTCAACCGGCCCAGAACACCCGGCCTAACTGCTGGTATGAAAATGGATCAGCAGGCTGATGTTACCGACCAAAGGTACTGTCCGTTCATAGTCGGCAACGATCTGCACTGGGGCATCACCGTTCTTGATGATCTGTATATCCTGCTGATTGATCTTGATCATCGCGACATTGAGCCGATCCTGCAGATTATAGAGGATCTCTCCCGCAGATTCGGAAGGACTGGCATGGCGCGCTTGATCCTGGAGAATGTTTTGCAGCGACATATTTTCGTAATAAATCGGCCCCACCTTCACGACCAGCGCCACGATCACTGCCAAGGCCACGATCCAAAAGATCGCCCCAATCAAACCGATACCAGACTCACGACTCTGTATGCGCGACATCGCCATCTCTCTACCAGCACGACTCAACGGCTACTTAGGCGAAACCCCACTCCTTGCAAGCCACGGCTATCAATTGTTGGGTCCGTCCAGGGCCCGGCCAATCTGATTCCAGCGAACCGACCAGGTTTCTGCATCCCAGGAAAACCAGATGAACATTGCCTTACCCACGATATTGCGACGTGGAGTACAGCCCCAAAAGCGGCTGTCGTCACTGTTGTCACGGTCATCACCCATCATGAAATAACAATTGGGCGGTACCTTGTAGGGACCAAAATCCATGTGCGCTTCCGGCGTATCAAACTCAATGATATGGAAGCTATGCCCACCGATGGTCTGTTCGTATTCCTTGGTGGGAATGACCATACCGGCCTCGCCCTGTCCCTCAGGTCGGTAATTGAAGGTGCCGATATATTTCTTGGTGATCAATTTGCCATTAATGTAGAGATCGTTTCCCTTGACTTCGACGGTCTCCCCCGGCAGTCCAATCACTCGTTTGATATAGTCGATACGCGGGTTTTTGGGAAAGCGAAAGACCATGATATCACCTGCCTGCACCGGATTTCCCTGAGTCAGCTCAGTATGGATCAACGGCAGTCGCAGTCCCCAGGTAAATTTGTTTACCAGCAGAAAATCGCCGACCCGGATGGTGGGCAGCATGGAACCCGAGGGCACCTGAAAGGGTTCCACTACAAAAGCTCTTACCAGAAACACCACCAGTAGAACGGGGAAGAAACTTCGCGCATAATCTACCAGCAGCGGCACTTTTACATCGGCGGCACGGCGGCGGCGAAAAAAAAGGCGATCGACGAACCAGATCAGGCCCGTAGCCACAACGGCCAAAAATAATCCCAGGGTAAAATCCATGCCGCTTTCCTCGTGCTAGCGTACTGCGCTCAATTTCTTTTTTCAGTCTGCAAAATAGCCAAAAATGCCTCTTGCGGGATTTCCACCCGGCCTACCTGTTTCATCCGCTTTTTCCCCTCCTTCTGTTTCTCCAGGAGTTTGCGCTTGCGGGTGATGTCGCCGCCATAACATTTGGCCAGCACATCCTTACGCATTGCCTTGACCGTTTCGCGGGCGATGATCTTCGCACCGATCGCTGCCTGGATCGCTACCTCGAACATCTGTCGGGGAATGAGATCCTTCAATCGACCGGCGAGTTCCCGCCCGCGGCGTTCGGCAAAATCGCGATGTACGATCCAGGACAGGGCGTCGAGCTTTTCGCTATTGATGAGAATATCCATCTTGACCAGTGGGCCCGCCTGAAAACGCGAGAATTCATAGTCCATGGAGGCATAGCCGCGACTGACGGATTTGAGCCGGTCGAAGAAATCCAGCACCACCTCGTTCAGCGGCAATTCATAGCTCACCATCACCTGCCCACCCGTGAATTGCAGATTGATTTGTCGCCCGCGGCGCTCTTCGCAAAGGGTAATCACCGGTCCCAGATACTTTTCCGGCACCAAGATATTCGAGCGTATCAATGGCTCGCGAATTTCGCGAATGCGGTTGGTCGGCGGCAGCTCCGCAGGATTGGACAGGTGCAGGATTTCGCCATCGGTCGTTTCTATTTCGTAGACCACCGTCGGCGCCGTGCTCAATAGATCAAGCTGGTACTCTCGCTCCAGGCGCTCCTGGATGATCTCCATGTGCAGCAGACCGAGAAAACCACAGCGGAAACCAAAGCCCAGGGCCTGGGAGGTCTCCGGCTCGAATTGTAATGCGGCGTCGTTCAAACGCAGTTTCTGCAAGGCCTCCCGAAAGCGCTCATAGTCGGCCGAGTCGATGGGATAGAGTCCGGTAAAGACCTGCGCCTGCACTTCACGAAAGCCCGGAAGCGGCGCCGGAGCAGGCCGGCTGGCGTCGGTCAGGGTATCCCCCACCCGTGCACCCTCAATGCTGCGAATGCCGGCGATGACAAAACCTACGGTACCCGTGTCCAGCGCCGACACATGCACCGGTTTGGGGGTAAATACGCCAGTCTTTTCGACGAAATATTCCTTTCCTCCGGCCATGGTGCGAATCTTCTGTCCGGGGCGCAAGCTCCCGTTCATCACCCGCACCAACACCACCGTACCGAGATAATTGTCGAACCAGGAATCGATGATCAGGGCCTGCAGCGGCGCCGCCGGGTCCCCCCGCGGCGCGGGGATATCCTGCACTACCTGTTCGAGAATCTCGCGAATGCCACGCCCGTCCTTGGCGCTGGCCAAAATGGCATTGGCCGCTGGCAAGCCAACGATTTCCTCGATTTCCCGCCGCACCCGGTCTGGTTCTGCGGCCGGCAGATCGATCTTGTTGAGCACCGGAATGATTTCCAGGTCGTGTTCGAGAGCGGTGTAGCAGTTGGCCACGCTCTGCGCCTCGACTCCCTGGGAGGCATCGACCACCAGCAGGGCGCCTTCACAGGCCGCCAGGGAACGACTGACCTCATAGGAAAAATCGACATGCCCCGGGGTATCGATCAGGTGAAAGATGTAATCCTGCCCATCGTCGGCACGGTACTGCAGACGCACGCTCTGCGCCTTGATGGTAATGCCGCGCTCGCGCTCGATGTCCATACTGTCCAGCACCTGATTGGCCATCTCGCGCTCGCTGAGGGCACCGCAGAGGCGAATGAACTGGTCTGCCAGGGTAGATTTGCCATGGTCAACATGGGCGATGATGGAAAAATTCCGGATTCTTTCTTGCTCTGAACTCATGCACCCTGATCTCAACAGAAAGGGGGGTGGCGGCTGGCCATCCCCCCGAGAACGTCCTGCGCCTTACTTGGGCAGGGACAGGACGACGTAGAAATTCCCCTCGCGACGATGCAGGAGAACTGGCACTGGCTGGCCGGTCGGCAAGCTGGCCACCAGTTTTTGCAATTGGGAGACGCTGCTTACCGGTTGCTGCGCCACCTGCAGGATGACATCACCGGGGCGAACCCCGGCCAGTGCAGCGGGACCATTGGCAACACCCAGAACCAGCACACCCGAGGACACGCCGAGTTGCTGACGGGCGGCAGCACTGAGCGGCCCCACCTGAATACGCATGCGTGCGATGCTACCCTTCTGCTCCGGCGCTTGGGCGGAATGCGGCGCGCCGGCTTCCTCTGCCATATCGCCAGGCAGGCTTTCCACAGTGATGGGCAATGTCATCGCCTTACCGTCCCGAATGATCCCAACCTTGGCGATGTACCCAGCCGGCAAGGCGCCGACAAGCGGAGGCAACTGCGCCGAATTGTAAATTGGCTGGCCGTTGAAGGAGACAATGACATCACCGGGCTTCAAGCCCGCCTTGGCTGCCGGGCCATCCGGCTCCACCTGGGAGACCAGGGCCCCCATCGGTTCCTTCATATGGAAGGATTTGGCAAGATCCATGCTGACATCCTGCACCATCACGCCCAGCCAGCCAAAATGCACCTTCTGATGAAGTTTGAGCTGCTTGACGGCATCCATGGCAACGTTGATGGGTATGGAGAAGGATAGCCCCATGTAACCACCGCTGTTGGTGTAGATCTGGTCGTTGATGCCAATAACCTGACCCTTCATATTGAACAGAGGGCCACCGGAATTGCCCGGATTGATGGGAACGTCGGTCTGGATAAAGGGAATGTAGGGATCATCCGGCAACGGCCGCGAGGTCGCGCTGACCACCCCCTGGGTAACGCTATTCTCAAAACCGAAGGGGGCGCCTACTGCCAACACCCATTGCCCCACCTCCAGGCGACCGGAATCGCCGATCTGCACCGTCGGGAGATTTTTGGCATCGATTTTCAACAGGGCCACGTCGATCCGCGTCGACAGACCGACCAGCTTGGCCTGATATTGCTGATGATTGGTGAGGCTGACGATGATTTTCTGCGCACCCCGGACCACATGCGCCGCGGTGACGATGTACCCATCCGGACTAACGATAAAACCGGAACCAAGAGACTGCACCTGATATTTGTGTGCCGGCCCACTCGGCCCGACAAATGGCGCAAAAAACTGGTTGAGCGGCGAATTGGGCGGGAAAGGGGATTGTGGCCGCTGCGCTTCCTTGGTCTCGGTAGTGCTGATGTTCACTACGGCCGGGCCATACTGCTTCACGATTGGTGTGAAGTCTGGCAACGCCACCAGATTGGCCGAGTCGGCAAAGGCCAGCGCAGGCGTCACCGCCATACCGCCAAGTGCCAAAGCCACCAGAAACGCACCGAAAGACCGCCGCAACCGCCGATGATTCCCTTGCACACAACCTCCCATAACCTGATCCCCAGGTCGATCACTGACCCTGAATTATTTGCTGAGCGCCACGCCACGGCTGCGCGGCCGCGGACCCTGCACAATGACGTTTTCTGACATTGTTCAATAGCCTAAAGAGGGTAGCTGGGAGCGCGGAGCTTGTCCAGACGGCATTTTGTCAATGCTGGTAAGTGTCGATTCCGGGATAGATTCCCTCGTCCGAGCGAAACCCGACGGGCAACAATCCGGCAGCGGGATTTTCGGAAAAACTGCGATGACTCGATTGCGTCCAGGCAAGATAGCGCTCCGGTGCTGGCCTCCAGATCCGCTGGATATCGCGTTGAATGGTGTCATCCGCATGCAAGAGGGGGCCTGATGTCACCGAGAAACGCACCGGACGCAGGGCAAACGGTTGCCTCGACACGTCAACGCTGGGGGAAGATGCCGATACCGACGAAGAAGTCGGGCTTCCGCTTTGCCAGGGGGCCAGAACGAAGAGCGAGGCCGACAGCAGCGTGACCGCGGCTATCGAGGACCAACCCCATTTCTGCGCGGCGCTGCGCCGGGTGCGCTGGCCCTGGGGCAATTCGGCAGCAATGGCCTGCTGCACCCGAGCGGCAAAGTCCGGGCTGGCCAGCGCGGCACCCACTCGCCCCTGCTGCAACAGAAAGGATACCCGATACTGCGTTTCCCACGCGTCGCGCAGGGCAGGCTCATGCTCCAGGCGCACCGCCATTCGTCGCGCCGACAAGGTGCCCAGTTCACCATCCATGAACGCCATCAAGGCAGATTTCGTTTCATCGTTCATGACTACTCTGCTCCAACAAAGGCGCCAATACCTTGGCAATTGCCTCACGCGCCCGAAAAATTCGGGAACGCACCGTTCCCACCGGACAATCCATCACTTGAGCGATCTCATCGTAGCTCAGGCCCTCCAACTCCCGCAGGCTCACCGCTTCCCGCAAATCCGCAGGCAATGCCTTGAGGGCAGCATCGATGTGCTGCGCGATTTCCTTGGTAAGCAGCAAACCTTCCGGGGTGTCGTATTCTCTTAGTCCATCGGCACTATCGAATTGTTCCGCTTCGTCGGTATCCACATCGGCAATACTGACCTTGCGCCCCTGCGCAACGAGATGATTTTTGGCGGTATTGACGGCAATCCGATAGAGCCACGTGTAAAAGGCGCTATCCCCCCGAAAATTGTGCAGGGCACGATAGGCCTTCACAAACGCCTCCTGCGCCACGTCTTCTGCCTCTTCGGGCTGACGCACAAAGCGCCCGATCAGGGCCACTACCTTGTGCTGGTATTTTCGCACCAACAGGTCAAATGCCTGCCGTTCGCCCTTTTGCACGCGTTGTACCAAGAGGAGATCGGTCTGGGCCCCGCCATCCTTGGCACTATCGGCGGCTTGCCCTGACGTCTTGCTCATTCGCCGTTTCCTTTTTGCATGATTCTGCTGGCCTGTGCCACCCGCAAAAGGGGCTTTCCTTTCACCGGTGCAAGTCTCATCGTATCATGAGCACCCCATCTTTGCGCTAGAACAGCAACGCCCGCGAACATGCCTGATACAGACTTTCTCATCATTGGTGCCGGCAGCGCGGGTCTCGCCTGCGCCCTGGAACTTGCAGCGCTGGGGCGGGTCACCGTGCTCAGCAAGGGACCGCTGGAGGTATCGGCGAGTGACTGGGCGCAGGGCGGCATCGCCGCGGTGCTGCCGGATGGCGATGACAGTGTCGCCCACCACGCGGCCGATACGGAGCGGGCGGGCGCCGGTCTGTGCGAGCCCGCGCGGGTACAGGACATCCTGAGCGCGGCACCGGACGCCATCGCCCGTCTGCTGCACTGGGGCGTTGCCTTTGATCGCCAAGGGGAGCAGTGGCAACTGACCCGCGAGGGAGGCCATCAGACCCGCCGGGTGCTGCACCGCGCCGATCATACGGGACGCGCTATTACTCGTGCCCTGCTCCACTGCGCCGCGGCCAATGCCAGAATCCATCTGCGCCCCAACACCCTGGTCGCTGCCCTGCAGCAAGACGATACGCGGATCAGTGGCGTATGGCTGCGCTGCGGTGAGGGCTCCTGGGAGAGCTTGCAGGCCCGTGCCGTCATCCTGGCCACCGGGGGCCTGGGACAGGTCTATCGTCACACCAGCAACCCCAATATCGCCACCGGCGATGGCATTGCGTTGGCTTGGCGGGCCGGGGCCGCAATCCGCGATCTGGAATTCGTGCAATTCCATCCCACCACGCTGTACGACCCAGGCGAACCGGCCTTCCTGTTGAGCGAAGCCTTGCGCGGGGAAGGTGCCGTGCTTCGCCTGCCCAATGGCGAGCGCTTTATGGATCAATATGATGCACGCGGCGAACTCGCCCCGCGGGACGTGGTCAGTCGAGCAATCATCCAGGAAATGCAGCAACATGGGCTACCCTATGTGGAGCTGGATATCCGTCACGCCCCGGCGCAGCTCATTGTCGAGCATTTTCCCACCATTACCGCGCACTGCCTTGCCCGCGGTCTGGATCCGCGCAACAGCACTCTGCCCGTGGTCCCGGCAGCGCACTATAGTTGTGGTGGCATCAGCGTTGATGCGGCCGGACGCACCGGGGTACCAGGCCTCTACGCCATCGGCGAAGTCGCCAGTACCGGCTTGCATGGCGCCAACCGCCTGGCCAGCAACTCTTTGCTGGAATGTATCGTGGCCGCCCACGAAGCCTTCCGGGATCTCGCCGGGGGCCCAGCCCTCCCCGACCTGCCTCGCGCAGAAGGCAAGCCGCCCAAGGCAATGCCGTCCCTGGCCGATGGAGAATTGGCAAAACGACGCCAGACCCTACAAGGGCTGCTTTGGGAGAAGGTGGGCATTCTCCGCGATCAACGCGGCATGGCGGCGGCCCTGGCGCAATTGCAGGACTGGGCAGCGGAAACGCCCTGGCCCGCGCAACAGCTACCCAACTCGCAAGCGGAGCTGGAATGGCACAGTCTACTGCGCTGCGCCTTACTGATTACCCGAGGGGCCATACAGCGGCACGAGTCTCGCGGTTGTCACTTTGACCAAGATTTCCCGGAGCTGCGGGAGCCGCCGCGACATCTGAATCAGCGCTGCGACTGGTCGCAACCGCAGACCAGTGACGTCGGGCATACAAGCGCCAGCGCCGCCAGTTGCGTTCCCCCGGACGAAAGGCAGCCATGACAATCACTCGTTTACCGTCCTCCGCCTGCACCGGTAGGAGCAGAAAGCGATAAGCATAGACTCCGCCCGCGAGCACGCGGCCCGTGCGGCGCTCACCATTTTGCAGACGCAGAGAGATTTGCCCATCGCCCTGCTGCAGCAACAACCGTGGCAGAAAGGCTTGCCGCCTACGGGACCAGGGACAACGCCAAAGCAGCCAGGCGCTGGACAATGCAAG
This sequence comes from Acidithiobacillus sp., assembly GCA_028697715.1. GTDB lineage: Bacteria > Pseudomonadota > Gammaproteobacteria > Acidithiobacillales > Acidithiobacillaceae > Igneacidithiobacillus. The sequence goes on along the minus strand of JAQVDS010000017.1, from coordinate 14,576 downwards.
GACCAACATGGCAGCACGCCAGTCCAGCAGAAAGGTCAGAAGACCCGCAAGCACAGCTACAAGGCAGGGAAGAATGTAGAGCAGCCACTGCCCGCTGCGGGATCCCAGGCGCAGGCCCGGCAGAGATTGGTCGGCGCCTGCCGCCGCGCTATCATGACTGGCGTTCACTGATTCCTTTCCGGAGACCATGCCCATGGCTGACATCCAGTACGCTCCCTTGATCGGCACCTTGGGAGCCCTTCACATTCATGGCCCCGATGCGGAAAAATTTCTGCAGGGCCAATTCTCCAACGATCTTCTGCACTTGCCAACCGGTGCGGGACAGTGGAGCAGTTACAGCACGGCCAAGGGCCGGATGATCGCCAACTTTTTTCTGCAGCGGGAGGAGTCTGGCTTCTATCTGTTTCTGACCGCAGACCTTGCCGATGAAGTCAGCGAGCGGCTGCGCAAGTTCCGGCTGATGGCCAAGGCCGAGATCGAAGTCTGTGCAGAGCCGGTCTGGGGTACCTGGGGCGCCGACCTGCAGAGGGAAGAAGTACAAACAAAACCAGCGGGCGAAGACGCTCCCTCTTCTATCCTTGCACCTCTTCCCTGGCCAAAGCCAGCGGCACTGCTCCTGGCACAAGACAGCGGACAGCTCCAGCGGACTGGCGCACGAGAATGCAGCGCCAATGACTGGTGGGCGGAGGCTATCCGTGCTGGGACGGCCTTCATCACCCGCGCCACGACTGAGCAGGTCATCCCACAAGAACTGAATCTGGAGGTACTGGGCGGGATCAATTTCAAAAAGGGCTGCTATCCGGGGCAGGAGATCGTGGCTCGTTCACACTATCTGGGCGCGCTGAAACGCCAGTGCTACCTATTGTACGGACCGGCAGAAATGCAGGCCGGCCAAGAGATTTTTGCCCCTAGCATGGGAGAACAAGCGGTCGGTGTGGTCATCAATGTGGCAAAGGAAGATGCCGCGAGCATCGCCCTCGTGGTGCTGCGCGCTGCCAATGACCAGGAGCCATTGCACTTGGGACAAGAGGATGGCCCATTATTGCAGATCGGTATTCTGCCCTATCCACTGCCCCTTTCTCAGCAGGAAAAATAGCGCCAGATGTGGGGTCTGATCACCGGTGTTGTCAGTTATTTTCCGTTTGCCTGGTATAGCCATCGTTACCTCGATGAGCGCGGCATGCCGCCCGGATTCAGCCGCAGGCTGCTGGTGTTCATCGTCGCCAGCGTGCTATCCACCGGCCTTGGCTATGGAGTGTCGCGTCTGACCAGCAGCCCGCAGCACCTGCAGGCAGAATCACAAATGCAAAAGAAAACGATGCAGCTCCTCGGCAGTACCCTGCATTGTGTGAGCGAACCGAACAATCCCCAATGTCAGCAGAACACTGCAGAGGCACACCGGCTTCTGCAGCAAATGCTGAGCATCGAAACGGGTAAGCAACGACAAGGCTGAATCAGGAATCGATGAGGGTGCCGCCAAGCTGGGCGAAGCGGTGCAGAAGACTGTCGGGCCGAGTGAGCAACTCCGCGTAGCTCCCGCTCTCCTGTATCCGCCCTTCGGCCATAACATAGATACGATCCATGTCCTCCAAGCCCAACAAACGGTGGGTGATGTAGATCACTGTCCGCCCCTGCATCAGGCTGCGTAAATCCTGCAAAAATTTCGCCTCGGTGAGCGCGTCGAGCCCCTCACTCGGTTCGTCGAGAATCAGGATGGGACTGTTCTTGAGCACGGTACGGGCAATGGCAATACGCCGCGCCTGCCCACCAGAGAGATTCACGCCGCCCTCGCCTACGATGTTGTCCAGACCCTGCGGCAAGCCCTCCACAAACTCGGCCAGTTGCGCCTGACGCAATGCCGCCCAGAGTTCTTCCTCTTCCGCATCACCCTTGGCCAGTAGCAGGTTATCGCGGATGGTACTGTGAAAGAGATGGCTGCGCTGCGACAGCAAGGCAAAGTATTGGCGCAACTGATCGCCGGGATAGTCACGCAGTTCCTGACCGCCCAACCGCGCCGAGCCTGCCTGATAGTCATAAAAACGCAGCAGCAGATTGGCGATACTGCTCTTGCCCGCTCCCGTAGCCCCGAGAATGGCAATCCGCTCCCCCTGGCAAACCTGCAGGTCGAGGCCCCGCAGGGCGTCTTCGTGGGTCTCGGGGTAGCGCAGGTGCAGATCGTGGACCTCGATATCGAAGTTGACAGGTTCGGGCAATGGTTTTGGCGCGTCGGGGAAGAGCGGTTCCTGGTCGGCAATCTCGAAGATACGCCTGGCCGCGGCCCGCGTCTGTCCGAGAAACTGGAAGGCCAGAGGCAGCGCCAATACCGCCTCGAAGGCGGCCATTGTGCCCAAGGCAAACATGGGCAACTGCGCCGGCGACAGGGAGTGCCTTGCCACCAGAGGAATAGCGAGCAGCAAAATCACCCAGAGAGTGAGATTGGCCATGAAACTCATGCCTGCCGTGCCGATTCCGGCCACCCCGGCGAGCCGCCGCTGCCGCTCCAGCAGCGCTGCATTCTCTTGTAAAAGCTGCTCCTGGACACGCCCGGCGGCATTGGCAGTCAGAATCTCCCCCATGCCCTGCAGGGCGTCGACGATCTGCGTGCGCATCTCCGCCTGGATGCGGGTGATCTCGGCACTGCTGCGTGCGCCCAGTCGCTCGCTGAGCAAGGGCAGTAACAAGCCGGTGAGTGCCAGCAGCACAAAGAGCGCGAGACCAATCGACCAGGCATAGAGGGTAAAAAAGCCGGCCATGAGGAGGGTTGCCAATCCTGCCACCAGGAAGGGCGTGAATACCCGCAAATAGAAATTGTTGAGGGTATCAATATCGGCGACCAGACGCGAGAGCAGGTCGCCGGAGCGGAACCCTTGCAGCCCTGCCGGGGCCAGAGGCTCGATACGGGTGTAAAACCAGACGCGCAGTCTAGAAAGCAGGCGAAAAGTGGCCTCATGGGTGACAATGCGCTCCAGCCAGCGGGAAAGGACACGGGTGGTGGCAAAGGCACGTACTCCAGCGGCCGGCAAAAAGAAATTGTACTGATTGAGGGTGGCCCAGCCCCCCAGTCCGGCCAGGGCGGCACTGGCCAGGAACCAACCAGACAAGGTCATCAGGCCAAAGTTGGCGAGGATGGTCAGCAGACTCAGCAGAGCACCGCCGAGCATCCACCAGCGGTAAGGCGCAAAGAGGCGCAGCAAACGCCAAAGATCGCGATTATTGGCCATGACGCCCCCGATAGGCATCCACCAAACGCGCATAGGCCCCGCCCTGCGCCAGCAACTCCTGGTGGCTACCGGTTTCGACCACCCGTCCCCCATCGATAACGATGATGCGCTCGGCGCGCTGCGCCGTGGCCAAACGATGGGCAATGACGATCACGGTACGCCCCTGCCGCAGTTTTTCCAGTGAATCGAGAAACAGGGATTCGCTTTCCATGTCCAGATTGGCCGTGGCCTCATCCATCAGGAGCAGGCGGGGATTTTTGAGAAAGGCGCGGGCCAGGGCAATGCGCTGGATCTGCCCGCCCGACAGACCCTGTCCAAGATCGCCAATGCGCGTGTCCCAGGATTGCGGCAGGCGCTCGATGAATTCCAGGGCATGGGCGTCTTGTGCCGCCTGGCGCAATTCGGCATCCGTTGCTTGTGGCTTCACCAGGCGGAGATTGTCGGCGATGCTGCCATAAAAGAGGCGCGGGCTTTGTGGGATCCAGGCCAGTTGTGCATGCCAGGCATTGCGATCGATGCCGCGCAGATCCTGCCCACCGACCAGAATCGTCCCAGCATCGGGCTGCACGAAACCGAGAATGGCATTCGCTACGGTACTCTTGCCGGCCCCACTCGCGCCAACAATGGCGGTGTAACTACCAGCAGGAAAGCTGGCGGTACATCCAGCCAAGGCTTCGGCGTCTTCCGGCGCATAACGGAAATGCAGATCCCGCAACTCGATCGCCAGTGCCGTCGACGACTCCGCCAATTCCTGCCCACCATCAGTCGCTGCTGGCGCCGGAGCATCAAGAATTTCGAAGATGCGTTTGGCTGTGGCAATCGCGCTCATACGCGCATGATAGTGGGTGGACAGGCCGCGCAGTGGCGCAAAAAACTCTGGCGCCAGCAGCAATACAAAGAAGGCCGCGTAAAAATCTACCGAGGCATGCACCTGCAGTAGGCGCGCCCCCAGAGATACCGCGACCAGGGCAATCGAAAGGCTGGCGAAGAATTCCAGCACTGCCGAGGTCAAAAAGGCCACCCGCAGGCCGGCCATGGTGCTACGGCGGTAGTTTTCGGAGATGTGGGCGACGATCTCGATCTCGTCCTTGGCGCGTCCAAAGATCTTGAGGGTGGTCAGACCCTGCAGGGTATCAAGAAAATGGGCACTCATCAGCAGCATCTGGCGCCACTGCCGCTGGTTGATGGCTTCTGCGGCATAACCGACCAGGACCATAAAGAAGGGAATCAGTGGACCACTGATCAGCAGAATCAGACCACTGATCCAGTCCACCGGAAAGACGAATACGAGAATGGCCACGGGGACCAGACTCACCAAAGCCATCTGCGGCAGATAGCGGGAAAAATACGGTTCCAGCGCCTCGATGCCTTCAATCAGGGTGCTGGCGATATCTCCTGCCCGCTCCCCCGCCAGCGCCACCGGCCCGCGACGAAAGAGGTGCTGCAGGAGTTCTTGCCGCAGTTGCGTCTTGATGCTGGCACTAGCACGAAAGGCAACGATCTCTGCTGCCCAGGACAGCCCCGCGCGCAGCACGAAAAGACCCAGCAAGGCAGCCAAAAATCCCGATACCGCCGCCATCCCCAAACCATGAAACGACACGTCATTGACGATGTGGGCCAGTATCCAGGCCTGGAGAATGATCAGTAAGCCAGCCACAAGGCCGAGACCAATGGCAAAGTAGAGCGCGCCTCGAGCCCCCTTGCCGGTCTTCATCAGTCGTTGATCAATGCGCTCCGCTTTTGCCACGGTCTCTATTTGCCTTTCTTTATTTGCACGGCCGAAAGTATAGCATGAATGATAATTTCCTGATGAACTATGCCAGGAACAGGGTCAAAACGCCGGTATAGCCATAGATGCGGTCGTGGTAGATCTCACCATTGGCAAAGAATCCCACCAGCGGCACCTCGCCGAGCACCGCGCTGATCTGCTGCAACTCCGCAGAATTGGCACCGAAGAGATTTTCTCCACGTCCCAGGCAGGATACATAGATCGCTCCGCGAATGACACGCTCTGCCGCCAATCTGCGCAAATCCATGAGCATGCGCTGCAGATCCGCCACAGCACTGTCACCATCCCGTTTGCAAAATATCAGTTCGCCCCCCGCATCGACGTACTCACCAATGGCTACCAGGCCGTGCTGCTCATCCACTCCCACTAGGTTTCGCACCAGGTAGTCACCACGATCCGATCCGGGCAATGGTAAAGCGGCAAAGATAAAACCAGCAGCGCGACGAATATCGCGCGCCAGGACCTCGCCGACCTCCTCGTAGAGAACCTCCAGGGCCGGACGCCGATCCAGGGTAGCGACGATGTTGCGCTCCGCCTCCTGAATCCGGTGCACCGGACCTATAGGCGTGACCCCCTGACTCAAGCCTGTGCGGATCGCTACGTCGTCAGAAAACGCCACGCCACTCAAGCCGCCATGGAGAGCACGCCCGGCGATCTGCGCCCCCTGTTCCCGCGAGCTGGTTATCCCGCCCATCAGAAAGCCCGTGCTGCAACGTGCGGCCAAATGCCGTACCTGCTCAGGTAAGTCTTGGCTATGGGCGTCGCCATGCACAATGGCCAAGGCCGCCTGACGACCATCGTCCAACTGCAATTCCCCGCTACCATAAGCATCCATGCCGGCAAACAGGCGATATTCCGTTTTGGGGATATCCGTAAACAGCAGGGCCAGCGCAGGAACATCGAGGTATTCATGATTGGTGGCCGCTACGCCAATTCCCACCGATCCGACCCAATCCTGAACGCCGGTGGATTGCTGCAGCGCGGCCAGAATTTCCGGCAGCGCCGTTTCATAGGCCTCGTTGACATACAAAAACCCCAAGGTACTGGGGAATGGCCTCCAGTCGCAGCTATCCAGGGCCTGCCGCAAAGCGTCGGACCACTGCTCTGCGGCGGCATGGCCATAAGGGAAAGGAGTACTCATGAGCTGCGTTCTGATCCTATGCCGAAAGCTCGCATTGTACGGGGCCAAGCGGCAAGGGGCAAAAGCGCTTTTCAGGAAGATCGACACTTCAGCCAGTAGCTAATCTTGAGGCTGTAATAAATCGGAGGTTCTGGCGACTAACTAGGTGAAAGCACTGAGTTACGATGTCACGCAAGGAGAAGTCACATGTCAGATAGTAGAACTGTTTCCAAGAATTCCCTGACTGAAAAAGTAGCGGTTGGCGCCTTAGTAGCGGTGATGGGCATGGCCGGGCTGGTCATGGCGCCCCAGGCCGATGCCTCCAACTGGGTCAAGTGTTATGGCATTGCCCGGGCGCATATGAACGATTGTGCGACCACCACCCATTCCTGTGCGGGTCAATCCATTCATAATGGTGGCAAGTATTCTTTCTTGCTCTTACCCTCCGGGATCTGCCAGAAAATTGTCGGTGGTAGTCTGGTGCCCGGCAAGTAGGAGGCAAAGATGGCCAGTTGCTCCATGCTCATGCATCGGATGGACCAGATCTACGACCGTCTGGTGCAGTCCGCCCAGCATCTTTCCTCCCTTGCAGCATTGGGCGCAAGGCTCTGGGTAGCGCAGATCTTCTGGAATGCGGGTGTCGTCAAGTGGCAAAGCATGTCGTCCACTATCACCTTGTTCCGGTACATGTATCACGTCCCTCTTCTACCACCGGTGTGGGCAGCCTATCTTGGAACGGGTATCGAGTTGGTGTTTCCGGTGCTGCTTGCGCTGGGACTGGCCGGACGTTTTGCCGCAGCTTTTCTCTTTATCTACAACATCCTGACGATTATTTCCTACCCTCAGATGGGTTGGACGGGTGTTCTTTTTCAAGTGCCGTGGGGGATATTCCTCCTGTATCTGACTATCTATGGCCCTGGAGTTCTATCCGTTGACGCAGTTATCAACAAGGTTTGGAAGGCATCCAGATAGCCAATCTCTTTCTCCAGCCTGAGCTTCGGCGCAGGAATCGTGAGAAACCACGTGGTATTTACTGAGAAAGGAGTATCGTAAATGGAACAAAACGGAAACAATCGGAACAAGATGGTTCGGCATGTCGCCATGGCTGGGGTCTTGGCGCTTGCGGGGGCAGGTTTTGCCAGTACCGCTTGGGCGGGCATGCTGCCCGAAGGGTACGTAAAGTGCTATGGCATCGCCAAGGCGCATCAAAACCAGTGCATGTCCATCGGTGGTATCACCCGAGGGTCGGCCACAACCAACGGTAACCCCGATGCCTGGCTTGGCGTACCGAAAGGGGTTTGTCTGAAAATTGTGGGTGGTAGCCTGACTCCAGGCAAGTAAGCGGCGCTTTGGTCCAGGCGTGAGAGCCTGGACCATTTTTCAGCAAGCAGGGTGTTTCCTCATGAATCTTACCGGGAAACATGAGAAAGCCTCTTTTTCAGGAGAATATGGCATGCTCGACACTCTCCAAGCCCATTCGGTCGCTGGCCGACGGACAAACGATGTTGTTCCCGCCGCCGCGGGGATTGGCCTCCGTGCCCCCCATTATGCCGAGGTGCTGGCAAATCGCCCGGACGTCTCCTGGATGGAAGTGCATAGCGAAAATCTGTTTGCTCCGGGAGGTCGGGTTCATCAAGTGATGGAGCGGGTTCGCCAAGACTATCCCTTGAGTCTGCATGGTGTGGCCCTCTCCCTGGGCAGCGCAGATCCGCTGAATACCCGCCACCTCCGTCAACTCGAGCAGGTAGTTCGACGTTATGAGCCAGGTCTGGTTTCCGAGCATCTGTGCTGGGTTTCCGTGGGCGGGCAGTACCTCCATGATTTACTGCCGCTACCGGGAACCGAGGTCATGTTAGAACACCTGGTACCGCGCATTTTGCAGGTCCAGGAAGTATTGGGGCGTCAGATACTGATAGAGAACGTTTCCGCCTATCTGCACTATTCCGGAGAAAGTCTGCCCGAATGGGCCATGCTCAATGCCCTGGTAGAGAGAACCGGATGCGGGCTGCTGCTGGATGTCAACAACTTGTATGTCAGCAGCCGGAACCAGCGCTTTGACCCCTTGTCTTATCTGGCGAATCTTCGGTTGGACGCAGTGCAAGAAATCCATTTGGCGGGGTTCACCATCGAAGAAGTTGATGATACCCGTGTCCTGATCGACACCCACAGCCGCGCGGTGTGGCCTGAAGTATGGGATTTATACGAGAAAACCCTGCATCTCCTGAATCGCCGAGTGCCAACGCTTATCGAATGGGATGCCGATCTACCCAGCCTTGATGAGCTGTTACGAGAGGCTTCGGTCGCCCAAAAGCACCTGGAGAGAACCCATGGATGAGATTCGCCAATGGCAGGAACAGTTTCGCGATGTAGTCCTCTCCTCCGATAATGGAAAGACATTGCGCGGGCTTTCCGGCTGCATTCCCCCCCAAGTCTCCACCGCGATCTATCGCAACAATATCCTCGAAGGCTTTCGTCTGGCGTTGGCCGACATCTATCGGACAACAGAACAGCTACTGGGAGAGGAGTGCTTTCGAGCCCTTTGTCATGAGTATGTGCAGAACCATCCCTCTGTCAGTGGTGATCGAAATGCTTATGGCCAAGAACTGAGCTCCTGGCTTGCGGGACACCCACTCGCCCATACAATCCCGTATCTTCCTGATTTAGCCCGTTTGGAATGGCGTCAGCATGAGGCATACCTCGCGGAGGATGGTTTCTCGGCACTTGGGCTGCACAACTCCGTGCGCCTGGTGGAGTCGGACTATCCTATTTTTTCCATTTGGGCATTCTGCCAGGACCCGGAAAACGCCGGGACCCTGGACCTGGACCACTTGAGCGCGGAATCAATCTTGGTTGCAAGACCCACAGAAGAAGTCCTGATGCGCCCTGTTGGGCCGGCTGAAGCACTCTGGTATGGGTCCTTGTTGTCCGGGCACGGTATCCAGGAAGCCCGACAAATGACGATTGCAACAGAGCCGGACTTCGATCTTGCAACCCTTGTGCAGAACGCAGTGGCGGAGGGACTGATTAGGGAAAGCCACTAGTCGATCATGTCGACGAACTCGCGGAGGAATAGCCTGTAAGATTTTCTCCTTTCATACGACTTATTTAGTGAGATGCTTGTTCCAGATGTGGGCTATGGCCGATTAGCATTTGGGCGAGTTACCACGCGGTAGCTGTCTTGGCAGTTAACCATGGATATTCTGAGGAGAACTATTATGTCTGAGCAAAAAGTCCCTGATCTTGTCATCATCCTCATTACCGGCCCCGAGAACCCAAAACGACTCCCCTCGGCGTTCTTTCTAGCGGCCACGGCGGCAGCCAATGAGCAAAATGTCATCATGTACTTCACCGGACCAGCAACCGAACTGCTCGCCAAAGGCAAGGCTGAAACCATCTTTCCCATGGCCGGCGGCAAAAGCGTGGCCGATTTCATGAAATTGGCGGAGGACAATGGCGTACGGATCATCGGCTGCCTGCAGTCCTTGGAGCTCAACGGTATGACCAAGGAAGACCTAGGCAAACAGATACCCCTGCTGAACCCAAGTAATGCCCTGCCTACTTTGGGTGCCGCCGGTCGGGTCCTCACCTGGTAGATTCCAAGGCCAATTTCCAGGACGAGGATCGCAAATGAATGCATGCTCCCCAGGGAAGGATCGGTAGACGGTGGTACTGGCCCCATGCTGGCCGTACGACCTCGGGGCACTGACCCACACGGCAATCGCATAAGAACGGATAGACGTGATGGCAAGCACTGTGGAGACAAAGACAGTGAAGACACCGACAGCGGAATTGGCGGAGAGCTCCTCCCCTGAGTCTTGGGTGGAACGATACGGAGACGCCCTGTTTCGTCACGCATTGTTTCGTTTGAATGGCAACAAAGCATTGGCCGAGGATCTTGTCCAGGAAACCTTGCTAGCGGCTTGGGTCGGTCGCAAGGAATACGCAGGCGCTGCACGAGAGCAGACTTGGATGTTCGGAATTCTGGAACACAAGATCCTGGATCATTTCCGCCAGCAGAAACGGCATCCTCAAGTCTACCTTGAAGACCGGGATGGCGGAGAAGATGAAATGGAGCAGCTGCTGTTCCAGGCCGATGGGCGATGGGCCTTGCGACCTGGGAATTGGGGAAGGAACCCGGAATACCTGGCAGAAGATCAAGATCTTTTGCAGGCAATACAGCGATGCTTCGAGGGCTTGCCAAAAGCACAGCAAATGGCCTTTATGCATCGAGAGTGGTATGGGGAGGATACCGCCTGCTGTGCAAGGCTTCTCGAGGTAAGCATCGGTCATCTGGCCGTTCTTCTGCATCGAGCACGGCTACGCATTGCCCGATGCCTGGAGGCATATTTTCCCCAAGGAGAGGTTCGTTCGTGAAGAGACGGCATTTCATGATGACCTGCAAGGAGGCTGCCCAGAGCATATCGCGAACCCAGGACTTGCGATTGCCATTGAGTGAACGCATTGGATTACGTATGCACTTATTGTTCTGCGCTTCCTGCCGCCAGTATGATCGGCAGGTTCGCTGGCTGCATCACATTTTTTCGACCGTGGCAGCACCTTGGCGCGAGGCACGTCTGGGGGATGAGTTCAAATCACGCCTTTGCCAACAGATGCGACGGTATGAAGCAAAGGCAGGCCCCGGCGAAGCCAATCCGGAAGGAAAGCGCGATGCGACGGATTCAAAGTCGACTGATCAGTGAGCGAAAAAGGAGTGACCAATGAGCAAATTAGCAGTAGTTCTATTGTCAGACATGAATGAACCGGTAAAAGTAGAGATGGCTATGCGCTTTGCTTTGGTAGCACAACAAGAAAGGCTGCTCGATGATCTGCGTTTTTATTTTTTTGGACCAGGGGTGCGGGTCCCAGGGCAGATTTTGGAAAGTGGTAGTGAACTCGAAAAGGTATTGCAACAGCTTTTGGATAGCGGCATGACGACCGTAGCCTGCGTCTACAATGCACGACAAATGGGGGAGGCGGAACACCTGCAGAAGGCAGAAATCGAGGCACGGGCCATCGGACCGGAACTGACGCGGCTGGTGGCAGATGGTTATCAAGTAATGACGTTTTAGAGGAACAAAAATGGCAAAAACATCCACTCGAGGCGTGTTGGCAGTTCTATTAATCACATCTGCTTTCCTTTTTTCTGCCATTCACGACCTGGCCAACGCAGCAGATCGCTCTCTGACGGCAGCACAGGCCGAAAAAACGTTATGGGATCAAGTGCTGCCTGAGCGCCTGACCTACATTCAAGATGGCCATGGCGGCCCAATCATCTATGACTTTCAGGACCCCAATTGCCCCTATTGTCACATGTTATACGAAAACGAGGTGCCACTGATTCGGGCAGGGAAACTCACGGTTCGATATGTTCCAGTAGCTATCCTGACCCCGCAAAGTCCTGGAGAAGCCGCGGCATGGTTGTTGTCTCCTCATCCTCTGGCGACACTGCAGCATTTCGAGACCTTGGTCGGTCCCGTCTTGCGTACGGGCGACTATGATCAGCTCCCCCATCAAGCGTTAACCCCCAAAATAAGTAAAGAATTGCAGGTCAATAAAGCGATGTTCTTCCGCTTGGGCTTTGATGGCACTCCGGCCCTCTTGTTCCGGGACAAAGATGGTGAGCTCGGTCGTGTTCCTGGCCTCATCTCCACCAAGCAGTTACGCAAATTGCTCCCGGAACTGGAGCAATAGTCAATTCTGATGTATGAGCGATTGCTAACCTGATTCAGGTGACCTCCTGTTGGAGATCCGACTGGGTTTCGTTGGCCGATATCCCGTCGACAAACCTCACTCTGGTAAAGAGATCTCTGAGCCTATGTAGGTCGTGGATGCCTTTCCAACGTTTTTCCGCTTGCTGGATGAATTTGAAGATCAGTCCCAAGAAACGGCTGCGCTCGCGAACGATCGCAAAGGTTGACTCGATGGGGTGGCGCGAGTCGCGATGTCCGTTAGATAGAATAGGCGGCTTCGAGATCGAGAGAAATTGGCAGGCTGACATGCAAAGCACATCGGCCATTACCCAGAATGTACGCAGCATGGCCTGTCCTCCAGTTTGACTTTTTGGCTAACGAATCTATTTCCACGAGCAAGGATTGCATGGCAAGCCCCAATGCTCCGCGTTGACCGTATTGAAGGCCTTTTGACTCATAATGCGCGCGGGCACGATCAGCGTCATCTTGTCCAAGATCTACCAAATAATCTATCAGGAGGTTCCGAAACACTTCTTTATCGAAAATAGACAGGAGATATTTTATAATGGCCCGATCCTCTACCAAACCTGCCGGCAACTGATCTCGTAGTTTTTCAGGGAGGAAATTATACATCGTTTCCCCGATTACACGGCCGTGAATGAGATCTTCGTCCACCATCTGGGCCAAGTCTGGTAACGGGTCTGCTCCAGTACGCAAGGCCAACTGATGTAAGGCGCTAGCTTCAGCACGCTGGCCACTTGGAGAAAGTCCACATAGGTTATGATCAAGGACGTCATGAATCAATACGGAGGTAGGAATGCACAAACCAGCGTCACTGGTAGAAGCGATAATCTCCGGATCGTCGAGTGCCACGTCGAGCTTCCACCCGCGGGCACCATAACCATCTATCCACTCCGCGCAATAGCTGATGGGAACGATAGCTTTGGGCTCAAACATTTTATGGCACCTGATCCCAAACGACACGCATCACTTCGCAGACCGTCAACTTCGTAGATAAGGAGCAACTATCGCAATGCTTCCTAGTCGGCAGTGTAGTACAACCATAGCAGCCCACAAGCCTCTGCCGTGCTGATTGAATATCCAGAAGTGCTGAATTAAGTCGTTGCACTTGCTTTTTCATTTCTGCTTCTAAAACTACCAATATCTCATCGACACGATGTGCGGCTTCGTCTCCCGATTCGCTATCAGCCCGGATGCTTGCGAGCTGAGCTAATGTTTCTATCGACGTCCCAGATCGAATCAGGTCGGAGATGGCTTGGAAACGCGCTAAATCTTCTTGATCGTAATGCCGAGTACCACTCTCTGATCGCTTTGGCCGGATCAATCCTCTGCTCTCGTATAAGCGAATCGTCGAAACTGAAACTCCTATACGTTGCGCTATCTCACCGATTTTCATTGCTCAAAGTCCCACTACCTGCACTTGGGTCCCGAGGATGCGAGCGAACTCTTGGACAGATGCGATAGAGAATTGTTCAGGGTCATAACTCACAAAAAAAAGATGAGGTCTGTGGCTCTGTAAACGAGCTTTGACAACACCGGGTGTGCAGCAGACAAGGCGATTTTCTAGAAATTGCCTCGCCGATACCTCATTGACATGAATTAGAGTATCAATCACCGTGCTCATGACTGGTTCTCCAATGATTTTATTTACCTTTTAGCAAATCTACACCATACTATAGATAGCGTCAAGGGGCGACACGCTGGTTTTCTGCTCGAGTCTGGTTCCCGAGCTTCTGCTGCAAGCGCAGCAACAGCGCATTGGGCCCCTCGGAGCCTTCATATTGGGCGACCAGTCGCCCCTGTGAATTCACTAAGAAGGCGGGAGGAGCGAACAGCTGAAAGTGATGCTGGAAATTCTCTAAGGCCGCATCATTGGCGGCCAGATCTACTCGGATCAGGGAAAGGTACCGTAAGGCATGTTCTACCCCAGGGAGTCGGCAAAGTCGGCTGATGCGTGATTATCACTGAACCGGTATGTGCGCGATTCAGCCTTTTGAGGAGGTTCTTTACCGGAAATCCATGCTGATTGCCTGGTTATTTACGGCGTTTGGACAACGCAGACGCGTGTATGCCTCCGACCGCTCTGCCGGATGTATGCGGTACCCCTCCTGGAGAAGATCAGAACCCGAGAAGCTGTGGGGCTTGCCAGCTTTTGGCCCACTGCGATCAGACATTGCGTTCCCTTATGTGACCAGAGCGATCCAGTTCTTGGGGGAGATCAGTTTCGCTATTTCGATGTTATAAATTTCGTGTCCCTGCCGAATCTGGTAGTTGGGATGCACCCATGCGCCAGCTGCATAGTAGCGTGCCTCCTGCAGGAAACGCTCGCGGTCGATGCCACCCAGCAGCCACATTCGACGCTTAGCGATTTCGTAGGTCATGAAGAAGAACTGGTCGATGGGTTCCTCTGCATGGCGGGCCGTGATCTGAGCGGTGTAGTCTTCGCGGGGCGGCACTTTCCGCTTCACCGTTTTGACCCCGATTCGACTGTTCATGGACGTCACGAAGTCAGGCTGACCAGCTGCATCGTCAAGCACCCACTCAAAACCTTGGATACCTTCGTGCTTGAACCACGAGTTGAAAACCATCTCGCCCAGGTCGCCGACCCATTGCGTATTCTGTTGATCATGGGCGGTGATTCTGCTGATCGTGGGCACCCCCAATCAGCGAACTTTCTGGTCACGTAAATTCTAGGCATAGGTGCCCACGATCGGTCAAATCAGTGGCGTCATGAG
>JAQVDS010000036.1 GCA_028697715.1 Acidithiobacillus sp. | reverse complement strand
TGCTCATGACGCCACTGATTTGACCGATCGTGGGCACCTATGCCTAGAATTTACGTGACCAGAAAGTTCGCTGATTGGGGGTGCCCACGATCAGCAGAATCACCGCCCATGATCAACAGAATACGCAGTATCTCAGCGCCGCTCTCCTGAGCTCCCTGCCATTGCTGATTCTCTTCCCAATGGTTCTGTCCGCTGGTCGTTTTACCAAAGGGTTCGCCCATCTGTACCGCAGTCTGTTTTCGTAATGCTTCGGCAACCGGGCCTGTAGCCGACAATCCAGCAGCACCCAGCGTAGCGTTGGCAGAGGCACCCTCCGTCACAGCAGAAATGGCCGCAGCGGAAACCGGGGTCGGCGCGGTCGCAGCAGACGGTTTCGCGCTGGGCGCTGGCTTGCTGGCTGGCACGGCGTTGGCGAAGATCGCTTTTGGCGGCGGCGGATTGCGATACCCCATTTGATAGAGGGTGCGGAGCACCGCCTGCATCAGGGCCTGCGCACCATCCCAATCGAGATGGACCTGATCGGCCACAAAATAGCCTGGATGACCGTCACTGATACGGTCCCAATGCAGCAAGGTGATATTCGGATACTTGGCAGCAGCGCGATCGTACATACTGCGCACCTCGTTTTCCCACGGGCGCGGTACGGACGGGACAATCAACAGGATCTTACGATTCCCCACTGCCTGCACGAAATTTTCCAGATCAGACCACTGAACATAGCCATTGCTGCCCAGCTCTACTACAACATAGGCAACCTTGGCATAGGCTGGGTCCTGAAACATTTTCTGTAGCACCGGCTGTGCCCGGAAAAACGAGCGGCCCACCTGACCATCTAGAATCCCGTTTGGAACCATGTGAATCACATACCCAGACCAACCCAACAGAATAGAGTCGGTTATGAACAATACCTGCTTTTCGGGATAGGCCGGATTACTGCGCAGTTCTTGCCCATTATACAGAAAGCCCAGACCGGGATGAGGCTGCCACTGCATCAGATCGGTATTGCTTTCCAGGACCTTGTTGGCCCGGGAATCTGCGTGTGCTTTGGCCTCGGCAGCCGAGAGGGTCTTGGCGCCCGTCAGTGCTTGCAGATCCCGTCCCATACTGGCCACCCGTTTCTCCAGATATTGCCGATAGAGAGCATCGTGCTGCGCTTGCGCTTGCAGACGTACCGCCTCCTGTCCCAGTCGACTGGCCTGCCACCAGCCCACACTGGCCAGCGCCAGCAAGACGAGCACCGACACGAAAGCTCGGCTGCCTACTTCATGTCGCACCTGCTTTTGAAAGGCCGCCTGCAATGGCAGTTCCAGCAGCAGGTAGGACAGCACCGACAACAACAGCAGCAGAGAAAGCGAAAACAACGCCTGACTGGCGATGGAAGTCTGTGGGAAGTAGTAGTGGACCAAAGCAACGACCGGAACATTCCACAGGTACAGAGAATAGGACATCTCCCCGAGTTTACCCAAGACCAGCAGTTGCAGTCGTGGCAACCAGGCCGCGCGCGCGGCGGCCAGCAGGAAGACCACGCCGAGGGCGGTTGTGGCAAGGGAAAAATACACAAAATTTTCGTAGGGGGCCAAAACAAAAAGCGCCAGCAGCAGCAGGATGGCGAGGATACCCAAGCCATCGAAGCTGCTCCTTCCTGTCTCCCGGGGCCGGGCCCAGCCCAGTTCGGTCAATAACGCGCCGGCAAGATAGGGAAAAGCATGGCTGGGAAGCACATAGGCGGCATTCAGACTACCCTGGCTCATCAGCCACCAGGCAGAGCTCAAACTTATACAAAATAGTAACGCCAGAACGGTCCGGTACCACCACTTCCCTAGCAATGAAGTACGCAATAAAAAGTGCAGCAGATATAACTGACCCAATAGAGAAATGAACCACATCCCCAAAAACGGATGAGGGTAACTGTACACCTGAAAATAGGGGATATGATGGAGGACCAGATAAAAGTTGTAGCCGAGGATCGCCGAGTACCAGACAGGCGCCCATCCGGTGAGCAGATGGGTCGACCAAAGCAGTACCGCCAGGATGGCGGTCACCACCAGCATAGGAACGAGAATACGGGAAAACCGTCGCGCAAAGAAATCCTTGCTACGCTGCGCCAATGAACTCTGGCGCCCACGGCCAAGGGATTTTTCGATCAGAAACCCTGATAACAGAAGGAAAACATCAACTCCCAGATAACCACCGGAGAACCAGGGATAGTTAAAACTGATGGTGTCATGAATATGGAAGGCGATGACCGCAAAAATGGCCAGAAATTTGAGATAATCAATATATGGCAGCACGCTTGTTTCCCAGAAAGAAAAATTCAGTTGTGCTTGGTAGCGATCACCTGTTGCAGATCGGTGGCGATGGCGTGCACCATCACCTGGATACCCATCCAGGTTGGGTGTACCCGATCAGTCCAGAAGTAGCTGGGATGGTTGCGACTGAGCAAGTCCCAGCGCACCAGATAGACATTAGAGTGGGTAGCCGCGGTCTGGAGGTAAAGGTCTTGCACCTCGTGCTCCCATGGTCGGGGCATTTCCGGCATAACGAGCAACACCTGACGGTCGCCAACCAGCTGCAAAAAGGTCTGCATTTCCTGCGGCAAAACCTCGCCGTTGGTCCCCAATTCGACCACCACATAACCCACTTTGTGGGTCATCCCATTTTCCTGTAGCGTTCGCCAGATGGGTATGGCCGAGGAAAATTGTCGGCCGACCCGGCCATCGAGAAAAGCATTGGGAAATACATGCGCAAAATAGCCGGACCACCCAGTCAGGATGCTATCCCCAATGATAATCACACCAGTGGGGCCCAGGCTGGGAAAACGGATGACCGAGTGGGCGTCGAGCACATAACCAGGATTCGGGCTTTGGCGAAAATCCTTGCGGGCATCGATGATCGCCATACGATCCAGATAGCGATCGCTGGGCGAGGCCGTGGCCTTGGTCGCTGAGGTAGCGGGAAGCGCTGGCACCACGGGCTGGGGCGCAGGTGTCTGGGGAATCGACTGCGCGCACGAGGTCACGGAAAGAATCGCAGCGCCAAGCAGCAGACGCGCCCAGATGTAAGGTTTCATAACACGCAATGCCCATCCCTCTCAATTCCGGCGCGGCCCCAGAAATGAGGCGCCTCCCCTCCGGGCGGATGGTAGCAAAGGAAGGACGAAAATGCCTAGCGAGATGCGCCTTACCTAGCTTACAATAAGGGTAGGCGCCCATAGCTCAACCGGATAGAGCAACGGCCTTCTAAGCCGTAGGTTGGGGGTTCGATTCCCTCTGGGCGCGCCAGATAAAACAATGGCTTAGGATTTTCTCTTGCGGAAACGATTGCCGGGTCGTAAGCGCGCCTGACGTCAGCACCTGGAGGATCTAAGCCGTTGATCCCCGCGCCACCCTGGTGCCATACTGATGTCGGGAATGAACGGTCCTATTAGGGAACGGCGTTTTAGAAATATGGCATACCTCATTGTTAGTTATCCGCTTATTTCTGTAAGCCATGGCGCGAAAAAGGGAACAAATGCCTGTTTTTGACCCTCTAATTTCTAAAATGGGGTTTGTTTCCCTCGGGTCGCGCACGGTGAAGAAACGGAGTCAATCCAAGGAGCAAATCGTGAACAGTTATACTGCGCATCCTCGAAAGGGCGACAAAGCCAACTCTCCTTTCTTTGAAGAATGGCTGCCACGCCTTCTGGAAGAGCGAGACAGGCTCGGACTGACCGAAAACATCCGTCGCATCGATGCGTTGATGATGACCCTCGAGCCCGGACATTCCGCTTCGTACATCCGCGAACTCTGTTTGATGACGCCCTACAACTATCTGGTCACGCTCGACACCGACCAGCATCTGACCCACATCCTGCGCATCGACATGAATTATCCAGATGTATTGGTGCGAGAGGTCAAGGACCCCGATTTGCGCGGCATCTTTCGCAGCCTGAACGAGGTGTATCCCATTGGCGCGAAGAAACCAAATGCGCGCTATATGGGAGAGATTTTCCAGGTGGAAAATCTGCATGAAGTAGTCGAAATTCAAAAGAGTCGTGAAATCCGTTTTTTCAACCAGGAGCAAATTCGGCAGATGGAGCTCCCGGGAAACATGGCGATTGTCAAACCCTCGCCCTACACCCACAATATCGTCGGGTATTGGGAGCGCCCGGACAACGATATTCGCGTCTACGCCCTAGGAAATTCGCGCATCGATCCAGACATGCAGGCGGCGTTTGAGCAAGCACAAGAGCTGCGGGAACGGGTGAAAATCAGCGAACTCCTCTTGCCAATCGATCATTTGGCTACCCGCATCTATAGCCAGAATCGAGAAGTTGCTATTCTCGAGTATCTTGGATTATCCAGTTATTACTATTGGGGATCCTACGATATTCCAGATCAAAACTCATCCACCAATGTCACCAAAAGCCTGCATTATGATGACGTTCTGCATACACCAGCAAAGGTCTTCACGGCTGCCAATCATCCTTATTTTTGCAATCACCTATTGCAAATTCCCTCTCCTACGGAATCTTTTGTGCGCAATTTTGGTCCGCGTTTGCATCATATTGCCGTTGCTGTGCGGGATGGCAAAACTCAGGGCAAGACCAACATCGATTACGTGGTATCCAGCCTGGCGGAGTGCGGGCAGGAATTCCTGCTGCAGGTGATCGGCTCCGAGCAGGAGGGCCTGAAGCAGATTTTTTCTCGTGCCTCGACGCACACCTCTCTCATCATCGAGTATGTGCAGCGCTTTCACGGCTTCGAGGGATTTTTTACCAAGGAAAATGTCGCCGACCTCACCGCCGCAGCGGGAACGGAAGAAAGCTTGCGCAGTCTGGAATCCGAAGCCAGACAGTAACACGAGCTACGGCGGGGCCAATGAGCACCGCTGCACTTATCTGCGTGCCTTCAGTCGTCAAGTCCCAAGCAGGCGACGCGCCAACGCCCCCTGCATATCCCGCCGCGCGTTGCCAATCACATAGATGTAACCCTTTGCTTGGCTGATGGCTTGCCTTGCCAAGATCGATTTCCGCATTGCCCAGCGCGAGAATTCTTCAGCAGCGTCAAGGTTTCCTGCGTCTTGGTTTGACTTGTGATGAGTACTGCATCATCTGGCTCCTTGATGGACTATGACGCAATACAGTCTTTACTCAGTCCTGTCGCAGCAACTGATCCATCCGCTCGCGCACCCAGCCAAAGTTCAGATGTTCCTGTTCCAGCCGCAGTCCTTCACGGATACGGTTGTCGCGTAGGTCGTCGTACAGGCTAGACTCCTCGAGTGTCAGCCGCTGCAAATCGCAGCGGAATGGCCTGTCCTCCCGTCCCCAGAAGGAAACGTGGGCATCGAGGGTGGCGCGATCCATGAGGAACGAATCGACGTGGCTGAAGTGACTCCGCAGTTGATCAAGGATGGCGAAGCCGTGGGTGTCGATATCGCCCCAGTAATGGATGGCGCAGCGCCCCAGCCACCGGGCCTGCCCGAGTGCGTCCCAACCGTATCCGGAACCAAAGATGACGATCGCTCCTGGTATGTTTGGGAAGGCGAGGAAGTTGGTTTCATTCTCGGTGATGAATACCCGTCGCACCGCGATGGCCAGTTGGCTGAAACTGTCGGCGTCGAGCGTGATGTCAGGGCATGTCGTACCGGCGACCGCGTGAATCCCGGGATCGAGGATGCGGAAGCGTAGCCGCAGGGGTTTATCCAGAAAGCCGTAGCGGGCGGCAAACTGCGCAACACCGGTCTTGGTGCTATCCACGCTATCCGCCGGCAAGGCCAAGTCGAGCATCTCGGCCAATACGGCACGGTGCGTCTCGATGAACTTGCTATGCACGCCGGGCAAGTCCACTTGGCGCAGATAGACCGCCGGCCGTGGATGCTTACCGACCCAACCCACCACGGCCAGCAAACGAGGCCATTCATCCGCCAGTTCGAGGGCCTGCAAGGGCCGCTTTTCCAGCCAGGGCAGCAAGGAAGGATTTTGCAGCCGGGTCATCGCCAGCAGGGCGGAAAACCGCTCCCACTCGCGGTGCTTGCCGAGCCAACCCAGCGCATCCTCCAGCGAGTCAATCCAGACCCGCGACGGGAGGCTCTGCAAGCCCTGCACCCGATGGCGAATCTCACGCCACTCCAAACGCAATGGACTGATGCTGGCCAATTCCGCCGCCCAGCTGCGCACGGCATCAAAGCGCTCGGTGATCTCGGCTGACGCGGGACCCTTGATGGTCAGGCGCAAGGGGAAACGGGTGCTGCCCGTCACGACATCCCGCAGCAGTTCGCCGCGATCCCAGAGCCGCGCCAACTGCGCTTTCAATTCCTTTGGCGTCGTCCACGTCACGGCGGAATCTCCTACGCGGTCTGCGGCACCGCTGCAGCTATCGTCGCAGCACCCTTGGCCTTCTGCGTCCGATACTCCTTGATGGACAGGTTGCGCAACTTGGAGGCCCGGCCACCCTCGTTGTGCACGAATCCCACGCTAGCCACAAAGGGCTCGATGATGTGGATTTTCTGCAGGGGCGTGACGATCAGCAGTTGCAGGTTAAGTTGCCGGAACAGTTTCAAGCCGTACTGAGCCGATTCGTCCGAGCCACGCCCGAACGCCTCGTCGATGACCACAAAGCGGAAGGAGCGCGAACGCACTGCCCCCCATTCCAACCCAAACTGGTAGGCCAGACTGGCGGCGAGAATGGTGTAAGCCAGTTTCTCCTTCTGGCCGCCCGATTTACCACCTGAGTCCGAATAGTGCTCGTGTTCCGTGTTGTCTTCGCGCCAGCGCTCGCTCGCCGCAAACAGAAACCAATTGCGCACGTCCGTGACCTTCGCGGTCCAGCGCCGATCCTGATCCGACAATCCATCCCGGCCACGGAATCGGTCGATGATCGCTTTGACCTGAAGGAACTTAACTTCGGAATATTGGGTGTTGTCGGACCCGGTAACCGCACCCTCGGTACAGGCGCGCAGATCCTGCTGAAAATCGCGGATCTCGGCATCCGGGCTGGCCTGCGACTCCAACACGATGTAACGCCCAGGATTGTAGTCAATTTCCGAGAGCGACTTATTGATCTGGGCAATGCGATCCTTGATGGTCTCACGCTCGCGTGCCAACTGGGCATTGAAGTTGGCAATCTCATTGATGGTGTTGACGTTCAGCAACTCCTTGAAACGATGCACGAAACGCGGTAAGTCATCACGATTGAGCTGCGTCAACAGGTTCTCGAACTCGAAGGCGGCTTCCAGGCTAGCATCCATATCGGCCGTTTCCAGCTTGAAGGTCTCCTTGAACGACGCCATCGCCTTGATGATCTTCTCGGCGAGGCGTTTTACCTTGCCATCCTCGGCATCGATCCGCGCTTGCAACCAGGCGCGCAGCTCCTGCTCGCGGTTGTCGCAGGATTCTACGGTCAGCTGATGTTCGCCCAGGGCTTCGGCTCGCATGGCCTCAAGGGCATTCGACAACTCAGCAGCAACGGCAGCGTTCTGCATCAGCAAGGCCGTCTGCTGACGCTGTTCCTGGGCGTCCGAGCGGCGCTGCTCTATCTTGGCGCGGCGGTCGCGCACGGATTGCAATGCCTCTTCGGTGCCCTTGAACGCCTGCTGCAGTTCCCGCAGACGCTCATGCAATTGCTTGAGGACATCCGATGCCTGCTCCAGTTTCTGGCGCTCATCTTCGAGTGCGGCGATGTCCGTCGCCACGCTGGCCCAGTCGAGTTCTTCGAAGCTCGTGAACTCTTCCAGGCGGGTCAGGGCATCAAGCCGGGTCCGTAGTACCTTGCGCTCAGCATCGATCTTACTGATCTGGCTGCCCAGCTCGCCAAGATGGGTTTCGAGCTGGCCACGCTTGGCTTCCAACGCGGCAATCTTAGCGCTGTTGCTCCAGCCAAGCACATAGCGGCTGCGATCACCGATACGGTGCCTGTCGTCCTTCTCGTGCCGACCAGTCGGGTCTTTAATCTGCCCGGCACGGGTGATGGCCCGCGTTTCCCGGCGGAACTGTTCCTGCGTGGCGCAACAAGCCACGTCAAAGCGATGGGCGAGCTCGCGCTCGAGCCAGTCGTAGTACGGCGAATCAGGCTTGATGGCGAGTTTCCGCACCAATGATTCACGGTGTAGTTCCGGCAACTCGGAGGCTTTACGGGGTCGAACGTGGAAATAGACCAGGCGCCCGCGCAGATGGCTACTGTCCACCCACTCCGCCACCGCCTTGTAGTGGGTATCCGGCACCAACAGCGACAGGCCGAAGCCGTGCAGCAGTCTTTCCGCCGCACCCTCCCAGTCGCGCTCCTCTTCGCGGACCTGAATCAACTCCCCGGCGAAGGGCATGCCGTCCACATCTAGACCCAGTGCGGTGCACAGGGCGGAGCGGATCTGAATCTGCTGGTCGTCGATGTTACTGCGCCGGCGTTTGAGACTGGCGATTTCTACTGTCAGTTGGTCGTGCTTGAGCTTCCCCTGGCGCAAACTCACACTATGCTCGGTCAGCGCGTTCTGGAAGTCGGCATCGCGGTTTTGGACCTCTTCCCGCCACGCATTGAATTGCGCCCGCTGCGCGGCAAAGCCGGCCTCGTCGCGGGGGGCTGACTCCCCCAAAACGGCTGCCAGTTCGCGAAAACGCCCATACTTGGCTTGGCGTGCATCGCGTAGGCGTTCTTTCTGGCGGATCTCAGCAGCGAGCCGCTCCAGACGATCGCCACCGTTATCATTGATGGCCTGCTTTAATTCATCGACCTGTCGCCCCTGCTCCTCGCGCGTGCCGTCCAGGCGTCGCAACTGCCCATCGAACTTGTTCCATTCTTCATCCAGCAGACCCAGGCGCTTGTCCAGCAACCCCAGTTTGAGGCTGGCGAAGTACGCACGCAGTCCGTCGCGACAATGCCGCAGATGATCCACCTCGCTCACCAGTTCGCCATGCCGTTTGCAGTCGGCCACCAGCGGCGTCAACAATTCCACCTGTTGTTGTGCCTTGAGCACGGCCTGATGGGCGCGGTTGAGATCGTCAAAGTGTGCGATCAGCGCCTGGATGCGCGATGCCACCTCGAACGGCTCCAGCATATGATTGCGGACAAAGTCGGTCAGGTTGCCAACCGACTTCATCGACACTGTCTGGTGGAACAACTCCAGCGCCTGATCATTCTCGATACCAAAGCGGCGCCTGAACCACGCGGCATAGGGCGGAAAGCTGTCGTGCAGTTCGGCACCATTGCCGCGCAGTCGCTTGCGCAGCGCCGCGATGTCGGTACCGAAGTTGGCGAAATCCTCCGCAATCGACAGATCACGCTCAGCTCCGAGGAAGAAGCGGGCGGGCTGCCCTTGCGCCTCCTTCATCCAGAACACCTGCGCCAGACTCACTGTCTGGTCGTAACCCGCGTTGTGAAATACGCCAAGAATGACAGAGTAGCTGCTATGGTCGCGCAGGGAGACTGGCCTGGACACTCCGGTGACCTCATTGCGTTCGGATTTATAATGTCCCAACACATAGGATCGCAGAGTCCGTTCCCGGCTGTCCGCGCCGGCCGCCTTGTTGTAGGCGATGCGATGAGCCGGCACCAGCAGGGTGGTGATGGCATCGACCAGCGTTGACTTGCCGGAACCGATATCGCCGGTGAGCAGTCCGTTCTTGCCGTCCAGTTGCAGCGTCCAAACCCGGCCGTCGAAGGTACCCCAGTTGAAAACCTCTAGCCGGGAGAGGCGAAAGCCCGACAGCGCATCGTCTGCCACCAGGCCCAGCTCCATGCTCTGCTGCTCAATCATCGTGCGCCTCCGGTGCCGATGCCGCACCCAACAGAGCAGATTGATAGATTGCCAAGCGGGCATCAAACTCGGCCAGCCACTGGGCGTCCACAAAGGCCTTCAAGATGCGCCGGACCTCGTAATTGCCTTGTCCTGCCAAGCTCCCACTGGCCGGTTTGAGCTTGCGCAAAAAGCCCAGTTCCACCACCTTGTTGATGGTGCTTTCGATCTGGTCGATCAGCTTGGCCTCGTTGGGTCCATCCGGCAGGAAAACCCGTACCAGCTCAACGATCTCGTCACGCGACAGCACCAGACGTGTGTCACCGCCGCCGGCATCGAATTCGGCCAGCTTCTTACGCAACAGAGCCAGCAACAGACTCACCGGAAACGATAAGGGGCGACGCGCGACAAGACGCGGCAAACGTGGCGTCGGATCATCCGCCGCTGGTTCCGGACGGCTTTTCAAAAAGGCGTACCCCTCGGCCTCATCCAGCACCAGTTCCAGATTGAGCACCGCCACGTAATCCCGCACGCGAGCCTGCAGGTGCAGCAGTGCCGTCCACTGGCGTTCTGACTGCTCGCGGTACTGCACGCCTTTCAACAGTCCGATCAGCAAGGTCGACAAATCCGTCTCAGGCGCGGCCGGGGCACTGGTGAAGTCTTGTTCTATTTCCATTGAATACCCTGCTTCGTTCTCCGTTAGCGCAGGAAAATCACCCGCGGCAGGCGAGCCGCACGACGCACGGGTGCGCCACGGTCATCCTCTGCCTGCCACTGAATGGCTTCCGGCGCGTCCTCGTCCACCACTGCGTTGAAGGCATCGCTACCCAGTTGCAAATAGGCCACCAGCTCGGCCAAGCCGTGCTGCAGGGGCTGGTCGGCCACCAGTTCGCGCAGGCTGATCTGTGCCCTATCCTGCAAGGCATGGCGGATATGACGAGTCAGCCTCGCCTTGTCCACCACTACCTGTTCGAACAATGCTGATGGGTCGATGCCCTCGTCTCCGGCCTCCAAGACCAGGTTGGTGATTACCGGCTTCACGGTCGGCGTGAACAAGGGGCGCTCCATTGTCAGTTCAATGTCGGCCTGCGCCTCGGCTACTTCCATCACGTTGCCTGTCGGCGGCGCATCTCGTAGCGCCAGGGTCTTGCTCTCGATGCCGTGCAGAATATCCATGATGCGGCGATTCTCTAACCAGGCTTGATCGTCCAGAAAGCGACGCAACTGTTGCGACAAGGCCGCCACCGTGCGTTGGGTGTGTTCGCCGGCCTCCAGCCAGTCATAATGCACACGGCGGGTACGGGCATCGGGCTGCACGGCCGCCACTGCAGGAAGCTGAAGCACCCGTTCCAGCAGATCGGTCAACTCCTCTTGGCGGTGGCTAGAGAGCAGGAACTCCCAAAAGGCGCGGAAGCTCTTGCCCTGATCGGAGTCGGCAATCGCATCGCGCTCTCCCATAATTTCTTCGAGCAGCGCACCCTTGCTGCCTTCCCATAGCGCGATGCGCTCACGCACGCGCCGGTCTAGCTGGCGGAAGTTGTACTCCACCTCGCGAAAATCCGTGAGCAACTCGCGCGCGCCCTGCATGAACTGCTGAAAGCGATCCTTCAACGCCGTATCGTCCAACAGCGGTACATCTCCCGCCATGACCCGTGCGATCTCGGCGTCGATCTCATCGCGCTTTTTGTGCAGGTCAGCAAGGCGCTTGGCTGGATCGGCTTCGGAGCCCTCGCTCATCTGCTTCAGCAGGTCGAATAACGTGAGCAGACGCGATTCGGTGCCAACGAACTGCCGCTCAGAAAGCTGCTCCAGCCATGCGATAGCCTTTTCGGTCGCAGGCATGAGGTCGAACTGCGCCTCGTCCGTACCAGACTTGTAAAACTTGCGCAGCCAGCCCTTGTCCAGCGACGCCCAGTCGTTCAGATAATCGAGTGCGGGCTTGGGAAAGGCGGTTTCGCCGAGCTGCAGACGCAAGGCGTACAACTCGTCTTCCAGCGCCTCGGACAGGTCGGCGGCGGCCATCACCCGCACATTGGGCGCCACGAATACGCGGTGCAGAAAGCTCGCCACCAGCGGCGCATGGTCAGAGCGCAGCAGCCGCCAGGCAGGGTGGTGACTGCGCAGGACATCGATGCTGCCGAAGTCCATCGTCATGTCAAACCCAAAAATGGTTCGATCTCATCGCACCGCCTAGCAATAAAAACGCCCAACTGAGACCAGTTGGGCGCTGAATTTTGGTGGAGCGGAGGAGGATCGAACTCCCGACCTTCGCATTGCGAACGCGACGCTCTCCCAGCTGAGCTACCGCCCCAACGATGAAGGCGAATGATAGCCGCTGCGCTGCGCAAATGCAATGCGATCAGGGCCGCCGCCCCACCACGACGACATCACTGCCCACCGGCTGGATGCTGGCGGCAAGACCTGCGGCAGAAAGGGCTTGCGAGATCTCGTCCGGCCGCAGGAAGTGATTCCCTTGTATGTGCTCGGTCAGATTCTGGAAGGCCATGCCGCGGTACGCCGGTTCGCGCAGGAGCAGGCTATCGTCAGGCCAGGCCGGCTCCCAGATCACCACTGCCCCCCCTGGCCGCAATTCTTCATGCAAACGTGCGAACAGTTCACCCCGCTCTTCCCAGACATGGTGCAGCGCCCGATTCATGGCGATGAGATCCGCGGGCTCGGGAAGTTGAAACTGATGAATGTCGCCTTCCGCAAAGTGAAGACGCTCGCCCAACCCCTCTGCAGCAGCCAGGGCAGTCGCCTGACGCACATTTTCGGCAAAGCCATCGAGCCCCAGACCGCGCAGCTGCGCACATTTACCCAGTAAGGCCCGCAGATACCAGCCATTTCCGCAGCCCAGGTCCACCGCGAGCCCCTGGCGCGCATTCATTTCCGCAAATATCGGAACGCTGGACACGATTTTTTCTTCAAAAGTGCGCCGAAAATTGTGCTCCAACATACTTCCAAACCACGGCAGAATCGTTTCGCGCTCGGCGAGCACCTTCTCCCCAGGACGCTCACCGGTGCGCATCAAGCCCGCTGCCCGCTCGGCCATATGGGCACCCAGAACCGCTCCCACGGCGGCCGCCATTCGGCTATCCGGTCGCTCAGGGCGCATACTGTCGCCATCCTCGCTCAAACGGAAGCCGTCGCCCTCCCGCTCCAGCCAGGAAAAGGCATACGCCGCATCGCACCAGCGCTGCAAATATCCCACGTCCAAGTTCGTTGCCTGGGCCAACTCTGCCGGCGTTGCCCTCTGCAAGCTATGCAAGGCAGAAAACAATCCATTCACCACCCCAATGAAGGCAATATGCAGAGACATCGCCCCCTGCGCGCGGCGGCGCAGCTCTTCCGCTGAAATCATGGCTCGCTCCTTTTTCGATCACACAAGATATTTGATGCCGACGATGGCCAATACAACCAGCGTCGCCCGCAAAAACAGCTTTTGATTAATTCTAAAGTGCAGATGATTCCCGGCCCAGAGCCCAAGCAGACTTGCCGGCGCTAGGGCCAGAAACCCCAAGGCCAGCGGCCCGGTGAGCAGAGCCAGGAAAAAATACATGAGGCCCCGCACGATATTGTCCGTCAGGGCAATACCCTGAAAGGTCGCGCGAAAGGCGCGCTTGTCGAGGTGGCGCATCTGCAGATAGGCAACGATGGGCGGTCCACCGCCACCATAAAGGCTGCCGATGATCCCGCCAAAGGTACCCAGCGGCACACCCCAGGGTAAGGACAAACGCGGCAGTCGTTCCGGTTTGAGCAGCGTCGCATAGGCCACATAGCCCAGAATGAAGACTCCCAGAAAGCGCGTCAGATCCTGGGCGTCGCTGTCGGCCAGAATGAAGGCGCCCACGAGAAGCCCCAGCAGGCTCCCTGGCACCAGCCAGCCCAGTTCCGGCCAGCGAATTTCGCGAAAGTCATAGGCACCCAACAGCACCGAACCCAAGAGATCAAGCAGCAGCACCACCGGCACGACTTCCTTGATCGGAAAGAACAGGGTCAGCAACGCCACGGAAATCAGACCGGAACCAAAGCCGATCACCGCGCGCACGTAGAACGCGACAAAGACAATCGCGCCAGCAATGGCCCAAAGGCCTGGGTGTCCCCATAGACTGCTGGCAGCCAAACTGACGGCGGCCGCAGCGCCGACCAGAACCTGCATATCCGTCTCCTAAAAAACCTATTGAAAAATAGAGAAAAACGCCTAAACTCTAAACCATAACTTTAGCATGGAGTGGTACCACCATGGTCCCGGTACAGAAACAGATTCGCAACCATTTGTATTTTTTGCTTTTTGCCATGTTCTGCTGGCTCAGCCTTGGCAATAGCGCACGGGCCGAGGGAATCTCCGCCCTGCCGCCCATCGATGCGCGTTCCTACATCCTCATGAATGCCGAAACGGGGCAAATCCTCGCCGCCAAAAACGCGTACAAGCCCTACGCCATCGCCAGCCTGAGCAAGTTGATGACCCTGTATTTACTGTTTCAGGACATCGATTCGGGACACCTACACCTACACGGCCAATACACTCCCTGCCCAGCGGCGTTGCAAACCGGTGGCTCGTCGATGTTTCTCCGCGCTGGCCTGCCCTTCAGTCTGGCCCAGCTCATCCTCGGCATGACGGTACCCTCGGGCAACGATGCCGCGGTGGAGGCTGCCGTCCTGGTCGGCGGGAACGTGCCCACTTTTGTGCAACAGATGAACCGCAGCGCGCAGAAGCTCGGCATGCTCTCCACCACCTACAACAATCCCGACGGTCTGCCCCACCCCAACAATTTCTCCAGCGCCTACGACCAGGCCGTCCTCACCCGCAACATCCTGCAGCGCTTCCCGCAATACCTGCCCTTTTTCGGCCATAAAAACTTCACCTACGCCGGCATCACCAGTCCCAATCCCAACCTACTGGTGGGGCGCGTACCCTTCGTTACCGGCATGAAGAGCGGCTACACCGATGCCGCCGGTCATTGCCTGGTAGTGACGGGCACCCAGGGAAACATGACCCTGATTGCCGTCGTCCTTGGCGTCCCCTCCTTTACCGATGAAAGCCGTGGCTTCTGGAAGGCCTCCTGGGCGGGGCTCAAGCTGTTGGATTGGGGTTTCGCCCGCACCCTCTGGCTGCCGCAAGCCGCTGGTCTCGAAAACACTGCCGAAGAGCAATGACTCAGTGACCTAAAGCCTCGCCGCTCTCGCCCGGATCGACCGGCTCGGGCGGGCGGCGCAATAGGAGCACCAGCGGAATCAAGACGAGAAAGCTATAAAAGGTCAGAATGAATGCATCCAGCACGCCGCGCATCCCTGCCTGCGGCAACACCACCACATTCCCCAGCACCTGCCACGCACGCGGACTCTCGCCCATACCCATCGCCGCAATGAAGCGATGAAATGCCGGGTTGAAAGGGTTGATATGCCCAGCCATCTGATTCCATCCTATCTGCTTGCCCTGGGTCATTACCGTCGACACAATGGCGATGCCAATACTGCCGCCCAGGGTGCGCATCAGATTGAAGATACCCGAGCCCTCGGCCTGATCCTTTCTGTCGATCGTCGAAAAGGCCAGGGTAAAGAGGGGAATACTGACCAGGCCCAGGCCCAAGCCACGAACGAATGATGGCCAAATCACCCAGCCCATGCTGATGTCGAGATTGTACTTGGTGGTAAACCAACTGCCGATGGCACCGAAGAAGATGCCGACAAGAACAATGTCACGCGGATTCACATTGCGCGCCAGAAGGCGCCCGGCGACGACCATCGCCAGCATAGCACCAA
Source organism: Acidithiobacillus sp. (assembly GCA_028697715.1). Taxonomy (GTDB): domain Bacteria; phylum Pseudomonadota; class Gammaproteobacteria; order Acidithiobacillales; family Acidithiobacillaceae; genus Igneacidithiobacillus. Next base: position 1,776 of record JAQVDS010000036.1, on the reverse strand, counting down.
TTCCCTGTGGCGCCATGACGAGACCGGTGGTGAAGGCCTCATAATGCAGGAAATCCTCGAGCATGATCGGCAGGATGACCATCGCCCCAAACAAGGCCAAGCCAAAAATTCCGATGCCCGCGCTGCCCAGCGACAGATTGGCGTCCTTCAACAGGCGCAAGTTCACCACCGGATGCTCCACCGACAGCGAGCGCCACACGAAGAACAGTAATCCCAGGGCGGAAACCAGACTCAGGATGATGATGGTGTGCGAACTGAACCAGTCGTCTTCGTTACCCAGGCTGAGCACACCTTGCAACGCCCCAAAACCGATGGCCATGAGCGCAAAACCCAGCCAGTCCACCGGACGTGGATGATCGCTACGCCCGATGTTCGGCACCGTCTGGAGCAGTAAAAATGCGAGAATGCCGAAGGGGATGTTGACGTAAAAGACCCAGCGCCAGCTCAAGGTATCGGTGAGCCAGCCGCCCAGGGTCGGCCCCAGAATCGGACCCAGCATGATGCCCATGCCGAGGATGGCCATGGCCTGACCGCGTTTTCGCGCGGGGTAGGTATGCAGCATGATCGTCTGCCCCACCGGCGCCAGCGACGCGCCAAAGGTACCCTGCAACAAGCGCCACAGCACAATTTCCGGCAGGCTGTGCGCTTGCCCGCAGAGCGCCGAGGCGACCACAAAGCCAGCCACGCTCCACAGCATCACGGTGCGCTGCCCATAGCGCTCCACCAGCAGGCCGGTAAGGGGCAAGAGGATGACGTTAGCGATCATGTAGCTGGTGAGCACCCAGGTAATCTGATCGCTGTTGGCCTGCAGGGAGCCGCGCATATACGTAAGGGCCACGTTGACGATGGTCAGATCGAGCACCTGCATGACCACCGCCAACATCACCGCCACCGTAATGGCCACCACGGAAGTGTTCTCGGATTCGCTCATGGGCCCTCCCCAGATCTTCACAAGTCTACTGACCGATCGGTCGGTATGCAAGACGGGGATGATTGCTCAGCATTCACAAAGGCTATTGCACCACCCGGCCTTTCCCGGTAAAGTTCGCGCTCTAGGTCCCCATCGTCTAGCGGCCTAGGACACCGCCCTTTCACGGCGGTAACGGGGGTTCGAACCCCCCTGGGGACGCCAGTTTGCGTGCAGGTTCCACGCGCTGCTGAAAGCTCAGTCATTATATGAAGCCCCCCATGCTCGTCGTCGGCGGTGCCGGCTATATCGGCTCGCACATGGTCAAGCTGCTCGCGGAAGCCGGGTATCCTGTCACCGTGCTCGACAACCTCAGCACCGGCTTTGCCGACGCCGCCCGCTATGGCGATCTGATCACGGGTGACCTGGCGGACAGCGCCCTGCTCGACCGCCTCTTTGCCAAACACGCCTTCGCTGCCGTACTCCATTTTGCCGCCCTCAGTCAGGTTGGCGAGTCCGTACAGGTCCCCGACCGCTACTACCGTAACAACGTCGTCAACACCCTCAACCTGCTCGATGCCATGCGTCGCCATGGGGTAGACAAGTTCATTTTCTCGTCTACTGCGGCCATTTTTGGTGAACCGCAATACATCCCCATCGATGAACGGCATCCCGCCCAGCCCATCAATCCCTACGGGCGCTCCAAGCGCATGGTGGAAGAGATGCTGGCCGATCTCGGGCACAGCTACGGGCTGCGTTCGGTTTGCCTGCGCTACTTCAATGCCGCCGGTGCCGATCCCAGCGGCGAACTGGGCGAGCGCCACGACCCCGAAAGTCATCTGATTCCCCTGGTACTCCAGGCCGCCAGT
>JAQVDS010000067.1 GCA_028697715.1 Acidithiobacillus sp. | reverse complement strand
CACCCTCAGCCGCCGCTGGTGGTAACGCAGCCGCGCCCCAACCCGACTGTCACCGATCCTTCGACCAAGGAGTAGGACATGTTTCGTGTCGTCGCACAGCATCAAAAGCACGGACTGCTGCCCGTTCAGCCCCATGACGGAGTCTGCGTCATTGGGCGTTCCCCCGATGCGCATCTGCGCTTGGAGGGTTGGAACGTCGGCAAAGAGCATGCGCGGCTCGTGCAGCGAGAGGATGGCGTACATGCAGAGGCCGTAGGCGCACTCGGCTCCATCATCGTCAATGGGGAGCGGGTCAAATGGTACGGTCCCCTGAGCGACCGGGATATTATCGAAGTGGCTGGGGTGACGGTTCGGGTTGAGCGGGAAGCCTCGCAGAGTACCTTGCCATCCTCTCCGACGAGCCCCACGGAGGAGGCTGATGCGGAGCGAGTTGTCGTCACGGCCCAGCCCCAGTCTGCGCCAGAGCCGGATTTGCCTCGGACGATGCCCGTCGATCCGCGCTGGATGCAGTGGCGTCAGGGGATCGAGGAACGCTTGCGCACGCAGATGGACCTGCGTCGGCTGGATCTCAGCAGTATGAGCCGGGAGGAACTGCAGCGCATGGTCACCCAGCTCGCCAGTGAGGTGGTACAGGGCATGCGCCTGCCGCCAGAACTGGACCGGGAGCGTCTGATCAAAGAGGTGGTCGATGAGGCCGTAGGTCTGGGGCCTCTGGAAGACCTGCTCGCCGACGAAACCGTTACGGAAATCATGGTCAATCGCTTCGACGAGGTCTTCATCGAGCGCTCCGGGCGTCTGCAGCCTGCGCCAACGGTGTTCAGTAGTGAGCAGGCCGTGCGGCACATCATCGATCGCATCGTCGCTCCCATCGGTCGGCGCATCGATGAGAGCTCACCCCTGGTGGATGCGCGACTCCACGATGGTTCCCGCGTCAATGCCGTCATTCCGCCCGTGGCGCTGAAAGGCGCCAATATCACCATCCGGAAATTCAGCAAAAAGCGTCTGCAGATGGAGGATCTCATCGGCTTTGGTTCGGTAGAGCCGCGCATGGCCGAATTCCTGCGGGTGGCTGTCGAACAGCGCAAGAATATTGTCATTTCCGGAGGGACCGGCTCGGGCAAGACAACGCTACTCAATGTCCTTTCCAACTATATCCCGCCGCGGGAACGGGTCGTGACTATTGAAGACGCGGCGGAACTGCGACTGTATCAACCGAATCTGGTATCGATGGAAGCGCGCCCGGCCAACGTCGAAGGGAAAGGCGCCATTCCCATCCGCGAGCTGGTGCGCAATGCCCTGCGTATGCGACCCGACCGTATCGTGGTTGGTGAGTGTCGTGGCGGCGAGGCCCTGGACATGCTGCAGGCCATGAACACCGGCCACGACGGCTCCCTGACCACCGCCCATGCCAACAGCCCCCGCGACATGCTTTCCCGTATGGAGGTCATGGTGATGATGGCAGGCATGGAGCTGCCCTTGGCGGCCATTCGCGAGCAGATTGCCTCGGCTATCGACATTATCGTGCAGATCACCCGTTTTTCCTGCGGTTCCCGAAAGCTCACGGCCGTAGTGGAGGTCACTGGTACGGAAAGCGGCGTCATCCAGCTCCAGGAACTTTTCAGCTACCGGCAGCAGGGCTTCGGGGCCGACGGCAAGGTGCGGGGTAGCTTCCGCGCCAGTGGGAGCATGCCGGAGTTCTACGAGGAGATGCGGGCTCGTGGCCTGCCGGTAGATACGAGCATTTTCCTGGAGGAAGAACATGAGCGGTCCTGAGCTGGGCTTTGCTGTTCTGGTCTTTCTGTCCGTAGGGGTACTGTTCTTTGTTCTTACCCAAGGCGCACGTACGGTCCTGGCCCGCCAGCGGGTGACCTTTACCCAGACGACCAAAAGCAGTCTGGCGGACATGTTCCTGTTTGCTGATCCCAGTCTGCTTTGGCGCCTGAATCTGGGTGCCTTGCTGCTGATTCCGCTGCTAATGTATCTGCTGATACCCTCGTTGCCCCTGGTGATTGCCGTAGCGCTGCTGGTGGCGGTGTCTCCCCGGCTGCTGCTCCGTTACCTCAAGGCGCGGCGTTTCGACCGCTTGCACCAGCAACTTCCCGATACGTTGCTCATGATGGCATCGGCTCTGCGCGGTGGGGCCAATCTGGGGCAGACTCTTGAGGGCCTGGCTCGGGATCTCAGCGCCCCCATGAGTCAGGAACTTTCCTTGGTCGTTCGGGAACAGCGTCTGGGCGTTTCTTTCGAGGACGCTGTAGGGAATCTGGCCATGCGCATCCGGTCGCAGGATTTCGATCTGGTGGTCTCCGCCCTGCGCATCAATCGGGAGGTGGGGGGCAACCTTGCGGATACCCTGCAGCGCCTGGGAGAAACCGTCCGTCGGCGCTTGATGATGGAGCAAAAAATCAAGGCATTGACCTCCCAGGGAAAATTGCAGGGTCTGGTCATGACCGCCCTGCCGGTGCTCATTGTGCTCGCACTGCTGCACATCGAGCCGGCTGCCACCGGCGCTCTTTTCAACACCTACAAGGGATGGGGAGTGCTGGGCATTGCCCTGGTGCTTGAACTGCTCGGGTACTGGGGTATCCGCAAGATTGTCAGTATCGAGGTGTAAAATGATGCCCATACGTTCCTGGCAGGCGTGGTTGGTTGCGTTGCTTGGCGCTGGGCTCGCGCTGCTATTGCTGGTCTATTTTGGTGAACGAACCCTGCTTGCTCTGGCAGGCAGTTCCGGACAGCTTCCCTTTCTCCTCGTCGGGGTTTTTGTTGCCCTGGTGGTGGGGGCAGGCATCTACGGCTTCTCCCTGCTCTATCGGGCAGTGGATAAAGTGCCGCGCGAGTATCTGGATCCCTTACCCAAGGGCTTGGCCAAGGTCTGGCCCCTGGTACGTTTTGTGGATTCCACCATCGTTCGCTTTTTGCCCGACAAGCTCATCTACCGCAGTGCTCCCCGTATTCAAAAGGCCGGTCTCCATTATCTCATCACCCCCCGCGATTTCTTTGCGCTCAAGATTTTGTCTGCGCTTTTTCCCCTGGCCTTCGCACTTTTTGTCTATGCCACTCTGGGGGTCTTCCGTTGGGAATTCACCCTGCTCGGAGTGCTGCTTTTCAGCTTTTACCCTGATCTCTGGCTGGTGGAACAATCCAAAAAACGGCAGAAGAGAATTTTGAAGGATTTGCCCGTCTATCTGGATTTTATCACCCTGATGGTGGAGGGGGGGCTGAATCTGACGGGCGCCATCCAGATTGCCGTAGATAAGGGACCGGAAGGGCCATTACGCAACGAATTCCGCATCATTTTGCGGGATCTGCGCTCGGGTATGCCGCGCATCGAAGTCTTTCGCCGTTTTGGCGAGCGCGTAGCGATGCAGGAGTTGCGCAGTCTGGTCACCGCCATCATTCAGTCGGAAGAGCGCGGGGGAAGCCTGGCTCCGGTACTCAAGGCACAGGCGGAGCAGCGTCGGGAAGAGCGCTTTTTGCGCGCAGAGAAAGCCGCATTGGAAGCGCCGGTAAAGCTCCTGGCACCCTTGGTCATGTTCATTTTCCCCATCGTCTTCATTGTGCTCGCCTTTGTCATCTACATGAAATATGTGCAGGAGGTGGCGACGTGAGCGAGCGCGGAGGGATCTGGCGGGAAGATCACTGTCTTTGGCCCCGCGCCCGCTTGGCCCGCGATCCGCTTTCCCGGGCAATCGGACTCTTGGGAAGACGCGGTCTGGCCGATGACGAGGCACTCTGGCTGCGCCCTTGTAGCGCCGTACATATGTGGGGCATGCGCATCGCCATCGATATCGTCTGGCTCGATGGTACAGGCAGGATTCTTGGTCTGCGTGCCGGACTTCGTCCCTGGCAGTATGCCTGGCCACGGGTACGTGGGGTACGAGATACGATCGAACTGGCGGCTGGCGCCATCGAACGCTGGCAGCTTTTAAGCGGCCAGCGCCTGGAGTGGCG
>JAQVDS010000016.1 GCA_028697715.1 Acidithiobacillus sp. | reverse complement strand
AATTCTCAAAACTTTACGTAGCATAAATACTCAATGTACATAGCAGCAGAACCACTACACACACCCAGTACCTACACCACGCAAGGGCCTAAACCCCACACATCTCCACTCGGTTTTGAAAGAACAAAACAGCATACTGCGAATATTTGGTAGCGGGGGTAGGATTTGAACCTACGACCTTCGGGTTATGAGCCCGACGAGCTGCCTGGCTGCTCCACCCCGCACCGGGTCTTACATTCTAGCCTGAATTCGAATTCAAAAGCAATACTAAGCGTCTTCCTTCGTTTCCAGCCTCACCACCTCAGCGGCGAGGAAGCGAACTATACCGAGCTCACTCCCCCATTGCAAGCCCTTTTATTGCTACCCCGGAACAGGCGTCGCTGGCGGCGGTGGAGTGGCCTGATTCGCATTGTCTCCAAAGGGTGCGAAGGCATAGGGCTGCGCAGGTAAGGTATTGATAACCTGCGTGAGGCTGGGCGCAGAGACATCGATACCGGTTGGCACGGTATTTGGCTTTTGCACCAGGTCGATCACACGCTGCCAGTTCACAACGACGGGGGTGCTCATGCCCTTTTGATACCGAACGATGGCATTCACCGCGCGCTGCTGCGGCGAGAGATCGCTCTTGTAGGACTCAATGGGTGTAAATGCCTGCAGGTACAGGTGTCCATCGCCATCACTTCCCACCAGATAGGGTTCGTCGATGCTCCGCACTGGTGTCCCCACCTTGACCATCTTGAACAGCTGGACCTCATTTTCCGGGTAGACATGGAAGCAGCCATGACTTACCCGCATACCCACCCCCCAGGGTTTGTTGGTGCCGTGGATGTAGATCTGCGACCAGCCGGTTTCCAATGCCAATTCTCCCATGGGATTGTCAGGTCCAGGGGCAAAGTAAGCGGGGATCGGCTCGCCGGCCTTGGCGTGTTCTTCCTGGATATTTTTCGGTACGGTCCAGCTCGGATTTTTGACCTTGGCGATGATGCGCGTAGTACCCAGCGGATCTGGCCATTTGGGACGGAAGATGCCGATGGGATAGGTGTAGACCACCTTTTTCCCAGCCGGGAAGTAGTAGAGGCGGCGTGCCGGAATATCGATGATGATACCCTGCCAAGGGGGCGGTGGAAGAATATATTGGGTAGGCACGAGGACGCGGGTACCTTTCCCCGGCAGCCAGGGGTCGACACCGGGGTTGGCCTCGCGAATCTCGTTGTAGCCCACGTCGTAATGGCGGGCGATGTCGAGCAGGGTATCCTGCTGACGGGCAAGTACGACGTGCAATTGGCCGACCATATTGCTGCCTGCCGCAGGCAGTGGAAACTCTGCTGCCAACGCAGACCTGCCCGGCAACAGGGCTCCTGTCGCCAGGGCGAATAGTCCGAGCCATTTCTTAGGATAGAACTGCATGCGCTCCCTCTATCTCTGTCAAATCGATCAAATAATCAGATCGGGAAGATGCCGGTTGCACTGAGAGCAGCAACCATTCCCGCCCATATGCAGTCCAGACATCGGTAATTATCCCGCGCAAACTGCGGTCCCCCCTAAGCTGCAACTGCAGAGGCCGACGGCGCATGGCGGCTAGTTCCAGTTCGCTGTGCAGCGCACAGGATATCGGCACATAGGGCTCAACTGGCGCGGACATCAAGAAATTCTTCACCGCGGAGATAAGGTCGCAGGGCGGGGGGAATCCGCACGCGGCCACCGGCCTGCTGATGGTTTTCTAATAACGCGACCAAGGTGCGTCCCACCGCCAGCGCGGACCCGTTGAGGGTGTGCGCCAGTTGCGGCTTGCCATCGCTATCGCGGTAGCGCAGTTGCAGGCGCCGGGCCTGAAAGCTCTCGGTGTTACTGCAGGAGCTGATTTCGCGATAGCAGTTCTGGCTCGGCAGCCAGACTTCCAGGTCGTACGTCTTGGCGGCCGAGAATCCCATATCGCCCGCGCAGAGCAGCATGACGCGGTAGGGCAGCTCCAGCAACTCCAGAACCTTCGCAGCGTGGGCGGTAAGCTCTTCGAGCGCGGCTGCGGACTCTTCCGGGCGCACGATCTGCACTAGTTCGACCTTGTCGAATTGATGCTGTCGGATCATGCCACGGGTATCGCGTCCGGCAGAGCCCGCTTCTCGACGAAAACAGGGCGTGTAGGCACAGTACTTCTGCGGTAACGTGGCAACGATCTCCTCACGCAGCAGATTGGTGAGCGGGACCTCGGCGGTGGGAATCAGGTAAAAATCATCATCCCGCAGCGCAAAGAGATCCTCCGCGAACTTGGGGAGTTGTCCGGTACCGAGCAGCGACTGAGGATTGGCTAAAAAAGGCGGAGCGATCTCCTCATATCCATGTTCCTGCGTATGCAGATCCAACATGAATTGAGTCAACGCCCGCTCCAGACGCGCACCCGCGCCCCGCAATACCACAAACCGTGCTCCGGCGAGTTTGACGCCCGCGGCAAAATCAAGGACACCTAACTCGGTACCCAGATCCACGTGGTCCTTGACCGGAAAGTCAAAGCGCGGGATCTCGCCCCAACTGCGCACACAGACGTTACCGCTTTCATCGGGCCCATCGGGAACATCCGCTTGGGGCAAATTGGGTAGCGTACGCACCCACTCCTCCCACTGCGCCAGGACGGCAGTCAACCGCCCCTCCTTTTCGCTGACGGCAGCAGCGAGTTCCGCGGCACGCGCCTGCTCCGCCTGGGTGTCGCGGCCCTCACGACGCGCGACGCCAATCTCCTTGGACAGGACATTGCGTTCATTGCGCAACGCCTCCAGATCGACTTGCAGGGTTTTCCGCTGCTGGTCCAGGGACCGCAGTGCCTGCACATCCAGGACATGCCCGCGCCGGGCGAGCGCCTCGGCCACCGCGGCCGTCTGGGTGCGTAACAGGTTCGGGTCGAGCATGGTTCAGTCTCCTGATCTTTTCCGATGAGCAGCGATCCAGGCAAGACGCTCGCCCATGGTCTTCTCAAAGCCCCGCTCCGTGGGGGTATACCAGCGGCCGTCCGCCATGCCTTGTGGCAGATAAGACTGCCCTGGCGCGATGGCATCGGGAAAATCGTGATCGTATTGGTATTCCCGACCATAATCCAGCTCCCGCAGGAGCCGGGTCGGCGCATTGCGCAGATGCAGGGGAACCGGCCGGCTGCGCTCGCGGCGAATCTGCGCGCGCACTGCGTTCCAAGCCAGCTCGATGCGGTTGCTCTTGGGGGCGCTGGCAAGATAGACGGCGGCCTCGGCCAGAGCGAGCTCTCCCTCGGGACTGCCGAGAAACGCATAGGCGTCACGCGCAGCGATGGCGATACTGAGGGCACGCGGATCCGCCAGGCCGACATCCTCGCTGGCCATGCGCACCATACGCCGGGCCAGATAGAGCGGATCGGCACCACCATCGAGCATCCGCGCCAGCCAGTACAGAGCGGCGTTGACATCCGAACCGCGCAGGGACTTGTGAAAGGCCGAGATCTGGTCGTAGAACTGCTCTCCGTGGCGATCGAACTGCCGCCAACTCTCGCCAATGGCCTGTTGTACCTGCTCCATTGTGATTTCGCCGTTTTCACTCCCGTTGGCGGCCAGCTCGAGAATACCAAGCAAACGCCGGGCGTCACCATCGGCGGCGTCAATAAGCAGCGCGCGGACAGCGGCGCTCACAACCAGATTCTGTTTCCCCAAGCCTTTCCCTACATCCTGCAACGCCCGGTCGAGAATCTCTCTCAAGGCGGCAGTATCCAAAGGCTGGAGAACGTACACACGCGCCCGCGACAACAAGGCAGGGACCAGGGCAAAACTGGGGTTTTCCGTGGTTGCGCCGATCAAGGTAAAAATGCCGTCCTCAACATAAGGCAATAGCGCATCTTGTTGTGCGCGGTTGAAGCGATGAATTTCGTCGACGAAAAGCAATGATGCCTGCCCACACTCCCGTAACTGACGCGCCTTTTCGGCGACCGCGCGCAACTCCTTGACGCCGCTGTCCACCGCCGAGAGCGTAACGAACTCTGCCTGGGACTGAGCTGCAAGCAGGCGAGCGAGGGTGGTCTTGCCCGAACCCGGCGGGCCCCACAGAACAAGAGACGGAATTGGGCCGCCCTCATCGAGAACAGCCCGGAGACTACCACCGGCCCCGAGTAGCTGCGGCTGACCAACGAACTCGGCAAGACTGCTAGGCCGCATGCGCGCGGCCAGAGGGCGTCGATCAGGCATTCAGGACATCAGAAACTGCGCGCCAAGGCCAGCCCGAGGGTGAAGGCACTGGCCTTGTAGGACCCGCTGGGTACCGTGCCAGCATCCTGGAGAGGGAATGGCGCGCCGCCAGCGGACCCGGACAAGGCGTAGCTGGCGCCGATATCGTAATGCCAGGGTCCAAGACCAATCCCCAAGCCGAAGGATGCCGAGTTGGATGCCGTTGCCGGCACCGCGAGCTGCACCGCGTTTGCTCCCGCCGGGCTGTCGGTATGGGCAATACCACCACGGATTTCCAGGTCCTGATTCAGGTGGTAACTGAGACCCACACGGTAGCCCAGAGCGGACTTCCAACCCAGGTTACCATAGTACGGCAGTTGTGCGTTTGCCCAGTTGGTCCAGTCGACATCGAGCTCCGTGGCAAAGGAGGGTGTCCAGCGATAGCGAAAACCGGCCTGCAGCTTGCCCGGCAGCTCAATCTTGCCCGCACTGGCAGAGAGGCTGGCGGGAGAAATATAGCTCAACCCAACGTTATAGCCCTCAGTGCTGTAGAGCAGGCCGATGCGACCACCGACACCGCTGCCGTCTGCCGAGAGGGTACCGAATTTACCGCCAATGCTTTGGTAGTAGTCGAGCCCAACCGCCACACTGAGATTAGGGAGCAGCAGGTAAGCGATGCTCGGATTGATATCAATGATGCGCAGTTGATTCTTGAGGTATGGACTTCCCTCGTACAGGGCATTGGGCGCCCAACTGTCGCGCAGGATATAGGGCGAAGTGACCCCAATACCCAGCGCCAGCGGCATGCTGTCGAAGCGATGGGTATAATAGAGGTCGGCAAGGATACTGGTATTGGTCTGCGCACCGATGTCGGTGCTGCCATTGGCGTAATTATAGGAAGGACGCTGGGCCAGTAGCTCAATGGCTGCCCGATTTCCAGAGAAAAAAGCCATGCCTGCCGGATTATAGGAATAATCACTGACTGGTTGCCCGTCGGCCACCACCGCCCCGGCCTCCGATAGGGCCGCAACACCGGTCGGTACCGCGAAGCTGTTGGCGTAGGCTAAATCGCAAGCAGCAGAAATGACCAGCGTGCTTAAGGCATAAACAACCAGGGTCTTACGCATGACTACTCCAATTCATGGATTTTTGAGAACGTCTACCCCGGCCGGCGGAGTAAAATGGAAGATCTTGTCGGAAATGGGGACATTCACGCGGACATGTTCGAAATGCAGGACGGTTTCCTGCTGGAAGGCATCTTCCATCAGCATTTCGCGCAACTGTCCAGCGTTGTCAAAGCCCATCTGGATGGAGGTAAAGCCTTGGTTTTGCCCTTTTTTCGGTTTGAGCAAAACCCATTGCAGGCCACTTTTCGCTGGCAGCGAGCTGATCTGAAAGTCTGTCGGCAGTACATCGCGTCCAGCGATCAGCGCTGCCGGGGTGCTACCCAAAACCTTGCCCAACGGTTGTACCGTGACCTGCTGCAGAGCGGGCTCATAGAGCCAGACCTGCCGGCCATCGGAAACGATCATTTGCCCATTTTTGCCGGCATAGTTCCAGCGGAAGCGCCCAGGCCTGGCAATCCAGAGTTGTCCGCTGGCACGCTGTTCGACGACACCACCATGGTTGAACACTTCCTGCTGAAAATCAGCGGTCACGGTCTTGCTGGAGCGGAAGAATTTTTCCAGCAGCGCGCCAGGCTCGGCAGCGAACAACGGCAGGCTTACGCCGACCATCAATAACCATCCGAAAACGACGGAAACACAAAGTCGCACGAGATCAGTCGCGCGGCGGGGCAGCAGCATGCACTTCTCGACTACCATTGCTTTGTAGGGGACCAACGATGCCCACCCTCTCCATTTCCTCGATCATTCGAGCCGCTCGATTATACCCGACTTTGAGCTGCCGCTGCACATAGGAGATGCTCGCCTTGCGGCTGCTGGTGACAATCGCGACAGCCTGATCGTAGAGCGGATCACTCTCCGCATCGTTGTCGCCGGCCTCCCCCATTCCCGCATCATCGCCGGAGCCCGACAGAATCTCTTCGTCATATTCTGGAGCACCCAGCTGCCGCAGGCTCTCGACTACCCGATGCACCTCGTCGTCACTGACGTAGGCCCCATGCACGCGCAGGGGATAACCACTGCCGGGGGGCAGATACAGCATGTCGCCTTGCCCCAGCAGCGTTTCCGCACCCATCTGGTCGAGAATCGTGCGTGAATCGATGCGCGACGACACCTGGAAGGCAATGCGTGTGGGAATATTAGCCTTGATCAGGCCGGTAATCACATCTACCGATGGGCGCTGGGTCGCCATGATCAGATGCAGACCAGCCGCTCGCGCTTTCTGTGCCAGGCGCGTGATCAGGGTTTCCACCTGCTTGCCGACCACCATCATCAAGTCGGCAAATTCATCGATGACGACGACGATGGCCGGCAGCGGGTGCAATGCAATCGGCTCGTCATTAAAGTCTTTGTCAGGTCCCGGCAGGGACTCACCACGCGCCTCGGCCTCTTTCAACTTCTGGTTGTAGCCCGCCAAGTTGCGCACACCAGCGTGCGCCATCCACTTGTAGCGCCGTTCCATTTCCGCGACGCACCAGCGCAGGGCGTTGGCGGCCTCCTGCATGTCGGTGACTACCGGCGCGAGCAGGTGCGGGATACCTTCGTACACGGACAGCTCCAGCATCTTGGGATCGACCAGAATCATGCGCACTTCCTGCGCCGTGGCCTTGTACAAAATGCTCAGGATCATGGCATTGACGCCGACGGATTTCCCGGCGCCAGTGGTACCAGCCACCAAGAGATGGGGCATCCGCGCCAAATCCGCGACAATCGGCTGGCCGCCGATATCTTGCCCCAAGGCCAGGGTCAAGAGGCTTTTGCTCTGCGCGAAGGCGGCGCTACCGAGAATTTCGGAGAGACGGACCACACGCCGCTTCGGATTTGGGACTTCGATACCCATCGTCGCCTTACCCGGAATCGCCTCCACTACCCGTACCCGGGCGGTAAGAACGCGCGCCAGATCCTTACTCAGGCCGGCGACCTGACTCACCTTGACGCCAGCTGCAGGTTCAATCTCATAGCGGGTGATGACCGGGCCAGGGTGCGCGTCCACAACCTGGGCACTGACACCAAAATCCGCGAATTTTTCTTCCAGAAAGCGGGAACGCGCCGCCAGCTCTTCGGGCGAGGGAACCAAAGCGGGGTCATCGGCTTCGGGCACATCCAGCAAGGAGAGTTCGGGCAAGCCATCCGCGCGTGGGGGGCCTACGGGAGCCGGTAAGGGTAGCTGTTCTTTGCTGGCGGTCACTACCTTCGACGGGGATGGGGGAGCCTTCCTGCGCGAGGGGAACGGGCGCCCTGGCTCGAGAACTTGCGACGCGGTGGACGGTCGCGCGGTGACTTTCGGGGCCACGGCACCGCTGGTTTCAGCCGTTACCGAAGCCTCTCGCCGCCAGCGCGGCAAGCGCAAAGAGAAGCTCGGCGCGCGGGGCAAGGAAAAACGGGGGAGCGATAGAGCGCGCAGATGGCTCGCCCAATGTGCAGGGCTTGTCCGCGTTACGAGCGCAACGCTCAGCACACTCAAGGCGAGGAAAATCAGCCCGGTGCCCACGCTGCCAATGACAGGAGAAAGCAATCCCGCAAGGCCCGCACCAATGATCCCGCCGGGACTCTGCCCCTTTACCGGCCACCACATCAGTGGCCAGAGCAAGGCCAGAAGCACGCTAACGGCCGGGAAAAACAGGATCCCGCCGAGGATGCGTAGGCGCGGCAGCGGACGTTGCCAATGCAAGCGCCGCAGCCAGAGCCAACAGAAGGCCAGGAGCGCGAAGGGAAGCAACCAGGCAGCAATCCCAAAAATCTGTATCAGGAACGCGGCCAACTCGGCCCCCAGCTCGCCTCCCCAATTGCGTGCAGGCTCTCCCCGACCACTGGTGAACCAACTGGGGTCGAGCGGATGAAAACTGATCAGGGAAAGGAGAGCGAACAGACTCGAAAGCAGTAGGACAAAGACCAAGACCTCCCGACGCCAGGGATACCCGCTCGGCCTCGACCTGTTCTCCCGCACCGAACCATTCGCTGCTACTGCGCTGCGTGCTTTCGACATGCCCGCAAGCTATCCGAGACTTCCCTTTTCTGTCAAGGGATTAAGACTGAATCTTTAGCAATATCCTGAAAGCGAAAGGGATATCTGCCAGGGCTTGACGGGTCATAGGGTGAGCTTCCAAAACGTTTCTGACTCTGCCGTGGCCAAGGAAGGAGTGCTACAATTACTAATATTTCTTTTCGACAGGAGCGGTCATGGCAGACGACAGCAAGCACGCGCGCTTACTCATTCTCGGTTCCGGTCCCGCAGGCTACACCGCGGCGATCTATGCCGCTCGGGCCAATTTACAACCGGTGCTCATCCAGGGAATGGAACCCGGGGGCCAACTGATGACGACCACCGATGTGGATAACTGGCCGGGAGCGGCCGATGGCATTCTCGGTCCAGATCTGATGGCGGAACTCGAAAAGCAGGCGCGCCGCTTCGATGCGGAGATCATCTTTGACCATATCAACGAGGCCAATCTCGGGGAGCGGCCCTTTCGCTTGCAGGGCGATCAGGGAAGCTATACCTGCGATTCTCTGATCATCGCCACTGGTGCCTCAGCCAAATATCTGGGCCTGGAGAGTGAGGAAAAATATCGTGGTAAAGGAGTTTCTGCCTGCGCCACCTGTGATGGGTTTTTCTACCGGAATCAGGATGTCGCCGTCGTCGGTGGTGGTAACACCGCGGTCGAAGAAGCGCTGTACCTCAGCAACATCGCCAAGACGGTGACCGTCATCCATCGGCGTGACAAATTCCGGGCGGAAAAGATTCTACAAGACAAGCTCTTTGCCAAAGAAAACGTGAAAGTGATCTGGACTCATCAAGTGAGCGAGATTCTGGGTGACTCCTCGGGGGTTACTGGATTGCGCTTGGCATCTGCAACAGACGACAAGACGCAAGACATTGCAGCGACCGGCGTATTTATTGCCATCGGCCATCAGCCCAATACACAGCTTTTCAAAGGACAGCTGGAAATGGACGAAACCGGGTACCTGATCACCAAGGGCGGTCGGGAAGGGTTTGCGACTATGACCAGCATCGCTGGCGTGTTTGCTGCAGGCGATGTGCAGGATCATGTCTATCGTCAGGCAGTAACCAGCGCCGGGACGGGCTGTATGGCCGCCCTAGACGCGGAACGCTGGCTGGAGCAGGCCAGCGCCTGATGCGTGGCGCGGCGCTCAGCACGGAAAAGGGCAAGAGCTAATCCCGGATTCTTTCTTGCCGATGACGAACGAGAGGAGTTTCGCTCCGCTCTGCGGGATGTGCGGCTGTTCTCAGCCCCGGAGCCGCCGCCACGGGCGCCGGCTCCGGAACCAGAGGCACACCAAGCCACTGCTGATGAACTGGCCGTATTGGCAGACCTGGCGCGTGGCAACAAAGAGGAAAATGATTGGTGGACAGGCGATGAGTGGGTATATCTGCGCCCCGGATTGCCCGAGCGGCTACTGCGGGACCTGCGTCGTGGAAAAATTCGCGTGCAGGCCGATCTCGATCTGCATGGACTACGAGTAGACGAGGCCCGTGCGACCGTCGCCGAGTTTCTCGCCGAGTCTCGCCGGCAGCGCTGGACCTGTGTCCGCATCGTGCACGGCAAGGGCTATGGTTCACCAGGACAGGTGCCCGTCCTCAAACGCTTAGTCGGACACTGGCTGCAACGCCACCGCGAAGTACTGGCCTTTTTGCAGGCCGGACCAGCCGAAGGCGGCTCCGGGGCCCTGCGGGTCTTACTGGGCGAGCTTCGCCGCTGACGCCTGATGGACTTTTCAGCGCGCCTGAGCGGCCGGGGCAGGCGGCAAGTCGGTGGCGCGCTCTGCCCCAGCAAGCGAGGCCAGGATCGGGCAAGCCTCAACAGAGCCATGGCCGGGGCAACGCTCACTGACCTCGCGCAGGGCCGACCGCATCCGTTCCAGATCTGCAATTTTTTCCTCGATGTCGGCGATCTTACCCTCGGTAATCTGCTTCACCGCCGCCATGTCGTTTTCCGGATGGCTGTTGATGTCCAGCAGCTCCTTGACCTCCGCGAGGGAAAAACCGAGATTCTGCGCCCGGCGAATAAAACGCAAACGCGCTTCCGCTTCGTTGTCGTACAGTCGGTAGTTGGACTGAGTCCGTTGCACCGGACGAATCAGCCCGATTCGTTCATAATACCGCAGAGTTTCCGCTGCCAACCCCGCCTCGCGCGCCAAACGCCCAATGGTCACGTGGTTTTTCATATCGTTCCTTCCTGGTTTTTACCCTGCAAACGAGTAGTTTATCGTAAAGTATGCACTTGCTACGAACAAGGGGCCGAGCTCATTTTTTCCGCCTTCACCCCAAGGGCTTCCAGCAACACCGTGGCATAGGAGCCTTGCAGTAGAAAGAACTGGAGAACAATTTCCCCAGCTTGCGGCGCATGGACGGACACATCCTCCGGACGGCAGCGCAAGGTTCGTCGTGCTGCATCCAAGCCTTGACTGGCCAGCGCCGCTGCCCAGGCCATGCCGTTGCCGGGAGAATCGTCACCACCATGCCAAGCGGCAAGGGTTTCCGCTTCCAGTTCGCCTACCAGCCCTTTGCTTTGCCCCGCAGCTTTACCCGGCAGTGGCCCGGTGGGATGGAGATCCCAGGCATCGGCGCGGGCCTGCAGCTCCGCGAGCTCTTCTGCGCCAGCCCGAAACTGGCTATGCGTCCCGGCCAACTGGATGATCTCACCGGGCAGGATGCAGTTCCAGCTTTTCTGTCGCACCCGCTCGGCAAGAACCAAGTTGAATAGCGCGGAGCGCGCCGTCGACCACAAAAGCGCGCGCAGATGATGTGGCATACGTCCACGCCGCCCACCAGTCAGCAGGCGTCCGGCTGCGGCCAGATTGTCGCGCCCGAAACGCTGCGCCCCGAAATAGTTGGGGAAGCCCTGTTGCGCCAAAATCTGCAAGGCGCTGTCCCAAGCGTTGCTTTCGTTGGCGTCGCGTAGATGCATGCGAAATCGATTACCGCGATGCACACCGCGCCGTAGTTTGCGCCGATGCCGGTCGATAGCGAGAATTTGCATCCCCTCAGCGGCGAACTGGCCCCAATCGAGTTTCTCACGGCCGACGAGCGGCACGGTAAAGGCTTGTCTGGTACGGGCATGGTAGTCTTTGAGACCCGCGTAGCCCACGTCTCGCGCTGGGACGCCCGCAAAGCGCGCGAGCAGCCGGGCGACCTCCTCGGTGTGGCGCCGCGTCTTCTCGACCCATAGCCAAGCATGGTCGCCTTCGCCATCAGCAGCAAAAGGCAACACCTCTTCCACAAAAAAGCTTTCAGGGGAGGAACGAAAGACGCCTACCGGGCGGGCAAGCGCCAGCTCCGGATACCACCGCTCGGGGATCTCAGACATCTTGGATGAGGCAGATGGCCTGAGCGGCAATGCCTTCGCCACGGCCGGTAAAGCCCAACTGCTCTGTCGTCGTCGCCTTGACGCTGACAGCAGTGAGCGGAATCTGCAGGTCACTGGCGAGACATTCCCGCATCTGGGGAATATGCGGCGCCAATTTGGGGCGTTGACAGATGAGGGTCGAATCGACATTGACGATGCGATACCCCTCCTGCTGCAGCAAGCTGGCGCAGTGACGGAGCAGTAGACGCGAATCGGCGCCGGCAAAACGAGGGTCGGTATCCGGGAAGTGTTTGCCGATATCACCCAGGGACGCCGCGCCAAGCAATGCGTCGCAAATGGCGTGGATGAGGACATCGGCATCGGAATGACCGGCCAGGCCGAGTTCATAAGGCACCCGCACGCCGCCCAGAATCAGGGGACGATCTGCCACCAGTGCATGCACATCAAAGCCCTGTCCTATGCGAATCTCCATAGTTCTCCTTTCACGACCCACGCGCGGCCAGAATGGCCTCAGCCAAGGGCAAATCTTCGGGATAGGTGATTTTGAGGTTATCGGCGTGGCCCTGCACCAGAAGGGGGTGCCAGCCGCGCCGTTCCATAGCCGAGGCCTCATCGGTCACCGGGGCACCCTGCTGCTCGGCATCGTCGAGGGCTTCGAGCAGCGCACCCAAGGGAAAGGCCTGGGGAGTCAGGGCACGCCAGAGATGACTACGTTCGACGGTGGCCACCACATGCTCGCCCGCGGCACGCTTGAGGGTATCGGCTACCGGCAAGGCCAGCAAAGCCCCTTGTGGGGCTCTGGGCAAGGCATCCAGGAGCGCATGCAGATCGCCCCGTTGCAGGCAAGGGCGCGCCGCATCGTGGACCAGCACCCAATCCTGCGGCAGGGCGCCATGTTCCAGAAGCGCGCGCAGGCCGAGTCGCACCGAGTCCTGGCGCTGCGCCCCGCCTACCACCGGGGGCAGAAAGCTTCGGCTTTGCGGACCAAGAAGCTCACGCCAAGCGCCGGTGGCGAGATCTGCGCCGGGCAACACCAGTTGTACGCCACGAATGCGCGGCTCGGTCAAAAAGGGCTGCAGGGCATGGGCAAGCACCGGGCGACCGCGCAGTTGCAGATATTGTTTGGCGACGGCACCGCCAAATCGCTGCCCGCGTCCACCGGCGGGGATCAAGGCCCAGATTTGTTCCATGCACGTCCTCCTGATCGCTGCGCCAGCATACCCGAATGACCGCGACTTTTGCAGTTTTTTCTTTGCCTGCATAGACTGTCGCCTTGGCTTTTTGAGGATGTGCCGTCTTGCTGATGGATTGGCTCGGGTCACTGGTCCCCCAACCCGGAAAAACCGCTACCCTGCCGCCGACGCCGGGGGCCGCTCAGGCCCTGTTGGCGGCGGCCCTACAACGCCGCTTGCAGCGCCCGATCCTGTTGATCGTCAACGCCAGCCGCACGATAGAAGAATGGCAACGGGAATGGCAATTTTTCGCGCCGGAATTACCTGCACCGCTGGTTTTTCCCGATCGGGAAGTGCTTCCTTACGATCGCTTGAATCCTCCGGCCGAGATCAGCACCGCGCGGCTGGCCACTCTCGCGGCGCTGCCGCACTGGCGGGGACTGATCATCGCTCCGGCAAGCGCGGTGCTGCAGTTTCTACCGCCGCCGAGCCATCTCGACCGTCATGCGCTGTGGCTCCACCTGGGGGCGCGCTTGCCCCTCGAATCCTTCCGCCAGCGTGCCATCGATGCCGGCTATCAGAGCGTGAGCGAGGTGTCGGAAGCAGGGGAAATCGCCTGGCGCGGTGGCATCATCGACATTTTCCCGAGCGGCAGCCCCCTTCCCTATCGGATCGAGCTTTTCGGTGACGAGATCGACAGCATTCGTGCCTTCGACGTAGAAACCCAGCGGAGTCTCGGCAAAGTGGAAAAGGTAGAGTTGCTGCCGGCACGCGAAGTTCCGACTGCCAGCGAGGACCTGCAACGCTTTCGTGCACAGTTTCGCGCCCGCTTCAGCGGCGACCCGCAACAGGCGGAGGTCTACCGTGCCGCCAGTCGCAACAGTATACCGGCGGGTGCCGAGCAATACCTACCCCTGTTTTTTGAAGCTTGCGGCGACATCAGTAATTATCTGCCGAAGGACAGCATCGTGCTGGAGGAGTCCGGGCTTGCGGCCGCCGTTCAGCAATTGCGCCAGGAATGGCAAGAACGCTATGCCGAGCGCAGCAGCGATCGTGCCCATCCCATCCTGCGGCCTGACGAACTGTTGCTGAGCGAGGACTCTTGGCAGCAACGATTAGCGGCCTACCCCATTTTGCGGCTCAGCGAACAGATGCAGGGCGAGGCGCAAGGCTTTTTGCCTCCCCCTTCCCTGCAGGGCAACAGTGAAAATCCTCTGCTCGGTCTCGAGCGCTTTCTGCAAGAGCTTCCCGGCGGTGCTCGGGTAGTGCTGGCGGCGGAATCCGCTGGACGCGCCGAAGCGGTGGGCGAGCACCTACAGCGGCTGGGCGTCACGGTGCAACGGGTCCGCAACTGGTCCGAATTTTCCGCTGGGCCCGCCCCCCTTGCCCTCGCGGTGGCGCCGCTGGAGCGAGGACTGTTGCATCAGCAGCGGGGACGTATCGATCTGGCGTTGATCTCGGAAGCGCAGATCTTTGGCGATCGGGTGTTTGCCCAGCGCCGTGGCGGCCGCGCACGCCAGCGGAGCATGGAAAATCTGCTGCGCGACCTGGGAGAACTGCAGCCCGGCGACGTGGTGGTCCATGAGGATTACGGCATCGGGCGCTTTCTGGCGCTGGACACCCCCTTTGCCGGGCAAGGGGATGTCAACGAGTACATGAGCATTGCCTATGCCGGCGATGCCAAGGTCTATGTACCGGTGGAACAACTCGACCGCGTCAGCCGCTTTGTCGGCAACAGCGAGGAAATCGAGCTGTCGCGTCTGGGGAATACGCGCTGGAGCAAGGCCAAGGCCAAGGCGCGGCAGAAGGCGATCGATGCCGCCAGCGAGCTGCTCGACACCTACGCGCGCCGCGCCGCGCGTCCAGGAAGGAGCTTCCCGGCACCGGGTGACGCCTATTGGGACTTTGTTTCCCGCTTTCCCTTTGAGGAAACACCGGACCAGCAGGCCGCCATCGATGCTGTTCTCGACGATTTGCAACGGCCGCACCCCATGGACCGCTTGGTCTGCGGTGACGTCGGTTTTGGCAAGACCGAGGTGGCCCTGCGTGCCACCTTCCTGGTCGCCCACAGCGGCGCCCAGGTGGCCATTCTCGTACCTACCACCCTCCTCGCCCAGCAACATTTCGAGAACTTTCGCGATCGCTTTGCCGGGCTACCCATCCGCGTCGCCATGCTCTCCCGTTTTCAGAAGGGCAAGGAACGCAGCGCGATCCTTGCGGATACCGCAGCCGGCAACATTCAGATCCTCATTGGCACCCATCGTCTGCTCCAGAGCGATGTGCAATTTGCCGACCTGGGACTCCTGATTCTCGATGAGGAGCATCGCTTTGGCGTGCGCCATAAGGAAAAGATCAAGGCCCTGCGCAGTGAGGTGGATGTACTTACCCTGACGGCAACACCCATCCCCCGCACGCTGAATCTTTCCTTGGCGGGACTGCGCGACCTGTCGCTGATTGCCACGCCGCCGCAGCGCCGGCAACCGGTACGCACCTTTGTGCAGGAATTTGCCGAAGACACCATTCGCGAGGCCTGCCAACGCGAACTGCATCGGGGTGGGCAGATCTACTATCTGCACAACGAAGTACAGGATATCGAGCGCAGCGGTAAATTGCTACAACGCCTGCTGCCGGAGGCGCGCATCCGCATTGCCCACGGGCAAATGCCGGAGGCCGAACTGGAGGCGGTGATGCTAGATTTTTATCATCAACGCTTCGACCTGTTACTCTGTACCACGATCATCGAATCAGGCATCGACAACCCGCGTGCCAACACCATGCTCATCGACCGTGCCGACCGCTTCGGCCTAGCGCAGCTGCATCAGCTGCGGGGGCGCGTCGGGCGTGGACATCAGCGGGCCTACTGCTATCTCTTCACCCCCGATCCGCGCGCCATGACTGACGACGCCAAACGTCGCCTCGACGCCATCCAGTCTCTGGAAGAGCTTGGCGTAGGGTTTGCCCTGGCCAGTCATGATCTGGAGATTCGTGGTGCCGGCGAGCTCCTGGGCGATGCCCAGAGCGGACACATGGATGAAGTGGGCTTTACCCTGTTCATGGAATGGCTGAACGACGCCGTCGCTGCCATCCGCGCCGGCAAGGATCCGCAAAGTCTGGCGGAAAAACAGGCGGAGGGGCCACAGATCCATCTCAACACCCCGGCGCTCATCCCTTCCGATTACCTGCCCGACGTGCAACTGCGTCTGCAGCTCTATAAACGCCTGGCCAACCTGCGCAAGAGCGAAGGGATCGGTGAGATCATGGTAGAGATGGTGGATCGCTTTGGCGCCCTGCCGGATGCCGTCAAGACCCTGCTCTGCCAGACGCAACTGCGGATTCTGGCCGAGAGCCTGGGCATTACCGCCATCGACGCGGGACCGCAGGGCGCACGCTTGACCCTGAGCGCACAGCATCGCTTGCCGGTGGACCGCCTGTTACAGAAGATCCAGAAGGAATCGCAGACTTTCCAGCTCGAGGGTCAGGACCGCCTGCGCATCCGCCGTACCCTGCCCGACGGCCAGGCGCGATGCGAAGCCCTTCTTATGCTCATCGACGAACTCAATGGCCCTGACTCAAGCAAGGAGTAAAAGCATGCCTGCCACCCGCCTCGCCATTTTGAGTCCCGCCCAACAGGGACGTATGGCCTTGCCCGCCAGTATGAGCCAGATCGTTGCCGGAGAAATCGAGCAACGGGAAATTGCCGGGAGCTGGCTGCAGAGCTGGCGCCTGCCCGCCGACTTTGCCGAGCTGCAACCCTTCCTGGAGGAGCTGGCACGCCAGGGGCTGGCGCAGGAGCGGGAGATCCTCTGGGGCCCCGCAACAGACGCAGAAGAGCCTCTACGCCTGGTTTTGCGCGGGGCCCTGAGTCCGACGATGTTGCGCCGGGCACTGACCAGTCTGCAACTACGTGCCTTTCTGCCGGGCCGGGTGCTACTCGCCCAGGGCAATGAGCTGGTGATCGAGATCTGGGGCGATGCCGCCGCCCTGCCCCTTGCCAACCACCAGCTGGTCGAGGCACTGATGGAGTTTCCCGTCGACGTCGCCCTCACACCCAACTGGGAAAACGGCCAGTTTCGCCTGTTGATCAGCGACATGGACTCCACCCTGATCGCCATCGAATGCATCGACGAGCTCGGTGCGCATCTCGGCCTGAAAAGCAAGATCGCGGCGATCACTGAACGTTCCATGGCCGGCGAGTTGGATTTTCGCAGTTCCCTGCGCGAGCGCGTGCGCCTGCTTGCCGGTACCCCGGTCAGCGCCATCGATGCCGTGATTCGTGAGCGTCTACAATTCAGCCCGGGGGCCCGCGACTTGGTCACCGCCGCCAAGCGTGCGGGGATGGAAACCGCCGTCGTCTCTGGCGGCTTCACCCAGTTCACCCGGCATGTCCAGGAAGAACTCGATCTTGATTACGCCTTTGCCAATCAGCTCGACATTCGCGATGGCAAGCTCACCGGCGAGGTCATCGGCGATATCGTCGATGCCGAGGCCAAGGCCGATATCCTGGACCTCCTCGCTATTGCCGCGGGCACCGATGCCAGCCAATGCGTCGCCATTGGCGACGGGGCCAATGATCTACCCATGCTGCGCAAGGCCGGAGTGGGCATTGCCTATCGTGCCAAGCCCGCCGTCCGCGCCCAAGCGGATTATCAGATTCGCCAAGGAGGGCTGGAGTTTGTCAGCAGTATTCTCGGTCTCGCCTGAGAGAGTGAGCGGCGTTTGCAAATATTTTAGACATTGTCTAGCCTAAGGCTTCATCAATTTCGATGAACCCATCGAGGCTCGATCCATGAAACTCAGCAATATGGAAGGAAAGGCAGTACCCCAGGTCACTTTTCGCACCCGGGAAAACAATCAATGGAAGGATGTCAGCACGAAGGAACTCTTCGCCGGCAAGACAGTAGTGGTCTTTGCTTTGCCTGGCGCCTTCACACCCACCTGTTCTTCGAGCCACTTGCCCCGCTATAACGAGCTGGCGCCGGTCTTGCGCGAAAACGGCGTCGATAGCATTCTTTGCATCTCGGTGAATGACGCCTTTGTCATGGAGGCCTGGGGCAAGGAACTCGCCGTCGAGAATGTGCGCCTGATTCCCGATGGCAACGCCGAGTTCACCGCCGGCATGGGTATGCTGGTGGACAAGGCCGACCTGGGGTTTGGACGGCGCTCCTGGCGCTACTCCATGTTGGTGAAGGATGGCATTGTCGAGAAGATGTTCATCGAGCCTGACAAGCCCGGTGATCCCTTCGAGGTTTCGGATGCCGACACCATGCTCCGCTACATCAACCCTAACGCCCAGGATCCGGCCTTCATCACGCTCTTCACCCGTGCAGGCTGCCCGCACTGCGCCCGCGCCAAAGCGATGCTGCAGGAACGCAACCTTCCCTTCGAGGAGGTACATACCGGTATGGGTACGGGAATCAGCTCGCGGACGGTGCGTGCAGTTTCTGGACGCTCGACGGTGCCACAGGTCTTCATTGGCGGCAAACACATCGGTGGTGCCGACGATCTGGCCAAGCATCTCGCCGCCCACTAACCGTAACCCGATCTGGAACACGGCGTCTCTATGACGTCGTAAGGAGCTTACCCATGAGCGCGACAACAGACTTCGATTTTATCGTCATCGGCGGCGGTAGCGGCGGTATTGCCAGCGCCAACCGCGCCGCTTCCTATGGTGCCCGCGTCGCCTTGGTGGCAGAGGGCCCTTTGGGGGGCACTTGTGTCAATGTCGGTTGTGTCCCCAAAAAGCTCTTCTGGAACGCTGCCCACCTGGCAGCTAGCCACGAGCTGGCACAGGGCTATGGCTTTTCGGCAACGCCCTGGGACTTCAACTGGGGTAGTTTCAAAAGCCATCGCGATGCCTACATCCAGCGACTCAACAGGCGCTATGCCGAGGGTCTAGAGAACAACCGCGTGACGCTTTTTCGCGGTCATGGTCGCTTGCGCGGCAAGAATCAGGTCAGCGTCGATGACGAGACCCTGCTCAGCGCAGCGAAGATCCTCCTGGCAACGGGCGGAACACCGATCTGGCCAGAGATCCCCGGAGCCGAGCTTGGCATGGATTCCGACGGATTCTTCGCCCTTGGCGAGCAGCCGCAGCGGGTAGCCGTGGTGGGTGCCGGCTATATCGCCGTTGAACTAGCTGGCGTCTTGCGCGCCTTGGGCAGCGATGTCTCGCTGGTGATGCGGCGCAATCACTTCCTCCATAGTTTTGAGCCCATGCTGCGGGAACACCTGATGGAGGCCATGCAGGCGCAAGGCATCAACCTCCTCGCCCAACGTCAGGTGCGGCAGCTTCGGCGCGACGCGAATGGCCTGTGTCTCGACTTTGCGCAAGGAGACTGCCTCGGGGGCCTCGATGCGGTACTCTGGGCCATTGGCCGCCGCCCGCAGACCAGCGATCTCGGTCTGGTGGCGGCAGGCCTGGCTACCGATGGCGATGGTTTTCTTGCCGTCGACAAGTTCCAGAACACCACTGTGGATGGCATCTACGCAGTAGGCGATATCACGCGCGCGCCAGCCCTAACCCCCGTCGCCATTGCCGCCGGACGCCGTCTAGCCGATCGACTGTTCGGCGGGCAGAGCGAGCGACACCTCGACAGCAGCCTGACGCCCACGGTGATCTTCAGTCATCCGCCCATCGCCACGGTGGGGGTGAGCGAGATTGAGGCTCGGGAGCGCTATGGCGATGAGCAGGTGAAATGCTACCAGAGCCGCTTCGTACCGTTGCTACGCGCTTTTCAGAGCGAACCGGAACGGACCGCGATGAAGCTGGTGACCGTGGGACACGAGGAGCGCATTGTCGGACTGCATGCCATAGGCGACGGGGTGGAGGAGATGCTGCAGGGCTTCGCCGTAGCCATTCGTATGGGCGCTCGCAAACGGGACTTCGACGACACTATCGCCATCCACCCCACGAGCAGCGAAGAGTTCGTGACTCTGCGCTGAATCAGACTGAGGGCGTTGCCTTTTTTCGCGCAAGCGGCGCCTTGTGCAGCGCCTTGAGGGCCTCCGGACCTATCGCCATGCCACAATCACAGGGCGGGCAGTCGGCCAGCAACGGGACCGCCGCGGCGAGTACCGCACGCACCCGTGCCATACCCTCATGCATCACGGCGTCGATACCTTCCATGGTAATCGGTTCCGCCGACTTGCCCGCGGCGGGATTCACCACCAATGACAAGGGCGCATAACAAAGACCGATCTCCCGTGCCAGAACGGCTTCTGGACAGCCGGTCATGCCCACCACATCGCCGCCGTCCCGCTCGATCCGGCGGATTTCTGCGGCAGTTTCCAAACGCGGTCCCTGGGTCGCAGCGTAGGTGCCTCCCGGATGCACCGAGATTCCGGCTTTTTCGGCCCCTTGCTGAAGCCGTTGCCGCACATTGGCACAATAGGGTTCAGAAAAGTCGATGTGAATCACCTGTTGCGCCTCTCCCCCTTCGAAGAAGGTGCTGGGGCGACCATGGGTGTAATCGATGAGCTGATCCGGCACCAGCAGGACACCGGACTGCATCGCGGCAGTGATTCCACCAACGGCGGTCACCGCGATCAGATGGCTCACCCCCACATGATGCAAGGCCCAGATGTTGGCGCGATAGTTGACTCGATGGGGCGGGATGGTGTGACCATAGCCATGGCGGGCCAGAAAAACGACCTCCTGACCATTGAGAACACCAAAGGTCAGAGGACCCGAGGCCTCGCCAAAGGGCGTGCGAATGATGCGACGGTGGCGAATTTCCAGGTTTTTGAGCTTGGTCAGGCCGCTACCGCCGAGGATTCCGACACTGCTCATAATTCCTCCGCCAGCACAAAAATACCAGGGGCGTTACGGCCGAGCCCCCGGGCATCGAGCCCGAAACCAAAGATGAAACGATCCGGCACCTCCAAGCCCACATAATCGACGGGCACGGCACAGGGACGCTCGCGCTCCTTGCGTACCATCACCGCCGTGCGCACCGCTGCTGCCCCCTGGGCACGACAATAGTCCTGCAGGGCCAGCAGGGTGACACCCTCGTCGAGGATATCATCGACGATGAGCACGGTGGCATCCAGCAGGTTCTCCCGTGGCGTCAGACGCCACAGCAGATCGCCGCCACGAGTCTTGTCACCGTAGCGACTGACCTGTACGCAATCCAGATGCAGCGGAAAATGCAGCAGGGGCAGCAACTGCCCGACGACGACAATGGCGCCGGACAGGACTGTCAGCACAATGACCGGACGGTGCGGTACCAACGGCTCCAGGTCGGCATTAATGGCAACGGCCATCCGTTGGATGGCCGCGTGCACCGCCTCCGCACTGAACAACTGTTCAGCCGGCCCCAAATGGGTAGGCGTCATGCTGTGGACTTAGTAGGTGAAGGTGACGACATCGTCGTCCATGGCCTGTTCGATGACATAGGCGCCACCGACCACGTCCGACACTTCGGGAATGAGGTCTTCCTTGGTGCAATCCCACAGTTCGAGGGTGGGGGTACAGACGAAGAACTTCACGCCCGCTTCGTGGGCATCCTTGATGAAATCGTGAACGCTCTTGGGGCTGCCCGGCATGACGTGCATCTTTTCCGCCACGCCCTTCTTGGCCAGCTCGCCAGCGCGAGCGGTAAGCACCACCTCCACCTCAAAATCCATTGCCGCAGCAACCGTGGCTTGGAAGAAAGGCGCACCCAGTTCCTGGGGATTGGAAGGATCGGTGTTGACCATGACCATCAACAATTTATCAGCCATTTTATTACTCCTCGACAGAAAACTGGCATTATCTTAGCGGCGCCAGACGCCCCTTGCACCATGATTTGATTGATTACCGCATAAAAAACTGCGCGGTCAATCCTCTGAGTCCTCGTTGTCCGCCTCGATCTGCCGCTCGCGGCGGGAGCGCAGCAGGATCTCGCGCTCTTCGGCCAATGCCCGCTTCGCCACCTGAATGGCTTCCAGCAGGTCTTGGCGTTTGGCATCCACCAATTCACCGCCAGAGGCCATCAATTGTTGGGTCTTTTCCTGGATTTCGTCGAGGAGCCGGGAAATGCGCTCCTCCGTGACCGTCTCCAGTTCGCGCAGCTGCTCCCTGCCGCGTTGCATTCTGCGCCGGAGATCGTCGCGGGTCTCGACACCGCTGGCTGGGGCAAGCAAGACGCCAGCGGCGGCACCAACGAGTAAGCCCATCATGAATCCTGCTGCTGAATTTCTCATGCAAACCTCCAGTGAGTTACGAAACAGAAAGCCTCAATGACGACGGCGAGCAAAGTAACGCCAACCAGTACGCACGGCCTTGACCCAGAGTCCAAGTTCTTGGACCGGGAGCGTCAGGGTATCAACGGTATCCCGCAGTTCCCGATCGATATACCGTAATGTCGCCTCGGCATGCTGGAGCTGCTTGCCGCCACCGCGGATGATCTTTTGTAATTCGCCGATTGCAACTTTCAGGTCAAACAACAGCGGCCCAACTTCTTGCTCTGCCCGGGCCAGAACCCGTTCCAGCCGCAGAAAGGTACGAATCACCACGCCAGCTACCGCGGCCAATATGACGAGTGAAAAAATGGACACTACCGCGATGATCGTGAGGGAGGCGTTGATACCCATAGCGTGCGTTACCCAAAAATTCCCTTGATCACTATAGACGGATCAGAAAGGCGGTGCAAAACCCGCCCCTCCCTGAAAGAAGGCCAACAGCAAACATGCAGCCATCAGGATAGCGGCAACACTGAGCACGAATACTGCGGCTGCGCCGAGATCCTTGGCACGGCCGATGAACGGGTCCAGCTCCGGTTCGACACGGTCGGCCAGGGTTTCGATGGCGGTATTGAGCAGCTCGGCGGCCAGGATCGCCGCCATCAGCAAGATGAACAAGGCCCACCACAGGAGCGGCGCACCCGTGCAAAGCAGGAGAGCAATTCCCAAAACTGCAGCACCCAGCTCGGTCCGAAAGCTCGCCTCCCCACGCACGGCGCTTGCCAGACCGGCCAGCGCGTAGCGTCCGCGGCGCCAGAGAGGGGCGTTCTTTCTCACCAACCGCCCGCTTCGCGCAGGGAGACCGGCTCGCCATCACCGACGATGAAGTGATCGAGCAAACGCAGGTCCAAAAGTCGCAGGGCATCCTCCAGCCGGCGGGTGAGCTGCCGGTCCGCCGTACTCGGCTCGGCAACCCCCGAAGGATGATTGTGCGCCACGATCAGCGCTGCCGCGTTGAGTTCAAGGGCGCGCTTGGCCACCTCGCGGATGTGCACACTGGCGCTATCGATGGTGCCCTGAAACATCTCCTCAAAGCGCAAGACACGATGACGCTGATCGAGAAAAAGCACCGCAAAGACCTCGCGTGCCCGATCGCGCAGGCTGGCACGCAGGTATTCCGCTACCCGGCGTGGCGACTCCAGGGCTTCGCCCCGTTGCCAGCTTTCTGCCAGATGGCGCCGCGCCATCTCCAGCACCGCCTGCAACTGCGCGAATTTGGCGGTACCGAGCCCATGCTCAGCACAGAAGGCCTCCTGCGGAGCTGTCAAGAGTCCTCGCAACCCACCAAAGCGTTGCAAGAGATCACGCGCCAGTTCGACGGCGCTTTTGCCACGCACCCCTACCCGCAAAAAAATCGCCAACAATTCCGCATCGGACAGACTCTCCGCCCCCTTCGCCAACAAACGTTCCCGCGGCCGTTCGTCCGTGGGCCAATCCCGAATAGCCATGCGCTCCCTCTTTTTCGTATCCTATTCATCGGTATTGTACTGGAAAGCAAGGCCAACATGGACCCACTGGCGGGCAAAAAAATCCTTTTGATGATTGGTGGTAGCGTCTCCGCCTACAAAACGCCGGAACTCGCGCGTCGCTTGCGGGACCGTGGCGTCGAGCTGCGCGTGGCGCTGAGTCGCCACGCCGCCGATTTTGTCGCGCCACTGGCTCTGCAGGCCGTGACCGGGCAACCCGTGCGGCAATCACTCTTCTCCCCCGAGGAAGAAGCCGCGATGGAGCATATTGCGCTGGCGCGTTGGGCCGACGCACTGCTCTATGCCCCAGTTTCCGCCAACGGCCTTGCCGGTCTGGCGCAGGGACTCGCCAGCGACCTGCCGGGCACCATCGTTCTTGCCAGCCGCGCGCCACTATTTCTGGCGCCGGCCATGAATACGGCCATGTGGGAGCATCCGGCCAACCAACGGAACGTGCGCCAGCTACAGGCAGATGGTGCAACCTTTCTGGGGCCCGCCAACGGCGAACTCGCCTGTGGCGAGACCGGCGCGGGTCGCCTGCTGGAGGTGCCGGATATCATCGACGAGCTGTGTCTCGCTCTAGCGAGCAAACCTTGGGCTGGTAGACAGGTCCTCGTCACCGCCGGTCCCACCTGGGAGGCCTGGGATCCGGTGCGGGGACTCAGCAATCGCGCCAGCGGCCGCCAGGGCTATGCCCTGGCCCAGGCCGCCGCCGAACGCGGCGCGCAGGTAACCCTGGTCAGTGGCCCAACGTCCCTACCCTGCCCCAGTGGAGTGCGGCGCATTGCCGTCGAATCGGCACGGGACATGCTGGCGGCCTGTCAGAACATCGTGCAGCTGCAGCGGGTCGATCTCTTTATCGCCAATGCTGCCGTCGCCGATCATCGCCCCGCAAGCACCGTCAATGATAAACAAGGGAAAGGCGAGATCCCGAATCAGCTCGCCTTGCTCCCCAATCCGGATATCGTCCGCAGCCTGCACGAAAGCGCAGCGCGTCCCCGTTATCTCCTTGCCTTTGCCGCGGAAACCCATGGCGATGAGAAGCGCGCCGTGGCGAAGCTGCGCGCCAAGGGAGCCGATTTCGCGGTGCTCAACGATCTACGCAGCGGCGCGATGGGAGGGTCGGAGAATGCTGCGGTGCTCTACTGTTCCGACCGCCGCTGGGAGCTGCCGCGTAGTGACAAGCTCGACCTAGCCCGTGCCTTGTTGCATCATCTCGACTCCTGCCTGCACGGAAAGATCTAGATGGACAAGCTCGCCATTCGCATTCTCGACCCCCGCCTTGGCCGCGACTGGCCCCTTCCCCACTACGCCAGTGACGCTGCAGCGGGTATGGATCTGCGCGCCTGCATCGAGACTCCACTGAGCCTGGCGCCGGGCGAGGCTACCTTGATCTCGGCGGGCTTTGCCATGCATATTGGCGATCCCGCCGTCACCGCCCTGCTGCTGCCGCGTTCCGGGCTGGGGCACAAGGGGCTGGTGCTCGGGAATCTAGTAGGCTTGGTCGATGCCGATTACCAGGGCCCGCTCAAGCTATCCCTGTGGAATCGGGGCGCAGAACCCTTCACCATTGCCGTAGGCGAGCGCGTGGCGCAGATGATTCTGGTGCCGGTGCTGCGCCCCCAAGTACGCGTGGTGGAAGAATTCGTCGCCAGCGAGCGCGGTGAGGGCGGGTTCGGCAGCACCGGAACACATTGACGACCAAAAACTGCGAGGATGGTAATGGGCGATAAAATCGAGGCAGTATTCGAATGGTTGCTGTGGAACAGTCGCTTTGCTGTCTTGCTAGCCGTCGTCGCCAGCTTGCTGGTGGCCTTTGCAGTCTTTTTCGTGACCTCCGTCGATGCCTGGCATTTGGTCAGCCATATCCTCAGCTATGCCAATCCCAATTTAAGCAGTGAGGCGCGCGAGAACTTCCACTTGCAGGTGGTCGCCCATGCGGTCAGTATCGTCGATGGCTATTTGCTGGCCACCATTCTGCTGATCTTTTCCCTAGGTCTCTACGAACTCTTCATCAGCAAGATCGATGTCGCGGGTGCATCCAAGGGCTCCCGGGTGCTCTTCATTCGTAGCCTGGATGACCTCAAGGATCGCCTGGCCAAGGTGATCCTGATGATTCTCATCGTCAGTTTCTTCGAACGCTCTCTGTCCATGCATGTAAGTAACTTCTTGGACCTGCTCTACCTGGCCCTGGGCATCGCCCTGGTCGCTTTGGCTCTCTACCTCACCCATCGCGGCGGACACGCACGCGCCGAGGACGAGCCCAGCAACAGCGAGCACTAGGAGGAGATGGGGATACTTCAGGCGCGCGGCAGGGTAACGCCGTGCTGGCCCTGATACTTGCCCTTGCGGTCGGCGTAGGAGACCTCGCAGACTTCATCCGACTCGAAGAACAGCACCTGTGCCACCCCCTCATTGGCATAGATTTTGGCCGGTAAGGGGGTGGTGTTGGAAAACTCCAGGGTTACGTAACCTTCCCATTCCGGCTCGAAAGGCGTCACATTGACGATGATGCCACAGCGGGCGTAGGTGGATTTGCCCAGGCAGATGGTGAGCACATTGCGCGGGATGCGAAAATATTCCACCGTGCGTGCCAAGGCAAAGGAATTAGGGGGGATGACGCAGGTGTCCCCAGTAAACTCCACAAAGGAATCTTCGCTGAAGTTTTTGGGGTCGACAATGGCACTGCGCACGTTGGTGAAGACCTTGAATTCGCCCGCACAGCGGATGTCGTAGCCATAGGAGGAGAGCCCGTAGGAGATGATCGGCTGCCCCTCGAACTGCCGCACCTGCTGCGCTGCGAAGGGTTCGATCATGCCCTGCTCTTCGGCCATTTGCCGGATCCAGCGGTCGGACTTGATGGCCATGGACGGCTCTCCTAGCGGTTTTCGATGACGATTTTCGGGAATTTATGGCTGTGGTCCACCGCCTGCAAGGCGATGCGGCCGGCCACGTGGCGCGCCAGCTCCCGGTAGATCTTTGCCAACGGCGAATCGGGGGCCCCTACCACCGTCGGTGCCCCGCTATCGGCTTCGTTGCGGATGCTGCGATCGAGCGGTACGGCACCGAGGAATTCCACGCCATACTGCTCTGCCATTGCGGCGCCGCCGCCATGACCAAAGATGTCATCTTCGTTGCCGCACTTCGGGCAGATGTAGAAACTCATGTTCTCGATGACGCCGAGGATGGGCACGCCGACCTTCTCGAACATCTTCAGACCCTTACGTGCATCGAGGAGAGCAATATCCTGCGGCGTGGTGACGATGACCGCACCGGATACCGGCACCTTTTGCGCCAGGGTCAGTTGGGTGTCACCGGTGCCGGGTGGCAGATCGACGACCAGATAATCCAGTTCCCCCCAGCGTGTATCCGACAGCAGCTGCTCCAGGGCCTGCATCACCATAGGGCCACGCCAGACCATGGGGGTCTCCTCGTCGATGAGGAAACCGATGGACATGGCCTTGATGCCATGCCCTTCCATGGGCTCCATTTTTTTGCCGTCTTTACTGGTCGGCTTACCCTCGATGCCAAGCATGCGCGGCTGACTAGGTCCGTAGATATCGGCATCGAGGATCCCT
The DNA here is from genome assembly GCA_028697715.1 of Acidithiobacillus sp. Classification (GTDB taxonomy): domain Bacteria; phylum Pseudomonadota; class Gammaproteobacteria; order Acidithiobacillales; family Acidithiobacillaceae; genus Igneacidithiobacillus. The sequence continues at coordinate 36,026 of JAQVDS010000016.1, read as the reverse complement.
ACCTGCGCACCTTCCTGCGCGAGCGCGAGGGCCAGATTGACGGCGGTAGTGGACTTACCGACGCCGCCCTTGCCCGAGGCGACGGCGATGATATTCTTGATGCCGTCCAGCAACTTGACGCCGCGTTGTGCCTGATGGGTGCGGATATTCTGGCCAATCTCGATCTCTGGCCGGATGCCAATAAGCTTGTGCACCGCAGCGACGACCTCGTCGCCCAGCTTACTCGCCACACCTTGCGCAGGGTAGGGCAGTTCGAGACGAACCCTCTGTCCCTCCACACTTTTCAACACACCGGCACTGGCCAGATCCTTGCCGAGATAGGGATCCTGAATGCTCGCCAGCGCCTGCTCGACCTGCTGCTTCTGTAACTCTGCCATGAGTAAAACCCTTCTCCGTCGTCCGGAATCAACCGGCAGAAATGATGACCTCGTGTTGTTCCAGTCCGCCGCCCTCGCCAAAGGCCTCTTTGGGTAATGGATTCTTGTGCGCCGCCTTGAAGTCGTCGCTGCGCAGCCAAGCCTCGAAGGCGGCTTTATCCTGCCAATGGGTGAGCACGATGTACATGCCATCCTCGGCGACCGGACGCAGGATCTCCATACGCACAAATCCTGGCTGTTTTTCTACCTCACCGGCGCGCCGGCGGAAGCGTTCCTCAAACTCCTGATGGAATTCAGGCTTGACCGGCACACGGTTGGCCACTACATATTGCATGGGTACCTCCATAAGATGTTGCAGATATTCCTATTCTACGGCAGGCGTGCTGCGCAGACCAAGAACATCTTGCATATCGTAGAGTCCGGCTGGCCGACCCTGTAGCCACCGCACCGCGCGCAAGGCCCCTTCGGCAAAATTGCGGCGGCTGCTGGCACGGTGGGTAAGCTCCAGACGCTCCCCAGCACCCGCCAGCCATACGCTGTGCTCACCCACCACATCAGCGGCGCGCAGGGTAGCGAAGCCGATGCTGCCCTTACCCCGCAATCCGTTGCTGCCGTTGCGATCCCAGCAGGCCACCGCCTCGAGCTCAACCTTGCGCCCCGCCGCCGCCGCACGCCCCAAGGCCAGGGCAGTCCCCGATGGAGCGTCGCGTTTCTGATTGTGGTGCGCCTCGATGATCTCGATGTCATAGTCCTCACCGAGGGTCGCGACCACTTGTGGCAACAGTGCCAGCAGGACATTGATCCCGACACTCATGTTGGCGGCAGCGACGAGCGGGATACGGGTACTGAGTTCCTGCAATTCTTTTTGTTGATCGGCGCTGAACCCTGTGCTGCCCAGTACCACCGGCATCTGCGCTTGGGCGGCGGCGCGCAGGTGACAGAGGGCGGCATCTGCCGGGCTGAAGTCGACGAGCATATCGGCCTGGGCGATGGCCTCCGCGATTTGCGCGGTAAGGGGAACGCCCAGCTCGGAAACACCCGCTAGTCGACCGACATCCTCACCAAGATTTTCTGCCCCAGGCCGCCCCAATCCGGCAACCAGTTGCAGATCAGACTGCTCGCTCAGGGCCGCGACGATGGCCCTGCCCATCTTGCCAGCCGCTGCTGCCAATGCCAGGCGAATCGTCATCTTCAGATCCCCATGCGTTCGAAAAAGTCTTTGGCCTTGGCCCACCAGCTCTCCTGCTGCGGATGCTGGGCGAGCTCCCCGGTTTCTGCGGCAAATTCCTGCAAAAGTTCACGCTGCCGCTCGCTGAGTTTGACCGGCACTTCTACCTGCACACGACAATGCAGATCGCCTGCCATCCGGCTGCGCACCCCCTGGACTCCCTTGCCGCGCAGCAAAAAGACCTTGCCTGACTGGGTGCCAGCCGGGATCTGGATCTTGGCACGACCACTCAAGGTAGGCACCTCGAGCTCACCGCCCAAAGCCAAGGTAGTGAAACTGACCGGCACGGCACAATGGAGATCATCGCCATCGCGTTCAAAGAGATTGTGGGGCCGCACCTGGATCTCGATGTAGAGATCACCCGGAGCACCACCCCGCTCGCCCGCTTCCCCCTCGCCGGTCAGACGAATGCGGTCGCCGGTATCGACTCCGGCCGGGATTTTGACCTCCACCTGCCGGTTTTTCTTGACGCGCCCCTGACCTTTACAGGATTTGCAGGGATTTTTGACTACCTTGCCGCTTCCGCCGCAGGCGGGACAGGGACGCGTGACCGAGAAGAAACCCTGCGCCATACGCACTTGTCCATGCCCACCACAAGTCCGGCAGTCCTCGACTTCACTACCAGGCTCCGCGCCCGAACCATGACAGGCTTCGCACATCACCGAGCTGGGGATGTCGAGCTCCACGGTCTTTCCCGACGCAGCCTCCTCGAGAGTCAGGTCCAGACGGTAGCGCAGGTCACTGCCACGGCCCGGGTCCTGCTGAAAACCAAAGCCACCACGGGTGAACTGCTCAAAGATATCGCCAAAGATATCGCCAAACCCGCCAGCACCCCCAAAGCCTCCGAATCCCGCGCCCCCCCCGGCGCCGCCCTGCACACCAGCATGACCAAACTGATCATAGGCACGGCGTTTTTGCGGATCGGACAGGACTTCATAGGCCTCGCTGATCTCTTTGAATCGCTCCTCCGCCGACTGATCGCCGGGGTTGCGGTCAGGGTGATAGCGCATGGCCAGACGCCGGTAGGATTTTTTCAGCTCTCCATCGTCTACCGTGCGGCTGACTTCCAGCACTTCGTAGTAATCGCGTTTGCTCATCGCTTCCATTTCCAGAAACAGGCAAGGGCAGGGATAGCTCCCTGCCCTGCTACAGTGATCGCCGCCTTACTTCTTGTCGACTTCCTCGAATTCGGCCTCGACCACGTCATCGTCCTTGGCATGACTGCTGCCACCACCAGCCGCGTCGCCCGCTCCACTCTGTCCTGCCGGGCCGGCGTGCTGCAGAAGCTCGGACATCGCCGCCATGAGGGTCGCCACGGCGCCCTTGATGGCCTCGACGTCCTCGCCCTTTTGTGCCGCTTCTACCGCGCTGATGGCGCCTTCGACCTTGCTGCGCAGTTCCGACGGGGCGGAGCCATGCTCGGCAAGGGCCTTGCGTGCCCCGTGCACACTGCCATCCGCTTCATTCCGCGCCTCGATCAGAGCACGCGCCTTCTTGTCTTCGGCGGCGTTGGCCTCCGCCTCCTTGATCATGCGCTGGATCTCCGCTTCAGACAGACCGGAGCTGGCCGTGATCTTGATCGACTGCTCCTTGTTGGTCTCCTTGTCTTTGGCCGATACATGCAGGATACCGTTGGCATCAATGTCGAAGGTGACTTCGATCTGCGGCATGCCGCGCGGCGCCGGACGGATGTCGGTAAGATCAAAGCGCGCCAGCGATTTGTTGTCTCGCGCCAGCTCACGCTCGCCCTGCAGGACGTGCACCGTCACCGCCGACTGGTTGTCCTCGGCGGTCGAGAAGACCTGCGATTTCCGGGTGGGGATGGTGGTGTTCTTCTCGATGAGCTTGGTCATCACCCCGCCCAGGGTCTCGATACCCAAAGAGAGGGGAGTGACGTCCATCAACAAAACGTCTTTTTTGTCACCGGACAGCACGGCACCCTGCACGGCAGCGCCAATTGCCACGGCTTCATCGGGATTCACGTCCTTGCGCGGCTCCTTAGCGAAGAAGTCCTTGACCTTCTCCTGCACCTTGGGCATACGCGTCTGGCCACCCACCAGAATCACGTCGGAAATCTGGCTGCTGGAAAGGTCGGCGTCCTTCATCGCCACCTTGCAGGGCGTCATGCTGCGGTCGATCAGATCTTCCACCAGAGACTCCAGCTTCGCCCGGGTCAGCTTCATGTTGAGGTGTTTGGGACCAGACTGGTCAGCGGTAATGAAGGGCAGATTGACGTCTGTCTGGGCCGACGAAGACAGCTCGATCTTTGCCTTTTCGGCCGCTTCCTTCAGGCGCTGCATGGCCAGGCGGTCATTGCGCAGGTCAATCCCTGCCTCCGCCTTGAAGGAGTCCGCCAAGTAGTTGATGACACGATTATCGAAATCACCACCGCCCAGGAAGGTGTCACCGTTGGTGGAAAGCACCTCGAACTGGTGTTCACCGTCCATCTCGGCGATCTCGATGATGGAGATGTCGAAGGTACCACCACCAAGATCGTAGACCGCGACCTTGCTGTCGCCTGGATTTTTATCCTCGCCGAAGGCCAGCGCCGCCGCCGTGGGCTCGTTGATAATGCGCTTGACCTCGAGACCGGCGATGCGTCCGGCGTCCTTGGTGGCTTGCCGCTGGGCATCATTGAAATACGCAGGTACGGTGATGACCGCCTCGGATACCGTCTCGCCCAGATAATCCTCGGCAGTCTTCTTCATCTTTTGCAGGATATACGCCGAGATCTGCTGAGGGGAATAGCTCTTACCCCGCGCCTCTACCCAGGCATCGCCATTGTCGGATTTGACGATCTTGTAGGGAACGTGCTTCATGTCTTTTTGCACTTCAGCGTCGTCAAACTTGCGACCAATCAGACGCTTAACCTCGTAAATGGTGTTCTCGGGGTTGGTAACCGCCTGTCGCTTGGCAGATTCGCCCACCAGAACTTCGCCATCTTCACTGAAGGCAACAATGGAAGGCGTCGTGCGCTTTCCTTCACTGTTTTCAATCACCTTCACCTTGTCGCCTTCCATGACGGCAACGCAGGAATTGGTGGTTCCCAAATCGATTCCAATAACTTTAGCCATTCTGTAATCTCCTCAAAAATTTCTATGCGTTGCCCGCTACCCTTACTGCGCCGTGGCTGCCTTGGAGACCGAAACCATGCTCGGTCGCAGCAAACGGTCGTGAATCAAATATCCTTTCTGGTGTGTCGCCAAAATTCGGTTGGGCTCGCCCGGATCCTCCACCATCGCAATCGCCTGATGCAGATTGGGGTCAAAGCGATCGTTTTCAACCTCCACCGGCCGCACCCCAGCACTGCCCAGCGCGCTGACCAGCAGTTGCAGGGTATTTTCGATACCCTGACGAAACTGCCGCATGGCCTCGTCCTCGCCAGTAGAGGTTGTCAGGGCCATTTCCAGACTGTCGACCACTGGCAGGAGCTCTCTGGCAAAGCGTTCGACGGCATAATTGCGCGCGTCCTGCATCTGCTTTTCGGTACGCTTGCGCAGGTTCTCCATGTCGGCCAACGAGCGCAGATAATCGTTGCGGAACTTCTCCGCCTCCGCCTGCCAGTCGGTTTCTGGTACCGCCTCAACTTCTGTAGTTGCTGTTTCAGTGGCCTGTGGATCCTGTTCGGTTTCATTCATAGGGTACTTTCCTCCAGCGTTATCCACCCGGTAGATGGGGCAGGCACAAGCTCATTTCAAGAGGGAAACAGCTCACTATGCGACAGGGCCTGCCCAAGCAGACGCGCGGCACCATCCACCAAGGGGATGATCTCCTGATAGGGCATACGCATGGGACCCAATACCCCAATCACGCCCACAGGATCTCCGTCGATGTGGTATGGCGCAGAAATGAGGGTGAATTCGCTCAGCGGTGCCAGACCCGACTCACCGCCGATGAAAAGGCGAACATCGCTACCGCGCACACTCTGGTCGAGGAGCATGACCAACTCGCGCTTCTGCCGTACCACCGATAGGAGCTCGCGCAGGCGCTCACTACCAGAAAAATCAGGCAGATCAAGAAGTTGAAGCTCCCCTTCGATGAGCATCCGCTCCTGATCGGCGGCCAACATCTCCTTCCCCAGCTCCATGGCATTGCGTAGAATCTGGTCCATTTCGACACGCGACTGGCGCAGATCATCGTCAAGCAAGGCGATTACCTCCTGCAGCGGACGACCACCATAACTGGCGTTGAAGCGATTGGCAGCCTGTGTCAGGGCGGCAGCACTCAAGGATTCATTCAAGCGAACAAGGCGGTTCTCGACTTCGCCCTTGTCGGTAACAAAGATGGCCAGCACCTCGCGCTCACGCAGGCTGATAAAATCGACATGGCGCAGGACCTGCGTTGCGCGCCGGGGTACGCGGATGAAGCCCACCATACGCGTCATTTCCGACAGGGCCTCAGTGGCAGCGTGCAAGACCTCTTCTGCATCCGGCACGCGCGCGCCGATGCGCTGCAGAAGCACCCGCTTCGCGGCCCCGGAAAACGGGCTCACATGGATGAGGGAATCGACAAAGAAGCGGTAACCACTGGAAGTAGGGACGCGGCCCGCCGAAGTATGCGGCGAAATGACATACCCTTCCTCTTCGAGATCGGCGATGACATTGCGTACAGTCGCTGGGCTGATCGCCAGACCCGCATCACGAGCCAGCTGGCGGCTACCGACTGGCTGGCCGCTGCTGATATGCTGCTCGATGAGCGACTTCAATAGGTGACGGGCACGCGCATCCATCTTGTAAGCTCTCCTGGACACGCCCACTCCGGGCGTCTTGTTAGCACTCTACCGCAGAGAGTGCCAAGAGACCAGAGAATTACTTGATTTTGTCTTCCCGATAGGCAACGTGCTTGCGCGCCTTAGGGTCGTATTTTACGAACTCGAGCTTGTCCGGGGTGTTCTTCTTGTTCTTGGTGGTGGTATAGAAGTGCCCGGTACCCGCAGTGGAAACCAGTTTGATCTTGTCACGCATCGCTCAGCCCTCAGATTTTCTCGCCAGCGGCGCGCAGGTCCGCCAGAACGACATCAATGCCCTTCTTGTCGATGCTGCGGATGCCCTGCGTACTGACCCGCAGGCGAACCCAGCGATTCTCGCTCTCGACCCAAAAGCGCTTGTACTGCAGATTCGGCAAAAAGCGCCGACGCGTTTTGTTGTTGGCATGGGAAACGTTGTTCCCCGCCATGGGCTTCTTGCCCGTAACCTTGCAAACTCTGGACATGACTACTATCCCCCACAGAAAAGAGGCGCTTTATACCATAATTCCACGGGGGAATGCCAGCATGAACAGCGCCTGTGGATTTAGAGACCGATCCCCTCCTCTTTCATCACCGCAAAATAGTCAGTCACCTGACCGTCGGGCACGGTTACCTTCAAGGCCCAGACCATGGAAATCAAGGCAAGGACAGCGACCAACAGCATCGACCAGAAAAACGGGATGTCACCTGTCCCGCCCAGAACCTTTGGACCAAAATACGACAGGAGCCAGAGACCGATGAAGTAGGGAAAGATCCAGGAGATATGATAAAAACCAGACATACCGTATGATTTTCCGCGGATCAGAGCGACAATGCCGTAGATGATCAGCACCCCAAACAACACGGCAAAGATGTAGGTGAGAGCCTGAAAGCCGCCCCAATAAGCTACCAGGGAAGAAAGGATGAAGGCCAGGGGCGCAATAACTTGCGCTCCCCACAGACGGAAGGGCCGCTTCAGATCCGGCACTGCGCGCCTCAACTGCAACAGCACGATCGGACCGATGCCATAGGTAATGACGGAGATGGTGGTGATGAATCCCACTAGCTTCTGCCAGGATGGAAAGGGTAGAAAATACACGCAGCCGATAACATAGGCGACGATAACGCCCACCCAAGGCACGCCGGTAGGACTGATTTTCGTGAAGAAACTGGGCCCCGCCTTGACTTCGCCATTCGCAACCACCGCCCGTGCCGCCGATGTGGCGTACACGAGCGCGGTTCCCCCGGGCGAAATCAGGGCATCAGCATAGATCAGCACCGCCAGCCAGCCAATGCCCAGCATGGTGGCAATGGCCGCAAAAGGTCCAAAGAGTCCCGGGAAATTCAGCTTTTGCCAGCCCTGGGTCACCTGATCCGGCGGCATCGCCACCAGAAAGGCCCACTGCAGCCCTACATAGATGATAGCGCCAACAACGATTGCGCCAATGACTGCGGCGGGGATATGGCGCCCGGGATTTTTGGCTTCGCCGCCCAGCTCGATCGCCTGGCGAAACCCGAGATAACTGAACACAATGCCGGAAGATGCGACCGCCACAAACATCCCGTGGAAACTGCTGGTCCAGTGCAGGATATGCAGATTTTCCGGGTGGTAACTCTGGCTTACAAGGACGATGATGGTCAAAACGGGAATCGCCAGTTTCCACCAACCGAGGCCAGAGAAGACCATCGCCACCCGTCGGATTCCCAAAAAGTTGAGCAGAAACATCACTCCCAGCAGCAACACCGCCGCGATCAATCCCCAACTACTCAACAGCCCAGTATTACCCTGCAATAGACCAGGTATATAGTTGTTCGCATAGGTAAGCACCGCCACCACTTCCACGGGTGCAATAGCAATGTAGAACATGAACAGCAGCCAGGCCCAGATCTTCCCCAGGAGGCTGCCATGCACGACATTGGCGATGTGGGCCGCTGCGCCAGCGCGCGGGAACAGGGGCCCAACTTCCGCATAGGTGAGCCCCAGAAGCAGTATGGTGACAGCACCAATAATCCAGGAGCCGATGCTGAGGGGTCCGGCGATTTGCGCCGCGTTGAGGGGTCCAAAGAGCCAGCCAGATCCGATGATGCCTCCCAAACTGGCAAAAATGAGCCCAGAAAAACCGACTTCTCGTTTTAATTTACCGGTCATGATGTTATTCCTCTTTGGGCACGGGACGTATCGTCACAGAAAGAAACCTGTATTGATCATTGCCACAAATTGATTGGGCTGGTTTCCATTCTGCCCGAAAGCCGATCCCGGAGTAATGTGGTACGCATGAACATAACTCAGCTCGCCCTCAAGAAACCAGTGCTTAACCTGATAAATCGGCGTGAGGGTCAGCCCCACCGCACGACTGCCAGGACCATACCCCATTTCGTTACCCACCAGGGTAGTAGGCTGACCATTGTAGTAAAAGCTTGGTGTATCGCTGTAGGCCATGTAATCGAGGCGCGCGCTCAAAGAGTAGTTGGGAGTGAAGGCATAGTTGGCATCCACACTGGCGCCAAACTGATTGCCGTCACTACGATTATCGAATGCCGGCCCATTGATCAGCTTCTGGTATTGCAGATAGGCAAACATATTGAGTTTGCTACCGCTATAGTTGTAGCCCAGCAGGTAGAAATCAGAGTTATCGAGGGGTCCAGCATAATCGGTCTGCCCGGCGTTGCCACCGCCCTGCACAATGATCGTGCTGCTGCTGCTTGGCGAGTAGGTGAGCTGTCCAACCACCCAGTTGAAACGCTTGGAATAGTAGCCATCAGTCCAGGCGACGGATGCAGAGAATGGGCCGGCACTATAGTTGGCCTGGATACCCCGACTGATGGTCTGTTGTTGCCAGCCATCCAAGCCGAACTGGATATTGTAGGAGCTGGAAATCAGATCCGTGAGGGGCGTGATTCCCGTGATTGCCGGCAGCTTGCCAATCTGCACGTTGAAGTTTTTGCTGGGCGTGATTTGCAGATACGCCAGCGGAAGAGCCCCGAAGATGCTGGTGAAATTTCCGGTAGAAATGGCTGGCTGGCCGATACCGTAGAGGTTGTAGGCTCCGGCCTCGAGATAAAACTGCAACAATCCTTTCGTTTTCGCCACGGAGACCAAGCCATCGGTCACATCGGCACTGAAATACTTACCCGCAGGGCCGGATGCGTCATAGCGATTGCTCTGTGCCCGCCCGTTGACACTCAGAAGTCCGCCGACACTGAGCTCTCCGAGAGGTCCGGCATGGACGTTGATGGTAGGTGGAGTGGCGGGCAGAACGGCTGCTACCGCAGAACCGGAAAAGAGAGATGCCAGCAAGATGGCGACGTGGCGTTGTTTCGGCATATTATATTCTCCTAATTTATAATACATGTGCAAGAGCTGTGCAGGAACATATCTTGGCCTGGAGATAAAGCCCTGCCCCCGCCGAAGACTGCATATCCTACGCGTCGAATATAGCAACCGTTGTGCCAAAGATACAAGAACTTGGCACTTGATGGGGTATTGAGATGAATTCTCACGACCATCTTTCATTTTCTGCCAGATAATCCAAAGCTATCAATTTTATGGATAGATATTTGATCGCTTATCAACACAATCGATCAGCTCGGCTGATTTTTCTTTACTGCCAGACTATGCACCCTTTTGGCACAACTGTGGGGCATTCGCGGTGCAAAAAGGACCGGAATGCACCGTTTTGGTCATACAGGATGCGGGCACACGCCCCTCAGCGCAAACGCAACCAGCCGATCCGATAGAAGATCAGGCCAGTAATGACCTCTACCAGAATCAAGCCGCCGGTGATGAGGTAAAAGGCAGAATGGGAATTGGGGAGCGGACCGAGATCCACGTTCATGGCGGCTGCACCAGGGATGAAGAGTGGGATGGTGGCGAGAATGATCAGGGCGGCCATGAATTTGAAGATGTTGTTGACGTTGTTGTTCACCACATAGGTATAGGCGTTGAGCAGGCTGTTGATGGTCTCCTGCTCGGTATCGACCTGTTCCCGCGCCTGGCGCAGTTCGATGCGACTGTCTTCGTAATACTCCAGAAATTCTGCCGAGTCCTTGGGCAACCAGGGACGCAATTCTTCCAGGAGGTGCTCCAGCTGCAAGAGACCGAGATCGAGGTCGAGCAAACGGTCGTTCACCTCCAAAGCGCTGTAGATGACATTGACCCGCTGTGCCCGGCGTAGCTCCTTTTCGATCTGCCCCAACTCCTGCCCAACATCACGGGACATGCGCACGTAGCGGCGGGCGATTTCGTGGATGATCTGTAGCACCAGCTCCCAGCGCTTGCGCGGCGCGCCGGGGTTGAGTACATCTTCGAGAAAGCGTACGGGCTCCTGACTCAAGGTCACCAGATACCCCGGCACCAGCAGAATCGTCAGCGGCAACAGGTCGAAGGTACTGGAATGCGGGGCATGGTGGTGCGGGACGGTCAACTGGAGCGCGAGGAAGCCCTTTTCGCGTACAAAAGGACGTGCGGGCTTGTCCTCGAGTCGCCGGAGCAAAAACGGCTCGGGGACGCCAAGACCGTTGGCGGCCTGTTCCAGCTCTTCCTTGCTCGGGGCAAGAAGCTGCAGCCAGTCGCGGCGGCGACCATTGCCGGTGAGAAAAGCGCCTGCTACCCGTTTCAGCATGCTCTGCGGCGCCTAGATATCGAAAAAACCATGGCGGCGTCCCCACCACGCCATAAGCAGCGAGGCCCCAAAACCGTAGGCAATCAGAAAATACCAGGTGAAATGCCAGTGTCCCAAGGGCAGATGGGTTTCCATGTGAAAGGGCATGATCAGGGCGATTGGGATCATCAGCAGCGCCAGCCACAGGGTCATGATCTTCATGACCGAGTGCGAGTTGTTCTGCACAATACCGGTGTAGCAATTGGTGACCGATGTGTAGCGCTCCCAGATCAGGGTAACACCATCCTCCACCCGCCGCAGTTCTGCCTGCAGCTCTTCCACGATGGGTAACAGGGGATCCGTTTCCTCCAGTTCCCACAACCAGGTACGCAAGGTATGCCCAACATCGCGCAATGACACCACGAGATCACCCATGCTGCGATTGAGTTTGACGATTTCGCGCAACTCGCGGTTGTTCATCGACTTGCGCAGGTCGGCACGCAGCTCCTTCAGGCGCGCGACGATGCGTTGCGCGCCGAGATCATGGCTATGGATCACGACCAGAAGCAGGCGCAGCAATGCCTGCTCGCGGTTATCCGGGTCGCTCATCTCGATTAGCTCCCGGTAGAGGTTGTCCAGCCCTTCGCCGGGCGACAACACCCACAAGCCGTTGGGACCGATAATCACGCCCAGCACAGACTCCATCAAACGCTCTTCCCCGCGTTCGGCGTCCTGGAAATCGTAGACATAAGGCAGATGGAGATGCCAGACGCCGGTATCCGCCTGCTCCAAACGTACCCCCTGACTCCCGGGCTTCACGGCTGCGTCCGATGACGCAAACCAGGTTGCTGGCAAACCCAGGGCTGCTGCATAACCACGCCATCCCTCCCGTTGGTCTACACCAATGACGAAAGCCCCAGTTGCGGGGGCTGTCGCCGGCATGGCGGCAGGGCTGCGCCACAGGGTCCAAAGCCAGGGGTTCAGATCCAATGGCGTCTCCGGAACCAGAGCACTGCGAACAGGGAAACGACAAACCCGCCGCCCATCAGGACCGGCCAGGCATAGGGCCAGTCCTGCAGAGGTAACGGGACGTTCATGCCGTAGATGGTGGCAACGGTGGCCGGGATGGCAATGATGACCGTCCAGCCGGTGATGACTTTGAGGGTGTTACTGATGTTGGTCTGCAATACGCCGCCGTAGGCATCCATCATGTTGGTGATGGTAGAGGTATAGACCTCCGTCATATCCCGCGCTTGTTGCAGATCGATGAGGGCGTCGGCGAGGTCTTCGGCGTCTTCTTCATCCTGCGCAATGATGGGTAGACGCAGTAGTTGTTGCAAGACGGAGATATCACCGCGCAGGGCTGAGGTGAAGCGGATCAGGATCTTGCTCAGGCTCAACATGCTGAAGAATTCGTCGTTGCTCTGCGAGTGGTGCAAACGCGCTTCCGTGTGTACGATCTCGCCATTGATGACCTGCAGGGCATCGAGAAAGGCACGGGCCATGCGCTGAATCACTTCTACCGTCAGCCAGCGTGGATCGAGCTCGTCGGTTTCCTGCGGCAACTGCAGCTCAATGGCGCGCAGCAGCGGCAATTCCTCGGAACTGACGGTAAGAATCTCTTCGCGGCCAAACACGATACCCAAGGGAATCACGGCAAAACTGGGACGGCCCGAATTGGGATCGCTTCGCGCCACCGGAACCTTCAGAATCACCAAGGTGTTGTTGGCCTCTTTTTCCAGACGCGGGCGCTCGTCAAGATCCTGAACATCCTGAAAATATTCCTCATAAATCTGAAAGCGTTGGGTCAATTGCGCTATCTGCTGGCTGTCCGGCGCCACCACGCTGGTCCAGTGATAGGTGCGGCGTCCCTCGCCGCGAATGGCGATGACGCGAGCTGCACGCAAAGTCTTCATAACCATCCTCGTCGCTTGAAATGCAGGGTCATCAGCGCAGAAATGAGAAAGGCTGTACCAATTGCGACCCAGGCAGTCCAGTGGCTATTTTGCTCGAGAAGGGGCACGTTCACGCCAAACAGCGTGGCCACCAGACTCGGTACGTAGAGGATCAACGCCATCACAGTGAGGACCTTCAGCCCGTGGTTGATATTGATCTGTACCATACCGGCGTAGGCATCCATCATATCACTGGCGGTGCTGGCACTGATTTCGGCACGATCCCGAGCATGCTGCAGATCGGCGATGGCGCGATTCAAGGCCGAGCGATTCTCGTCTTGCCAAGCAAGGGCGGCACTGCGCGAGACCTTGAATATCGCAACAATGTTACTCGCCAGTGTCACGTAGAATTGGGTCAGCGCCTTGCTCAGGGCCAGCAAGGCGTAAAAATCCTCGGTGCGCTGCGTCTCGTCGAGACGTACTTCCACCTCGAGGATCCCCTGCCGCAATCGCTCCACCGTATGCTGGTAGCTGGAGGCCAGAATCTGCAGAATCCAGATCAGGGTCTGCCGCGGGTTTTCAAACTTGCGCGCATTCCATTGCCCGAGAAAGGGCCATTCCACCTCGGCAAAAGTCCACAGACGGTCCTCACCCCAGAGCAGGGCAAAAGGACGCAGCACACAGGGCGACTCTGGATCGTCGTCGCCTCGCCAGGGAAACTGCAGGACCAATAAAAGAAACGAGCCAATCCTCTCCAGACGCGGACTCTGATCGCTGATCAGGAGTTCCTCGAAAAGATCATCGGGCAGATCGAGTTGCTGCAACAAGGCTTCCAGCACCGTCGCGGATGGCGCATGGTGATGAAACCAGAGTTGTTCCACGCCACTCCCAGCGTCTCTCAGGATGCCACTCGCCATACGCCATTGCCCCTGCGGATTCGGCAGGTTTATAGCACAGGCGCCGGCGACAGTGGAAGCCGGGGAAGGCGCTGGCGCTCAAGCGTTGCTGTAGCGCTCCCGCAGATCCGCCGCCCGGGCGCGAATCTCGGCCAGCTCGTCCGCCGATTTTCGCTGCAGGCCCCGCGCGCGGGCCGCTCATATCCTCACCCCGTCGGTTGCCGGGAGGCAAGGTGGTCATACTTACCCATACTATTTTTCCAAATCGAATCCGTTGCCGGTATTCTCATGCTCCCGTACCTGCTCTGACTCTGCGTGGCCTTTTATTTGAACGGTACGGTCTGGTGGCTCAATCGCACTGTCTCTCTTCGTTGACTTTCGAGGTATAGCATGAATGATGTTTTTTCCCTTCTGCAGGCGCATCGCTCCATCCGTCAGTTTCGTCCCGAGCCGGTCGCGGACGCCGTGGTAGCGCAGATTATACGCTGTGGCCAGGCGGCCGCGAGTTCCAGCAACATCCAGGCGTACTCCGTGATTCAGGTCGATGATCATAATCTCCGGGCGCAGATTGCCCAGCTCGCGGGAGATCAGGACCAGATCCGTACTGCCGCGATCTTTTTGCTCTTCTGCGCCGACCTGCACCGGGCGGAACACATTTGTGAACGCCAAGGCACAGCCTTCGTCGACGGAATGACGGAGCATTTTCTGATTGCCACCATCGATGCCGCGCTCTGCGCGCAAAATTGCGTGATTGCTGCGGAATCCCTGGGATTGGGCACCTGCTATATCGGCGCCGTGCGCAATCACCCACAGGAAATCAGCGACCTTCTCCGTATTCCGGCGCAGGCCTATCCGGTCTTCGGACTCTGCCTGGGCTATCCCGCGCAGGACCCTGAGGTTAAGCCGCGCCTGCCGCTGTCCGTCGTACTTAAGAAAGACCACTACGACGCCAGCACCGAGGAGGATGGGATTGCTGCCTATGACGAAGAGATGCGTGCGTACTACGGGCAACGTAGCAGCAACAGCAAGGATAGCTCCTGGTCGCAACAAGTAGCCGGCTTGGTGGGTCGTGAAGCGCGCCCACACATGCGGGAATTTTTGCAAAAGCGCGGCCTGAATCGACGCTAAGCAAAAGATCATCGGCCAAAAACGTCCTCTCAAGTTGCAAGAGGTCTGAGCCGTCCAGATTCGTCTGCCATTAGCGTCTAAAGGCGGTGACCACCCCTTGAGGTAGTGCAATAGATGCTCTATCCTGATCCTATGACAACGTATCCCCCGGTGGATGATTGGCGTGCCCGCATCAACGGTCGAGAGCCTCATCCGTTGCCTCACGTCCACGTTCAATTCCGGGATGGATCACGGGTATCCTTGGCCACCGAAACTGGGGAGTTGCTCTCAGCCTTTAGACGCCAAGGAAGCGGTTGGTTCCCGTACGCACTTGGATAGCGGCGCATCATAGAGATGTTGCTAGCGGAATACCGGAGGCTGAATCCATGAGCCATGCACCACAAATTCGCAAGATCGAGATCACCGGGCCATTACAGATCATCATCGAATGGTCGACTGGAGAGACCTTTGTGACCGATCTGAGCAGCATTATTGGACTCAAGCGGGAAGGAGACCCCTTTGCCGCCCTCCACGATCCGGCGATTTTTGCACAAGCTCAGAGCGATGACTGGGGAGATGGCCTGAGTTGGCCAGGCGGGCTGGATTTGGGGGCAGACCAACTGTATAGCCTCGGTCGCCAGCAGGTAGGCCTGCCCA
This sequence comes from Acidithiobacillus sp., assembly GCA_028697715.1. Taxonomy (GTDB): domain Bacteria; phylum Pseudomonadota; class Gammaproteobacteria; order Acidithiobacillales; family Acidithiobacillaceae; genus Igneacidithiobacillus. Next base: position 20,539 of record JAQVDS010000016.1, on the reverse strand, counting down.
CCCGCGAAGACTTCGCTGGCTGGATGGAGCGGAATCAGCTCAGTCTAAGTCAGGCCGCCCAGGCTATTGGTATGACCCGCCGTATGATTGCCTACTATAAAAGTGGAGTGAGACCCATACCAAAGACGATTTGGCTGGCCTGCATCGGCTACGAATCCTTGCAACATGAGGCCGCTTGATCCAATGCGGAAGGGGCGGTTATGCAGCAGTTGCGGTAAACCTCTGAGCTTCGACGTTGGGCGTCATGAGACATGAGGGTATCCGACAAAATCGCTGCGATAATCAAATCATATGTGTACGTTTATATTGACCCGCGCAATGGAGAGCCATTCTACATTAGATCTCATCGGCAAGGAAAAACTGACTAATCGCGTTGCGGGTTACCACGAGCACAGCTTCGGTCGAATTACATCCCAAGAGGTCATCACTATGCTTAAAGCCAAACCAGTAGAGGTCCGGCACAAGGTCTTATCACGATAAATAAACTCTATCGAAGCAATATGACCTCCTCAGAACTCTATGAAGCCACTTGTGGAATTTGGGTTATTGGTCCACGCAGAAACAAGGCCGAATATGCAATAGCCGTCTACCAAGGTATCGTTCGTGAAGTCTATCGCATTGACCAATGGTATCCATCTGGAACCCTTGAGTACCAGACCCGAGATTCATCGGACTTTGGAAACAGGGGAAGGTGGGAGTTTTCGGGAAGGATTGCGGATGGAATTCGTGATGAGTATGTCGGCTTTTCGGTTGGAAAGGGTGGCCAAAACCCAATTCGGTATATGAATGCATAGTGAATGCCCAACAACGGGTTGCAGGCGACGCTGCTTCGCGCCGCGCCTTAAGCTCTGGCGTTAGACGCGGTGAATAAGACCATCCGGTCTTCAGCGTTCACTGCGCTGGTGTTGGCAGCACCGTCCGCCTTCTCGCAGGAGACGGGCCTTATTGACGAAGAGCTGCCCGAGGACTACCGACTTATTTCGGTTCATAAAAAGCCCTGGTACCTGCGCGCTTCAGTACCCAAACACAGTACGTGCCAAGCCGTAGACTATTGCACCCGCCAACGTCGCCACGGCGAACCCACCGACACCGCGTTTGATCAGCACGACAATTGTCAGTCCTGCGACCGCAGCGAACAATCTCGGCCCAACGCTCTTGATATCCGGCGCCAGAGAAGCCGCCAACAGCGATGCGATCGCTGCAGGTCCCACGAACGTAAAAAAAAACCTCCAAGCTCCCCGAGTCTCGATCTGCGCGCGCGGCTTCATCCGCAGCGCATGGCGGAACGGTATATAACGCAACAGGAAGGTGCCCACCCCCGCAGCAATGATGATCATGGTCGTATCACTCACGTGCGCACCTCCGCCACCACACAGCACTCAACGCGCCGATGAGCATACCGAGGGGTATGGCCTGCGCAGCAGGCAGGAGCAAAAGTGCCACTACCGTTGTCAGCGCTGCGACCGTAACCACGTGCAATACCTCGCGGGAAGCAAGCTCTATCAGCAAGGCCATAAATAGCGCTGGTAATACGAAATGAACGGCGTGTTGCAATACACTCGGCAATCGTGTGAATTGCGAGCCAGAAACCGCACCTAGCGCCGTACCACCCAACCACGCAACATAGGCACCAAACTGCAACCCCAAAAACCAGGTCTCTCGCCGCTGCTCTGGAATTTGCTCCAGACGTGCGAGGGATGCCGCAAACACCTCGTCGGTCAATCCAAACGACAAGCATATCGGCCACATTCGCAATGGCCGATGGGTAAACTTCCGAAGCAACGCAGGCCCATAGAAAATGTGGCGCACATTCATCAGCAGTACGGTCGCAAGCGACACGATAAAACCGGCTCCTGAAACCATCATCGACACCAGGACAAACTGACTTGCACCTGCGAAGAGCAACGCCGACACCGCAACCGCTGTCATCAGCTTGAGACCCGCCCCAACAGCCACCAAACCGAACGAAATCGCGACCGGTAAATAGCCTGCCGCGATCGGTAAGCTTGCCATCATACCTGCCAGGAAGCCGCCCAGTTCAACGGCTGAGAAAAGATGCTGTGCGCTTTTGAAACGTAAAAACATGCGTTCCGCCATCCCATTCGTCGACACCCGTGCTCGCATACACTTGACGATGCCGCAAAAGATCGAAGCCGGATCCATTTGCCAAAGATAGCAGCCTCTTGACATGAGTCTTTCTCGCGATTTCGTAATCGAAGCCGGCAACCATCGCCTGAATCTCCCAAAAATAGTAGCGTACAAAGGCTCCGATAGGGCTTGCTGGCTGTTTGGGAGGAAGCTTTTCACTCAACTCGGTATACAGATCCCGGCAGCGCTTCACTGCCGCACCAGTTTGGCCATATTGGGCCTCCAGCACGGCCCGCGTGAGCGCTTGCCGGGTTTGCCTATAGAGCTCGGTCTCTCCGTTCTTGTGCTGATCCAGACCATACATATCGATCTCCGCCATCGACGCCAGAATATAGTTCGAGTGATGGCGCACCAGCGCGTTATTACGCTCTTCCCGACTGGAAAACGACGGCAGTATCTCATCGGCAATGCACAGGATTCCGCCATCGACCAGGGCGTGCCAAACCTTCTGAAACAGGAAGGCGGTATTGACGCGGTGCGAAGAACCGATCAAGGTCACCACAGACACCGGTGCATCTGTTACTTGGAGTTCCAGTAAACTCTGCCGCTCGCAAACAACGCGCGAAAAATCCTTGGTGTTATGGCATAAATACGCAAATGCCGTTTCATCCGGCTCAACCGCACGTACATGCAAGTTGGGCAACAGCTCCAGCAGCATGATAAGTGCCGCGCCGGAACCGCTGCCAACATCGACAGACAAACCACCACCCGCCTGCGGATCGAAGGCCAATATATCCTGCGCCAAGGCCACAACTTGGCGTGCGTAGGCAGGCCGCAACAACGCAAATGCATCGTAATAACCAACATCGATATGACTGGCAAAATCAGTATCAACTACCGCACGAGCTTTGTCTGATTCCTGCTTAGGCCGCTCCCGCAGGGGGGCTGGCAGCATCAAATGCCCTTGCTGTAACAAAATTTCAGAGGCCAACGTCGATAATGTCCAAGAGTCAGAATTGACCATATCCGCAAACACAACCAAGTGCGCGTCACCCTGAGGAATCAGGGGATGCTCAGCCGCCGCGGCCAATTGCTCTGCCAGACTTAGTGTATGTCCATCTGGCCCTGGGTCCAGATGGAAAGCACTGGTGTACTGACGCGGCAGAAAAGCCAGCCAGATGCCGTATTCATCCTGATCGACAAAACTCAGTAACGGCCAGCGTTCTGTTGCGTTGCAATTTATCTCAGCCAAGCCTACGCGCCGAGACACTTCTACGACGTCCATCTCCGCGCCCCGCAGATACAGCATTAGCCCCTGAACGCCTTGCGATACCTCAATCACCGCGCGATCGATGAGCGCCCTGACACCATCCCATTCGGCCTGAGTCAGCGGCAGGTTGCGAGTGATCAGATATTCTGCGCTGCCGTCCTCGTTCAATCCGGGATACTCGATCAGCACCATGGCCGTAGCCTCAGCTTGCGGCGATACATAGATATGCTCCACATCTGCGGCGAAGTGATGACTCTGCCCCGCGTGCAGCAACAAGCTATTGCCTTGCGTACCGACCAGCATTTCCCCGCTGAGCACAATCACCCGTTCCCGCACTCCGGGAGGATGCGCACTTGAACGGTAACTTTGGCCTGCCACCATAAACAACTCATAGAGCTCGATGGCCGGGGAGTCACCATATCGTTCGATAAAACGGACTTTTACACCTGGGTCCTTGCTTGCATCCCGCGCGCTCTGAACGCTTAAGTTGGTATTGGAGCCTTCGACCAAATCACCGAACCTCACGCCCAAGGCGTTCGCTATGGCCCAGATGGTTTCTATGGTTGGATTACCCTGAGCATTTTCGATCATGGACAAAGTTGATTTGGCCACCCCCGAAAGCTCGGCAAGAGTTGTGAGCGTTAGCCCACGCCTGATGCGAAATTGACGGACATGCCGCGCCAAAAGAGAGACAGAATGTGAAGCCATGAGATAGTTCGTTATATAAAATAAAATTGATTATTGTGTTTTTTATATCGAATGTCAACTCTGATAGCCCACCTTCGATCGCTTGATCCGCTATCCCCTCAACCGCCCTTTGTTGGACACGCCGAGGCTTGCGCTCAGATATCGAGCCCGGGCCCCACGATCGTTGCGGGAGCACCCGCCGCAACTGTTCCTGCTGCCGGTCGACCGTCAGCGCATTTCTCAGCTCATCGCGCATCCAGATTCCCAGATCGCAGAGCGTATGTCCGATCTCTCTTACGAAGGGATCCTGAAGAACCGGGCCGGTGCTGCACAGTGTTGAGCCGCGACGGAGGAAATTGTCCGGCAAATCGCAGCAGGCAATCTGGTAATCACTGGCGATATTCCCCCGAAACCGTCCACGAGCGCTTACGGATTGGAGACATGATGGAGCAACTACGGGACTCTGGAGTGCACACGAGGGGTCCCGCTGCACTCAGCCACGCCGGCAGGCATTTGCGAATGCACTGGATCAGCTACTGCCCCGCGCTTGATCCTTTGGTGGTACTGATCCATCCGGCTTGCCGGAATTCTTTTTACTTGATTACATACCGTTCAGTTGGTATGTTATCTACTCCAACATACCGGAGGATCATCCCATGGCAACACTTCATCTTACCGATCCCAAAGACGCACAGGGCGAGCTGGCGGAGCTCTATGCGGCCATCACCCAATCATTCGGGGGCGTGCCCGAGGGGCTGCAGCTCTTCGGTGTCAGCCCCAAACTCTTGCAGATTCAGATGCAGACCCTTAGCTATTTCGGCCAGCACCCGCGGCTTTCCGCCAATTTTCTGGCGATGCTGCGCTACATCCTGTCAGAAGACGGAAATTGCCAATTCTGCATTGGCTTCAATAAATCTCTCCTGTTGAATGCGGGACTTTCAGCCGAGGCAATTGCCAAGGCCCGCGAGCATCCGTTGGAAGGGCCTCTGGAGAAGCGGGAGAATCATCTGCTGGACTACGTGCTTCGTGCCGTGCGGAACCCGCATAGCGTGAAGAACGAAGAAATTGCTGCATTGCACGCGCTGGACTGGAGCGATCAGGACATCTTCGACGCCGTCGCGCACGGGGCGCAACATACCGCCATCGACATCATCTTCGAGACCTTCCGCGTTGCGCCCATGCCCGCTGCTTAATCCGCCTGCCCCGGACCCGCACTGCGGGCTCTGGGGCTTCTATTGCGTCACCAAGGGCCAGATGGCGCCAAACTCGCCATCCACCGAACACTGGCGGATACACTTCTTCCGAAGTCTAGGCCCAGCCCAGCCAGCAGGAATGAGCCTGCCAAATACGCCAGGGCATGCGGGACCAGAGGCAGCCCAAGCCCTACTGAGGGGTATGCAAAGCCAACGCTTCGCCATCGAATTCCCTTCAGCCTTTACCCGCTGCTTTCACGTGCTGCGCTGTCTCCTCTATCTCTGGTATTTTTCACTCGTCCGTCGTGCCACCGGCCTCTGAGGCAAAACGCGCTGTCATTGCCTAGACTAAAAAAGCAAGAGAAAAGGAGGCGACGATGACTGCAGAAATGAAAGTATTCAGCACCGGTATTGATCCTGAAGACTGGATTCCACAACGCTTTGCCCAACCCGGAGAAGGGAAGATCCCGCCCATCAGCTGGCTCCATGTTCCCGCCACGGCCAAGAGCCTCATCCTGCTGATGGAACATCGCGACGCAACAGCCGGAGAGCGGATCCACTGGCTGGTCTACGACATCCCGGTAAGTGCTGCGGGCATTCCCGAGGGTGGACCGATTCCGGAGGGGGCCAAGGTCGGGAAAAATGACTTCGGGTCCACCGGCTACCACCCACCGGTAGGCGACCCTAGCCATAAATTGCAGCACTATGATTTCCACCTTCTGGCTTGTGATTTGCCCAACCTGGGTCTAGCGGAAGGAGCCAGTTGGGAGGCGGTCAAAGAAAAACTCCGCAAGCAACGTGATCCTGGCGATATCGCGCCGCCCCCGGCCGACGACCCGCAGGCCGTCGAGTTCCATCCCCTGGGACATGTGATCGACCGAGCGGAATTCAGTGGACACTATGCCCTCGATACGGACAAACCGGCTCAATAATTTGGTGCTGTAGATCAACTCCCCATGCATCTGGGTCTCTTGACCCTGATGCATGAGGCCTTATGCTGGCTCTTCCCTTGATGGCGGAGAGCTCGATGGACGTGATGTTGCTTCTGGCGGCCCTGGTGATCCTTGCCGCCGCGAGTCAATGGTTGGCCTGGCGCCTGCGCCTTCCAGCGATTTTATTGCTACTTCTCATCGGCATCCTCATTGGTCCAGTCTTCGGGCTGTTAAAGCCCGACGAGCTTTTTGGGCCTTTGCTCTTTCCCGGCATTTCCCTCGCTGTCGCCATCATTCTCTTCGAGGGCTCTCTGAGTCTGGAATTTCGTGAGCTCGGCAAACTCGGCCGCGTCGTACGGCGCATGGTGGGTCTTGGGGCCATCAGTAGCTGGTTGATCCTCGCGGTTGCGACGCGTTGGATCACCGGTTTTCCCTGGTCAATGTGCTGATGTGGGAAAGTATTCTCATCGATCCAATCGGCGCACTGCTGGCCGTCTTGGTATTTTCGGGGGTAATCGCCCATCAAGGGAATAGCGGCCTGTGGACGGCAGTCGAGCTCTTTTTCAGCACCGTCGCTTTGGGCTTCGGACTCGGCTGCGGCGCTGGCTATGGCTTGGGAAGACTGCTGCGCAACCGGGCCATTCCTGACTATCTGCACGGCATTGTCGCCCTGGGCACGGTATTCATCGTCTTTGCCATCGCCAATTCCCTGGTGCATGAATCTGGACTGCTGGCAGTGACCATCATGGGCATCTGGCTTGCCAATATGCGCAATGTGCCGCGCGAACATATTCTCAATTTCAAAGAGAGTCTATCCATCCTTCTGATTTCCCTATTATTTCTTTTGCTCGCCGCGCGCCTGGAATTGGCCGCATTGGTCGAGGTTCTGCTCTGGGGATTTGCTCTGTACTTGGTAATTCAGCTTCTCGCCCAGCCCTTCAAGATGCTGCTGGCCTATGATCGTCGCGAAACCCTCTCCTGGCGCGAGCGGGCGCTGACCGCCTGGATCGCCCCGCGCGGCATCGTCGCTGCAGCGGGCGCCCCCGTCTACGCCGAGCAACTACAGGCGCAGCACTATCCCGATGCCCAACTCTTCGTCCCTCTCACTTTCGCGGTCATCATCATCACGGTGTTGAGTGCAAGTTTCAGCAGTCGCCCACTGGCACGCCTGCTGCGCGTAGCCGAAACGGAACCACGCGGCGTCCTGATCATCGGCGCCAATCCTCTGGCCGTGGCCATAGCAGAGCAGCTTCGCCAATGGAAATTTCGTCCCCTCTTGGTAGATGATGACTATGCACAGATCCGCAATGCGCGCATGCAGGGAATCCCCCATCTTTTATGGCTCACCGGGTCTCCGAAGCTGCCGACCGAGATCGATCTGGTAGGCGTTGGCTATCTGCTCGCCCTCTCTACCGATCGGACACGGAGTCTGGTGGCCAGTCTGCGCTATACCCCAGAATTTGGTGCCCACGGGGTCTTCAGCCTTCCGGATGGCAGCCAAAACCAGAAGAGTGCTCGCTGGCGCATGGCGCGTCGTCACCGCCAGCAATATCTCTTTGCTCCCACAGCCACGGCAGAGGAATTACTGCAGCGTCTGGAAAACGGGTGGCCGGTGAAAGTTACCAAACTCTCCGAACAATTCGCTTGGGAGGCCTATCGCCGGCAATTTGCCGAGGCGGGGTTCCTGCCGCTATTTTTGCTGCGCGGGGAGCGCTTGCTGCCTTTTGTTGCCGGATTGCCCGACGAAGCGACCCTGCCCAAACCCGGCGACCAGGTAATGGCCCTGGTGGCTCCGCAACGCAAAGAGCGTGAAGGCGAGCGCAGCGCCAGTGAGTCGTCATCTGCAATAGAACCGTGAAACGGGAAGGAACTCAGTCAGCGTATTGTTTTTGTACCCACTGGGCATAGACGTCACCCAGCAGGGGCTGCCACCAGTCGGAATGCTGCAGGTACCAATCCACCGTCTTGCGAATACCCTCGGCAAAACTGTGTTGCGGCGTGTAGCCGAGTTCTCTTCCGACTTTGCTGGCATCTATGGCATAGCGACGGTCGTGACCGGGGCGGTCTTTGACGTAGCTAATCAGACTTTCCGCCGCTTTTCCCTGGGCCGGTGCGGCATGCGGAAAGCGCTGGGCGAGGAAGGTATCGGCGGCAAAGGCCGTATCCAGAAGTTCACAAATCAAGCGCACGATATCGAGGTTGGCCCACTCATTATGCCCCCCAATGTTATAGCTTTCCCCTTCCTCACCGCGCTCAAGAATCAGGCCGATGCCTTGGCAATGATCTTCAACGAAGAGCCAGTCGCGGACCTGCTGCCCGTCACCATAAATGGGCAGGGGGCGACCATGGAGAATATTGAGTATCACCAGAGGGATGAGTTTTTCCGGAAAGTGATACGGCCCGTAATTGTTGGAACAATTGCTGGTCGTCGTGCGCAGGCCATAGGTGTGCTGATAGGCCCGCACCAGGTGGTCCGAGGCCGCCTTGCTGGCGGCATAGGGCGAATTGGGCGCGTAGGGCGTGTCCTCGCGAAAAGGTGGGTCCTGCGGCCCGAGGGTGCCATAGACTTCGTCGGTAGAGATGTGATGAAAACGATGCGGGATGACCCCACCTGGTGCGTCCAGCCACACCTTGCGCGCCGCCCGCAGGAGACTGTGGGTACCGAGGATGTTGGTATGCAGGAAGGCATCCGGATCGTGGATGGAACGGTCGACGTGACTCTCGGCGGCAAAGTGGACGATGACGTTGAGCTTGTGTTCGCGCAAGAGCTTTTCCACCAGCGGCGTATCGTTGATGTCCCCTTCGGCAAAGTGGAATCCTGCCTGATTCATCAACCCGGCGAGGCTCGCCTGGTTACCGGCATAGGTCAGGGCATCGAGTACCACCAAGTGGCCCTGCGGAAAGCGCTGCCGCCAATAATGGCAAAAATTGGCACCGATGAAACCTGCCCCCCCCGTCACCAAGAGCCGCATCTCTGCCGGCATCAACTTTTCAGCCATCGATCTTTCCTTCTTGCCAAACCCGGATCATTCGTCGCAACTGTACCCGCCAATGCGGTGCCGCCCCTAAAATGCTATAGCTGCCGATCTTGTCCAGTACCGCACAACTGGGTCGTTGAGCCGGAGTGGGATAGGCCGTGGTCGGGATCATCTGTATAGGAATCTCTCGTGTCAGCAAGCCCTGCTGCCGGCCCTCCTCCTGGATCGCCACCGCAAAGTCGTACCAGGATGCCACACCGGCATCGGTCCAGTGCTGCGTGCCAGTGAACTCCGGTAGCTCGGTGGCGCGCCAAAGCGCGTCCGCCAAGCCCCCGGCCCAAGTTGGGGTGCCGATCTGATCGCCAACCACAGAGAGCGTCTCCCGCTCAGCCATCAGGCGCAGCATGGTCTTGACGAAGTTGTTACCAAACTCGCTATAGACCCACGCGGTACGCAGAATCAGGGCGTCTGCACCGAGAATCCCGCGGATCTTCTCCTCACCTGCCGCCTTGCTGGCGCCATAGACGCCCAGGGGGGCCACGGGATCATTGGGCATATAGGGCCTGCCCTGCCGACCATCGAAGACAAAATCTGTAGAGACATGCAGCAGACGCGCTCCCGCTGCCTGCGCCCACTGGGCCATGCGTGCGGGCGCCTCGACATTCACGCTGTAAGCCAGCTCCGCCTCGGATTCCGCGCGATCCACCGCCGTGTAGGCAGCGGCGTTGATGATGATCTGCGGCTGCAAGCGCTGCAGTAGCGCGGAGATTTCGGCAGGCCGAGTGAGGTCCAGCAGCGAACGATCAATAGCATGCACCGTCACATCCGCAGGACGACGGCGAAGCAGCTCCCGCCCCAACTGCCCTCCAGCCCCAAAAATACAGATCTGACGCATCCACCTTCCCTCAGGCAAAAATTTCGCACTGGACGAGAGGCAAGCCCGCTGCATCCTTGGCCGCTAGCAGAGGCGCTTCCCCGGCGGGAATAGGCCAAGAGATGTTCAGGATCGGGTCGTTCCACAGCAGGCAACGCTCTGCACTGGGCAAATAATAATCGGTGGTCTTGTACAGAAACTGGGCAAACTCACTCAGCACGTAAAAACCATGGGCAAAGCCTGGAGGTATCCAGAGCATCTGATGATTTGTGGCAGACAAGCGCGCCCCCACCCACTGTCCGAAACTGGCAGAACTCTTGCGCAGGTCCACAGCCACGTCAAAGACCTCACCCTCCACCACCCGCACGAGTTTGCCCTGCGCCTGCTCGATCTGATAGTGCAAACCGCGTAGCACGCCGCGGGCGGAGCGGGAGTGATTGTCCTGCACGAAGTCGAGATCCAAACCGAGATCAGCAAAGGTCTTGCGGTTCCAGCTTTCCAGAAAGAAGCCGCGTTGGTCACCAAACACCCGAGGCGTGAGCAGACAGACCTCCGGGATCGCGAGACGCTGAACTTCCATCAGCGTTCCTCCTGTTCCAGACAACGTAACAGATATTCACCATAGCCGCTTTTGCGCAGGGGCTCCGCCAGGCGCAAGACCTGTTCCGCGTCGATATACCCCATGCGCCAGGCGATCTCCTCTGGGCAGGCAATCTTCAACCCTTGGCGCTCTTCCAGGGTACGCACGAATTCGCCAGCATTGAGCAGGTCCTGATGCGTGCCGGTATCCAACCAGGCAGTGCCCCGCCCGAGAATCTCTACCCGCAACTGCCCCGCCTCCAGATAGCAAGCGTTGAGCTCGGTAATCTCCAGCTCGCCACGCGCCGAGGGTCGAATCGTGCGCGCGATTTGGCTGGCCTGCGCGTCATAAAAATACAGACCGGTGACGGCATAACTGGAACGCGGGTTGGCGGGCTTTTCCTCAAGCGACACTGCCCGCCCCTGGGCATCAAATTCCACCACTCCGTAGGCCCGTGGGTTGGCGACATGGTAGGCAAAGACCGTAGCGCCGGACTCTTGCTGACTGACCGTTTGCAGGCCTTCGCTCAAGTCGTGTCCATAAAAGAGGTTATCCCCCAAAATCAGGGCGGCAGGCGCTCCTGCCAGGAAGTCTTCGGCAATCAGTAGGGCCTGCGCCAGCCCCTCAGGCCGTGGCTGCTCGGCATACTGAAAATCGAGCCCCCAGGCCGAACCGTCACCCAAAAGCCGCTGAAAGTGCGGCAAATCGGAAGGGGTGGAAATCACCAAAAACTCGCGGATGCCAGCCAGCATGAGGGTCGACAAGGGATAATAGATGAGCGGTTTGTCGTAGATGGGCATGAGCTGCTTGCTCAGTACCTGAGTCAACGGATAGAGACGGGTACCGGATCCCCCCGCCAGAATGATGCCCTTGCGCATGCTGGTATGGCCTTCCCGATCTTGGCTGCTTTGTGCAAGGGTAACCAGTCGCAGCAGCAGCGTCCAGACTGGGGGTGATGCTGGCTCAGGTTGTCGGTCGCAGCGACAAACCTCGCTCATCTTCTGAATGCGTTTATGCACCCATAAAAAGAAAATCCAAAATATCATGATGTTGTCATCAAATGTTCACAATACTGAAACACTTCGCTGTTAGCCCTCAACTTATGTCTTCGCCTTGGGTTTCCGTAGGTTCTGGCCCTTCGTGTTCGCCGATGCGCTCCCTGCGGTTGCCATGTCCACCGCAGGGCCGGGAGTCTTTTCTTTGCCGACACACCCAAACCCGGCTCAATATCTACGGTCACAACGGGATCTCACAGGTTCCCTGGTGGCCCCTCCTGCACCTATGCCATGCTCCAAGACCCCGGTCGAATCACGATACCCTGGCCGTAGCGGGTATCCCGATGCTGTCCCCACAACCAGCACAGTGAAGACTTCGGCGATCATGATTTCGAGGCTACCACACGGCGTTAGTGCCCGCTGTCTACGCTTCAAGAGGTCCGTTACCGGCCCCATGCAAGACTCGCTTCCGACTGGCGGGCTCCGCCTTTGCCGGGAGGAAGCCGCTAGGATTCCGGACCCCCGCCGAAGTCATGGCACAACAAGTCAGTGAATTACGCGCAGGTGTTGTGCTTCAAACTTGAATCCGCCCCTCCTTTCTTGCAGCAGGCACTTGGCTGATTGGCGGATATGGTCCTAAAACACCTATCACATTAGCCGAACCCAGGCCGATTACCAGGCGCTTTTGGGTTAATTTCACACCTTGACTCCGGAGCGTACTTCAAGGTCTAAGATAGCCATCGAAGACTAGAAGGAGGCGCCTCAAGCCGCTATGACAAGGGGTAGCCGGCCTGCGACCGCAATGCCAGGTGCTTGAGGGCAATCGCGATTGATATTAAGGAGCAACTTCATGACGATGTATGCCTTTTCCACCACGACCGCCGGATCTTTTCCGGCAGCCCTCGCAAAAGTTACGGAGGCCCTCAAAGCGGAAGGCTTCGGCGTACTGACCGAGATCGACGTAGCCGCAACCTTCAAGGCCAAGCTCGGGATTGATTCGCGGCCCTACAAGATCCTAGGGGCGTGTAACCCCCAGTTTGCTCATCAGGCGATCGCAGCCGACCCCGACATCGGGTTGCTGCTACCCTGCAACGTCATTGTCCGGGAAGAAGCCGACGGCCAGGTCATGGTGGCTTTCATGGACCCCGCTGCGGTGCTCGGCATGGTCGACAACCCGCAGGTGACCGCTCTCAGTAAAGCGGTGCGTGCCAGGCTGCTACGGGTGCGCGATAGCGTAGCCGGCTGATCGGTTGCGGGGACGGCACGGCAAGTGGCGAATGACATCATGGAATAGTGCAGCGCTCGGCAATATGGCCTTTGAAGCGGGAGGATAGATCATGACTCATACCAAGATAGTGCTCTATACCAGTCCGGGCTGCCCGGATTGTGCCGCCGTCAAACGCTACCTTGGAGACCGCGAACTGGCCTTCGAGGAGAGGGACATCACCATCCCCGGGGTGGCCGACGAGGCCAAGGCGCGCTACGGAGTGCGCATAGCGCCCATCACCGTCATTGGCAATACCTTTTTTATGGCACTTTCGCCGAGCAAAAAGCAAAGCTCGACATTGCCCTCAACGCCATCGGCTGACCAAAACCTCCTGACATCGATACGCAGAGAATCCGTCGACATTTTCCCCTGCTCGCCTTGCTGGCCATGTTCCTCCTCGGAACATGGATGAGCAATGCCGCAGTGGCCATGCCGTTCGGCGTTTCCTGCGCTGGTATACCAGGCATGCCCATGACAGCCATGCCTCATTGCCAGGGTGCTCTGGACATGGGCCCGCATGCCGGGGCGATGTCCGGTCAATGCATATCCATCTGTGCAGAAGGTCATGCGCCAGGGGGCTTGAGGCTTCCTGAAATGGCCTTCCCAGCCCCGGCAATGGCCAGCTTCGTGACATTTTCCCATCCGGCGATGCAGAACTGGTTCCTCAAGTACGAGCTGCAGGGCATCTCCGGTGTCGCTGAGGTGGCCACGGTAGGAGGCATGTACAGGAGTACCAGGTGGTGGACCCGCAGAAACTCCTCGCCTACAACCTGACCCTGCCGGAGGTGGAGGCCGCCATCCGGGCCGCTAACGGGGAGACCAGCAGCTCGGTGGTGGACATGGGAGAAGCGAGTTATATCGTCCGCACCTCGGGTTACATCCGTTCACTAAAAGACCTGGAGGATGCCTCGCTGGGGATACTGGCCGCCTTCCTCATCACGTGGCTTCTGGGGATCCCCGCCAACATCATGTCCCTAGGCGGCATCGCCATCGCCATCGGCGTCATGATGGATGCCCCCATGGTCATGATCGAGAATATGCACAAGCATCTCGAAAAGGAGTCCGGCGTCGACCCCTGGGCGGCGAGGAGGGCAAGCTGTTCGCACCGCTCGCCTTCACCAAGACATTTTCGGTGGCCGCCGCCATTCTTTCGGTAACCCTGGTGCCCACCCTCATGGCCTGGTTCATCCGCGGACGCATTCTCCCGGAAAGCAACCCCCCTCTGAACCGGGCCTTGGCTTTTCTCTACCGACCGGTAATCCACGGTGCCCTACGCCCCCCCTGGATAATGCTGGTCATCGCCCTGCTGCTCACGGCCACCTTCTATTACCCCTGGAATCGCCTGGGATCGGAATTCATGCCGCCCCTGAACGAGGGGACGCTGCTCTACATGCCGGTTACCCAGGACCCAGCGGTCTCCATCGGCCAAGCGGCCGCGCTCCTACAGCAGAGGGACCGCATCCTCAATACCTTCCCCGAGGTGGAGACGGTCTTCGGCGAGGCGGGGAGGGCTCAGACAGCGACGGATCAATCGCCTCTGTCCATGTTCGATACGGTGGTGAATTTGAAGAATCCCGACCAGTGGCCCGCCAGGATGACCATGCACAAGCTATAAAGCGAGATGAACGAAGCCCTGCAGATCCCCGGGCTGTCCAACATCTGGACGCAGCCGCTCAAGGGGTGGGTGGATATGCTGACTACCGGTCTCCAGACGCCGTTAGGCATCAAAGTCGGCGGAACGGATCTCGCTACCCTGTACAGCCTGGGGCAGGAAATCCAAACGGTTTTGCGGAAGGTCCCCGGCACCCAAAGCGCCTATGCGGCCCGGATCACCGGTGGCCGCTACATCGTCGTCCGCACCGACCGCGCCAAGGCCGCGATTGCGCAAGCCGCCCATCTTCCGGGAGCTTATACCCTCTCCTGGGTAGACCAGTATCAAGTCATGGAGCAGGCCGCCAAGCGCCTGGAACTGGACATTCCTGCCGTCATTCTCCTGATCGCCCTACTCCTCTACTTCAGCTTCAAGAACTGGGTCGAGGTGGCCATCATCCTGCTCATCCTGCCCTTGTCCCTGGTAGGCGGCTGCTGGCTCGGCTACAAACTCTCAGTGGCGGTGGGTTTCATCGCCCTCGCGGGGGTGGCGGCGGAATTCGGGGTGGTGATGCTCTTCTATCTGGATCAGGCCCTCATCCGTCACCAAGCCCGCGGCGCCTTGCAGGACTGGCATGACCTTCAGGTTGCCGTCATCGAGGGGACCATGCTGCGCCTACGGCCTTTGGCCATGACCTTTACCCTGGTGGTGGGCGGCCTCCTACCCATCATGTTCAGCCATGGTGCCGATGCCGATGTGATGAAGCGTATCGCCGCGCCAATGGTGGGCGGCATGTTCAGCGCCGCGTTGCTGGCGCTGCTGGTGATTCCTGCCCCCCCTACGCCCTGTGGCAAAAACGGCGACTGGGCCTACGGTGAAGACAGTATAGACAAAGAGAAACTAATGGCATCAGAGTTGAAAAGGAATGATCTTCTCGCCATGGCGCACGAGGATGATTTCAGCAGGGACGGCCTGGGCTGCCAAGGGTAAGACAGTCAGTAGGGTCAAGGCGAAAAAAGAAAGTACAGGGCGGCGGCAGGGCATGATGCTTCTCCTGATGGTTTTAGCGACGAAGTAGCGCTCCCCGGGCCAGACCGAGAATGAGCGCCGAACTGAAAATGCCAATGACCGACAGGGCCATACCATTACCAATGGTTCCCTGCCGAAAATTTCCGTAGATATAGGTAGAAATGACCTGCACGCCCGCCGGCTGCAGCATCAGTGAGGCCACCAGCTCCCGCATCGACAGGGCGAACACCACCGTCGCTCCACCCACCAGCATGGGCCAAAGCGAAGGTATCTGAATCCGCAAGACCGAGTGCAAGGGTGAGCCGCCGTGGACCCGGCCCGCCTGCTCCAGGCGCGGGGGAATTTGCGCAAGACCGGTACGGGCATAACGGATGGCAAAGGGAAAAGTTCCCGTCGCATAGGCCACGGCCAGGATGATTGGATGTCCAAAGACCGGAAGCTGGTTCCAGGGGGCATTCCAGAACAGGATCATGCCCACCGCCAGCACCACGCCGGGGATGGCCATGGGCAGCGTTGCCAGCAGATCGACGAGGGCAGCGATGCGCCCACCCTTGCGGACCAGATTAGCGGCCAGCAAGGCCGATGCCATACCAAACACCGCTACCAGGGCGGAGAGTCTGAGACTGGTCTCCAGGGCTGAGAGGCCAGAAGAGCTGTGGGAGAGCACATGGTGATAATGGTGCCAAGTAAAATTGCTCCCCCGCAGTCCCACGCTCAGGGCCTTTTCCAGGGAAACTGCAACCACCGCAGCCAACGGCAGAATCATCCCGATCAGCGCAAAGATCGAAATCGGCAAGATACTCCACCATACCCGGCGCGCTGGCGCACGGCGCTGGATGCGTCCCTCGTTGTTCCGCACCAGTGGCCGGTAGAGAAACCAGACCAGCACCCCCAGGGCACAGAGGATCAGGCCAATGGCCGAGGCCTTGGGTAGGTCCACCGGCCAGACGTTGGTGGCCCCCTCGATGCTCGTGCTGAGCACCTGCACTCCGGCATAGCCTGCCAGCAGGGCCGGCACGCCAAACTCTGCCGAGGTGTCGAGAAAGACCAACAGTCCTGCTGCGGCCAGCGCGGGCAACAGTAGCGGCAGAATACCCAAACGAAAGGCACCCAGGGCCGAGGACCCATGTACCCGCGCTGCCTGTAGCAAGCGCGGATTGCCATTCTCGAGGGCGGCTCGCAGCAGGATATAGACCAAGGGAGTGAGATGCAGGGCCATCACCATGCCCATGCCGGCCAGCGAGAACAAAAACTCTTCGAGCGTTGTGCCCAACGCTTGCCAGGCAGTCAGCTGCTCGATCATTCCTACGGGTCCGGTCAAGAGGCTCCAGGCCTCGGCGGTCAGATACGGAGGAATGAGAAACGGAATCAGGATCAGCGCCTCCCAGAGGGGGCTGAGACGCGGTGGCACGAAATACAAGAGCAAGGCCAGGCCCAGCCCCATGGGCAGGGAAAAGAGGACGGCCAGACCGGCCATCCCCAGAGTTCCGGACAAGGACTTTAGAAACTGCTGGTCGACCCCGAGTTGCAGCAGGGCGATCCCATGCACCTGACCAGCACTCGGCTGCAGCGCCTCGTAGATGATGGCCCCCAGGGGGGCTAAAACCAGCACCCCCAGGATGAGGTAGACCAGCAGATGATTGAAAAGGCGGCTCACTGATCCAGAATATCCTTCTTGAAGCGCGCCAACACGGCAGGCTGCGTCGCTGCCAGTTTCGCCCAGTCGACGGAGCTCACCTTGAAACTGCCCATCTTGGCCATGATTGGCTTGGCCGGAACCCCTTGCAGGGCAGGATAGAGATTGTTTTTGGCGACCAGCTTTTGCCCCGCCGGAGACATCGCAAAGTCGACAAACTGCTCTGCCAGCTTCTTATCCGGGGCAGATTTGAGAATCATGATCGGCCGTGGGATGACGATCGTGCTTTCTTTGGGATAGACCAGAGAGACCGAATTGCCCTGCGCCTTGGCGGCGACGGCGGCATGCCCCACACACTCCAGCATGCCGCTGCGCTCGCCCGAGAGTACTGGCAACAACGCCGCATGATTGGTACCCGGCCATACCGTGCCGTTGGCCTTCAGATCCTGCAAAAACTGCCAGGCCTTGTTGCCATACCGATCCACAAACGCCACCAGGAAGCTCGAAGCGGTGCCGGATAACAGCGGATTCGGTGCCGTAATCCGGTCTTTCCACTCAGGCTGGGTCAGGGCAAACCAGCTATCGGGCAACTTGGCACCTGCAGGCAGGGCCTTGGTGTTGAAGACCATCGATACGGTATCCAGGCCATAGGGCAGGAAAGGAGCGGATACCTGAGCGGGCTTGACCAGGGTCTTCTCGATAGCCGCCGGATGGTACGGGTAGACCATTCCCTGCTTCGCCAGATCCAGTCCTGCCGACCAGCCGGCGACCATCACGACATCGGCATGGGGATGATTGGCTTCGGCGGCCAGACGCGCCATGACCTTGCCGGTGCTGGAGGTCCAGACCTCGACATGATCCCCAGTCTTCTTTTCGAAGGCGGCGGCAAGGGATTTGGCCAGGGTAGCCGGGGCGGCACTGTAGAGGGTGAGGGTAGCGGCATGGGCGGCACTGGCCAGACCCAGACCCAGCAGGGCAATCACTAGACGTTTCATCGAAGCACTCCTATCGGTCGTTTGCGGAAGACTGCACGGGAATACACCAACCGTGATCGGGGCGCAGATGCCACCGGCGCGGTCCCAGATCCCCCCGGCGGGACTGGGCGAGAAACTCCTGGCCATCAGTGGCCTGCAACGTCAACAGATAACGGCCTTCGTGCCAGTGAGCATGGCGCACCGTTGCCTCGGGGGCATCGCTGGGTGCTTTATCGATTTCCAGATCGTTTGGCCGCAACAGCAGGGTGGCGCGCGTCGCGCCATTCAACCCCGCAGATGCCGGTACCGGCCAGCGGCGACCTTCCCAGTGGATCAGGGCCTGCTTTCCCGCATGCTGCAAAACCGGCACATGCAGGGCCCGCACCGAACCACCCAGGCGCGCCACCACCAGGCTCGCCGGCTGCTGGTATAAGCTCTCCGGACTGTCCCACTGTTCCAGATGGCCGGCATTCAAAACGCCGACCCGGTGTCCCAGATAAAAGGCCTCGCTCGGATCATGGGTCACGTGCAGGGCCGTGATGCCTTCCTCGGCAAAGAGCTCGTGGAGAAATTCACGCAAGTTCTCGCGCACGCCGTGATCGAGCGCCGAGAGCGGCTCGTCCAGCAACACGATGCGGGGTTTGGCAATGATGGCCCGGGCAATGGCGACACGCTGCTGTTGTCCCCCCGAAAGCTCGTGGGGTCGCCGGCGAGCAGCGGCGGCAGGTATGGCCATGCGCTCCAACAGGGCCAGGGCCCGGGTCTTGTCTACCGCCTGCCGACGCGCGCGCAGTGGGTAGAGTACATTCTTGAGCACGGTCAGGTGCGGCCAGAGAGCGGCGTCCTGAAACACCATGCCAATCTGCCGTCGCTCTGGGGCGATGAAGATGCCATCCCCGTTCACCTGCTGGCCATGAACAGAAATCGTTCCTCGTTGCGGACGCAACAGGCCCGCAATGACCGCCAGCAAAGTACTTTTGCCCGACCCGGATTCTCCCAGCAGACAGGCGTAGCTACCCGCCGCCTGCTGCAAATGGACGTCTGCGAGTATGGGTCGCCCACCCAATTCGACTTGCAAGCCCTCGATCTGCAGCCCCGCCGGCGCGTCAGAAGGCATACTGCAGCATCAGGCGGTTATAAATAAAAGAATGGCCGTCATAGGCCGCCAGACCATTGTCGATGGCCACCCGGTCGCGAATGCTCAGACCTTTGACCTGCATGGGGAAATAGGTCAAATCCAGATACACACCATCGGTTTTGCCCTCATAATTGGTGTCGAAGTGGGCAAAGCCGGCCAGGAAACGGATCTGTTTTTGCCACGCGTCGAGGGCTGCACCCAGGCGCCAGGCATGCCCGGGACCAAAGGCCAGAAGATTGTTCGTCATGAAGGAGGCATACATGGCGGTATAATTGCCATAGGGGGAAACGATGGCACCACCGCCGAAACTGTCGGCGTGCGGGTTGAGCTGGTTGTAGGCAAAGAAGAGATTGGCATGGGGAATCTTCACTCCCGCCTTCAGGCCCCAGAGAGTGGCGTTCACCGTCCCTTCTTGCCCAAAGAGCTTCGCGTGGTAATTTTGCAGAATCCCGCTGCTTTCCCACTCCCGCAAAAACTGTCCCGCGAGGTAGGGAGTAACACTGCCCATCTTCAGGCCGTATTGAGCGCTGCCATAGAACAGGTTGGCGAACTGATAGAAGTTGTAGTACCAAGCCGACAACTTGGCGCCCATAGCAGAGTATTGGGCACCAAACGCCAACGTGCCATTGCTGGCCGGCGTATCCGCCTTGAGCCCCACCTTTTTCACCCCGTACAGAGGGTCTTCGTCATAGTTGCTTGGGTAATAGAGATTGTCGCGATAGTAATCGTCGGAGGTCCGGCTCTTCCAGCGGAAGATGCGCATGCCTTCGATCTTCAGGCCCGGCAAAGGCTGCAGCTCGACAAATACACCCTGGAAGGTCTGGGGCAACATGCGGGAGTCGCGCGGTCCCATCCACGGGGTATTGATGACCTGATTGCCGACCCGGATGAGCAGACGCTTGGGCATCTCATACTGCAAATAGGCCTGGCCCAAGGCATTGATGGATGGCGCAATGCCCATCAGGGTGGTATCCACGTTTTTGCTGTCGCTGCCGTGGGTACCCAGGCTATTGGCAGTAAAAAAACTCACCCCAGCGCTGAAACCGTCCAAGCTCCCGGTCCGGGCATTGAGAATACCGCCCAGACTGTAGGCATCCTCATTTTCCTTCTTCGGTGCGCCGTATAGTTTGCTGAAGTAATAGGAGCGAATGTCCCCACTCACAGAACCATTCCTGATGATCTGCGCCAGGGTATCGGCGTGACCGTACAGCGGTAGCAAGGCTAGGGCGGAACATAGAAGATAGCGATTGCGCATAGTCGGCGGTCCACAGATATTTTCTTGAGACTCGCATCATAACGCAGCAATG
>JAQVDS010000015.1 GCA_028697715.1 Acidithiobacillus sp. | reverse complement strand
CGCCAGCTTTTCGCCGGAGTGATTTTTGTCGATGGGGTACCCGCCAACGAAACCCGCCGGGACCCTCAACAGGCCGCCGCCTAACTCATGTTAGCTAAGGCTCATACACCAGACTTGCAAATAGCTCAGCAAAGCCAAGGCATTCCCGGACCTGCTGAACCTCGCAATGCTGGTCGACTCGGCGACCGTGCTGGGGCAGCCCTGCGCCGTTGCGCTGCAAAAGGACGGCTCGCTGATGTCTGGCCTGCGCTTTTCCGGTCCCGATCTCGAAAGCATGTCCCATGCGGCAATTAACCGCCTAGCTGCGAATCTCAACGCTGCTTTGGCACGCCTTGGCGATGGATGGGCGACGCATATTACCGCGATCCGCGATCATGCAGACGGTTATATTAGTCCCGCAGAAAACCATTTTGCAGACCCGGTGTCGCAGTTGATCGACGATGAGCGGCGGCAGCAGTTTATGCAAGAAGATGCGCACTTTCTGACGCGCTATGCCCTGGTGTTTTCGTGGCAGACGCCACCGGATTCTACGGTCGCGGCGGGACAGGTGTTTGTCGAGAGCCGTAACGCGCCCGAACAGAAGTCTTTCGAGTCGGTCATCCGCAAGTTTGTAGACGTGATACAAGGCGTCGCGGGGATGCTGAAATCGAATCTGAAAGTGTCGCCGCTCGATGATTCTGCCCTGCTCACGCATATTCATGAATGCCTTACGGGCAAGCCGCATCCCGTCAACGCGCCGGACTTTCCTGTGTATCTCGATACCGTCTTGGGGCATCACGAGTTCGTGGCAGGGCTGGAACCGAAAATTGACGACAATCATATTCGCGTGATTACGTTCACCGGCTACCCGCAAGCGACGCAGCCGGAAATACTAGAAGCGCTACACAATCTGCCGTTTCCGTTGCGCTACACAACGCGCTTCATTTATATGGACCAGAAGTCCGCACGGAAACACATTGAAGCGTACCGCCAGCACTGGCTCGGCGCACGCTTTAGTATGCGGGATTACATTGGCGCAGCGATTGACCGGGGGCACCTGCCTGCGCAAAACGCGAATGCCGACGCATCCTCTATGGCCGACGATGCACAGCAGGCTGCGGCAGAAGCCAGCAGCGGTGTTGTGCGATATGGATTTTTCACGGCAACCATCGTTTTGATGGACAGCCATCTTCCTGCACTCACCGAGCGCGTCCGCATGGTCGAGGCATACTTGAACAACAGCGGATTCGTGGCGTTCAAAGAGAGCACGAACGCTGTCGAGGCGTACTTAGGTAGCATTCCGGGGCACACTTGGGAAAACGTGCGCAAGCCGCTGCTGCACAGCCGGAACTATGTCGATCTGTCGCCCAAGACGTCGGTCTGGCCCGGTAGCCTGCGCTGCCCATCCCCGTTGATGGCGCAGAATGGCAAAAAGGTGCCTGCGCTGACGTACGCAAAAACTTCGGGGGCGACGCCATTCCGATTCAATTTGCACGTCAGCGATAAAGGACACGGCCTGATCGCAGGTCCGGCGGGCAGTGGCAAAAGCTCGTTGCTCGCACTGCTGGCGGCGCAGTGGCTGCGCTATCGAAACGCGCGGGTCATCGCGTTTGACAAGGGGCGCAGCATGTATGCGCTGACGGAAGCCGTCGGCGGGCAGCACTATGATATTGCGGGCGATCTGTCTGATCTGACCTTTGCGCCACTGGACCGCGTTGCAGAATCCAGCGTTGAGCGCACTTTTGCGGAAAACTGGCTCGAATCATTGGCCGTACTACAGGGCATGACAATTACGCCGGTCGAGCGAAACCTGATCCACAACGCGGTTGATGGTCTGGCAGGGGAAGAAGGCCGGTCGATTACGGACGTGCAGTCGTTGTTGCAGCATTCGGGCCTCAAGGCCGCGATCGGGTTTTACGCCGGTACGGGGCGCGCCGGAACACTGCTCGATGCCCGGCATGATGGGCTGGATATGTCGAGCAGATTTATCACGTTTGAGTTAGAAAATCTGTTGCAAAGTGGCGAGTCAGCAAAACTCATTACCGTGCCGACGCTGCTCTACCTGTTTCACAGGATCGAACAGATGCTGGATGGCAGTCCCACGCTGATTTTGTTGGACGAGGCGTGGGTGATGCTGGATAACGAGCAGTTCCTGGCAAAAATCCGCGAATGGCTGAAAGTCCTGCGGAAAAAGAATGCGGCTGTCGTCTTTGCTACGCAGTCGCTGAGCGATCTCGATGGCAGTCCTCTTCTTCCGGTCATCATGCAGGAATGCCCAACAAAGATTTTCCTGCCAAATGGGCAGGCGGGTTCCCCTGCCCTGCGCCCATTGTATGAGTCGTTCGGGCTGGAAGATCGGCAACTGGAATTGCTGCAAACTTCGACGCCGAAGCAGGACTACTACGTGTTTTCTGACGCCGGGCATCGCCGCGTGTCGTTCGACATGGGTCCGGTGGCGCTGGCATTCACTGGCGTCAGCGATCCGCGCGACGTGAAGCGCGTTGCGGAACTCAAAGGCATCTACGGTCGGCGCTGGCCGATCGAATGGCTGAAAGAGCGCCTACCACAGAACATCAGGGATGGCTGGGTGGACTATGCAGCACAGCAGTTTGCACGGTTTGGTTTGTAATAAGAGGTGTGACGATGAGAGCACGGAAATTATGGAAGGCGGCCATTCTCGCAGCGGCGGTGGCTCTGCCCGGCGTGGCATTTGCCGATCCTTTGGCGCGAATGCAGGCGGACGCATCAGCGATTGCGCAAATAGCCACAACCTGGTCCCAGCTTGCCTCTGCCGCGCAGGGCTATGCACAGTTGGCGCCCTACGCTGCGCAAGAATGGGCAGGACGTGGGCCGGTGGTTCACACGCTCTTTGGTGGTGTGGAACAGTGTCATAACACGCGCTGGGATTCGGTGACGAGCAATCTCATTACCGGTGGACTGAATATCGCAGGCGACGCGGAAGCCGAAGCCTACGCGATCCAGACCGTTGCGACGGATTTTCAGCAGCAGCTTTCTGATTACGAAGTGCAACAAGTGCGGGCGGGGAATACGGCAGTTGTAGATGAGATTGACCAGCAGAACGGCCCGTTGCAGCAATCGCTCAATACCCTGATGAGTTTGCTGAACACGACCGGCAATCAGGTAGCCGCCGCGCTCTCGCCCGGAAGCGCCTTGCATCCCTTGCCGATCTCGCACTGGCAGGCAGGGATCGGCAACGTGCCGAATTTGTCCGCCGTACAATATATTCCTGGCCCGAATGATGGCGCGCCGATCGGCTGGTTTGTGCCGCCATCCAGTAGCCTTGCGCGGCTGGTAGACAAGTGCCCGACAGGCACAGGGTCGATCCCGATGCTGCAACTAGATGCGCCAGTGATGGCGGGCGTGAATCAGATGCTGGCGGATGCGCCCAGCATGGCAACGGCAGTCCAGCCAATTGAAAATGGCAGTTCGTACACGCTGCCGGGCGGTAACGGCGGGGTACTGACCGGCATCGATCCCGAATATGCGCTGCGCATGAACTTAGTATCTGCATTAGCAGCGAACATGCAGCCTCTTGCAGGGTATATGTCCCCGATCTCTACGCCGCTCGCGCTATACGAGAAACAGGTGCAGACCATCATGAACGAGGTGCAACAATGAAGAACCGGAAAAGGGTAGTACAGGCAGTCATTCTCGCGATGGCGGGCGCAGCACTGCCGGGTATCGCCTGCGCAGGCGGTGCGATGACCGGCGGGGCGACGCTGCCGGAACAGATCACGCAAGAAGTCACGCTAGTGCAATCGAAAATCACCGAAGCGCAGCAACTGGTCCAGGAAATTCAGCAGTACGAAAACATGGTCCAAAATATGACTACGCTTCCCCAGACGATGCTGAACGAAGTGTTGCAGCCGATTGACCAGCTCTACGGTCTTGTGCAGCAAGCGCAAGCGCTGGGCACGGCGGGGCAGAACATTGCGAATCAATTTCAGAATCTGAACGTTTCGTTCAACCCGCAGATCACAGCGCAGTACACGCAGAAATACAGCAGCATCACGAGCGGACTGAACAATGCGATCAACACCGCATTGCAGGCGGCGAATCTGAATCCCACGAACTTCACGACACAGCAGCAGGCGATGCAGGAAGTATCGCAAGCGATGCAGAACCCGCAGAGCCGCAATGCAATCTTGCAAGCGGGTGTCACCGTTGGGCAAGCGGCAGTCTCTGATCTGACGCAGCTCTATCAAGTAGCGTCGTCTGAGGAAGCTATGAATGCGGCGTACAAGAAAGCGCAGGTCGCAAAGCAAAACGCGAACATGCAGGCCAGCGAAAACTCACTGAAAAACCAGTTGTCTGGCGGGCCGCTGACGAGCAATGCGCCATCCTTGGCCGACTACAGTCTGTCGGGCTATTGATATCGCTTCCTGCTGTGCGCAGGGATTGGTTATTGCCCACATCGAGGATTTGCCATGAAAAGTCAGTTCAGCTTCAACTTACCCGTGTTTGTCGCAGCCCTGCTGATGCCCATCGTCATCCTTGCCCTGGCAGGCTGTTCGTCCCAGCACGCGCAGCCGCCCAAGCCCAAGGTTACAGCCCCCGCAAAGCCTGCAAAGCTCACAGCGACGCAGCAGGCCAGCGAAAATGCACAGCAACATCTGCTGTCTGGCGGGCCGCTGACGAGTAATGCGCCATCGCTTGCCGACTTCAGCTTGTCTGGCTACGGCAAGCCGCCGAAGCAGTAAGTTTCCATCCACAAAAGACGTTCGCTATACCACAGGGACGGCATGAAGGCTGCCCCTGTTTTTGTTTGCTTGAGGATTCACGTAATGAACGCACTGCTGAGAAAACGCTTCTATTTGCTGGTATCGCTGTTCCTGCTGCCGGTTGCGGCCCACGCGAGTACGTCCGTGGGACTCAGCACGATCATGCAGACGTTCCAAAGCACAACGCAAGGCTGGTATCAAGCGATATTCACCGACGCGCTTGGCCTCTTTGGGGCGCTTTTCGGCATTGAAATCGTATGGCTGGTGGTGACGTGGCTCATCAGCGGGAAAGACGTTCACGATATTTTCACTTCGTTTGTGAAGAAGCTGATAACGATCGGGTTTTTCTACACCGTGCTGGAATACTCGTCGAAGTGGGTGCCGTGGATTATCGGTGGCTTCAAAAATGTCGCGACAAGCGCGGGTGGCGAGCCAATCACAACAGTCAGTAACATTGCGATGACCGGCATTCGCGCGTTTGTACTCTGTGTCGAGGGTGGTCCTGTATCTACGGTACATGACACAGGGACAGCGCTTTCTGATCTTTGGAATCTCAATTTGAGTGGTGCCGCCAGCGCGCTGGGGAATGCGGCTTCTGCGGCGGTCTCAACGTCACTGGGTGTCAGTCTGATTGCCGGGTTAATCGTCGGATTCATTTTGCTGCTCTCATTCATATATGTTGTGCTCGAACTGGTCGCGGTGCAGCTCGAAGGTATGATTGTGCTTTCGGTTGGCGTGATTATGCTGGGCTTTGGTGGCGCGCGCTGGACCGCTCGGTTTGTCGAGTCGTACATGCAGTATGCCTTGGCCGTAGGCGTGCGCTTCATGATCCTCACCCTCTGGGCGTCTTTTATCGAATGGCAGGTCAATCCACTCATTAAAAGCACGCTACTCAACGGCAACGCAGGTCTAGAGGCATACGGCATCGTTCTCATCCTCGCCTTGCTGATTGCATGGCTCACGAAAAAGCTGCCCGGCTTTGCGAACAGCATTCTGTCCGGACAGTCCACTCTTTCCGGTGGTGAACTCTACTCTGCCGTAAAAGGCGGCATGATTGCTGCGGCTGCGGCTACCGCTGCAGTTGCCACTGGCGGCGCAGCACTAGCCGCCGAGGGGGCGGGTGCAGCGGGTGCGCTGGGGGAAGCCGAAGGTGCTGGTAGCGGTGTTGGCAGTCTCAGCGCAAGTGCCGCAGACTCGCCAAAGCCTGCGGGTGTGCAGCCACCGGCTGCGGGACAGCCCCCTGCTTCTGCTGGGCAGTCGGAACCTGCGGGTGTGCAGCCCCCACAGGCGTCGGGACAGGCTGAACCATCGGGTGTGCGGCCCCCTGCTGGTCAGACTGCCACATCCAGTGTTCGGGCTGCTTCTGAATCGCAGTCTGCACCTACTGGTCAAGCGGCATCCGATACGCAAGCCGCGCCTTCTACGGATAGCAAGGCTACATCTTCCACAGGCCAAGCACCTGCCAGTGGTCAAGCCCCAGCGGGGCAAGCCACATCAGGGCAGACGCCCTCTGGCAATTCGGCATCCACTGACACCGTAGATCATCGTCCAGCAGCGCCGAACGAGGCACCCGCCCAGTCTGCCGCGCCGTCCACCGTTCCAGCGCCGGAAGCGGGACAAGCGCCAGTGCGTCAGTCTGCACCAGACAGTGCGATGGTGGACCAGACGGCACCGGGCAGTCCTGCGCCGACTGGTGGTCAGACGCCAGTAAGTCAAGCCCCGTCGGGGCAAGCCCCCGCAGGACAAGCGCCCATGCATCCATCTGCACCCTCTAGTGCGCCCGTGGGCCAGACGGCACAGGGCAATCCCGCGCCTGCCAGTGGTCCAGCCCCGTCCGGCAATCCCGCTTCTGCTGACACCGTAGATCACCGTCCTGCGGCACCGAACGATACCCCCGCCCAGTCTGCGGGATCGTCGGGAACAGAAGCGCCGCAGAGCATCTTGCAGAAAGGGAAAGACGTGTTCGAGAAAACCAGCGAAGCACTGCACAGCGCACATGACAATCTGAACATCGGTAGCCCATCGAGCGCGGGCGTGCAGGCACCAAGTCTGGGCGTGAAGCATATTCAGGATTGACCTATCCCGAAATTGGCAACGCTATACCACAACAGGAACACATGAGGAACCAGCAAAATGGCAGAGTCAGACAGTAAAGATCGATACCTTGCGGCGCGGCGGGAATGGCTGGAACGGTATGGCGATTACATAGCGAGCGCAAAGAATTGGCGCATGATGGCTTTTGGGTCCCTCGCCATCGCCGGGCTGTTCGGGGCAGGCATGGTCTACGAGGCCGACCGCGTGCATGTCATCCCGTATGTCGTCGAGGTGAATCACCTTGGGCAGTCGGTGCGACTTGCGCAGGCGGTGAATGCCGGGACGTACCAGCAGCCGATTGTGAGACACGTACTGACACACTGGCTGCGCCTGGTCCGTAGTCGCTTGCCAGACGTTGCATCAGAAAAGCAGCAATATCTGGACAGCTTCAATTATATTGCGAGCACCGCACAGCCAGCGTTGGATGCGTACTACAGTCGGCACAACCCGTACAGCGATTACGTGAATAAGCAGGGCGGACGCACGGTGACGATCACCAGCGCCCTGCCACTAGGCAAGCTGACCGCCAAAGGTGGCACGTTCCAGATTCAATGGACCGAAACGCAGTATGGCAAGGGCGGCAACATCAGGGGACAGACGCACTGGGAAGGCACGATCACATATGCCGTGACGCCGCCCTCGCGCAACCCAAAAATGCTGAACGGGAATCCCTTTGGCATCTACATCACAAGTTTTAACTGGAATCAGACGATTTAATCGGGGGAATCGAGTCATGCGTCAGTATTTTCTGAAAACAACCGTTGCCGCAGTGTTCCTTGCCCTGCCTGCCCTGGCGATGGCAGGCGTCGTTCCGGGTCTGCCACCCGAAGGCGGTGTGCAGCCACCGGCACCGTCGCGGACGGCACCAGCAGTCCCGTCGCAGCCGGACCTGGCGCAAAACAGCGCGCCCGTTGTTCCTGCTATCGGGGCTAGCACTACCCCAAAGGCCGAGTTGGACGACAATGCCCAAGCGACAGGGGCAAGCAGCGACAATTCAGCGCAGGTCTGGCAAAAGACCATCGCGGCACCACCCTCTGCGCGGATACAGAGCCGGTCTTTGCAGGCGATGCAGAAAGCATTGGTTTCGGCGTATCAGTCGGGACAGTTGCAGAGCCTGCCCCCCATTGCCGGTTCTGGCGGGGAAATTCTCTACGCCTACGGCAACAGCTTGCCAACGCTTGTTACCGCGCCGATGCACACTTCGATCATCCAGTTGCAACCTGGCTGTCATCCCGCCATGGCAACAGGCGCACCGGCATCGGAATGGTCGATACACACGGTCATGGCAGGGGACACGCCTGAGCTTACCGTGATGCCAAAGTTTGAGGGATTGCATACCGATCTCGTGATTCCTGCCACGTCTGCCAGCGGAAAGCCGATGAACTATGTCATCGAGTTGACCTCTGACCAGCGCCGCTACACCCCGCTGCTGGGCTTCTATTATCCGGGTCATGACATCACTACATGGAATCAGCAAGCATCCGAAGCGTCTGCGGCAAAGCAAAAAGCGGCGGACGAGACGGTAGCGACTTTGCCAAGCCTTACTGCGGCTGATCTCAATTTTAACTGGAAAGTGCGCTGCTCTGGCGGTGGCTGGTTCAGCAACAGCGATTGCCACTCGATCATGCCAGAGCGTGTCTTTTCGGATAACGGGCATGTGTATATCCAGTTCAAGCCGGATCAGGCAAGTCATGGTGGTATCCCGTCGATTCTTGCGGAAAACAGTGCGGGGCAAAACGCGATCATCAATGCGCAGTTCCGCGACGGGTACTACATCGTCGATTCGCTGCCCCACAAAATCTTGTTGATCGCGGGCAAAGGGTCGAGCGGCAAAGTCGTGAAAATCACCCGCGAAAGCAGCAACTAAGGGGATCAGATATGGGATTTCTGGACAAGCTGAAGAAAAACCCGCAGCAGCCGGACGAGGAAGCCGCGCCGTCAGGGCCGACCACCATTTCTGGCAGCCTGAAAAGCGATGGCGGCGCCATGGCAACGGTCTTGAAGAAGAACACCATCGTAACTGCCGCACTCATCGGTGTGGGTGTCATCGGCGCAGGGGCGTACTTTGCGTATGACGTGAGTACCGGCCCCTCTGCCAGCGGTGCAAACGAACAAGTGCGGCCTGCAACGCACGCAATCGCGATCCGGGTGCCGCATCGTATCCCGACACCGGAAGTGCCTACCGCGCCAGTTGCGTCTGCGGTCAGCGTGCCACCTGCACCGAAAAAGGCTGCGGTCACGCCACAACCCGCAGCGCCTGCCCCTGCTGCGGCACCAGCAGCACCGGCCCAGCCATCAGCACAGGACCAAGCGTTTCAAGCCGCAGTTTCCGGTGGTAGCAGCATGATGTCATGGCAGACGCCCAGTGCGACGGGTGCGACCCGTGCGACAGGTGCGACCGCTGCCCCTGTGGTGGCTGCCCAAGCGCAGCAGGCGGCGACCCTGCCGAAGCCAAAAAGCAATGTGTACAGCACGCACCTCGTTCGCAAAGAGGTCAGCCCCTATGAATTGCTGCAAGGCACGGTGATTCCGGCGACGCTCGAAACCGGCATCAAATCCAGCTTGCCCGGCGAAATCACCGCTGTGGTCAGCCAGCCCGTCTACAACAGCGTGTCGGGGGCGTATGTGTTGATTCCCGCTGGATCGAAACTCGTGGGCACATACGACAGCAAAATTCTCGATGGGCAGACGCGCGTCGGCGTTGCGTGGACTCGCATCCTCTTCCCAAATGGCACCTATATGCAGCTAGGCGGAATGCCGGGTGCAGATAGCCGTGGCTATTCTGGTTTTCATGACGAAGTGGATGATCACACGTGGACGATCTTCAAAAACGCTTTGTTGTTGTCGCTCATCGACGTAGGTATGTCGATTGCGAGTCCCACCAGCACACAGACGACGACTACCGGCGTCACCGGCAACATGGCGCTGCAAGATGGCGAGCAAAGCCTGGCCCAGACCTTTGGGCAGGCGGAAGCGCAAATGATGCAGAGGGACATCAACATCGCGCCGACCATCACGATTCGGCCCGGCTACGACTTTAACGTGATGGTCACAAAAGACCTGGTATTCCCCGGCCCTTATCGGCATAGGAACCAGTTCGCCACGGCTGCGCCCGCTGCACCAGCAGGCCCAACGATTGCAAACCCTTACGGGTAAGGAAAGACCTATTATGAAAAGCTACATCTATCCGAAGTTGCTGCGCGAAGAAATGCAGGACATCTACATTCACGACCCGGACGCCCGCGCGGATCGGGTGAACAGCGGATTGCTGGAAATCGAACCGGCAACGCTGGCGAGCCACGGCCTGCGTCGTGCGCGGCAGTCGCCGAGAGCCTTTTACGAGCCTTTTGGCATTGCCATAACCGATGAAGCGCTGCGGGTACTGCGTAGCCTGCCTGCGTCTACGAGTCGATCGGCGCTCATCCAGTGGCTGCTGTCCTGATATCGCTTCCCGACTGGTGCAGTGGGGGTACGGACCGCGATTTTGCGAATTTGCAAGAGGGTGGTGAAATACATTGCGAGAGGTGAAAGGACATGAACTGGTATTTTATTGCGGGTCTGGCGATTGCGTTTTTTCAGATGGGCTGGGCAGGCGTTTTGACGGTTCGAGTGGCGGAATACAGCTTTTGCGGGCAGCTCTGGCTGATCTTCTATCCGCTGTTCTGGTTTTTGTTTTTCGTGACGGGCCTTCCGCTGCTGCTGATTGCGCTGCCGTTTCGGCTGATCGGCATCAAAATGTACCCGGCGTTCATACCCGATTCTGTTAAGTGAGAGGTGCAAAATGACGATTGCATTGCAAGAGACCCCGGACCATCGGCTGCGCATGTCGTTTCCGTACAACGTAGACGACCTTGCTTTTGTGAAAAGCACGTTCGACGGTCGGCAGTACGACAAAAATACGCGGTCGTGGCTGGTCCCAGTGACCGACAAGAACATCGAGAAGATTCGCAGCAATATGAACCGGTTTCGCGAAGTCCGGGACATCTTGCAGCGGGTGCAGCAACGACGGGCAGCAGCAGTGGAAGCGAGTCAAGCATTTACTGCCAGCGAGTCTTTCCAGTTGCGTGAGGGTCTTTCCGGCACGCTGCGGCCCTACCAGATGGCAGGTGTCGAGTTCATCACGGGACACGCAAAAAACCGGGCCTATATTGGCGATGAGATGGGACTGGGCAAAACCATCACGGCCTTGGCTGCGATTCACCAAGAGCAAGCCTATCCTGCCCTGATCGTCTGCCCTGCGGTTGTCGTTGGTAACTGGAAACGGGAAGCAAATACCTGGCTGCCGGACAAAAAGGTGCAGATTATCAAGTCGGGGAAAGACACGATTGACCCGCAAGCCGATATTGTGGTCGCAAGCTATTCGCTGGCAGGAAAAGCCGCTGCCGGAAAGCGCTTTGCCCAAGTCGTGTGCGATGAAGCACACTACATGAAAAACCACAAAGCGAAGCGCACAGCGGAAATTACCGAGATTGCCAAAGCTGCGCCGCGTCGCCTGTTGCTCTCTGGTACGCCAGTGACGAACAAACCCAAAGATTTGTTCGCACAGCTCGAAGTGCTGGATGTGACGGGACAAGGCAAACCGCTAGGCAATTTCTTCGCGTTTGCTACTCGTTATTGTGGCGGAAAGCAGGGCAAATACGGTTTCACGGCGGACGGGGCTACGAATATCGAAGAGTTGAACCAGCGCCTGCGGGATGGCGTGTATTTGCGTCGCGACAAAGCACAAGTGCTGACCGAACTTCCCGACAAGCAGCGCCAATTCTTAACATTCGCTGCCCCTGCCGAAACTCGTGCGCGGATCAAAGAGATCCAAGAAGAGTATCAGATAGCGCGGACGGCAGGTGTGCCAGGTGCTGCCCTGAAAGCGATGACTGATGAACTGGTCGCTGTGGGTCTTGGCAAGA
The DNA here is from genome assembly GCA_028697715.1 of Acidithiobacillus sp. Taxonomy (GTDB): domain Bacteria; phylum Pseudomonadota; class Gammaproteobacteria; order Acidithiobacillales; family Acidithiobacillaceae; genus Igneacidithiobacillus. The sequence goes on along the minus strand of JAQVDS010000015.1, from coordinate 51,489 downwards.
TCGATCTTGCCGGGCAATTCCTCGAAGATTTTGCAGAGTCTGGCGAAAAGCTCATCGTCTTTGCGAATTTGCGGGAAGTGCAGCAGGGCTTATTGCAAAAGGCGCGGGACCTGGGTGTGCCGACGGTGCATATCTTTGGTGATGACAGTGCGGAAAAGCGGGATCAGGCAGTGCAGGCATTCCAGAATGATCCGAAAATCCAGTTCGCTATCTGTTCTTTGAAAGCCGCCGGTGTGGGCATCACCCTGACCGCCGCGCGCGACGTTCTTATGGTGGAACAAGACTGGACGCCCGCGAATCTCGACCAAGCGGAAGACCGCGCTCACCGTATGGGGCAGAAAAACGCCGTGAATGTGGTGTATCTGGTGCTCGAAAACACGATCGACGACACGCTGCGTACGGTCATCGACAACAAGCGCAAAGTCGCGGCTGATCTCTCGCAACCCGTGATGAAAGACGTGTTGGCCGCGTGGGATATCGCCAAGAAAGTGGAAAAGAAGAAGGGCAAGGGTCTGGAATTGTAGTGCGTATCCCTATATGAGTCGCGCTATACCACAACAGTATCGGAACAACGGGGCCAGTGCGCCCCAAGGGGGATTTTGATGAAGAAAGTTCTTGGGTTGTTGTTGGTCGCATCACTGTTGTCTGGGTGTGCGACGCTGGGCACGGGCAGACAAGCGACGGATACCGAAGGCGGCGCGCTGCTTGGTGCTGTCGCCGGTGGCGTCATTGGCAATCAGACGGGATCGCCCATCGCGGGTGCGCTGATTGGCGCTGGCGTGGGTGGTTTGGCGGGTCATGCTGTAGGGGGGCAGAAATGATAAAGAAACTTGCAGTTCTTGCTGCCGGGCTGGCTCTTTCCGGCTCTGCCCTTGCAGGTCTGGCGTACACGCCTGTCGCCCCTGCGGGCAAGCCCTCGCCAAAACTGGCTGGGTTGGCGGTGCAGTGTGTGCCGATCAAAGGCGACAAACCTGGCGTGCAGCACGCGGGGAAAAACACCGTGACGCTGCTGTGCAAGCCGCAGTATTTGCACATGCGGGGCATCACGGCGAGCCAAGCCAACCTCAAGTTGCTCTTTGCGGGCAAAGGCTATGACGCGGCGCTCAAAGTGTACCGGTTGAAATACCGGGACATCGGCAATGGCGCGGTTCTGCGCGGTACGGAAAAAGTGGGGGAAGGACAATGAAGAAGACGATCTTGAAAAGTGCGGCACTGCCGCTTGCGGTGTTGGCCGCCGCTGGGCTGCCGCTTGCGGCAAACGCTGCGCTGCAATACACGCCGCCCCAGGCAATGGTGCTGACCTGCAACGGTTCTGCGCCGAACGTCTTGCACAAAACGTCGGGTCTTGCGACGTTTGCGTGCGCGAATGGACAGATGCCGCAGGCTGTGGGTGTTACCTCTGGAATGGGAAATCTGCTTGGGCTGGCAAGTGGCGCTTCGGTACTCGCGACGAGTGAAGCCGTGCCGAGTCTGGCTCTGCCGGGTAGTTCCGGTGGGACGGGCAATGGGTCTGGCAATGCCAGCAATGGCAGTGGTGCCAACGGGTCAAGCAGTTCTGGCAACGGGTCTGGCAATGCCAATGGTTCTGCCATTTCTGGCAATGGTTCCAGCGGTTCCCATACTTCCAGCAATGGCAATGGTTCCAATGGTTCTGGCAATGGCTACAGCAGGTCTGGTAACGGTGCCAGCAGCAGCGGTTCTGGCAGTTCCAGCAATGGTTCCAGCGGTTCCAGCAACGGGTCTGGCAACGCCAACGGTTCTGGCAATGGGTCCAGTGCTTCCAGTGGTTCCGGCAATGGTTACAGCAACGCCGGTGCTTCCAGCGGTTCTGGCTACGGGGCTGGCAGCAACAATTCTGCAAACGGTTCCAACGGATTAAGCAATGGTGCTGGTAGTAGTTCCAGCGGTTCCAGCAATTCCAGCGGCAGCGGGGCCAATGCTTCCAGCAATGGTGCCAACGGTTCTGGCAACGGGTCTGGCAACGCCAGCGGTTCCGGCAATTCCAGCGACAGCAACGCCAACGGTGCCGGTGGTTCCGGCAATGGCTACGGCGGGTCTGGCAGCGATGCCAATGCTTCCAGCAACGCCAACAGTGGCAATAGTGCCAGCAACGCCAGCGGGTCCAACAACGGGGCCAGCAATGCTTCCAGCAGTTCCGCCAATGGGTCTGGCAACGCCAACGGTTCCGGCAATGGTGGTGGTTTCTTCGGTAGGCTGCTTAATGCTGTTGGGAAAGCCGCACAAACCATAGTGCAAGGTACGGCCGATGATCTGGTTGGTCCTGTAGCAACTGGCGACCTGTCAGGGCAGAACACCTTTTCTGGGCAGAACAACGGGGCGTTGACCGGAACGGTGGTCCCTGGATTGTCCTCATCTGCCGGTAACATCGTTTTTCATGCGATCAGCACGACCCCTGGGCACCGGCAACCCTTTCCGCCTGCGGGTATCACGCAATCGATTACGTCAAGCAAAGACTACGCGGCGGCGGTTGCTTGGCTTGACGATGAGATTGGGAACAGCGAGTCGGTGCCGGTCCGCGTTGTGTTCAGCCCAAACCGGGGTACGACGTGTAACGGTGTTCTGTCGTACATGACCAGCCCTCTTACCGGGGCACCTATGCCGAACATGATCAGAGATAACGAGAGCGGCTGGCAATGCTCTGGCTCATCGAGCGTGAGAATCTATGTGATCAAAAATGGTCATGAAATTATCTGCCCGTACCGTCTGACCGTTGCGGCCAATGGGCAGCCACGGAAATACAGCGGGGGCATTGGAATCACACCCAGTTCTGAAATGAAGATGAAGTTCATCGCGTGGATACATTCGACGAACACCAGTCCTTCGCAATTCGCAGCACCTGGGGAACGTGGTGGCCCTCTGTTGCCGAGTAACCAAAAGTGGCTGCCCAGTGCGCTTTTTGCATACCGTGGGAACAGCGCAGGTGAGAATACGCACGGCTATGAATCGCTGGCGTCCATGCTCAAGATGCAGTTTGACAACACGTTAAATGGGCTGCACCTGAGCAGCTATCCCGACCTCGTTGCCTGGGTGAATTAAGCGCAACCATCACGATATGCAGCCCCTCTCTTTTTGAGGGGCTTTTTGTGCTTATAGGGCTATCTCGTTTTTGTGCGGGCTATACCAACGCAAGAGAACAACTTGCAGAGGTAGATATGGTCGAGCAAGACAGAGCGTGGGAAGCACAAACATCACCATTGCTGATTCGCGTGCTACAAAACCGCTTTGGCGGGCAGATTGTTCCGGCGAATCAGACAGACGATATGTTCCACGGTACGGATTTTTTGTGGTCGATCAATGGCAGCCGGTTTCGCCTGGCAATGCGCGTGCGCAGGCCCGGCTTTTTGCAGTATCGGGATGACTTCACGATCCGCGAAGATCGCCCGCGTACTGGGCATCGTACGGAATTAGAGAAAATCCGCGCGGGGGATTGGGCGCACATCTATGCCTACGCTTTCTCGAATGGGAAAGACATTCTGTATTGGTCACTGTTTCGCATGTCCCGCTTTCGCCCTGATGCGCCATTCCATTACATGCCGGGCTACGGACCTGATGACAAGAATGACACGGTAACGCGCATCTACCGCATTGCCGATCAGCCCGCAGGCTTCGTACTCGCCACGGCTAGTGCTATACCAGACAATCGGAAACAACAGAGGAACGCAGCATGAAACTGTTTATTGCAGAAAAACCCTCGCTTGGGAAAGCGATTGCGCAGTATCTGCCCGGCCCGCACAAAAGCGGGAACGGCGCTATCGAATGCGACGGCGGGAAAACCGTTGTCACTTGGGCATTCGGGCATCTTTTTGAGCAAGCAGAACCAGACTACTACACGCCAGACACGGTGCCGCTGACGCCGAAAGGAAAGAAAAAGTGGCGATGGGAAGAGCTTCCTATTCTGCCCGACAAATGGGTGTTGGCCGCGAAAGATGACGCCAAAGCGCAGATCAAAGTGATCCGCGATCTGCTCAAAAAGGCGGATTCCGTTGTCAACGCAGGCGACCCGGATCGGGAAGGGCAATTGCTCGTAGACGAAATTCTCGATGAATGCGGATGGCATGGCCCCACGCAACGCATCTGGCTCGCCGCACTCGATGAACAGAGTGTCAAAAAGGCACTGGGCAGTCTCAAAGACAATGCCGACTATCAGAATCTGAAGATGTCCGCACAGGCGCGAAGCCGGGCGGACTGGCTGATGGGCATGAATCTCACTCGTGCGTTTACCCTAGCCAATAGTGGATCGGGCGTGCTTTCCGTAGGCCGGGTGCAGACGCCCACGCTGCGCTTGGTAGTAGAACGCGACCATGCGATCGAGCATTTCCAGCCAAAGGACTACTTCGTGCCGCGCATTCAGACGCGAGGATTCTGGTCTGCATGGGAAAAACACGATGATTTTCCCGGCGTCGATGGCGAGGGCTATCTGACCGACAGAGGCGCTGCCGATGCGCTGGTACAGAAAGCCAAGGCTTCCGGCAAAGCGGTGGTGCTGGACTACAGCAGCGCTGAGAAAAAGCAGGCGGCACCCTTGGGCTTCTCGCTGGCGGAACTGCAAAAGGTCTGCTCGGCGAAGTTTGGATTGTCCGCAAAAGATGTCCTGGACATCGCGCAGTCGCTCTATGAAGAACACAAGTGTGCGACGTATCCCCGTACCGACTGCCGGTATTTGCCGGAAGAGCAGTTTGCCGAAGCAAGCAGGGTACTGGATGGGCTGGCAAGACTGGGCTTTGCAGAACTCACAAAAGGCGCGGATAGCCGAGCAAAATCGGCGATCTGGAACACCGGCAAAGTGACGGCGCACCACGCCATCATTCCGACCGGCTCGATGACCGGCAGTCTCTCGGGCGCGGCGGCCAAGGTCTACGATCTCATTGTGCGCAACTATGTAGCACAGTTCTATCCGCCCTATGTCTACCGTGCTGTCAAAGCGGTCTTGGGCTGCGCTGAGGAAAAATGGGCGGCCACAGCGAGCGTGCCTGTATCGGCGGGATGGAAAGCGCTATATAACAATGATACTAAGATATACGAAACAGAAAATGATAACGAAGGGCAGGAAAGTGATATTCCGGTACTAAATAAGGGTGAAACTTTGCCGGTGACAGACGCAGACGTGCAGGCGAAGCAAACCCAGCCGCCCAAGCGTTTTACGGATGGCACGCTCATTGAAGCGATGAGCAACATCCACAAGTTCGTCGACGACCCGGAAGCGAAAGCGAAGCTCAAAGAGACGTCAGGGATCGGCACGGAAGCGACCCGCGCGAGCATCTTAGAAACGCTGCTGAAGCGCGGCTTCATCGAGCGCAAGGGCAAACAGATGGTGTCAACAGCGGCGGGACGTGCGCTGATCAAAGCATTGCCTGACGTGCTGACGAACCCGGTGACAACCGCGCAATGGGAAGATGTGCTTTCCGGCATTGCAGAGGGCCGCGTACCTGCGGATATGTTCGAGCAAAAGCAGCGCGAGTTTGTCACGAAGCTGATCAGTGTTGCAAAAACGGCGCACATCCAGGTAGGTGAGGCTCGGCCCCAAGGTGGCAATGGCGCTGGCAAGCCAAAGAAAGCGGGGCCGACCTGCGCCGCCTGTAAGAAGGCCAAGACGGTCGTGCTGAAGACGAAGACGGGCAAAGACTGGCTGAAATGCGAAGCCTGTGGGGCCGCGTTCTGGCCGGACAAAGACGGAAAGGGCTGCGGGACACAGTGGGCGGCGCGCTGATAGGGATATCGCTTCCCGCGCGGGGCAGTGGGTATGAGGGGCCGGACGGTCTGGCCCCAAAGCAAAGAGGGAAATCCAATGAGAAAAGAGGCGAGACAGTTAGGGCTTGCGCCCCGCCAGGGGCTTGCGCCCAGCAATGGGGCCGCCCCCAGCAATGTGGTTGCACGACGGACGGGCGGTGATAAATATCGCGATCAAGTTATCGCTCTAGTATCACGCCAAGGCTTTCAGGTGAGCGACAGCACGCACGAGCAGGACATGCACGAAGCAAGCGACCTGCTGCTCGATGGACAGGGCTGCGCGTTGCGGATTCGCGCAGAAAAAGCCCTGCAACGCTGGCCGGATGAGTTTACCATTCGGGCGTGGCGACCGGCCTGTGGGACGGATACCGAGTTTCAGAAGATCATGTGTGGACATGCCCGCTACGCGCTCTATGGCTTTGCTGATCGTCATGACAGAATCATACTACTGCGCCTGCTAGACTTGAATGTGTTTCGCGCTTGTCTGCTCGGCGACGGAAAGCGGTATGCCCGGGACATGCGGGTCGGAACTGATGGTGTTGGCTATCTGGTGTTCAGCATTCATGAGTTTCCTGCGCGGCTTGTGCGGCACGTGTGGGACTATCGTCATTGACAGCATGGTATGGCAGGACTACCTTTCTTTGTCAGGCTATACCATGAGAAGAGGGTTATGGAATGCGGCTTTTCACAGACAAGAAGACCGGCGAGCAATACATTGAGATTCCCACACGGGCACCGGTAAAGATGCAGATGTATGCCAAGACGCTGGCATTCGCTGGCGGGGAAACGCTGAAAACCATGTTTCGGCGCGCGGCAGAACGGTTTTTGGCGGAAAAGCCCTGGGAACACGGCCTTGCCTGGCGACCGACGAAGGGTCTTACGACAACCCTGAAAGATACTATTGGGCAGAAAGAGGCAACCGGCTGGATGCAGGTCAACATGCGCTTTCCGGCGGAAATCGGCAACCAGCTAGAAAGGCTGTCGGTAGAACAGGGCGTATCCCTCTCTTCTGTCTGCTATACCCTGTTGTATTGGTGGACGTGGTGGGTGTATCCGCCGGCGTCTGAACGCGCGCGACGCGAGAGTTTTCTACGGAAAAACGGGTAGGTAAAGACATGACGCACATTGTGGCTGTAGCGAATCAGAAAGGCGGTGTGGGCAAGACAAGTATTGCCGCGCACCTCGCCTGTCTCTCACACGAGACGGGGAAAAACACGCTCTTGGTGGACCTCGACCAGCAGGGATCAGCAACGCTGCTTTGTTCTGGGGACGGCAACAAACACCGGACGAGAACCGGCACGGTGCTGGACCTTTGGGATGATGCGGTAGAAAAGCTCAACATTCAGGAAAGCCTCTTCGGTTTCGATTATCTGCAAGCGAGTGAAGAGCTGGACGCTGTGGACGATGAGCTAGAAGACGCGCGCAAGGCGTTGCTGCGCTTAGACGACTACGGGTATGACACTATTGTCATCGATTGTCCGCCCGCGCCGGGTGTTCGCCAACTCGCACCCTTGCTGATTGCCGACCGGCAGGTCGTTCCCATCACAGCGGATGCGCTGGGCACGCAGGGTCTTGTGGGTGTTCTTGTGCAGCATCAGAAATTGATCCTGCCGCACAATGCGGGGCTTGACCTGCGCATCCTTGTGAATCTGCACAAGGCGACTTCCTCAACACAGAAAGCCGTCATCGAGCAGTTGCGCGAACACCTGGGCGAAAAATTGCTCAACCCAATTCTCACGGATCGGGAAGCAGTAAAGTATGCCCTGCGTGCGGGCAAGCCGGTTTGGGCTACAACGAAAGAGCCGTTCGGCGAGGCATGGCGCGCCGTGTGTGAGGAACTGTTATCCTTTTCTGACGATGGCGGGGAAGAAGTGGAAGACGTGGAAGGAATGGAAGAGGTGGAAGCATGAAGAAATCACTGTTGTCGGGTCTGGGTCTTGAAACACTGAAAGAAACGGCTTCGCCTGCCCCGGTATCACCGGAACTAGCAGTACCGGAACCGACGGAACCGGTGTCGGGACTGTTCATCCCGCTGGACAACATCGAGCCGGACCCGAACCAGCCGCGCAAGTTCAGCGCAGATGTAGACGAGGATTTGCCGCTCTTGGCCGACAGTATCCTGCAACACGGGATATTGCAGCCGATCACCGTGAAAGCGCTGGGCGGCGGCAAGTATCAGCTCATCTCTGGCGAGCGGCGCTGGCGTGCAGCCAAGCTGGCATTGCAGTCGGGCACGCCTTGCCAGCGCAAGGGCTACGATTTGAAACGCATTCCGGTTTTCATTCGCGACCCTGAGAGTGATACCGACAGACTCGAAATGCAAATGGTGGAAAACCTTGCGAGGGCCGATATGTCTGACCAGGACATTGGCCGGGCACTGCAAAAGCTCTTGGACAGCACCCGCGTCTCGAAAGCGGAACTGGCGCGCAGACTGGGACGATCGGATACCTGGGTGAAGGCGATCCTGGCAAAGTCATCCACCGAAGCGGAAGCGATAGCCGCAAAGATCGGCGTGCCGCTGGACCAGATCGGCACCGGCGAGGCCATGCGCATGGTTTCGTGGTCGAAAGACCCAGAGAAAAAAGTAGTGCTGGATGCCATTGCAGCGGCAATACAAGAGGGACACGCATTCGGTCGGGCGCTGATCGATGCGGAAGAAGAGCGCTACGAAATCCTGCGCCGGTTTCCCAAACTCGCAGGCAGGGCGGACCTGACCCTGGACAACCTGCGCACCTGGCAAGCAATGTGGAAGTCGGACGACCCCGCGCAGCGGGCGGTGGCTGAGCGGGTATTGCAAGGGGCGACTCTTGCGGAAGCCATGCAAGGGCCAGCGGTGCCTGCCGCGCAAGAGACTGCCGTACAAGAGCCTGCCGTGCAGGGGTCTGACGCGATGGAAGAGCCGGAAGCGATTGCCCCGGAAGAACCAGAAGCACTGCAAGACGAGCCGGATGCGGCGGACGACGAGCATGAGCCGGATGACGCGCACACGCTGGAAGAACAGGAAGCATCGCATGGCAATGAGGACTTCGGCGAGTTCGAGATCGACGAGGCAGAAGCTGAGGATGCCACCGCCGCCCGTGCCGCACTCTCGGCAGAGCCTGTGCAGCCCCTGTTCACGCCCGACGAGCGGCGCGCTGTGGATTCTGCGGGGCTGACAATGGAAGCAAAGGGGCATGTGCCGGTTGCCGAGGTAGAAAATCCCGGCGTAGTGGTCCGCATCCCCGGCAACATCGTGACCCAGATTCTGCAAAAGGCGGGCATCCCGGACGACCTGACGGTCGATCAGGAAACCGTCTTGCGGGCTATCCAAAGCCTGCTGTGAGGTCTTGGCAGGTCTTAGCAGACGGCAATGTCTCGGCAGACGGCAATGTCTCGGCAGACGGCAATGTCTCGGCAGACGGCACGGGTGGAAAAGCCCCCTACCCTGCCCTGCTGGAAACTGCGTATCCCCGCAACCCTGCCCGCTTTCGGTGTAGTGGTTCCCAAAGACCGGCTACACAGGAAACCGGGCCTCTTTTCCGGTGCAACCCATAGGGCAATTTCCCGAATTGGCACACAAAACCGTGATAGATAGGGCTAGTGAAATGATGTTATAGAAAGATACAAGCCTTTGAAACAAAAGGGCAGCTAGACTAAGTCCATGATACAAAAACGAAAAATGTAGCATATTTCAGCCATTCGTAATCAGTAGGTCAGAGGTTCGATTCCCCTCAACGGCACCAGTCAAAACAGGCGCTTAGGCATATCGCTCAAGTGCCATTTTCTTTGCTAGTAGACACATAATAGACGCTTGGCATCAAACTAGAGCCAAGGCAAGACAGCTTGGTACAAGATGCAGAGCAGCGCTAGGACGTAGCGCTGCTGTGAGTGTCACGGCCGCGCGGTCCCTTGAGATCCTTGGCATTCTCCTGCTTCATCTGCGCAATGCTTGGCAGATATTGGCTGCCAAGCAGATCGCCCTGGATCAAAGCAAATTCCTGCAATGATGATGAAGAATGCAACCAGCGGGATGTCTGACACTCGGAAGCCAGGACAGCTCCTTTCGAGACACCGTTGCCCACACCCATCCAGCCCGCGAACTGGCACGGGAGAGGCCAAGCGCTTGCGTGTTCTGGCGCAGCGCGTATAGCGCGCATGTACTTGAGATTACGCGGCGAAAACCCCTTCATCTCGGGAAACGCCGAGCGCAAGTCCTGCGACAATCGCTCGATCACTAGGGATACCCTGATTCATAGCGAATCTCTTAATCGCGCGGCGCTTCGGTTTTGCTGAATAATGACACACCAGCGAGCCCGTCAAAATGCGCGTCGCAAGTGAGCAAGCCTGCGTCGGCGTGCCGCGCCGTGGCGTACACGATGGCATCAGCGGTGGCCAACTGGTGTGCCCGGTGCAAATCCGCCGCGAGCAGGGCAATCTCGGTATCCAGCGGCACCACCACGCATTTTTGCGTGTAGGCAATCACCAAATCAGCAGCATCCTCACCCACCTCGCGCACCAGCCATTTGGAAAGTTCCAACTGCACGATGGTGGGGACAAGGCATTCTGCCTTTTCCGGAAAATGCGGGCGCAAGCGCTGGCCTAGCGCAGAACCGACCAACCACTCGATCCAAGCCGAGGTATCAACCACACAGGGCGTTGCCGCCATCAATAACGATCCTCACGGTCACGCACGGCGTCGGTGTGGGCACCCTCGGCAATACCCGCCAAATCCGTCAGTTCTGGCACCGGCATCAGCAACACGCCCTTGCCCTTGGGGATGAACACAAATTCCTGCCCGGCCTGCCAGTGCTGCGCCTCACGCACCGCCTTGGGCAGAGAAATCTGAAACTTGCTCGATAAAGTCGCGCTGGCCGCCATGATTCATGCTCCTGAAATAACGATACAATTCTGGTAAGAATAACCACCGTCAGGCGACAAGGCCAGACCGCTCACGCACCCGCGCGGCGGCGCTTGCGCGCCTTGCTCTTACTTGCCACAGGAGTCGCAGCACCGGCCGTCATCTTCGTATAGAGCTAAACAGCTTTTCCAGCCGCTCGGTGTCGTTCTTAAAGCGCCGACCAATATAGATGCGCTCCAGCACTTCGTCATTGCGATCATGGGCGGCGCGCAGGTCATCGGGCATGGCGTCCGGGGCATAAAGATCGGCGATGGTCGCTGGGAAGTGATACTCCCGCGCGAGCGGAATATCCTCCGCGCAGCGCGTAAGGACAGCGCTCAAACGAGGCGTTGTAGACAATCATGGGGCCTTCACCTTACCTGGCATAAAACATGCTTTCGTCAAGCAGAAGACGGCTTGCTGGCGCTAAAATCGACACTTTCTTGCCACACGCCGGCAAGACCTCACCGTCGCTGCCGTAAAATTGACCTACTTGGGGGTATTGAGGTGACAATCAGGTACCTTTGCCGGGAAAAGTTTCCAGGTCGGTCCCAACGCCCACCAAATCATTCCTGTGAGTATCGCCAATACCCGAAGTGCGGCCATGGGGAATTATCCGGCGCAACCCTCTTCCGGTGCGGGAACCTACACCTTGAGCGGTGCCATTACCAATCAGGGCTTCGCCGTCGGCCAGGCCTTCACCATCAGTGTTGGGGCAGACAAAAGCTACGCCACGCTGTCTGGTGGGATCCTGATCGCCTCGGGAGGTACGCTCACGACAGTTTCTCCAGAGACAGTCGTGGGCCTGAATGAGGGTAGCGGCGCTCTCCTCAGCGCTACCACCCTTCTCAATCAGACTTACCCCATCGATAGCAATACCAAATACGTGGTTTCCAGCGGTGCGACTATCCACTATGTCAGCGGTACTGTTATTTATCCCCACGGCAGCAACAATCCCGGGATTAGCGAGACGACCAGTGGGACGTATGTAACGAGTGGGCAAGTGCTCGTAGCTCCGCCGACGTTATACCAACCGGGCGAAGTGGTCAGTGTGGTTCCATACCCGGCATCCGGAGCGACGGTACAAATCGTCTCCGGTGCGCCCGGATACATAGAAGCTTACGCCTCAACTGCCAATGCGGTGATGACCGCTTCAGGTGGGATCGTGTCGGGACGCGGTGGTGCTTATGCCACGTCCGGTGGCATTCTCCTCAACTCCAGCGCCGGTGAGGGAGACGGAAATTTCGTGCCCGCGCCTTCCAGCATCGAGATTCGCAGCGGGATCGGGGCGGCGAAGGTGAACATTACTTCCCCGTCGGAATCTGCCGCATCCATTGCCCAATCGATCAATGCCGTCGCGGAGCAAACTGGAGTCAAGGCCCAGGCCAATACCAGCGTTATGTTTTCCGTAAGTTCCGGGTCCTACAGCTTTGTATTGAGCAATGGCAGCAAAAGTAATCCTGTTCATCAGGTCAATATTCAGGCAACGGTCAGCGGTGGGGGAGGCAATCCTCTCGACCTCAGTCAGTTGGTAGGCGCCATCAACCAAAAGACGGCAGTGACCGGCATCGCTGCGTCAACGGTGATGCGCGATGGCGCAGCGCGTTTGGTGCTGACGCAATCGCAGGGGGAGAATATCGTGATAGCGGGGCGAGCAACTGTTGCCCAAGCTGGTCTGGCAGCCGGCAGTACGGGTTCATTGCAGGCACTCAATGTCAGCGGCTATCCCGTGGGGAACCCGATCGACAGCAACTCGGGAGCCGCACTCATTCAGGGCGTAGTGCAGTTCGCCTCGCCGCAATCCTATGCGATCACCAATGCCCACATCCTCGGCTATTCCAGTCAGGCAACCGGGGTAGAACAAGGTGCCCTGTCTACCATCGACGTAGGGACGGCGGAGAATGCGCAACGCAGCATCCTGACCATCGATCAGGCCATCCAGTACCTCACCGAGCAATCCGGTACTCTGGGCGCGGTACAGACTCGCATACAGAAAAGCTCTTTGAATGCACAAACGGAAAATGCCAACCTCGAGTCCGCGAGGTCTGTGGTCGAGGACGCCAACCTGGCCAAGGCGACCTCCCAGCTGACCATGTATCAGATCCTGCAAAAGGCGGGTATCTCCACACTGGTGCAGGAAGGAAGCCTGCAGAAAGCCTATCTCAAGCTCCTGCCGTAAGGCAGCACAGCAACGCTTTGCTCAGCGCTTGAGCAAGGAGAATCGCCGTGCTCAGTAAGCCTTTTCGCGCGCCCTTGCGCGATCGGCCTTGCGCTAGCGATTAGATGAATGGGCCCCGGACGTCGTGGTCACCGGTGCACCGTCTGCGCCCCACCGCGGGCGGAACGGTGCACTCGTCTCCCACTGACTCGGCGGCCACCATGCGGCACAGCACGCGCATGTACTCCCAGCCTTCGGCGTGCTCAAATCCGGAAAACCCTTCGATCCTGAATTCAAGGTTGCATAATTTCGGCCAAGACGGTATCTCCTGGATCCGAGAATCTTCCCAAAACCCCCTGGGACAACCCCGCCTGTTCGGCCTCAACTAGCTGGAACAAAACGCCTGATTTATCGCGGAACGTAACATCCACGAGCAAGAAGGAATCAAGAGCAGCACGACGCCATCTCTCCAGGAAAAGTTGGTGTGAGGCCAGATCTAGCCCTAACCGGTCGTGCGGCAGTGCCTGTTCCGCTACGATGGGGGCAGCAAGCCGCAGAGGGTTACCGTATGAATCTTCTCCCCCAAGCCAGGGAGCAACTTACCGACGCAGGACGAAAGCTCCATCACAAAGGGCCATATGTACACAGCCTGACTTTGACGGGTCTGGTGCTGGCTGGATACCTTCTGGGCTACGGCTTGGATCAGCTGGTACCCACACACGTCACAGCAACAGTGATTGGTGCCCTCTGGTCTGCCGTTACCGTGCTCACTGTCTTCAAGGACCATTGGGCAGACACGCGAGCGAGTTTCTGGTCGACGCTCAGTTCTACTGTGATCGGAGCCGTTGCTGCCTTGCTGTATCTGCTGTACTTCCCGCAGAAAATGCTCGCACTGGCTCTGGTTATGGCTCTTTCTCTGCTCTTCAGCCAGCTGGTCGGATTTAACGACCGTGGCAGGCAGGTAGTTTCCACCGTTCTGCTCATCGTGATCTTTTCCCATCTGAATAGCAGCGCCCCGTGGCTCAACGCAGGGATGCGTCTGGCGGAAGTCCTGGTTGGCGCTCTGGTGGGCCTGGTGGGAGGCTATATGCTCCGCAAGGCTTCGATACTCGACGAGGAGTAACTGCTTCGGCATCGGTATGGCAGCCAGACCTGCAGAGGGATGTCTGCGTCACAGATGCTGCCATCCCTCACAATCACCCAGAGAGATTGTCAGGTTCAGGGCAGAGCCTCCGACAGCATCATAGATCTGAAGGAGCCGGCCTACACAAGCAATGGCCTTAGAGTGAGCAAAAACGACGTCCCGCACACCAATTTGTATGCGAATTATGCGAATTCGCATGCGATTGCAGGGGAATTTGTCACAGAGTGGCTAGTCCCTGCTTTGGGAGCAGTTTGGCAAATGAAGCGACGGCATCCATCTCTACGGTCACATCCATGGCAACACCGCACACTTTCTGGACGCTTGAATACGGGGTTAATTGTTGTCTGGGGTGTAGTAGAGTCAGTCACCCGGGGGAAAAAGTCCTGCCCTGGGTAGAACCCACTGCCGCCCCTACGGAAATTGGCCGGATTCTGTGCGCGGGAGTGGCCGGAGTACTGTATGTTGGGCTACTACAGGGATTGCCGCCTGTTTGCAGCAAGGCGAGAATCAGCTTGCATGGAAAAACAGGAGGTAGAACCGTGGAACATTGGCTGTTATCCACGTCTGCGGGGTCTGTAGTTTTCGTTGTCATTGGCCTTGTCGTGCTGATATTACTTTACCTTCTGCCCACCATCCTGGGGCTGGTTCTTGATGCACCACGACCGCTGCTGCTTTTGCTGGTCAATGGACTTCTCGGCTGGACAGTCCTTGTCTGGATCGGCTGCGTGGTCTGGGTGCTACTTCGGAGTCGTTCCGATGGCACCTTCGATGAAGAACTACCACGCAGAGATCGAGTAGAGCCCAGATTATAAAACTCTTTGGAGAACCGCATGTTATACGTTGAGCCCCAAGCCGGTCCCGCGCCGATCCTGCAGGTCATCGATGCTGCCCAGCATCAGGTTTCCGTGGGTGTCTATTACTTGTCCGATCGACCCATTTTGCGTGCATTGGAGAAAGCCAAACGGCGCGGGGTGGACGTGCGGGTCATCATCGAGGGCAAACCCTATGGGATGAAGCCTTGGCAGGTAAAAAAGGAAGAGCGCAGAATAGAAGGCACCGGGGCGCAATTGCACCTGGCACCCTATCGCTTCACAAGCCACGGCGATCGCTATGCCTTCTACCATGCCAAGTACGTCTGCAATGGTCACGAGTGTGAGATTGGCACGGCCAACCTCGATTGGTCGGCATTCCACAAAAATCGGGAGTATCTCTATGTCACGCACAATCCTTCCGTGGTGCAGGCGGCGAACGCTGTTTTCAATGCCGACTGGAACCATCGTCGGGCACCGGACTTTGCACACCGGGTACTTGTTCTTTCTCCTGGGACTTCTGCCGACCAACTACTCCAGGTCATCAATCAACCAGGGCCCATTGATATTGAATCCGAAGAACTCGGCCCCTATGCGCCGATCCTTGATGCCCTGGCGGCGAAGGGCGCGAACCTTCGATTGATCCTGCCGTCCAGCATCAATGAGGAGGACCAGCGGGATGTCGCTTTCCTGCGCGCGCACGGCTGTCAGGTGCGTCTCCTGCCGGTGAAGCCAATCTACATGCACGCCAAAATGATCGTGGGCAACTCGATGGCCTTCATCGGCAGCGAAAACTTCACCCAGACCAGCCTGGAGGCAAACCGGGAAATGGGATTGCTGCTGAACGGTAGTAATTTGGGTAAGCTGCGGGCGCAGTTCAATGCGGATTGGGCACGATCTGGCAAGATGTAGAAATCCTTCGTCAGTGGCTTTTACCTCCAAATTGGGAGAGAGAATGCCGGGAAATCCAGCTGGGTTCCTGACTGAGCTGCGGCAGGCATTGCTCGATCATGGTGGAAACAAAACCCTGGACATGAGAGGAAAAGCGCGAGTTACTTCCTTTGCCGACAATCTGCTCAAGCCGCTTTTGATCGGCTGCACGGCTAGGATATCATCCACCCTGATCCTCCTCGGCCATCTGACTGGCTTGTCCATGCTGGGAATACTGGGCGTGTTTGTGGGGCCTATACTCATGGGCATGGGACAGAGCAAGTTAGAAACCTTGCTGAAAACAGCAAGTAGCAACGGAGACCACCCAGGAAATGGCTGATACTTCCACGTATCGATTGAGTTTTACCCAAAAAAGTATGTTTCTGGCTGTACTTTCAGCCATTTTTTTGGCTGCCATGGATCAGACGGTGGTAGCCACCGCATTACCCACCATTGCCAAACAACTGCATGCGCTGGCGCACTTGCCGTGGGTGATTACGGCGTATCTTCTGGCGTCCACCGTCATGTTACCGATTTACGGAAAAATGGGGGATCTCCTGGGCCGCAAATCAGTTCTGATTTTTGCGGTAGGCGCGTTTTTGGCGGGGTCAGCCCTTTCTGGTGCCGCATGGAATCTGGATACGCTGGTTCTGTTCCGGGGTTTACAAGGCTTAGGCGGCGGCGGGATTCTGGTCAGTGCCATTGCCAGCATTTCCGATTTCATTCCACTCGAACAGCGTGGCAAATATCAAGGACTCGTCGGTGCAGCCTTTGGTTTGGCAACCTTGGCAGGACCGCTGCTCGGTGGTTTTGTGGTCGAACAATGGGGATGGCGCTGGATCTTTTACCTCAACCTTCCCTTTGGCTTGTTCTGCCTCTCGGTTATCCAATGGGCGTTTCCCAAGGTTGATCACCGTTCGGTATCCTTTGATTGGGCTGGTTCTGTTTCATTGGTTGTTGGATTGACGGCGTTAATTCTCTTCGTTGATCTTCCGAGCGGGATCTTCCGGTATGGAATCGGAATATTGTTTTTACTGACGTTGCTGGTTTTGACGCAGTGGAGTGCAAAACACCCGGAGCCGATTTTTCCCCTACAGTTTTTTCGGCACCGCACCTTTACAGCCAGTGTGATCGTTTCCTTCTTCGTTGGCATTTCCATGTTGGGATCGATCAGCTTCCTGCCAACGTATTTCCAGGTAGTGCGTGAATTGACTCCAACGGAATCTGGATTGCAGATGCTTTTTCTCCTCGCCGGCATGTTATTCACCTCGATTACAAGTGGTCGCTGGATCAGCAAACACCAGCGATTCCGCTTTTTTCCGATTGTTGGAACCCTGCTCATAGCGATTTCGTTGGTTCTGTTGTCACGGATTTCGGTAGACACGCCGATAGGATTGATTGATGCATGTCTACTGCTGCTCGGTATCGGCTTGGGCTCGACCATGCAGGTCATGGTGCTGTCTGCCCAGTGGGCATTGCCGCACCGGCACCTGGGCGTAGCCACTTCCACCGTATCTCTGTTTCGCTCGATGGGAGGCACCTTGGGGGTTGCTGGCTTTGGCGCGGTCTTTACCCACTTCGTGGGCCATTCATCTCATGCGCATCCGGAGAAGATCGTGCTTGCTTTGCATTGGGATTTTATGGTCTCGGCTGTTTTGGTATTTTTTGGATTTCTGGCAGCCTGGAACCTTGAGGAACTGTCCGTGCTGAAGGAACGGCGAAAAACGGGAGCGAGTGATTTTTCATAAATCCTCACTCCCCTCAGAGTCGTGTGGCAAACGCACCCTCTTGCAAGTAGGAGAGAACATTCGTCGCTTTGCCTTTCGCCACAGCGCTCTCTCCTTCCAGAGTCCGGGATACTAGTGCCACCAGAAGCTGGCGGATTGGATAACAAGTTTACAGAAAGTAAGGCCATAATCTGATGGCGTAACGACAGGTTGGGTGGCGGAAGAATCCGGCGACGATGTATGGCAGCTTTCGCAGGCGACGGAGCGCGGACAAGACCAGGAACTTGAGGTCGTTCTGACTCTGGAGGATCTGCCTGCTGACCTGTTTCTTCACATGGCCCCAGACCAGCTCATCCGGGTTGGGGTGGGGTGCATACGGGGGCAAGTAGAAGAGCTGCAATCGACCCTCCTGGATAGCGACGAAGTCACCGACCAGTTTGGCCTTGTGGATGGCGTGGCCGTCTACAATGAGGAACACTGGGGCGCTGCTGGAGGTTAGCAGTCGATTCAGAGCAAAAACCGACATGCCGCATACCGAGCGCTATGTGGAGCAAAAACAAACATATTCGTGCATGAGTGAGTATTTGCAATGGTCCGGATTTGTTAATAATAGTTGTCCCAGGCTTCGGTCTGCGCGACTTTTTTGGGGACTATTACTCAAGACCTCGTACTATAGCGACGATCGATTGACTGGAATTGACCCTGACCTGAGTTGGCCTATCGACATTGGGTGGAGCAATTTCTGCCTGCTGCTGATAAACGCTAATGATCGGCAGCAGACTGAAAGCAGTCATTCAACGGGTTAAATAACGTCCCTTGAGATAGCGTCATTTCACGTCAATTTGAAACAAAAATGGCACTCTCCCTATTTTCCAATGTGCAACGAGGGGCGATCCTTCTTTGGCAGATTGTAATAGGCAACAGTTCCCGCGCCATTGAGTGCAATAAGAGCCAGACATCCGGAGAGCGGTATCAGCAAGAGAAGCACAATGGTGATTTGCAGTAGCCGACGCAATGTACGATGAAAAATCATCAGTTTCGCCTCGCTACTGTAGGTATCTGGCTACAGTCAGTCTTCGTATATTGGCCGCCTATTCCGCTGTTCATCGGGTAATTGTTGCATCTTTTATCTTGGCACGAAACATGCTGCGACTAAAGATGTCTCAACACGCAGGAGGGTACATCATGTCTTCTTTTACCAAATTGCGAGGTCTGGTGCGGCCTCAGTCTTCCATCACCTTCCGGATCAGCATCAATGGTCGCAAGGCTTGCCTTAATACCCAAGGTGTCAAGTAAAGATCCCAGAGATAGGGCTATAGACCCTATTCTTCACAAGCTGGCAGCAAATGTGCAGTCCGTTTTTGATCGCATCTGCGGGGAACCAGGCCTTACGATTCCCTCTTGCGCTCAGGATTGATCACCATGCGCCTGCGCAGACTTCGCCTACGGGATCAATGGATCCAGGGCCTTGTCCTGCTGCCACTTTGCTTTTTTCTCCCCCAATCCTTGCAATCCGCCCCGCCCGGTATCCCTATTGCGTTGCAATGGAAGGCTATGGTGTCGGAGCAGAATCAAGCGTGGCATCGCTTGGCAGGGTCCTTTGTAAGGCCAATCAGGCTGGCATCCCACAAGACTGGCCTTTCCCCAATGTTGCTGGCTGCCGTGGTCTATGTGGAGAGTCGAGGGCAGGCAGGAGCGGTCAGTGTTGCTGGGGCCATTGGCCCCATGCAGCTGATGCCGGCCACCGCATGGAAGGTTTTGCACGTCAACCCCTGGCAAACGCAACAGAACATTCTGGGTGGGGCGCAGTTTCTGCAAAACCTCCTCAAGCTCTTTCACGGAAACCTGACTATGGCTTTGGAGGCGTATAACGCCGGCCCCACCCGGGTAGCCTCGGGAGAACCGCTTCCACCATCTGCAGTCACCTATGCGAAAACCGTTGAAGCGTTTCTACGGCGGGCAGAGGTTGGAACCGCCTCGTCGCCGCAGAAACACATCCTCCATCAGTTGTAGTATCCGGGCGGCGGTGGCCCTGGGGGTGGTGGCGGAGGTGCGCCTGGCCCGGGCGGAGGGGGAGGCGGTGGTGGCCCATAGACTCCTCCTGGACCCGGCGGCGGTGGTGAAACTTCTGCGTAACATCCCGTGAGCCCCAGGCTCAACCCGAGGAGGGTCAAGCAACCAACTAGCCTCACGCCCTTGCGTTTGCGCCAATCGATGTTCATTCGCGTTCTCCTTCAATACCCATAGATCGAGCGGTCGTACTTTCGCTCTGCTTTGTACATCCTCTTGTAATATTTACGGTGCGCCTTCCAATAGCGATGTTCCGCCTTTCGTTGCCACTTTTCCCAGCGCCTCTCCTGTCGATACGCCCGCCAGGAATAGGCCGGACTGTAGCCATCGGTATACAGGCCCTCTCCTGCAGATTGTACCCAGACACCGGCAGGGGGTACTCCCAAAGCCAAACAGAGCGTATCGGCCCGCGCGCTGCTGAGACTTGTGGCGAAATAGGCCCAGAAGACCAACAGGATTCCCCAAAGAACGGTACGGCTGTAATGCTTGCTATTCATCGCTGCCTCCCATCGTATTGTTCAAATCAAAGCAGGAAAGATGCCAGTCAGTAAAGTCTGCCGCCGGGCTGCGAAACTCCCTACTCTTCAACGCCGAGATGCCTCTCTTTACACAGATCAATGGCCGATCTCGTCTCCTACAGGCGACACTTTTGGAGGAAATCACTGGAGGGCTTGACCGTCTCCTGCGGTATCCCTCGAAAATAAGGTGTATTTTTGTAGTTGGCACAAGGATTGCTGCGTTTGCTCACAAGCCGTGAAACAGGAGTGATCCCATGAAAAGAAATCGGTTGTTCGCAGTATTGATTGGCACTGGCCTGCTCGCTGCTACCGCAACGGCAGAGGCATCTATTTACTCCGTCATGAATCAGGTCGACGTGTCCGGCAATGTTCAGGGAACCACGAACCAGTATGGCAACACTGCCGGCGGCCTCGGCGTGCGGGGAAGCCTGTTTTCGAATGGACTTTTCGGTACCGCCAAGTATCGCCATCAATTCGGTCCCGCTTATCAAGGCTATACGGGCGGTGACAGTAACACCTTTGGCCTGAAAATCGGTTACCTTTTCCCAGCAAGCCCGATTCTCGCAGTCGGACCGTATCTGGGTTACGAATACAACCGCTTCTCGGAGAACGATGCCTACCTGAATTCGCAATCGTCTCAGAGTCTCGACAACCTTGGCGGTGGTTTGTACGCCGCAGCTTCCCTGCCTTTTGCGAACGTAACCGGGTATCTGGGATATCTGGGCGGTGTCTCGGAAACCAGTCACGTTACAGGGTTTCCGCCCCTGCGGTATAACCGATCCTCGAATCTGCTGCAGATGGGGGTGACTGCCTATTATCCTCTGGTAGCCAATCTGAATTTTTTTGTTGGCCTACACGATGACGACTTCACCCAAGCCGGCGCACCCAACCTGTTGCGTGGTACGGTCGGAATTGGGGCGGCGTTTTAAACATTTCGTAATGGAATAAGGAATCTTTCATGTTGCAGCCAGCAAAGAAAACCCTGATTTCACTGCTGCTCGCATCAGGGCTTGGTGTAGTCGCGGCGGCGCACGCTGACCCTTTGAACTTCAGTCTGGATTTAGGCGGACCGGGGTATGCCGTGGGTTTCTCCAATTACCCTCAGTACAGTTTCTGGGTGCCGCCTCCAGCGTATGTGGAATACTATCCACAGCCACTCTACGCACAGTATCTGATGTGGTACTACTATCCGCAGTATTACTATGGGTACTACACGGCGCCACCTCCTCCGCCACCGCCGGGAGCACCACCGCCACCTCCGCCACCAGCCGGTGCTCCGCCACCGCCACCGCCGGGAGCATATTTCGCGGGCTTAGGGGTTCCTCCACCACCGCCACCTCCGCCAGGGGCACCGCCGCCTCCGCCACCGGGAGGGCCACCACCAAGGTAGGTTCAAAAAATCGCCCCCGCTTCTCTGTCGACGCGGGGGCTTTGTCTTTAAAAGGAGATATGCCGAAATAGACAACAAGCTGGTGGACAACGGGATCACCCCAATTGACATCTTGCCGAGGTGGCGCAGCGAGCCCAAAACACAGCGAAAAAAGAGCTCCCACTAGACTAGATAACCAGGAGTTTGCCCAATTTTATAGGCCTATCGCTATATTCTAGTTTACATTTCGATCAAGGCTTTATATACTTATGAATATCATATTGTACTGGAGACTACGCCGATGAAAGTTCCTCGCAAAACCCCTCTTGCCGCCGCCCTCGTCTTGGGCCTTATCCTGCCCGTAGCTGCTAATGCCGAAACCATGCTCGCTGCCTTCGCCGGATCCATGGGGAATGTCATGAACCTGCATCTGGGCCCCGCCTTTGCCAAAAGCCATCACGTAGAATTCCGCGGCGAGGGCCAAGGGGCTTACGCTCTGGCGCATCTGATCGCTGGCCATCAGATCACACCTGACGTGTTCATATCTATCACTCCCGGCCCCATCGAAGTGCTGCAAAAGGCAGGGCTGGTCAAGACCGCCTACCCCGTCGCCAGTACCCAGATGGTCATCGCCTACAGTCCCAACAGCCCTTTCGCCAAGGACTTTGCCGCCGGCAAACCGTGGTACAAGGTACTACAGATGCCCGGTGCGACCTTTGGGCGCACCGACCCGAAGACCGACCCCCAGGGGCAGAACATCGTCTTCACCATGCAGTTGGCTGAGCGTTATTATCACCAGCCAGATCTAATGAAGAAGATCCTCGGCCCGATCGAAAACCCGCAGCAGATCTACACCGAGATGTCTCTTATGGCACGCCTCAAAAGCGGACAGATGGCGGCATCCTCGGGCTATCTGAGTGCGGTGAAGTCCCTGCATTTGCCCTACGTCAAACTGCCGGTCGAAATCAATTTGAGTGACCCTGCCTACGCGAAGTCCTGGTACGACAAGGCGAGCTTCAAGATCAATGTGGACGGCAAGGAAAAGACCGTCACACCGAAGCCCTTGGTCTTCTACGCTGCCGTACTCAAGAATGCTCCGAACTCGAAATTGGGTGAGGAATTCGTTGCCTTCCTGCGCAGTCCGGAAGGGCAGAAGATGTTCCGCGAAGACGGCTACAGCGCGCCCAAGGGTGAGCCTCTGAACTGATTCGCCAGCTCCCTACCAAGATCTGGTAAAGGGCCTGCTGGAAACCGCAGGCCTTCTTTCTCAGCATCGCTATATTTAATTGTATATCATATATAACAGGGAATTTGACCATGAAACGCAAAACCATCACCGCAGCCCTCCTGGCCAGCTGCGCCCTTGCGGGCAGCGCTCAAGCGGAAACCTTGAGTCAGTTCTTTGCCAAGAGCCAGATCGACGGCCAGATTCGCTCCTACTACTTCAGCCGCCTATATGGCACCCCCAACACCGTCAACGCCTATGCCTATTCCCTGGCTGGCCGGATCAATGTACTGACGGCGCCCTTCCTGTCGGGATTCCGCGTGGGCGTCAGCTTTTACACGGCGAATGCCATGGGCACGCTGGCAAGCAATCCAGCCCGGGTGGACAAGACCCTGATGGGAGATAAAAACTCCGTCAACGCCCTGGGTCAGGCTTACCTGGAATACCAGGACCACTGGCTCACCGCCAAGGTCGGTAACCAGCTCGTCGACACCCCCTGGCTCAATCGCGTGGGCGGGCGGGTCATTCCAGTCACCTATCAGGGTGTGACCCTTGCCGTGCACCCAGTATCCGGTCTGACCTTGGATGCACTGCGCGTCTTCCGCTGGAAGGATCGCACCAACGATCAGTTCACCCGCGACAACCTCTACTATTACGGCCCAAGCTACGGCGATTACCTCTATGGTGGCCCCAACGTCTTGCCGCAAAGCTACTCAGCGGAGCATCCGAGCAACGGTGTCCTGGCCTTTGGCGCCCAGTATCATTGGCACAGTGCCAAGACCCAGGCCTGGTTTTACCAGTTTGATCAGTTTGCCAACATGTTCTATTGGGA
Source organism: Acidithiobacillus sp. (assembly GCA_028697715.1). GTDB lineage: Bacteria > Pseudomonadota > Gammaproteobacteria > Acidithiobacillales > Acidithiobacillaceae > Igneacidithiobacillus. The sequence goes on along the minus strand of JAQVDS010000015.1, from coordinate 28,083 downwards.
CGGCAGTTACCGTTTGCCGGTTTCCGCTCCAGTACAGCCATTTGTGGCTGCCCAGTTTACCCGGGAATGGGGGGCGGGCGAGGCTTTTGCAAGTACCGGAACCACCCTATTCGGACAGCCTGGCCAAGGCGTCAATACCACCAGTTGGGGAGTCAAGGCGGGCATTCATTTTCCCCACGGTAGTCTCTGGTATGCATATGACAGCACCGAGCTACACGCCAATGCCCTGGGCGGCGGTGCCTTCGTCTCGCCCTACACCGTCGGCTATACGGCAGACCCTTTGTATGTAGACGCCATGATTCAGGGCTTGGTGGGGGTGGGACCAGGGCATGGCTGGCGGGTGCGCGCCGCGTACTGGCCAATCCCGAAGCAACTGCAACTCACCGCCGGCTATTCCCAGTTCAACACCTATTTTTCCGGTGACAGCAACTGGACCCACTTCAATGTGAGTTATTTCCCGCAAGGCATGTTCCGGGGCCTCTGCCTGCGGGATCAGGTCGAGGTGGGCAATGGCGGTGCGCCCGGACTGTATCCGGGCTCTGGTCAGCACTCCTTTGTCTACAACCGGGTGATGTTTACCTACAAGTTCTGAGTCATTTGCCGATAGAAACGTTGGTTGCCTTGATGATGGCGGCCACCGTGTCCCCCACCTGCACGTTCATCTCCCTTACATCCTGACATGCTCCCTTGCTGATATGCTCGCTCAAACATAGATCAACAAGTCCACCAACGACAAGGGCAGAGCGATTACCAGAAATAATTTCACCAATTATAAATAAGCATTGGCGTCCAGATATTGAACCACCTATTCTCTCTCATAAGAACAAAGAATTTATTTTCATGCAGAGAGAAGAAGAGAGGAGTGATCAATGAAAAAAATACCATTATTCATAGTCGGTCTGATGGCTCTACCAGCAATCAGCCATGGTCAGACGATTCAGCAGTTCCTGGAGAAGTCTACGGTCACGGGCAATATTCGCTCCTATTATTATAACCAGATGTTTGGCGGTGATGCCGTAGAAAACCGCTATGCCTATTCTCTTGGCGGTATGATCAAAGTACAGACGGCGCCTCTTTACGGTGTAAGCGCCGGGGTCGCGTTTTACACGGCCAATGATCTCGGGGCCAATGACACGAGCGGCGATCAGAAACGTCTGGACCCCTTACTGATGGGCTCCAGAACATCGTTGAATGTACTGGGGCAGGCCTATCTGCAATACCAGAATCCCTGGCTGAAGGTAGATGTTGGCAATTTGTTACTCAATACGCCGTGGATGGGACCCGCCGACGCTTTCATGATCCCCAATACCTATCAGGCGGTCACCGCAACTCTCCATCCCCTACCCGATCTGAGCATTATTGCGATTCGGGAATTTCGCTACAAAAATCGTATTCAAGCGGATTATCATCGGCAAACGCTACTCAACTACAACGCCCATTACAGTTACTTACCCGACAACAGCGACGGTACCCTTGCCTTTGGCATAAAGGGGCAGAAACTAGGGATAAAAGCAACGGCATGGTTCTACCGTTTCTATGACCTGACGAACATGTTCTATGGCACAGTGGGCTACACCACACCAGTTCTGTTTCAGCATTTTCAGCCATTTGCGGATTTCCAATACGCGCGGGAATGGGCCGACGGCGCCCAATTGGCAGGACCGGTGAACGCCACGGTGTATGGTGGCATGCTGGGCCTCAAGGCGCGGTTTGACGGTATGCACGGCAGTATTTTCGCAGCTTACAACCAGATCCCACAGCGGGCCACCACTCTTCCCAATGGCCAGACATTGATGAACGGCGGCTTCATTTCGCCTTTCACGCAACAATACAGTGCTGATCCCCTCTACACCAGCATCATGGACTACGGTCTCATTTCGGCGTCTGCATCTGGCCATGCCTGGAAAGCCGGATTCGTGTTCTTTCCCCTACCCAATCTTCGCTTCAAATATTCCTATAGCTGGTATCACACTGCACCTTTCTACCCCAACGTAGATGCCAACTATATTGATGTAACGTATACCCCAAGAGGATTCTGGAAAGGGCTGTCTCTGCGTAATCGTCTGGCCATTGATCACAGCAACCCGTTTGCCAATTATCATGGCACCTTCGTCGATGATCGTCTGATGTTACAATACAGTTTCTAAGAGAATATCTCCTCCTCCACATGGTGGCGTGTGGTTCTTGGCAGCGGTTTATCGCTGCCTTTTTTATTTGTCATTCATGGTTACATATTATTATCATAAAAAGTATTTTTGATTATTATTTGTAAAATAAAATACGGCAACAAAAGATTCTCTTTGCTTTACCAAGCGAACAAATGAAAAATTGTTTTACCCAATATCCATGGAGGTGATCATCATGAATCGCAAAGTAGTGAAACATTCTCTTATGGCGCTGATTATCCTGGCGGCACTGACGCAAATGGCACTAGCCGATATTACCGTCACTGCGCCAGAAGACACAGCAGATCCCCTGTTCACCCAACCGGTGCCACAAACTTGGCATTTCGGCTCGGGCGACAAGAAGGCCAGCGCATCCACAGCAATACCGGCACAAGAGCAAAACAGCGTCACCGTTACTGTGAAAACGCTTCCTCGCAGCAAAGCGCAATGAGGCTAACGCTTAAGCACGGGCGACGCGGATTTCTGCGGCCGCCCGTTCTGCCCGCTCGCGGGCGAGGTCGATGGTGTCTGCGCTGGCCAATGCCACCCCCAGGCGGCGCAACTTTTGCGCCTGCGGCTTACCAAACAACCGCAGATCGCTTTCGGGGACGGCCAGGGCAGTAGCGATTCCGCTGTACACCGGCCCCCAGCCGACTTCGCCGGCGCGAATGACGGCCGAGGCCGAGGGGCGGCGCAAGCCGGGGTCGAGAGGCAAATCCAGAATTGCGCGCAGGTGCAGCTCAAATTCGTTCTGGCGCTGGCTGATCAGCGTCACCATTCCGGTGTCGTGGGGACGGGGCGATAGTTCACTGAAATACACCTCCTCGCCGCGCACAAAAAATTCCACCCCGAAGATGCCGCGACCACCCAAGGCCTCCGTCACCTGCCGTGCCATCTCCTGCGCTGCAGCCAGCGCCTTATCGGACATACGCTGCGGCTGCCAGGATTCGACATAATCGCCCGCCTCCTGACGATGGCCAATGGGCGCACAAAAGACCGTTCCCGCCGCCCCCCGCACCGTCAGCAGGGTGATTTCAAAATCGAAATCGACAAAACCCTCGACAATGACCCGCTGGCCATGCACCCGCCCGGCGCTCTGCGCCTCCTCCCAAGCCGCGGGAATTTCATCGGCAGAGTGCAGTACCGACTGCCCCTTGCCACTGGATGACATCACCGGCTTGACGACGCAGGGGAAACCGATTTTCGCGCTGGCCTCCTGCAGCTCCGCCAAAGAAGCAGCGAAGGTATAGGGAGAAGTACGTAGGGAGAGTTCTTCGGCAGCAAGGCGACGGATGCCTTCGCGATCCATGGTCAGGCGCACCGCGCGCGCCGTGGGAATGACCGTCGCCAGACCTCTTTCTTCGATCTGCGCCAGGGCATGGGTAGCGATGGCCTCGATTTCCGGCACCACAAAATCTGGCCGCTCACGCGCTACCAGGGCCAGGATCGCGTTGGCATCGGTCATATCGATCACTTCGCTACGATGCGCCACCTGCATGGCGGGCGCATGGGCGTAGCGGTCGACGGCAATGGTCTCCACCCCGAGACGCTGGGCGGCGATGACGAACTCCTTCCCCAACTCACCGGCGCCCAGCAGCAGAATCCGTGTTGCCCCCGCTGCCAGCGGCGTACCCAAAGAAAATTCCATCGCCATCCGTCCTGATCCCTATGAGCTGACTATACTGAGAGCATAGCAGTGTCAGCGGGTGATCGTCAGGAGGTGAAATATGGCCGTAGGTAAGATCGGGATGGTGGGTTTGGGGCGTATGGGCGGCAATATGGCACGCCGTCTGCAGCGCGATGGTGCCGAGGTGGTCGCGTACAATCGCCATATCGAAAAGGCGCAGGCGCTGGCGCAGGAGACAGGGATGCAAGCCTCTAGCACCCTGCAGGAGCTGGTCGAACAACTCCCCGCCCCGCGCGTCGTGTGGCTGATGCTGCCTGCAGGCGCCCCGACCGCCGAGCACATTCACGAAATCTTGCCACTCCTTGCCACGGGCGACATCCTCGTCAACGGTGCCAACGCCTTTTATGGTGAGTCCATGGCACAGGCCAAGGAAGTCGAGGCCCATGGCGTAGAGTATGTGGATGCTGGCGTATCCGGCGGCGTTTGGGGCCTGCAGGAAGGCTACGCCCTGATGGTGGGCGGCAAGCCAGAAGCGGTGGCCAAGGTCGAACCCTTTCTGAAAATCCTTGCTCCTGGGCCTGATAAGGGATGGCTGCACTGCGGTCCGGTCGGCAGCGGGCATTTCGTGAAGATGGTCCACAACGGTATTGAATACGGCATGATGCAGGCCCTCGCCGAGGGCTTTGCCATCCTCCAGGGCAAGACAGAATTCGATCTGGATTTGGCCGCAGTGGCCGAGATGTGGCGCTATGGTAGCGTGGTACGCTCCTGGTTGCTGGATCTCACCGCCGCTACCCTGCACAAGGATCAGGTCTTGGCGGATATCGCCCCCATCGTTGCAGATTCCGGCGAAGGCTTGTGGACCGCGCAGGCGGCATTGCAACAAAAGATTCCCGCCCCGGTAATCACCCTCGCCCTGCAAATGCGCTGGGCCAGTCAGGGCAAGGATGACTATGCCACCAAGCTACTGGCCATGATGCGCAATCAATTTGGTGGTCACGCCGTAGTACGGGAGGCAAAATGAACGAAGACTGCATCTGTCAGTTTGTCATCTTCGGTGCCACCGGCGATCTCGCCTCACGTAAGCTTCTGCCCTCTCTCTATCACCTGCAATGCGCTGGCCTGCTTCCCGAAGAGCTGCAGATTCACGCCGTGGGCAGACGTCCCTGGGATGATTCCGGCTGGCTGGAATTTTTACGCGAACAACTGGAATCCTTTGCAGGCGACTTTCATCCAGAGCACTTCGAGAAATTTGCCGCCCGCTTTCATTATGTGCGGGGAGAACTGCACGAAGCCGATCTGTACCAACACCTTGCAAAACAATTGACCAAGGATGGCGCACAGCAGCCCGAACGCAGCATCTTTTATCTCGCCATCCGCCCGCAGGACTTCTTTACCGTGCTACAGAATCTCTCGGCTGCAGGCTTTCACCGCGATGGCGACTACCGCATCGTGATCGAAAAACCCTTTGGCAACGATCTAGAAAGCGCAATTCAGCTGAACGAGCAAATCCATCGTCATTTTCGGGAGGAACAGATCTACCGCATCGATCACTACCTGGGCAAAGAGATCGTACAAAATCTGTTGGTATTCCGTTTTGCCAATCTTCCCATCGAGGCCGTCTGGAATCGCAACTTCATCGATCACGTGCAAATTACCGTAGCCGAGGACCTAGGGGTAGAAAATCGCGCTGGTTATTATGATCAGGCAGGGGCCTTGCGCGATATGGTACAAAACCATCTGATGCAGATCCTCACCCTGGTGGCCATGGAGCCTCCGCCCTCCCTGGAGGCCGATGCCCTGCGCGACGAAAAGGTCAAGGTCCTGCGCTCCATCCGCCCGATTCCCAAGACGGCCATCCATGCCCACGCAATTCGCGCCCAGTATGGACCGGGCATCATCGACCATCAGCATGTGCCCGGATATGCCGACGAGCCGGGAGTGGCACCCAATTCCATTACCGAGACCTTCGTGGCCGCGAAATTCTACATCGACAACTGGCGCTGGCGTGGTGTCCCTTTCTATCTACGCACCGGTAAGCGCATGCCTACCAAGAGCTCCAGCGTCGCCATCCGTTTTCGTCATACCCCGCAGCAGCTCTTCCGCGAGACCCCCATCGACCGCATTGAGCCCAACTGGATTCTTCTATCGCTGGAGCCCGAGAGTCTGAAAATTGAGCTCCACGTCAAGGAACCGGGTCTGGAAATGCGCATCCGCCCTACCCAGCTCAATGCCAGTTATCGCCGCGATGGAGAAAAAGAACTGGATGCCTACGAGGCGCTGCTGCTCGACGTGCTGGAGGGAGACAAGGCCCTGTTTATTCGCTTTGATGAGGTCGAATGGGCATGGCGCGCTGTCGACCCCTTCATCAAGCGCTGGTCACGGGAGATGGATTACATCATCACCTACCCCGCGGGCACCTGGGGCCCGGAAGAGGCCACCCGTATCATGGATAAGGAAGATCAATTCTGGCGCAACCAATTGTGATCTGTCGCTGACCCACGACAGGGTCAGCACCTGCCCTCTGGGGGGGAAAGAGCCCCCACGCGCGGAAATGTAGCCGCGGATCGACAGGCGGACCACCAGAGAATTTCGTCTTTTATTATAAATCATATGGTTGCCATGGATTTTGCGGCCGGCACGGGTATTGCTGCAGGCCTTGGTACCCATCTCCACATGAGGCTATCGCCATGACCGAAACCGTTCTCGACGAAACAGAAATCTACCGCCTGGCGGGTGCCCTGCGCGCGCTCGCCCATCCTTTGCGCTACCACATGCTCTGCCTACTCAGCCGCGGCGAGATGAACCTGCAGCACCTTGCGCGAGCAGTGCACACCAGCCACAGCAATGCCGCCCAGCATCTTGCCCTGCTCCAGGCGCAGGGCCTGGTGATGATGCGCAAGGCAGCCACCCGGGTGTATTACCGGATCGCAGATCGCCGGACCCTCGATCTTCTTGCCAGAAGCCGTCAGGTGCTGGCCTGACCATACCATCATCGTAGCTTTGGCTCTGCGCGCAGCTCCCAGGAGAGTTCCGCGCAGAGTCCGCTCCCACCACCGCAGTTATAGAGACGTAACTGTAAGCCCTGCGCCTCGGCAATCTGCCGCGCAATTGCCAGGCCCAAACCGCTGCCTTCGCTGTGCCCCCGCGCGCTGTCCCCACGACTGAACGGCTCCAGTAACGCTTCCAGACGATCCTCTGGTATTCCGGGTCCGTCGTCACAGAACAGCAGCACCCCCCGTCCGTCGCGCTTGCGCAGGGTCACCTCCACCCGGTCGCCGGCATAGCGGCGCACATTATCCAACAGGTTGTCGAAGAGACGGCGCAACGCCTCGTAATCCCCTCGAAATGGATAACGGCGTGGCAAGCTTGCCTGCCATACGCCGCCGGCCCGAGTAAACGCCTCGCCCGTCACCTGCAGGAGTGCAACCAGGTCGAGATCGGCAATACGGGCGGAACTCCCCCGACCAATGGCAAGGGACTGCGCCAGCAGCTCAGTCATGCGCTGGGTATCCTCGGCCAGACCCTCGCGCAGCTCCCGTGGCGTGTCTTCCGGCAAGAATTCCAGCGCCATCTGGATACGGGTCAAGGGTGAGCGTAGATCATGGGAAATGCCGACCAGCAGCAGGGACTGGTGGTCGATCATCGCTTGCAGGCGGGTGCGCATACGCTCAAAGGCATCCAGGAGATCGTAGAATTCTTTGGCACCATTGGCCGGCAGCGACGGTAGGGGGGCATTCCATTTGCGCCGCAGGGCATCCGCCAGAACCGCCAGGGGTCGCAATACACGGCGTACCAGAATGATCGTCAACACCAGCAGAGACAGGGTCGAGATTCCCAGAATCGCCAGCAGACCGAGAGGCAACGTGGCGGTAAGGCGTCGACGTGCGAAATGCATCCAGACCGCTTGTCCGCGAGTGGGGATAGCAACCCAGAGGGTGCCTTTTGGGTCGTGCGCCGAAAATACCGGCACCGTTTTCCCCAAGCGTTTACGCAACACCTCGGACAAAATTTTTCCGTAAAGGTGGCTGCGGCTGCTGCCAATGTCAAAATCGGGCGGTGGCGCACCGATATAGATACCGTTATCGCGCGCGACGCGCTGCAAGAAAACGGTATGCTGCTCTGCCGGCAGTTGTTGATAGGTCTGGGCAGTCATGATCAACAGGCCGGCCAGATCTTCCGCAGAGCGCTGACCTAGGGGCAGCAGGACGGTAACGATGATGGAAAGCACGGAAAAAATCTGCAACGCGACAATACCCAGGGCCAGAGTCCCGGCAGTTTGGCGGAAGAGGCTCTTGCGCTGCATCAACGGTCTCCTCTCATATCCTGGCCCACAACAGGTGCCAAAGAATGACGGGTACCGCGCTGGCGCCGACATAGCGCCCGATGATTTGCCCTTTGGCATTCACCAGCAAGCTCGTGGGTGTCAGCAGCACCCCCCCCACCGCCTCGCTGGCGCCCTGCCCGCTTGCCAGGTAGACCGGGTAATTGATGCCGAACTCCCGCACGCGCGCCCGCACTGCACTGGCGCTACTGCCATCCACAGCAATCCCCACAATGCTGAATTTTTTGCCGCCAAGCCAGCTCTGCAACTGCACCAGAGCCGGGATCTCGGCCAGACAGGGCGGGCAATCCGGGGACCAGAAATTGATGAGCAGGATTTGTTGCGGCGGCCTGGGCAGCGCAAGTACCTGTCCGGAGAGGGAGCGGACGCTGATGGGCGGCAGTTGCCGGGGGACTGCCAGCGCGGCGCTGCTGCCGCGCCATTGGGTGAAGTAATAGACTCCCGCGAGCAACACTATCCAGATCGCCAGCTCCAGCCAGAAACGTCTCTTGCGCAAAAATCGGAACACGGTTTCTCCTTGCCAGAAGCCGAGAAAATCGCACGAGTCACGCCGCCGGGCAAGCCTTGGAATGAAAATCTCCGACGGTAGATAATATAAAAATGTTTTTTTATACATATAGAAAACTTGTGGATATACCCCAGGAGATTGGGTGATATCCACCACATCTCCCCCGATGGAGGCAAAGATCAGGGACTTACTGACCGTTTCAGATGGTACAGCATTTGCTTATATAAATACGTACATTACTGTGTACTTTATGTTTACCAAAACTGACATAGGAGTGAGTCATGGTTTTAGAAAACACTTTGCCCGTGCTCCTCAGCCGTATGGACTTCGCCTGGATCACCTCCATGCACATCCTTTGGACACCGATGACCATTGGAATGTCGTGGCTGCTGTTTATTCTGGAAGTCGCTTGGCTGCGCACGGGCGATGAGCGATGGTACAAGCTCAACCGCTTCTTCGAGAAGATTCTCATCATTAACTTTGGCGCAGGTGTAGCGACCGGTGTCACCATGGAAATGGCCTTCGGTATCCTCTACGGGCCCTTCTCCCAGGCCGTTGGCCCCTTCTTCGGCAATATCCTGGGTTTCGAGACCATTACTGCCTTCATGTATGAGGCCGGCTTCATCGGCCTGATGGTCTTTGGCTGGGGCAAGATCAGTAAGGGGATGCATCTCTTTGCCACCTTCAATGTCGGTCTGTCTTCCAGTCTTTCGGCCATGTGGATTTTAGTGGCCAATTCCTGGATGCAGACCCCCAACGGCATCGTACTCAAAGATGGTCTCTTTCAGGTCACCAACTGGTGGCACGCCATCTTCAATGACAACTTTGTCTGGGGCTTCCCGCACATGTGGGTGGCGACGGTCGAGCTGGCCCTCTTCGTTTTTGCCAGCGTCAGCGCCTGGTTTATCCTCAAGAATCGCAACGCTGATCTCTTTACCAAGCTGCTCAAGCCAACTTTGCTGGCGCTACTGATCGTCACCCCCGTGCAGATCTGGTTGGGCGATTCCGTCGGCCGGGACGTGGCCATGACGCAACCGACCTCCCTGGCTGCCATGGAAGGGCACTACCACACCTACTTGCCAGACGGCAAAGTCAATACTGGCTGGCATCTGATTGCCTTTCCCAATGCCCAGAATGACGGCAACGTCTTTGCCATCACCATTCCGCATGTCTTGAGTCTGTTGGAAACCCACACCCTGAACGGTAAGGTCACGGGTATGGACCAGTTCCCGGCCAAAGATCGTCCGGATGTCTGGGTGCCTTTCTACTCCTTCCGCGTGATGGTGGCGATCGGCTTCTTCCTATTTTTTGTGGCGCTCTGGGGTAACTGGCTACGCCTGCGCGGCAAGCTCAATGCCGAATCGCTACGCAAGAATCCCTGGTTCCTGCGCGCGGTGGTCTTCTCGGGCTTTCTTCCCTACCTCGCCATCTGGTGTGGCTGGTGGACTCGGGAAATCGGCCGTCAGCCATGGGTGGTTTTCAACCTGATGCGGACCTATCAGGGCGTTAGCCACATGTCGCTCGGTCAGGAGGTCTTCTGGTTCGTTGGCTACATCATCTTCGAACTGACCGTGTGGTCGGGGGCCTGGTACTTCTTCAGTCGCGTCATTGCCAAGGGTGTGGACAACATTCCGCACTCCGACACCCTCTTCACCCATCACAATGAAGAAGGTAGCCACGAGGAGGAGAAGGCGGGCGGGGGTTTTGCCAAGCCGACCTTTGCCAGCAAGCCGATGCTCGATAAGAGCCGGTAAATCCATGAGCCGGGGTGCAACCCCGGCCTTGCCACGGAGACATTCCACATGTTTTTTCAAGACGTATCCAGGATCGTCGGCGCACTATCCACCTGGTGGTGGCTGATTCTGTGTCTGATGTTTCTTTTGTATATCGCCCTTGACGGGGCAGATTTGGGTGCCGGCATCTTTGCACTGTTTTCGCCGGATGAAGAGGAACGTGGTGCCATCATGGCTTCCATGGCAGGTTTTTGGGATGGTAACGAAACCTGGCTGGTCGTCGCTGGCGGTATCTTGTTCGGCGCCTTTCCATCCGTTTACGGGAGCGCCTTCAACTACCTACTGATTCCTCTCGCCTTTGCCCTGTGGGGTATCATTTCGCGCGCCATTGCGTTTGAGTTTCATGTGCATGCCATCGGTTCCAAGCGCTTCTGGGGTTGGATGTTTGCATTTGGAAGTGTGCTCGCTCCTTTTGGTGCTGGTGTGGCATTGGGCGGCGCCCTGCAAGGATTCCCTATGGCGCACCACATCGCTGCCGAAGGGGTGGCAGGTGCCCACGCCAATGCCTTCGACGCCGTTCCCCACTACGCCGGCGGGCCGTTTACCTTTCTGAGTCCCTTCAGCATCTGGACCGGCTTTGGTGCGGTCATTGCTGCGAGTCTCGCCGGGGGTTTGTATCTCTGTGCCCGATTCGTTCCTGGCGATGTCATTCACGAGCGCGCCAAGAAATGGACCAATGCCTTCTCGATGATCGCTCTGGCAGCGATCGTCATCACCTTGGTCTGGTCCTATGCCATCTTCCCGTGGGCAGCCGCCAAATGGACCGGCGCCAATTGGTGGGTATGGCTGATCTGGATTCTGGTGATCCTGGGCTTTGCCTATATGTCGATGACAGCGCACGCTGCCTCGCGTGACTTTGTCGCGCTGCTTTGGGGCGAGGGCGTGGTTGCCCTGATGTGGTTTGCCATGTGGGCAACCATGTTCCCGTACATCGTCCCGCATACCTGGGGCATTCAAGAGGCATCGAATCCGGCAGACTCCCTGGCAGTGTTCACCCTCTTCATGACTGGCTTTGTGCCCATCATGATTCTGTACAACTGGTACCAGATCTGGGTATTCCGCGGTCGCTACACCAAAAAAGCGATGTACGCAGGTCACTGATGACTAGAGGCCCCGTTTTTCGGGGCCCCTTTTACTCTGGAGTAACGAGATGAATATCAAACAACATCCGGCTGCCCTAAGCCCGGCTGCCACGCCGCCCACGGATTTACAGCAGGCCCTCGAGGCGCTAGAGGAAAAACAGGATCTGGTACAGGAAAAATTGCGGGAACTACTCGGTAGTATCAATCACGCCCATCCCGACGAGATCATGGACCAGGTACTCATCCTCGACCGCGAGCTGCGCAAATACCGACGCTTTTTTCATATTCTCAAAAGTCACTTCATCGATCAGCGACCTTCTGCAAGCTGAAGGGGGAGCACCTGTACCCCCTCCAAAAACCCATGGAGCGCCAGTAGAGGGATCGTCTGGGCATCTATGGGAGAGGCCCATGCAACGTCTCACTCTTTCAGCGGAAGATCCTGAGCGTCTTCGCTCGCCCGTTGAAAAGCCCTGGCAGGCGCCGATTCCAGCTCCAGCAGCTGCGCATCGACATCCGCAAGCAACTCCTCGGCACCAGCTTCATTCAGTAACCCCTCTTGCCGCGCATCCAGAATTTTCTGCTTGCGTTGCAGCAGCAGGCGTCGATACAGGCGAACATAGTCGCGCTGACGAATCCAGTCATTGTCGACCTCCTCCTGCGCTAGCGTCTCTTGTATCTGCGCACGCTCCTGAGAAAATTGCCGTTGCAATAGCTGTAGTACCTTTGGGTCGCGCAAAGCCTGCTGTTCCAAGGCCTTCAGCTCGTTGAGGTCGTGCTCGGCGAGGGCCAGACGCAAGCGGTTCCTCTCAAAGTTTTCATTGTCGTTCTTGCCCGCGAGGACGCCAAAGAGGCGTCCCAACGGCGAGATGCTCAGCCCCTGCACGAGAATCGTCAGCAACACCACGCCAAAAACCAGGTTGATGAGTAGATCGCGGGAAGGGAACTCCATCGGCAGACTGAGTGCCAGGACCATCGATAGCGCCCCGCGAATTCCGCCCCAGAGCAGGATGAAGTTCCAGTTGAGAGGGATCCGCGCGCGGGTGGGTCGCAGAATGGCGCCCATACCATAGACCACCACGGCGCGTGCCACCGTGACTGCTAGGTAGGCGGCGAGAACCAGCGCCCAGATCTTCAACAAATCCTGAAGATGAATGGTCAGGCCCACCAACAAAAAGATCAGGGAATTGAGGACAAAGCCGAGATATTCCCAAAAGGTATTTACCGCCATGCGCACCGAAGCGCTCATGCCTCGCTGGGCGGCATAGTTGCCACAGAGCAGCCCCGCCACCACGGTGGCGATGACACCAGAAAAATCCAGTTGGGTGGCCAGCAAAAAACTGCCGTAGGCCGCCAGGATGGTGATGGTAATCTCTACCATACCGTCGTTTACTCGCTTGATGACTTCCGAACTCAGCCAGCCGATCACCAGACCCAGCAAGGCCCCACCACCGACCATGGAGACAAATTCCAGTCCCAGAGCGGGCAGGCTGACACCTTTACCCAATGCAATGCCCAGAAAAAGCGTAAAGAAGACGATGGCGGTGCCATCATTGAGCAGACTTTCACTTTCAATCAAAAAGGTCAGCCGCGCCGGCGCCCCGAGCTGGCGAAAAATGGAAACCACCGAGATCGGATCCGTGGCCGCCACCGCCGCGCCGAAGACCAGCGCCACGCCCAGGCTCAGATTTATGCCAGCCAAATGGGGAAGATAGGGATATACCGCCAAAAAAACATAGGCGGTTACAATCATCGACAGAAAAACGCCCGGGACGGCCAAGCCGAAAATCGCGAGGCGATCTCGCCAGAGGGTACTTGCGGACAGGTGATAGGCAGATTCGAAAATCAGCCCGGGCAGGAAGATGCTGAACACTAGATCATGGGTCAGCACCGGAGTCTGAAACAGACGCAGACTTCCCAGCAGCAGACCACCCAATACCAGGGCAACGGTATAGGGCAGGCGCAAGCGATTGGCGATCACCGCCAGCAAAGAGGCGGCCACAAAGAGCAGAAGCAGTGCACTCTCGGGTATCACGAAAGCCCCGGGGTCAGAGAGAAGTGAGACTAGGCCGCCCCCTCCAGGGCCTTGCGCAGGTACGGATCCATATCGGTGAGGTTATTCAATGCCCAGCGCCGATAATCATCCGGCAGATCACAAATTTTGACGCCCTTGTGCTTGCCAAAGGGCATGGTTTCGGGAATGCGGGCGCGCTCGCTGAACTCCCACAACACCTCCCAACTGGCTGGCCGCACCGCCAAGACGATCCGGTTGAGGATGACCCGACAAAACTTCACGTCGGCCAGCGCAGAATGCGCATTTTTGAGGTTTTCCCGGGTTTTGTTGCGGTCTTTGCTGAAGTGATACAGCAAGGCCGACTGCGAGAAGCTGTCGATTTCCGGCCACAGCCGGCGGCTCATGGCGTAGGTGCAGATGCGCTTTACCTCGGGCCGACCTGCCACCTCCCAGTCGAAATCGATACTGTGCCCCACCAGATACTCGGTATCGGCGGGCAACTGGAAGCTGCTTGCCGGTGGGCAATCAGCCAGATCTTCATCGAGGATGTGATGCACCGCAATGGCACCCAGCTCGATTTTCTTTTCCGGACGGTAGCGTTGCACGAATTGCTCTTCCACCTCCAGGGTACGCAGGTCATTTACCCGCAACCACGCTGCCTCAATCAGTTGCGGCGCGTTGCGCCCGGTGGTTTCCGTATCAAAAATCAACGCTGCCATACTCTCACCCTATCCGAAATCAACGAGCAGGGTATCGACTCCCCGCCCCCCTCGCAAGAGGTGTTTATCGAGACGTGGCGCCAAATCCCTCGGTCGCCCACTTCCGCGCCAGGACGTCGAGCCCATCCAGTACCACTCCCAATTCCCGGCCACGTTCGGTCAGGCCATAGCTGACCTCCGGTGGAACGGTGGGACGATAATCGCGGTAGATAATTCCTGCTTCTTCCAGCAAGCGGAGACGCTCAGTCAGCATACGCGCCGAAATCTTTCCTACAGCACGTTGTAGGGCGCCAAAACGCAGCGGTCCCTGATTGCGCAGGGTCCAAAGGATATAAGTGGTCCACGGCCCCATGAGAAGCCGCAACAAGCTGTCCATAGGGCAGGAACTTTCCTGAATGGTCTTTCTCATAGTTACTAATCAGTACCTACTTTACAAAAATATGTATTACCATAATATGCAAAGTCGGTACTACGCGCAAAACTGTGCAAGGAGACCGACACCATGAGCATTTCCCAGCCTTCTGCCCAGAGCCGAGGCGTCGAGAGCGTCATCGCCGGGCGCGTCACCAGTGACGGCGCCGGGGTCAAACTCACCCGTCTCTTCGAGCGTTCGCTGCAAAAGCGGCTCGACCCTTTCCTCATGCTCGACGCCTTTGGCAGCGATGAGCCCGACGATTATATCGCGGGTTTTCCCGACCACCCGCATCGCGGCTTCGAGACCATCACCTATATGCTGGCTGGCCGCATGCTGCATCGCGACAGCGCCGGACACGAGGGCCTGCTGGAGAGTGGCGGGGTGCAGTGGATGACAGCGGGCAGAGGGGTGATTCACTCCGAAATTCCGCAGCAGGCCGAGGGACGGATGGCCGGCTTTCAGCTTTGGCTGAATCTGCCCGCCGCGGACAAACTCTGCGCGCCATGGTATCGGGACTTTCAGGCCGCAGATCTGCCGCGCGGTGTAGATGCCCAGGGCAACCACTGGACAGTCATTGCCGGCAGTAGTCATGGCGTGCAGGGTGTCGTACAACGGGCGCAGACAGAACCCTTGATCATCGACCTCGAATTAGCCGCGGGGGCAAGCTTCTGGCAGGAGTTGTCCCCCAGTCACCACGCCTTTGTCGTGCCCTATGAGGGGGAGGTGCAGATCGGCGCGCACAAAGTCCCGGTGCAGCATTTGGCTATTCTGGACGATGCCGGCTCTGGCGTTGCGCTGTCCGCGTCGAGCGCCAGCCGAGTCTTGCTGGTCGCAGGGCGACCGTTGGGGGAACCCATTGCCCAATATGGGCCTTTCGTGATGAATACCGAGGAGCAAATTCAGCAAGCGGTAACGGACTATCGGGCCGGACAACTGGCGTAATGGAAAAAGGAGTCGGAGATGAGCAAAATTTTGGTGCTGTATCATAGCCTGTGGGGACACGTAGAGCAGTTGGCCGAAGCAGAAGCAGAGGGTGCGCGCTCGGTGCCCGGCGTGGAGGTGATAATCAAGCGCGTGCCGGAGACCCTGGATGCGGAAAAGCAGACGGTCATGCACGTCAAGGCGCAAAGCGCGCCAGAAGCGCACCCCCATGAATTGGGGGACTACGATGCCATCCTCTTTGGCACCCCCACCCGCTTTGGCAACATGAGTGGCCAAATGCGGAATTTTCTGGATCGCACCGGCGGTCTCTGGCAACAAGGCGCCCTGGTGGGCAAGGTCGGCAGCGTGTTTGTCAGTACCGCTACGCAGCATGGCGGTCAGGAAAGCACCATCCTCAGTTTTCATCCTTTCCTCTTCCATCAGGGGATGATCGTCGTGGGCGTGCCCTATACCTGCCCTGAGCTGACCAACATGGAGGAGATCAGCGGCGGCACTCCCTATGGGGCCAGCACCCTCGCCAAAAGCGATGGTAGCCGCCAACCCTCGGCCAACGAGCTGGCCATTGCCCGCTTCCAGGGAAAACACGTGGCAGAGATCACCCAGAAACTCTTTCCGTCCTGAGCTGCACGCCCAGGAGCGACCCGGGGGCAGCCGACCTGCCTCCGGCAACCTCCTCGTACACCGCAAAGAGGACATTACGCCTTTGGGCTAGCAGACGCATACAGCTGGTTGACGCAAACGCCTTCCATCGCTATCCTACGCGAACTTTTCCCCGGTAGCTCAGTCGGTAGAGCGGGTGACTGTTAATCACTAGGTCGGCAGTTCGAGCCTGTCCCGGGGAGCCAAATAAATCAGTAAGTTAAGGCGGTTTGAGTCGTTTACTCAACCGCCTTTCGTTTACTTTGCGTTTACTATCGAGCACGAAAGCCTATGACATGGGAAGACAAGCTATGATAGAGATCGGCGGAAAAGGGCCAGGTGATAGCTGGGTTCTGATGGCGCGACGAGCCGAGCCTTTGGGGTATACTTACTGGGTGGGTGGCTAACCAGCAGAGAAGCGGTATGAACAAGTCGGACCTGATCGGAAAAATACACAAAGAAGTCAGTAGAGCTTATTTCGCGCAACTGAACGATACCAAAGAGGCCGTTGAACAGATATTGCTTTTCCTGGCTGACAAGCTAGCAGCCGGTGAACGGATTGAGATCCGGGATTTTGGCTCACTGCACACCAAGCTGATTGCTCCCAGGCTTGGGCGGAATCCGAGGACGGGAGAGCAGGTCAGTGTACCGCCGAAGCTGTCTCCACGCTTCAAGCCGGGGAAGGAACTACGGGAAATTGTGGACCGGGAAAGTTGATCTTCCAAACGGACCTGTACAAGCTGTGGCGCCGCCATCGCCCCGGAGCACAGGTTTTTCAGGGGATGCGGCGCGGCGATTGTTTTTAATCCAAGCTCCGAGGCACAAAATGCATGAATCCTACCGAGAGACGCTGGCTTTCTGTTATCATGGTATACTAACAGAGTTGGCGCTAGCAGACAGACGACAAGCAGATGTGAAGAGTAAGCGGGATTCTCAAGGCGAATGAAAGCATAAAAAGCATCTCCATGAAACCGCTAAGCCAGAGAACAACCAGCAGAATTCAACCACCTAACTATAATAGGGTTAATCATGGTTAAAGAAAAGAAATTTGGGGATTATAAAAACGAAGCAGAGGCATGGATCACACTCGCCACTGGCGAGTATTACCCAGACATTTTGCCAGATGCCTGCCGCCTCTATGAACCTGTGCTGACGGAATTTGGGTTGTTGTTGAAGGCATCGCATTCATCTATGAATTTCTTTAGCTCCATCATGGAAACAAGAAATCAGTGGATGCGAACACAACTTTGCCGAGTATTCAAGAAGTACGTCAGCCCGCAAACACCCGTTGAAATGCTTAAACGCAAAAGTGATGCCGCCAAAATTTGTGCGCAATTTGGCGATGCGTTCCGAAGCATCGTAGAGGTACAACAAAAGTTTACCAGTCGCCCCATGCCGGATGAAGCTCTCTGCGCTATCTTATGGGAATACAAAGATCGCGGAAAGAAGGGATATGACCTGACGGAACGCCTGTTTGACTTGCTGCGCAGTCAATTCGTTGGGCTTACCGTTTCTGGGCCTGAGCGTGCTGGTAAAGACGTGTTGCTGGGTAACGTATTCAAAGACTATCCAAAGCCTGACCGACCCGTAGATTTTGTAATCCATGACGGTAAAAAAGTATTTGCAATCGGACTGGCACGTTATGACTCAGATCGTGGCGGCGCACAGGAGGATGATCGCACAGGGCAATATCGAGAAGTTGCACAAGAGATTATCGGATACGCTGACAGTCACGGAATGCAGCACATCAAGGTGATTTATGTGAACGATGGACCGGGCTTGTTGCTTGGCTCGATGTGGAATGACTATTCCTACATTGAAGATCAATGGCCGGGCCGGGTCAAGGTTGTCACCTTGCGAATGGTTCCTAATCGAATCACTGCCGAATGGTTGAGGTCTTGATATGGCAGTCCCTATTCCCAGCAAAGGAAAGCGCAGCCATGACGCACAAGGCCATTCTGCGGATACCTTCGGCTTCCGGCTAGAATATCCCGGTAAGAAGTCAGCAGAGGAAATTCTGGCAACTCCAGCGGGGCGGTATGTACCCGATCCTAATTACGTTGGCGGCGATAACAGGCTTTACCATGCTGACAATCTCCCTGTATTATCAGCACTAGCGCAGGATGATTCTGTAGCTGGGAAGGTTAAGTTGGTCTACATTGATCCGCCGTTTGCAACCGCATCGGCCTTTGAGTCGCGCAAGCAAGAACACGCCTACGATGACCATTTGGTAGGACCTGCTTTTGTGGAGTCTCTACGTGAGCGTCTGATTTTAATTCATCACTTGCTCGCTAATGATGGTTCGCTCTACCTCCATCTTGATGATAGAATGATCTCTCACTTCCGGGTTATCCTCGATGAGATTTTTGGAGAAAAGAACTTCCGCAACTGCATCACCAGAAAAAAGTGCAATCCAAAAAATTATACCCGCAAAACTTACGGGAATGTGGCAGACTATATTCTTTTCTATACGAAGAGCGACAACTATGTTTGGAATCGGCCTATTGAGAAATGGGACGATGCCAAGGCGGTAAAGGAATACCAATACGTTGATCCCGATGGCCGACGCTACAAAAAGGTGCCTATCCATGCTCCAGGCATTCGCAATGGCGAGACAGGAAAGGAGTGGAGAGGCAAGCCACCGCCTCCCGGTAAACACTGGCAGTACACGCCTTCAACTTTGGATGAAATGGACGCCAGAGGTGAAATTTATTGGTCGGCCACCGGAAACCCACGGCGAAAAATCTATCTGGAAAACAGTGCCGGGATTCCGGTTCAGGATATTTGGATGGATATGAGAGATGCTCACAATCAGAATATCCATATCACCGGCTATCCCACTGAAAAAAATCCGGCCTTGTTGGCGCGAATAATTGAAGCATCATCCAACCCCGGCGATCTGGTTATGGATTGTTACTCTGGCTCAGGAACGACGATTGCCGTTGCTGCCAGTCTTAAACGCCGTTGGATTGGCGTGGACCGTAGTGACGAAGCAATTAGAACAACTCTGCGTAGGTTCGAGCATGGCACCGAGCGCATGGGTGATTTTGTTAATCCAAAAAAGCAAAATGTAGGATCGTTGCATAAATCAATACTTGACTTTGTTCTGTATGAGCCAGAGACCAAGATTGTGCCGACAGTGGCGGGCAATAAGCCAACCAGAAAGACTCGGGGTGCTGATAAGCCATCGAAATTCTCAGAGGCTGTTGCGGCTCAATGAGCGTACCAAGCCAACTAACTCTGACCGCTACGAGAGAGGCAGAAGCGTATCTAAGCCAATCGTGCCAGGTCATGGCCCGACTGATTGTCGACCATGGTTTCTGCCCTCTTGCTGATCGTGAGTCTCGGCCCTTCCAGACGTTGGCCAATTCGATCATCAGTCAGCAACTATCCGCAAAGGCCGCCGACACAATAGAACGTCGGGTGCATGCCATCGTGCCTAGCTTCACGCCTGCCGGGTTTCTAGCTGTCCCGCCAGAAGCGCTACGCGCTGCCGGGCTATCATCGGCAAAAGCCCGCTACATCGTCGAACTGGCACATCGTGTCAGCGATGGGCGGCTGAACTTAGAGGCCATGCAAGAAGCGCCAGATGCGGACGTTATCGCCACGCTGGTTGATCTTCCCGGCATCGGACAATGGACAGCGGAAATGTTTCTGATCTTCGGTCTTCACAGGCCGGACGTACTGTCCTTGGGCGATGCCGGTTTACAGCGATCGGCCCGATTGCTGTTCGGGAGTGATGTAAATCTGGAGCATGTCGGGCAGTCATGGCAGCCCTTTCGCTCTGTGGCGTCTTGGTATCTCTGGCGGCATTTGGAAACCAAGTAACCGGTTGGTCTTTGTGAGGGAGGCAATCCTCATATCAAGCCACATTAGCTCATCACCCCACCAACCCACCAATCTGATCCCTGTCAGCATCCCGCTCTGACGCATCGTACTTGCCTTCTCCTTGGGGCGCATCGCCTTGCGGTTCCCCCAACGACTGATTGAATTCCCCAAGCACCGCATCCAGCGCCGAGTTATCGATTGGCGTCTCTCCGGTAGCCGCCTCTCCCGGCTTCTGGGCCTCTTCTTTCGGCTTGATTTCCGGCACGGCCAGCACCCCGGCAGAGGGGCCAAAGACGATCTCGTAGTCCTTCTTCGCTCCAGGCAGCTCATCCGACCGGTCCGGCCACGGGATCGACGCCCGAGAGAGCCATTCGGGATTCTGAAAGTACAACAGTTGCTGTCCATAGATCGGGGAGAATCCAGCCGAGAATACCAGCATATCGCCTGGAGCCTTGATGGCGCTACCCTCTTTCACGGGTCCCCGGAGCGTCATGACCTCATCAGCGGTCAGCAAGGGGCGGGACTGATAGTTGACGCTGGTGGAGTACCCCTTTTGCTGGGCCAGAAGCGAGCCATCAAAACTCTGGTTGTCGTTTTCCAGCGTTACCGTCCGGGTGCCCAGCATGTCAGATATCCACTTGGCAGTTTCCACCTGGTTGGGAGCATAGGCGACACGCACATGACAGTTGCCGATGATCGCCTTGGCTCCTGCCTTGCCGTAACCGTGGCCTTCGTCCTCCAGTTGGGCAATGTCCTGGGTGATCAGATAGAGCTTGACGTTGTAGCCAGCGAGAAAGGCGATGGAGTCCTGGAACACATCCATTTTCCCAAGTGATGGAAACTCGTCCAGCAACAACAGCAGGCGATGTTTCCCCTTGCACTCGATCCGTCCGTCTCTGGCCTCCAGCCGTTCCTCAGCGGTGAATTGCGAGGCAATCTGGTTCAGGATCAGGCGAATGAGCGGTTTCAGGCGTCCCTTGTCCTCCGGGCTTGTCACCAGGTAGAGCGATACCGGCTTATCGGCATCCTGCAAGTCGGTAATCTTGAAGTCTGACTTCTCTGTCCACTTGGCGACGATGGGGTCCCGGTAGAGGCTCAAGAAGCTCATCATGGTCGAGATCACGCCCGACTTCTCATTGTCCGCCTTGTTCAGCATTTCCCGCGCCGACTGCGCAATGACCGGGTGTACCTGGGTAGGCTGATTGTTGCCGTCCAGCCACCCGAACTGGTCGTCCTGGTCGTGTACCGTCTGCATCATGCGCTCAAAGGCCACATCCACGCTCTCCAGCGTCGGATCGTTCAGGTAGGCCGCCACACCGCGCAACGTCTTGTCCGGCATGGCGTAGAGGACGTGGAGTATCACCGATGTCAGCAAGGCAAAACCCGTTTTTTGCCAGTGATCATTTAGGCCCTTGCCGTCGGGGTCAACGATCATGGTAGCGATGTTCTGCACGTCCTTTACTTCGTATTGCGTGCCCACCCGCACGGCATCCAAGGGGTTGAAATGGCACCCCTCTTCCGATGTCGAACCGGGCGAGAATTTCAGAATGTAATGCCCACGGGATTTCCGATAGCCAGCCGTGAGATTGAAGTTTTCTCCCTTGATGTCATGAACGACCACCGAATCCATCCAGCCATCGAGCAACGTGGGCAGCACCAGGCCCACACCTTTACCAGAGCGAGTCGGAGCAAAACAGAGGATGTGTTCTGCTCCTGTGTGTTGCAAGGGAGTAGACTTGCCTTTCTCCACAAAAGCGCCAACATAGCAGACATGCGGGGAATCCTTTACTCTGCCGTCAGCATCCTTCTCAAAGAACTTGTTGAATATCACTGGCTCTGGCACCGGCTTCCCCGGATGATTCTTCTGCCACCACCGTTTCCATTGATTGGAAGACTGCTGTCGCAGCTTGAGCCATTTGCTGTATGCCATCCTTTCCTGCCGAGTTTTGTATTTTTGGGGCGGCAACAATGCTGCTCTCTCCGCATCCGCTCGGCTGGCCCAATGGGCCGAGCCGTGAACCGGATTGTTCATCACTGCTTCCTTGGCGTCCTTGTGCTTGAACCCCAGGATACCCGCCACCAATACGCCCAGGGTCACGGCGGGGAGTCCAGCATAGTAAAATGCCTCATGGATCACAGGGTAGTGCAGATTGAGCACCATGGGCCGCAGAAAAGGGATCGGGTTGTACAACCGCCATCCATCCACTGCCAAATACGCATGGGCTTGCTGGATAAAGTCATCCGTCCACGTGTAGCTTGGGAATACCTCTCGGGCATCGTAAGAAATGCCTAGTGTGAAACCCAGCACTCCCGCAGCAATGCCGCCCAGGGTCGTCTTGAGACCGCCGCCGCGAGCCAGTCTCTGGGTTTTGTAATCCAGCACTTCGGAGTTGGGCCGATGCAATGTGGGTACTTTGGTTCTAGCCACAGGAATCTCCTGATAAGAAAAGCTCTTTGGGTATAGACCGCTGACCAGCGAGATACCTGAACGCTCCTGCTTTCAGATGCGAGAAAAGAAGATTTATGTTATAATTCATAAGGTTGTTGCAATTATCACAAAATGGGATCGCCATGTTGCCTTCGTACAAAATTCGCGTCTACGGCTTGCTGGAACAGGAATTTGGCATTACCCCGGATCGCCTGAAAGACTATACCACCCTGGACAGCCTGGGGCTGGATTCGATGGACTGCACAGCATTGGTGATGGCACTGGAAGCCGAGTTTGTCATGCAGGTGAAGGATGCAGAGATTCACCATTTGCAAACCGTTGGAGATGTAGTGCGGATGGTAGGCGATCATCTTGCGGGGGAGGCCGAATAGACAAAGCCCCCGCGAGTGCAGGGGCTATCTGGATGGGTGAATCACGGCTCAGGCAGCGCGGAGAATCGTCAACTCCCGCAGGTCTCGTCCAGCATCGAAGGCTTGCCGAATCTGCTCGTCAGTGACATTGGCAAAGCAATGGCCTTCCTCTTCCAGGGATCGCACCTGGGCGATCATTTCAAACTCTTGTTCGTATTCCTCAAACATGGTTGCACCTCATCTGTTAATCAGGAAACTCTAACATAAAGGATTTCTTTGAAAGATGTAAGACCATAAATTTTTAACATAAGTTAAAGCGGCAGAGAAACACTGTTTACAAGCAACAAGCGCAGCCTGAAAACGAACGCGGCAGAAGTCGTCAACGTGAGGGTCATCATACCGCACCCCCTTCGCCTCGCGCTGGTTACAAAAATAGGGTATTCGTAGCGGGTGATTTATCTGGTGCCTGAATCGCTTTTCAGAAACAACGTACTAATTCGTATTTGGTGGTTGATTTGTTGTTATTGTATGGTTATACTCTTTCGTATTACGTGATTGATGATAGGTGAGGTATGATTTTTGTTGAGATTGAATTGGACGGTGTTTTGTGTTCCAAGAAATGTCCAAATTATAGAACCTCTGACGGTTTTACGGATTACGCTGCTATCCGTGATTACTTTGGTGAATTGGGTTACAACGTTGGGCAAATTTGTTCGGTTAGGTAGCAACAGATGAATCAGGGTAAAATCAAATCCATTGTTGAAACCGCGATCCGCATGTTGGATGAAGGAGGTTGGAATCCTTCTCAGGGCGGCGTTTGGCAATCCAAGCATGTTGATCTTCGCGTTGAATTCAATAAACCAACTCGCTTCTGCGTTAAGGCATCTTACCGTGTGGTTGGTGGAGAGGTTGGTGTTTGGACTGGTTATCTGAATGGTGCAAGCCATAAAAACGTAGGGAAGCCCAATCAACTCTACACGCCAGAGCAGCTTGCTAGAGAGTTAGAATTAAGCTCTCGCCCTATTCAAGCTATCGTGTTGTCAGGATTAAGCGTATAGGAGCATATATGCCAACCATTAGCGAATTCTTCGGCATCCTGATCCGAATGTACTACGACGACCACAACCCGCCTCATTTCCATGCGTACTATGGTGAGCATGAGGCCATTATCTCTATTGAGACTCTGGAGATTATGGAAGGCTCGATGCCCAAACGGGCTAAGGCACTGGTTATTGAGTGGGCAGTCGAACACAGACAAGACTTGCTGAACGACTGGAAACTGGCTGAGCAGCATCAGCCACTCAACAAGATTGAACCATTGGAGTGATTGCTATGCGCCGAGTAACCAATGTAGAAGCCAAGCCTGAATACACCCTCGCGGTCACTTTCGATGATGGCACCTATGGTGAGGTGTGTATTGCTGATCGGCTGTTTGGGCCAATGTTCGAGCCGCTGAAAGACCCAGAGTTCTTCGCCCAGGCGCGAGTCGATGAATTTGGTGCTGTGTGCTGGCCGAATGATGCAGATCTGGCCCCGGATGCGTTGTATCGCAAAATCGCCGCTCATTAAGCGAGGAACGATAATGGATAAGCCGATTAAGTCACAGTTCAAAGTCGAGGTCTCGCTTTCGTTATTTGTCGAGCTACCTTGGTGCGAAAAATTTGGCGATGCCCCAGCTAGCCAACACATCGAGGAAGCTATCGCAGCGGCAATCAGCCAGAAGAAGGAAGTTTTCATTTTTGGCGAGGAACAAGAACCCGCCACTGTCTTTGTGGATAACATTGATGTCATCGACATCGAGGGCGAGTCGGACGTTTACGAACCTGATGATGGCCCTGGTGAATATCCAGATGGCGCAAGCTGGAGAACCCCATGCTGAAACCAGGAAGGACAATGCCAAACAAGGACGATATTCCTGCCCTGGCCCGTTGGTTGAACGAATCAGCCAGCGACCTCATTCAGGATGTGATGACACGACATACCGGCAATCTGCTCGACGCGATGAGGGATTTGGTCAAAGAGCGAAACGCAGCCCGCGCTCAGTTGCGCGAGAAGGAAGCAATGGAAAACCTGCTCTATGGACAGATCAAGAGTATGGAGCGGGATTATGCCAGTCTTCTTAAGAGTTACCACGAACTGCGCAAAAAGTGCCTCGAAGCAACAGGAAAGCCAGACCTCTATCCCTATGGCAAGCAGTAACAGAGTCATTGAATGCCCGCCAACATCCTGAATTTGTCGTCTTACACGGTCAGCCAGATCACCGAAGACGAGCATGATTACCATATAGCCACCACCGTTACCCGGCATCCATTGAAATGTTCACACTGTCAGTCTGAAAACATCCGTGGATTTGGCCGGAGAGAGCAGCTTGTCAAGGATTTGCCAATGCACGGAAAACGGGTGGGAATCTACGTGGACACTCGCCGCTACCAGTGCCAAAGCTGCAATAAGACATTTTACGAGCCGCTGCCGGATGTAGACGAAAAGCGCAAGATGACCAAGCGGCTCGTTGAATGGATCGGCAAGCAGGCCATCACGCGCACATTCACCAGCATCGCAGACGAGGTTGGCATTGTCGAAGGTACAGTCCGCTCCATCTTCCGGGATTACATCAACGAGTTGGAAAAGACCGTTAGGTTTGAAATTCCTCAGTGGATGGGCATCGACGAGATCCACCTAATCAAGCCTCGCTGTGTAGTCAGCAATATCAAGAACAATACTATTGTTGAGATATTGAAAGACCGGAACAAGCCGACAGTGACGCGCTACCTGAGTCAGCTCAAGGGGCTTGACCAGGTGCATTACGTTGCAATAGATATGTGGAAACCTTACCGGGATGCCGTTGAAACAGTTATTCCCGACGCACAGATCGTGATCGACAAATTTCACGTCGTCAGGATGGCTAATGATGGCTTGGAAAGGGTCAGAAAGTCCCTGAGAGAGCAGTTAACACCCAAGCAGCGCCGTGGGCTGATGCACGATAGATTTGTCCTCCTGAAGCGTGAGCGTGACCTGACAGACAAATAGGATTAGCCTATCGGCAGAAAGAAGACTTCTATGCCATCTATGAGGCAAAGTCTCCAGAACAAGCCAAATCACTATTCAATACCTGGCTTCACAACCTAACGCCCGAGATCCGCGATGCCTTTAATGACTTAGCTAGGGCCTGGATGAACTGGGAACCGTATATTTGCAACTACTTCAACCACCCCGTTACCAATGCTTACACAGAGTCGTTGAACAACTTGATACGAGTGATGAACCGACTGGGCAGGGGTTATTCGTTTGAGGCGTTGCGAGCCAAGATACTGTTTTCAGAAGGCGCGTTCAAGACCGAGAAGAAACGACCAAAGTTCCAAAGGAAACAAGTCGCTGAACGGTTTATTGGATACTCACTTGCCACAAACCTAGAAGATGATTATTTAGAGGTTCCACAGTTTCTGCGAAGATCAACAGAAGATGAAGAATCAACACAAGACGTGAAAAACTATGGTGTGGATATATCAATCCTCACAGCCATGATTGAGGAAGGGTTGTTTTAAGCCAATATCACTCACGGATTACGAATACCCCAAAAATATCGTCACCAGATGAAACAACACAAACGCCTCAGCCAAAAACCCAATGACGACAATCACCAGCACATGGATCAGATCGCCAAATAAGCGCGACAGGTCCAACTTGAAACGGATCAGTTGCCAGAAGTCGTCCGCCATCGAGAAAAACAGCATAGCAATGGCAGCAATCGGAATCAGTACCGCAGCAAGTAACCAGATCATAGGCCACCCCGATACTTGAGCGATACTTCATGACACTGAGGACAGACAAAGACCTGCACCTGGAGCTTCTTTTCAAAGGCTTCCTCACCATCGTCGGCCAGTTGTCCGCCGATCATGCCGAGTGCCGCGCCGCCCAAGCCCGTCAGACCACCCATGCGGATGCCGTGCGCTCCCATGTCCTGCATCTGCGTCTGGCAGCAGGGGCAAGTTGCCTGCATTGCTTCCTGATTGTGCTCACCGAATCCAAACATTGCATTCTCCTTTTCCTATTTCCGATACTACCTTCTGCCGTATAACCCACAAAGAAAGGGGCATGTCATCACCCCAACTCTTTTCGCAATAGCTGTGCCGCAACCTCTGGCCGCGCCGTTCCACAGGAAGGACAAGAGCGACCCGCCTGGGGAATGTTAATCTCATACCCGTTTACCACTCCCTTTGTTTCGACCACGTCCCGCACCAATACAGCCGATGACACGGCATGACCGCCCGGATTGGTACTCAATCCTGCCAGAATCGATGCTCGCGGATTGCCTGCATGAACCTGGGCGGCCACCTGCCGCACGAACCACGCATACCGCGCTGGATTGCGCTCAAGACCTTGGGCCTGAATCTCATAGACGGAGACAAAGGGCGCGATCCGTCCGGCCAAGTCCAGCCGCAAAAACTCTGAATAGAGCTTTCCACGATATGCAGGGTCGACACTGTGTACCAAGTCGGTTGCCGGAGTGCCTACCAGCCATTGCCGCCTCTTTGCGGCCAGGATCGCCGCCTTGCGATAGGCTGCTACCGGATGCCGTTGTTGTGCCTTGGGCGTCATCGGCCAGCATTCCAAGTCCACTACCACCCCACCGTTTGGCAGTCTGTGCAGCCGGTTCACATTGGCCGTACTTGCCAAGCGGATAGCCTTTGGTGGCATGTACCGGCTCTGTCCGGCTACCCAGGTCTGATTGCCGTTTAACGGCCCGGCCAACAACGCCACGCCACCAGCTACCAGTGCCAGCTTTGTAATGCTACTGCCCGCAAAAAGCCAGATCATTCCGTTTCTCCATCAGCGCAAGAATTTCCAGGAAACGACTTTTTGACCTGCCCATGTTAGGAGTGCCGGTCGGGCGCGGTATGTCAGTCCGCCCTTTCCCGTGACCTGTACGGGCATCCCCGCTGCGTTCAAAATCTGGTTGGCATACCCAGAATCCCCCCAGAGCCGCCCAGAGTTGTATGCTTCAAAGGCATGATAAAGGGCTGTTTGCCCAGGACCTAATTTCCTGGCCGCCTTAAAGTAGTCAGCAGCCAGAATCTGCCCCCCCACCCGAAGATTGGTGCAGGCGTCAAAGGCATTGGCGGGGCTCAACCCATAAGCGGCAAAGTTTTCCGTGTCCACCTGGGCAATTCCCACATCCACTTTCTGCCCCCGCGCCATCGCCTGGCGCAGGT
>JAQVDS010000066.1 GCA_028697715.1 Acidithiobacillus sp. | reverse complement strand
CGAAAATGGGTAACCCAGTCGGGAATTTCTTCGGCTGGAAGTGGCTTCGAAAAGAGATACCCCTGCAAATGGCTACAACCAAATTTGGCCAGCAAGGCGGCCTGCTCTGTCGTTTCCACACCCTCAGCAACCACCTCCAAGCCCAGTATGCGGCTGGCGGTGAGTACCGCCGTAACGATGGCGAGATCCTTAGGATCACTGATCATATCGCGCACAAAACTCTGGTCGATTTTGACGGTATGGGCGGGTAACTGCTGGAGATAGATCAGGGAAGCGTTACCGGTACCAAAATCGTCGAGTCCGATCTGTACGCCCAGACTGTGACAAGAATTCAGGACCGCCTGCGCCTCTGAGATATTGTATAAAGAAGCCGACTCGGTAATCTCGACCTCAATAGACTCCGGCGGTAGCCCGGGGTGCCTGGCAAGGGCCTCCTGCAGGTCCTCCAAAAAGTGGGCGTTGAGTAGATGACGGGCACTGATATTCACCGAGATACGCAGGGCTATGCCTTCCTGCTGCCAGATCTCCCCCTGTCGCAGCGCTGTCTCCAAAACAAATCTGCCGATGGGGCGCGCAAGTCGAGGATGATCCAGTGCGGAAAAGAACGTGGCAGGCGCAAGCAATCCTTTCTCCGGGTGTTGCAGTCGGAGCAGCGCTTCCACGCCACAGACCTTAGTGCTGGTACTGGATACGATCGGCTGGTAGTGCAGAACCAGGCGGTCTTCTTGCAACGCTCGCTCCACCAGGGCGATCGTTCCCAGGTCCGCCTGCAAAGCGTTATCCAACTCCAGGGTATGCATATAAAACCGATCTCGACCAGCCTCCTTGGCGGCGTAGAGGGCCAAATCGGCATGCCGGATCAGGGTCTCGATATCATTGTCGTCCAAGGGATAAACTGTGAAGCCAATGCTACCAGAGACACTGACAACATCGCCGTGGACTTCTATCGGCTCACGGATGCTTGCGAGCAAGCGTTCGCAAACGACTTGGAAGTCATCGAGAGAGCTCAGATCGGGAAGGAGCAGGCCGAACTCATCGCCGCCCAAACGGGCGAGGGTGTCTCCCAAGCGAAGCATACTCTGCAGCCGACGTACGATTTCCTGTAACAACTGGTCTCCGGCCGAGTGTCCCAGACGGTCATTGACCTGCTTGAAGCCATCCAGATCGATAATCGCGACGCCCAGCATCCGTTCCCGTCGTAGCGACTGATTCCTCGCGGCTTCCAGGCGATCCAGGAAAAGGGCACGATTGGGTAAGGCGGTGAGAGGATCGCGCAGGGATTGTCTGCGGAGCAAGAGCACCAGTTCTCCCAGACGGGTGAATGCGTCGAAATACGACGGTCCTACCCGATAGAAATACCCTTCTTCGCGCACGCCGATCAGACCCACGCCCCGCAAGTCTCCCCCTCCGAAGGGAAAGAAGCCAATTTCCCCGACTTGCTTGCGCAAGGCTTTGATCCATTCCGGTGCCTGCGGATCACCCGTGGCCCGTATGATGGGTTGTCCACTTTCCAATGCCTCCCAACAGGGGTCTCCGGTAACCTTCTCAATCTGCAACACCGGCAGTGGGAGTCCCGCCAGACATTCCAGGGTCAATGTCTCTTCTGCAGAATCGCTCACCGTATAACCAGCGATGCGCACGTTGTCACTTTTGCGTGGCAAGGCTGCACAAATCTGCTGCAGCATCTCCTCCGGACGCGGGGTGGTATCACCACGGGGGGCTGCGAGAACGCCCAGCAGGATATGGAATAATGCCTGTCTCTCGGTATCGGTCTCGCGAGAGGCGTGCGCGTAGCCATCAAGCTGCGTCATCAGGTCGCCAATCAGCAGGCGGAACAAGGCATCCTGCAGCAACTGCCGATCGCTCGCAGCAACCTGTTTCTGCGACACTTTCTGCCAATGGCGCCAATAGAGGATATAGGCGCCGGCAACCCAGGAGGGGTCGATGCCAAGACGGTGGTGCAAGACCCCGGTTTTGCGCATGGACTCCCGCCAGGAAGCGTCCAGATGACTCTGCAAGAGCGCGTTGGCGTGCTCCATCTGCTTCTCGATCAGGGCATCCAGACGCGCGCGCGAAAAGTCCCGGAAGACGGCAGCCGTCACAGGATGGGCGAGCAGGTAGTCGTAAAAGTCTTGGGCAAGCGCAGGAGATTCTGCTGTCAGGATATCCAGGTAGCGCTCAATGATCTGAAAATCCGAATCCTGCAGACCCAGAAAATTAGGGAGGGAATTTTGCTCAGCCATTTCCACACCGCCTCAAGACTACACCGCACTGTTTACACGGGGCCATCAAATGATGGCTTCGCAATTTGTCCATGCGCTCCTTCCCCGTCGCAATGGCTTCAATCAGTCGGCTTCCTCTGGCGTTAGGACCCGAAGCAGAGCCTTCAACACCGAGATGGTCTGATCCTTGGCCTCCCGCAACACAGCCATCTGGTGCCTAGCTTCCGTTTTGTCTCCTCGATCTAGAGCCTCCAGAAGGGCCTTGCCGGCACTGTGCGCGGCTGCATGCGGTGCGGCCACCCTCTGGAATTCCGGCTGCGTTCCCAGTAAGTTCTGCCCGATTCCATCGTACCACTTGCCGAAAAAGCACTGATGGTGATCTGGAAGCTCGGTGGCATGCTGCGTGTGATGGGACGCGATTGCCTGGCGCTCCAGATTCTGAACAAAAACCTCGTGGCTGATGATAGCCGAGCGAACGGTGATGGCGGCCACCACCTGTTGCAGCTTTTTGACCCCTTTTTCTGAGGAATCCAGCCCCAATCGAGACTGTTCCGCTCCCTGGACCGCCTGTTGACTGATCTTGTCGATATCCTGTGTAGCCATCTGGACTTTTTGTACGCCACCCTGGATTTCTGTGGTGGTTTCCTCGACGCGCCGAGAGAGGTTTCGCACTTCATCTGCCACTACGGCAAAGCCTCTCCCATGCTCCCCCGCGCGAGCCGCTTCGATCGCCGCATTGAGGGCAAGCAGATTGGTCTGTTTGGCAATATCCCGGATGCTTTCGACATTCTGGCTGATGAAGTTCACGGTTTCTTTGAGGTTTTGTACCCCTTGCCGATTGGACTCGATTTTCTGGATCAGGTCCTGGGTCTGGGTGACCGCCTGGTAAATTCCCTGCCGAACTGCCTGTTCCATATCTTCCATCTGGCGGACGGCCTCGGCATTGTTTTTCAGGTTGTCAGAAAGGATGCCTTCTGACTGCTTTTGTGCCGTCTGATCTCGCCAGGAAGCATGGAACGCAATCACCTCACTTTTTTCGTCGCGTATAGCAGAGAAGCTCAGCGCGAAGTAGATCTCCCCTAGTTGCAGGGTGGTTTCATGTATTGTGCCAGGTTGCGCAGCTATCTTTCGGAGAATGTTGCGGATTTTCTCGGGATCTTTATGGAACTGGTGGATGGAGTTTCCGAAGGCCTTGCCGACATCTACCCCGTGCAGCTGCCCGTTCAGTTGCTCTCGGTAATACTCCAGCACCCTTGTGGCTGTTGGATTCATATAACTGATTTTGTTTTCGTAGGCAGCATCGGCTTCGGCCAACATCTCCATGCTGGCCAGTGGATCCAGAGCTTGTTGGAGGATTTGCAGCATGACGGCGTCCATGTTTTCCCCATTGCAGTAATTTTGTTACCATTATACAATACTATCGTATCCTATTATATACAATTCCGCCATCGAGGCCGCCACAGACAGCGCTTGGGACAACGCCAGGACTTCCGGCACCTGTTCGATACCCTGCGCAAGCAGGGCCCACAAACCGCCCGTGATCGCCATCAGCAGCTACAGCTGAGCAGCGCCCGAGTGAGTTCCCTGCTCCGCGCCCTCCAGGCACAAGGAGCCATATATAGCCTGCGCTGCGTTCCAGGAAAAAAGGCACCCCGGTCAATCTCTGGGAGATCCGCGTCGCTGGCGAGTGAGCCCTCTGGGGGCCTCTGCAGAATTCGGAAAATACAGCACGCTAAGCTGGTAGCAATGGTCTTGTTGTGCAAGGGAGCACATCACCTCGGGGCGAGTACTTGTGGCGCAGTAACACGGTGCAGACGTATTTAGTGCATATTCTGGACCATCGTGGGCACCGATTCTGATGCATCGTGGGCGGTCATTCTGATCGATCGTGGGCACTGATTCTGGTGTGATCGTGGGCACTTTTGCCGTTTTTTCAGAATCGGTGCCCA
>JAQVDS010000014.1 GCA_028697715.1 Acidithiobacillus sp. | reverse complement strand
GCGCAATCGCAGCACCATCTGCCGCAGCATGTTGCGCCCTTCTACCGTCAATTTACGCACATCTATCCGTTCCATGACCCTGAGTATACCATAATGATATCGTATATTTAAGGGCCTGGTTAATAGTCGGGTAATTCAGGTAACCCCACAAGAATTTCTGGTCGTTCCGCAACGGGCCTCTCTCGGTTTCGCCATTCGCCATGTCGCTGGTCGGCACGACATTCCTCTCGATCATATCTTGGTTGTTGGTAGCTCCCAGGCGGATCTCGACTTATTGGGCGGGAATATTCTCTCTGCCCAATTAGGCAAAGAGTTCCAGCAGGACTTGCTACAAGAGAGCGTCTATTCCTGTCACGCTGATGGCTTGTTAGGGGTCATGGAAGCGGTCGCACACTACCATTTTCTCGAAGAGGCAGGAATAGGGGGAAGTTGAAAAAATAACCCGCGTACCCAGCAGGAGACGAAGATCATGAACAAAGCAGCGGAAGAGATTCAGCCAATTTTGCTCTGTTGTGACTTGGACCGGACCCTAATTCCCAATGGCTATCAACTGGAAAGTCCGCAGGCTCGGCCGCGTTTTCGGCATCTTTGCGCCCAACCTGCAGTGCAGTTGGCCATGGTCACCGGGCGTCATCTGGATCTGGTACTCAAAGCCATTCATGATTGGCAACTGCCAACACCAAGTTTCATTATCGGTGATGTGGGGACCAGTATTTATACCTTTGCCGATGGACGGTGGCGTCAGTGGGATCATTGGATTACGAGGATTGCCCCAGAGTGGCAAGGGATGATGCATGGGGACATTGTTGGGGCATTGAGCGATATCACTGACATGACTCTGCAGCCAGTGGCCCAGCAAGGGATGTTCAAGGTTAGCTATGAGATGGCCCCAGATGTGTCGCGTGCACCGATTGAAGAGGAAGTGCTGCGCCGGCTTTGGGCGCTGGGCGTAAACGCCCGGTTAATCTGGTCAATAGACGAACTGGCTGATTCCCGCCTGCTGGATATCGTTCCATGCGGTGCAAGCAAACTTCATGCGATAGAATTTCTGCAACAGCAACACAACTATCCCGCTGACAGAACCGTTTTTGCTGGTGACTCGGGCAACGACCTAGAGGTTTTAGGAAGCCATATCCCCTCCATATTAGTGGCCAATGCCCATCCAGAGGTTCAGGAAGAGGCACAGCGCTTGGCATTTACATCGGATCTGTCCGATACCCTGTATATCGCAAAGGGCGACTTCCTAGATATGAATGGGAACTATGCCGCTGGTGTGCTGGAGGGAGTCGCGCACTTCCTCCCGGAAACTATTACCTGGATGAAACCCGAAGAATAGCTGTGGCAGGCGCGTAATGAGCCCAGAGTGCATTCGCTCCCAGTTATCCCGCGATCTCCCGGAGACCCCTTCGCTAATCATCATCCAAGATCGTCCATTCCCAGTCCTCCCACACTGGACAATCACTCATCGCGCCCCCTGCCGCGCTGCCGCCAGACGAAATATGCCACGACCATCACGAGCAGGATCAGAAATCCAATCTGCACATAGCGTAACTCGCGGAGGATGAGGGGGAGCGAGGCGGCCAGGAGATAACCGGCAGCGCTGATGAGAATGGCCCAAAGCAGGGCCGCTATCGGATTTATCCATAGATACCGGCGCGGATGGTAGCGATGCACGCCGAGGAGGATGGGAGTGATGGTACGGGTACCATAGATGAAGCGAAACAACAGCGTGATCCCGTCACCGAAGCGGCGAATCAGGCCCTCGGCACGGCCAATGTGGCTTCGCAAAAACCTCGGCAGCCAGGAAATGAGACGCTCCCCATAGCGATAGCCCAGCAGGTACAGAATCTGATCATTGAGAGTGCTGCCAGCCCAGGCGACCAGCACTACTCCTGGCCAGGACAAAATTCCGGCGTGGGCCAGGGCACCGGCGATCACCACCACGGCCTCGCCTTCGAACAGTGTCCCCAAAAAAAGAATTCCGTAGCCATAGCGCCGCAAGAATTCGCTGACATCCGCCAGAGTTACGGGGGTGTAGCCAAGATGGGCGAACAGCCAGTTGAGGAGTTCCAAGCCGTATGTGAAATATCAAAAAAGGAGTTGGAATTCAGGAGCCAACTGATCCCTTTCCTGCTCTAGCTCGGCGCGCAGGAGCGGCGCCTGCCGTTGCCAGTCGTCGGCAAATTGCAGCTGCAGGGTCTTGCCCATGACCATCACTTCCGGCTTGGTCACAAGCTCCCCCGCCCCGCGCTGGAGCAGAATGGCAAGGCGCAGGATGATCGCGAGCTTTTGCAGGGCAGGGAGATCCTCTGCCGCGATACCGAAACTCTGCAATTGGACGCCACTGGGTAGCTTTTTTCGCTGCAGGCGAACCAGGGTGGCAATCAGGTTCTGCTCGCGCTGGGAAAACCCCGCGATGTCGCCGTTGCGCCAGATATATTCACCATGTTTGTGAAAGCCCGAATGGGCGATGTCCAGGCCAATGTCGTGGGTCAGAATTGCCCAACGTAGCCAGCGTTGATGAAGGTTACCGAGCTCCCAGTCCCTCCCGGTGGCAGCAAGTATCCGTTTGGCCCATTCCAGGACCTCGGCATTCCGTTCGCGCTGGCTATGAAAGCGCTCTTGCAGCCCCCGTACGCTGAGTTCCCGGCTATCCTCGTGATGGATCCGGCCCAGTAGATCGTAGATCGCGCCTTCCCGCAAAGCGCCCTCGGAAAAGCGCATCTCCTGCAACTGAAAAGAGTCGAAAACTGCCGACAGAATGGCGAGGCCGCCAGGGAAAACGGGTACCCGATCGCCCTTCAAACCTGCCAAGCGGGAAAGGGCGCGGAAGCTGCCCAGGGAGAGCAGTTCCTCTTGCAGCCAACGCAATCCCACCGCCGTGATCCGCGGACCTCGGCCATTTTCTTGGAGAATGCGAGCAATCGCCTTGATGGTACCGGAAGAACCAACAGCCTGATCCCAGCCAAAGCGGCGATACTCTCCAAGCACAGGCTCAAGGGCCAAGCGTACGCGCCGCTGCAGAGCGGCATAGGCATCGCGGCTGATTTTTTCGTCAGGGAAATATTCCTGCGTCGAACGCACGCAACCAAAATGCAGGCTTTCCCGGATGCCAGGGCTGAAGCCTCGCCCCGCAATAATCTCTGTGCTGCCACCGCCAATATCGACGACCAGCCGCCGCTCCTCCGGGGCAAGCGCCAGACTGTGTGCTACCCCCAGATAAATGAGGCGCGCCTCTTCCCGTCCGGCAACGATTTCTACGGGTACGCCGAGGGCCGTTTCGATTTTGGCAAGGAAGTCATCGGCGTCGCGCAACATCCGTAGGGTATTAGTGCCAATGACGCGAATGCGGTCCCGGGGCACGGAACGCAGCCGCTGCCCAAAGCGTTGCAGGCAGTCGATGGCACGATCTGCAACCTCGGATCGCAGTCCACCGTCTGGACGCAACCCCTCTGCCAGACGTACGCCTTCGCGCAGGCGATCAAGCAGGCGCAGCTCGCTACCCACCTCTTCGGCAATGACCATGTGGAAAGAGTTGGAGCCCAGGTCAACGGCGGCCAGAAGATTTTGCTGCGGCAGACTGTCGTCACTGGGCATGAGATTCAATCCTGAAACTGTTGGCGAACTTCCTCCAAGGGAATATGACGGACGTTGACGCCTTTGACAAGGTAGATGACATACTCGCAGAGGTTACGCGCATGATCACCCACGCGCTCCAAAGCCTTGGCCACGAAGAGGGCGTCGATAGCCGGGGTGATGGTGCGCGGATCTTCCATCATATAGGTGATCAGGCGACGCAACGCAGCGCGGTATTCCTGATTGAGCTCCTCGTCACCCTTGGCGATCTCCAGGGCAGCATCCGCATCACCATTAGCCAGGGCGTCCATGGCGCGGCGGAACATCCCCAGGGCATAGTCCCCCATGGTTTTGATATCCCGCAGAAAACGACTATTGATACTGGCACTGCTGCGTTGCATCGACAGCGCCATGCTGGCGATCTTTACCGCTTTGTCACCGATCCGTTCGAGGTCGGCAATGGACTTGATCAGGGTCATTACCAAACGTAGGTCACCAGCCGCTGGCTGACGCCGAACCAGGATGTTGATGCACTCCTCTTCGATGCGCAGCTCATAGCCGTTGACGACGTTGTCACCACCGATGACTTCATTGGCCAGTGACTCGTCCTGCTGCAATAGCGCCGTCAAGGCGTTGCGCATCTGCTCTTCGACGACGCCCGCCATGCGGTGTACGAGCTCATGCACTGCATGAAGTTCGTCATCAAAGCGCTGCGAAACATGGGGATCTGAATTCATAGCAAGGAACCTCCTCAGCCATACCGACCGGTAATGTAATCTTCCGTCTGCTTTTTCTGCGGATTGGTGAACAATTGCTGCGTGGGGCCGTACTCGACCATCTCGCCGAGATACATAAACGCAGTATAATCAGAGACTCGCGCTGCCTGCTGCATATTGTGCGTCACGATAAGCAGAGTGAAATGCTCGCGCAATTCTGCCACCAGTTCCTCGATTTTCAGCGTCGCAATTGGATCCAGTGCCGAGGTGGGTTCGTCGAGAAGGATGACCTCGGGGCGCACAGCCACGGCGCGGGCGATGCACAGGCGTTGCTGCTGGCCACCCGAAAGGCTGAGACCACTCTTCTTGAGGTTGTCTTTGACTTCATCCCAAAGCGCCGCCTGCCGTAAGGCCTGCTCTACCCGCTCGTCGAGCTCCACCTTGCGAAGCTTCTCGTAGAGCTTGATGCCAAAAGAGATATTGTCGTAAATGGACATCGGGAATGGGGTGGGTTTTTGGAACACCATACCTACCCGGGCACGCAGCAGATTCACATTGTAGCTGGGGGAGAGGATGTCCTCACCATCGAGCAGCACCTGCCCGGTCGCCCGCTGCCCTGGATAGAGCGAGTACATGCGATTAAAAACCCGCAACAGGGTGGACTTTCCGCAGCCTGATGGACCGATGAAGGCGGTTACCTGGTTCCCTGGCAGATCCAGATTAATGCCTTTCAAGGATTTGTTGTCGCCGTAGTAAAAATCGAGATTGCGCACCGCAATTTTCGCATTTTCCGTCACAAATAGCTCCCCGAGACCGATCCTGCCCAGCAGTATACCGGACAATTATGACACTTTAATGACATGCGCTTCCTCATCGTCTTGCCAGTAGTTCCCACGCCGCGCGAGTTCCATAGGGAACAAGACGGTAAATTCTGAGCCTTTTCCCACCTCGCTACGCACGCGCAGGCTACCAGCGTACCGCTCCGCGGTGTGGCGAACGATGGAGAGTCCCAGACCGGTGCCCCCTACCCGCCGAGAGCGCCCTTTGTCCACCCGGTAAAAACGCTCGGTGACGCGCTGCAGATGTTCGCGCGGTATGCCATCACCAGTATCACGCACGCTCAACATCAGCCGACCATCCTCCGCCAGCCAACGCACATGGATATCGCGACCTGGCGGCGTGTACTTCACAGCGTTCTCCAGGAGATTCTGGACGATGCTGTGAATATCCAGCGGTTCGGCCCAGAGCGCCAGACCAAACTCCAGGTCCAGGTGCAAGGAAAGTCGTTTTTCCTCGATCGATGTCATCAGGTTTTCCCGTGCGCGCTCCACCATCTGCGCGACAAAAACCGTTTCACAGCGCTGTGGATCGGGCTCGGCACTTTCGATTCGGGCCAGAGACAGCAGATCTTCGACCAGCGACTGCATCCGTTTACCCTGCTCCTCCATAAGACGCAGCTGTGGCCCCACCTCTTCGTCCTGCCCCAGGGGGCCATCGAGAAGATTTTCGAGAAAACCCCGAATCACCGTCAACGGACTTCGCAACTCGTGGGATACGTTGGCGACAAAATCTTGCCGCACCTGTTCCAGCTGCCGCAGGCGGGAGACGTCGCGAAACAGGACCAGGGTCCCTGCGTCTCCCAAGGGATAGCGTAATGCCTCAAAAACCGCCTCCGGCCGATCCGGAAACTGCAAGGAGAGATTGCCAGGGCCGGCGCCACCAAGAAACTCCTGGATGTGCGGCAAGCGGAGCCAGAAAGACAGCGGCTTGCCCAAATCCTCCGGCCAGTGCAGGTGGAACAGTTCGACCGCGGCCGGATTCATCCACAACAGGCGTCCTTCTTCATCCATCAATACCAGCCCGTCGGGCAAGGTCTGCAAGGCGTCGCGAAGTTGCATGATCTGCTGATTGAGCTGCTGCTGGCGGATTTCCTGATGCCGCCGCCAGTGATAGCCCTCGGCAAAGGTTTCTTCCCAGATGCCGCTGCTCACCGGCGGGATTCGGGTCGTTTTCTCCCGAAACCAGACGCGAAAACGCAGGGCCTCTTGTCGGTGCCAGCCCACCCAGAGGGCATAAAAGACGACGGACGCCCAAAAAAAAGAGATAAGAGAAGTACTAGGTGCCCCGAGAAAGTTCCACGCCAGGAGCATCGCCAGAGGCAGCAGGGCGGGAACCCAGGCGCGCAGATGGTTCATGGCGCTTCGCTGGCGAGTTCTGGGCTTTGTGGCAGGGGATTGCAGCGATAGCCTTCTCCGCGCACCGTTTCGATGATGTGGGCGTAGTGGACTTTTTCGAGGCAGCGGCGCAAGCGACGGATATGCACATCTACTGTACGCTCTTCGATATAGGTCTGACGCCCCCAGATGAGATCGAGCAGGGCATCACGGCTGTACACCCGGTCGGGATTGGTGACAAAGAGACGCAGCATACGGAACTCCGTGGGCCCCATTGGCACATGGCGGCCGTTCAGGGTAACGCGATGTGCCTTGACATCGATACTGAGTTCGCCAATCTGTACCCGATTGGGGCTAAGGCCACCGTAGCTGCGGCGCAACAGGGCCTGCACTCGCGCCACCAGCTCCCGTGGCGAGAAGGGCTTGGCGAGATAATCATCGGCGCCGGATTCCAGGCCATGCA
Source organism: Acidithiobacillus sp. (assembly GCA_028697715.1). Lineage (GTDB taxonomy): Bacteria > Pseudomonadota > Gammaproteobacteria > Acidithiobacillales > Acidithiobacillaceae > Igneacidithiobacillus. Next base: position 60,015 of record JAQVDS010000014.1, on the reverse strand, counting down.
CACGATCGCCCTCTTCCCCACGGGCGGTAAGCAAAATGATGGGGACACCTTGTAGCTTGTCCCGCCGCCGGAGATTGCGACACCAGGCAATGCCGCTTTCCCCGGGGAGCATCCAGTCGAGAATGATCAGATGCGGCACTGGATCATGGAGAAGGTCCTCGGCTGCCTCGACGCTTCCTGCACAGGACACTGCAAAGCCATGCTTCTGCAGGGTCAGGCGAAGGAGCTGCTGGATGCCTTCTTCATCCTCTACTACGAGGATCCGAAAGATTTGCTGCTCGTTACTTTCCTCAGCCATAACAACGCTCCCGTGGAAGCAATCATTCTGACGCAGAATCGACAGATATGCCAAACTCCGCAATGATGCCCCCACCCAGCAGGCGCTCGTCCTGGTAACAGACTGCCGCTTGCCCGGGCGTAACCGCGCGCTGCGCTGCGTCGAGGAGCAAAGTGGCTTCTCCGCCCTGCCCCAGGCGCAGGGTCGCAGCGACGGGCGGCGCGGCGTAGCGCAGTTTGACGGTAACCCGCTCTTCCCGCCCCGGGGCGCAATCAGCAAGCCAATTGCACTCGTGGATACGCAACTGGTCCTGATACAAGTATTCCGCGGGTCCTACACGTACCTGGTCACGGCCTGCATCTACCGCGAGGACATACAGAGGCACCGCACTACCACCACCGATCCCCCGCCGTTGACCGACGGTAAAGTTGATGACGCCATCGTGGGTACCGAGGGTCTCGCCTTGCAGATTGACGATATTCCCCGGGCGCCCGGACACCCCCTGTTCCCGCAAGAAGCTGCGATAGTCGCCGGCAACAAAGCAGACATCCTGGGAGTCCTGCTTGCCCGCCACCGGCAACGCACGCGCTTTGGCGATGGCGCGCACTTCCTCTTTGCGTAAGGCACCAAGGGGAAAGAGCAAGCGCGGCAACAACGCCCGCTCGATCGCATAGAGAAAATAGGACTGATCTTTGCGTTCATCGACGCCACGCCAGATTTCCGCCGCCGCAGAGCTAACTTGACGCACATAATGACCCGTTGCCAGGTAGTCTGCGCCGAGCGCGTCTGCCTCCTGCCAGAGAGCGGAAAATTTCAGGACCTGATTACAGCGAGTACAGGGATTGGGCGTGCGGCCCTCCTGATAGGCAGCGATGAAGGGATCGACGATTTCGCTACGAAAGCGCTCCCGGTAATCGAGCACCTGATAGGGAATGCCGAGCTGAGCACAGAGCTCGGCGGCGTCTTCGATGTCTTTCTCGTCGCAGCAGCGGCTTTTCGGCCACAGCCGCATGGTCACGCCCAAAAGATCGTGGCCAGCCTCCTGCAATAAAGCAGCGGCCACGGCGGAATCGACTCCGCCCGACAGGGCGACCACCACCCGCGACACTAGGCGTCCTCAGTCGCGCTCGGACAGCCAGGCCATCTGGATAGCCTCCAGGATACGCTCGTTGGATGCCTCCGGATTATCTTCAAAATCAGGAAGTTCCACCACCCAGCGGTGCAGATCGGTAAAGCGCAGGTGCTGCACATCGGCGTCTGGGTGCGCCTCGTCCAGCGAGATAGCGATTTCTTGCGTGTCGGTCCAACGCATCAGTGACGCTCCTTTTCCAGGTTGATGGTGTACTTAGGGATCTCGATGAGCAGATCGGTCTCCGCCACCTTGGCCTGACAACTTAGGCGCGAGCAGGGTTCCAGCCCCCAGGCGCGATCGAGCAGATCCTCTTCTTTTTCCTCGGCGGGTTCCAGGCTGTCAAAGCCCTCACGCACAATCACGTGGCAGGTGGTACAGGCACAGGACATCTCGCAGGCATGCTCGATATGCAGGTCATTGCGCAGCGCCGCCTCGATGATGCTTTCGCCGGGCGTAGCTTCGATCTCCCGACCTTCCGGGCAGATTTCGGCATGGGGTAAAAAGCGGATTTTCGTCATTTCTCGCTCCACTCGTCGATGGAATGGCCCGCCATCGCTTTGCGCACGGCTTGATTCATGCGCCGCTCGACGAGCACCTCGGCTGCCTTTTCGACCGCCCCGGCGGCATGCTCGATCGCGGCGGCAGAATCACTGCCCAGAGCATGCAGCAACTCGGCCCGCGCCGCGTCAATCCGGGCGCGTTCGTCAGGCTGCAACAGACTGCCATCCTGGGCCAGGGCCGAGTCCAGTGCCTCCCGGACGCGCTCGCCCTCAACCCGGGCCTCGGCGAGGCGCCGTTGCTCAATGTCCTCTTTGCCGTGGGCGATGGCCTCCCGCAACATGCGAGTAATCGCCGCATCGTCCAGACCATAGGACGGCTTGACCTGCACCTCGGCACGCACGCCGGTGCTCGACTCTTCTGCACTCACCGCCAACAGACCATCTGCATCCACCTGAAAGGTGACTCGTATCCGCGCCGCACCGGCGACCATCGGCGGGATACCGCGCAGACTGAAACGGGCAAGAGACCGGTTGTCTTCCACCTTCTCCCGCTCTCCCTGCAGAACGTGAATGCTCATCGCCGTCTGCCCGTCTTTGAAAGTGGTGAACTCCTGTGCCTTAGCAACCGGGATAGGGGTGTTGCGCGGAATGATCTTCTCCACCAAGCCCCCCATGGTTTCCAGCCCCAAGGACAGGGGCAGCACATCCATGAGGAGCAGATCGTCGCTCTGATTGCCGACGAGGGCGTCGGCCTGGATGGCGGCGCCCAGAGCGACGACCTGGTCGGGATCGATATCACAGAGCGGCTCCCGTCCGAACAGTTCAGCGACCAAGCGACGCAACAGGGGCACACGGGTAGCGCCTCCGACCAGCACGACTCCGTCAATTTCTTCCGGACGAATATGGGCATCGCGCAGGGCCCGGCGACAGGGCGCAAAGCTGCGACGAATGACCGGTTCGATCCAGCTCTCGAGCTGCTCGCGCCGCAGATGCCACTGCACGGCTTTGCCACCTGGCAGTACCAACTCGACACTGGCTTCCTCCAGGCTACTCAGTCGCTCCTTGATGGCGCGCGCGGCGAGCAGCACCTGTCGGTGCCAAGCAGGACTGCTGTCTCCCTGTTCGGCGAAATGCGCCAGGATCTGTTCGGCAATCAGGCGATCCATGTCGTCACCACCCAGAGCGGCGTCACCAGCCGTCGCCAGCACCTCAAAGACGCCCTTCTGCAAACGCAGCAATGACAGATCAAAGGTGCCCCCACCCAGGTCATAAATGGCGAAGAGTCCCTCCGCCCCTTTGTCGAGGCCATAAGCCACTGCTGCTGCGGTGGGCTCCGCCAACAGGCGCAAGACATTGATCCCCGCCAGGCGGGCGGCATCCTTGGTGGCCTGGCGCTGGGCATCGTCAAAATAGGCGGGGACGGTAATCACCGCTCCGGTCAGTTCACCCCCCAGGCTTTCCTCCGCGCGCTGGCGCAATACGCGCAGAATCTCGGCGGAAACTTCCACCGGGGTCTTTTCCCCCTGCGCAGTTTGCAGGCGGACCATGCCCTCGCCAGCAAGCACCCGATAGGGCAAGGCCCCCGCCAGGGTCTGCAATTCCTCCGCTCCGCGGCCCATCAGACGCTTCACCGAAGCAATGGTATTGTGGGGATCGGCGGCGGCCTCCGCGCGGGCTTCCTCGCCGACGCGAACCGTGCCATCGGCACGATACTGAACGACTGACGGCAAAAGATAGCGCCCCTCAGAATCGCGTACCACCACCGGCTGCGCAGAGCGAATCGTCGCGACCAAAGAATGAGTCGTTCCCAGATCGATCCCCACCGCCAAGCGATGTTCGTGCGGGGCGGTAGACTGCCCAGGTTCGGCTATTTGTAACAACGCCATGCAAGCTCCTCAGCGCGAGTGGGCTTCAGGCGAAATCCCACCGCTCTTCGTATTGATCGATTTCTGCGAGAAATTTGCGCAGATACTGCCACTCCTGCAGGAGCGGGGCAATGCGCCCGGCCTCGGGCGCAGTGAAGGACGCAGCAAGCTGCTCCTCGATTTGTTTTTCCTCGGCATGCGCCTCGGCACGCAGCCGCTCCAGAGCCACCTGATCCCGCACGGCTGCGGCTTCTTCCAAGGCCTCACGCCGCTCCATCTGGCGCATCAGGACTTCTGGGTCGCGCAGGCTGCCCATCTCTTCGCCCAAGGCGGATTGGCCAAAGTGACGGGAAAAAAGGTAATCGCCGCGACGCAGCGGATCACTCAATACCGCCTGCGCCTCATTGAGGCGTGTCGTCCACTCCAGCGATTGCCGTTGCGTGCGTCCATCGGCCTGGGCAAAACGATCGGGATGGACAGCACGCAGACGCTCAAGTGCAGCCGAGCGCAACGCTGCCGGATCGATGACGAAGCCCTCGGCCAAGCCCAGGATGGCAAAGAGGGAGAGAGACGGATCGCAGGGCTGCAAGGCCCCACACTGCGGGCAAAGGGCCGCGCCCGACTCCATCTCCGCCTCGCAGACAGCACATCGGGTCATGTCAGACGGTAAAGCTCTCGCCACAGCCGCAGGTATCCTTGACGTTGGGATTGTTGAAGCGGAACCCCTCGTTCAGGCCCTCGCGAGTGAAATCCAGCTCAGTACCGTCCAGATACAGCATGCTCTTGGGATCGACGAAGATCTTGACGTCATCCTGTGCGCAGACGATATCTTCCGGCTGCGGCTGATCGACAAATTCCATGACATAAGATAGGCCGGAACAGCCACTGGTCTTCACGCCGATGCGAATCCCCTGTCCTTTCCCGCGCTTTTCGATGCTCTTGCGCACCTGCCGCACTGCGGCGGACGTCATCGTCAGTGCCATCGCTCCACCTTAGTGGGTTTCGCTGGAGCTAGCGCCGGACTTCTTGCGATAGTCCTCGATCGCCGCCTTGATTGCATCTTCGGCCAACACAGAACAATGAATTTTGACCGGTGGCAATTCCAGCTCTTCCGCAATCTGGCTGTTCTTGATGGTCATCGCTTCATCCAGGGTCTTGCCCTTCACCCACTCGGTGACCAGAGAACTGGAGGCAATGGCAGAGCCGCAACCGTAGGTCTTGAACTTGGCGTCCTCAATGATGCCCTGCTCATTCACCTTGATCTGCAGGCGCATGACGTCGCCGCAGGCCGGCGCGCCAACCATGCCGGTGCCCACACCCGCATCTTCCTTGCCAAATCCACCCACATTCCGGGGGTTCTCGTAATGATCAATTACCTTTTCACTGTATGCCATGATTTGTCTCCCGTTATCTCAGAATCAATGTGCCGCCCACTGCACGGAATTCAGGTCGATGCCTTCCAGATGCATCTCCCACAAAGGCGAAAGCTCCCGCAATTTGCCGACCTTCGCGGCCACCAGGGCGATGGTCTCGTCAATCTCTTCTTCGGTGGTGTAGCGGCCGATACCGAAGCGGATGGAACTGTGCGCCAACTCGTCGGACTTGCCCAATGCACGCAGCACGTAGGAGGGTTCCAGACTGGCCGAGGTACAGGCTGAACCGCTGGACACCGCGATGCCCTTGAGTGCCATGATCAACGATTCCCCCTCGACGAAGGCGAAACTCAAGTTCAGGTTGTGCGGCACGCGATGTTCCATATCGCCATTGATGTAGACTTCGTCCACCCGACTCATGATGCCCTCAAGCAAGCGATCGCGGAGCTGCCGAATGCGCCGGTTGTCACTTTCCATGCTGCGGACGGCGAGTTCCGCGGCAGCACCCATGCCAACAATCTGATGCGTCGGCAAGGTACCGGAACGCATGCCACGCTCATGGCCACCGCCGTGAATCTGCGCCTCGATCCGCACCCGCGGCTTGCGCCGCACGTAGAGGGCACCGATGCCCTTGGGCCCGTAGATCTTATGGGCGGACAGACTCATCAGATCCGCCTGGATGGTCTCGACATCGACCGGGACCTTACCGAGCGCCTGCACCGCATCGACATGAAAGATGATCTTGTGCTCGCGCAGGATCTTGCCGATCTCTTCCATTGGCTGGATCACGCCGATTTCATTGTTCACGAAGAGGATGGAAGCGAGCACCGTATCCGGCCGCAGAGCTGCACGGAAGGCCTCGAGATCGACCAGACCATTTTCCTGCACGTCGAGGTAGGTGACCTCGAACCCTTCTCGCTCCAGTTGCCGACAGGTGTCGAGAGTTGCCTTATGCTCCGTGCGCAACGTCAGGATGTGCTTTCCTTTGCCAGAGTAGAAATGCGCGGCGCCCTTGATGGCGAGGTTGCTGGCCTCGGTCGCCCCAGAGGTCCAGACAATCTCCTTGGGATCGGCATGAATCGCATTTGCCACTTGCGCGCGAGCGTTCTCTACCGCCTCTTCGGCAGACCAGCCATAACTGTGCGAACGGCTTGCGGGGTTACCGAAGTTCTGCGTCAGGTACGGCAACATCGCCTCGACGACCAGGGGGTCGACCGGCGTCGTTGCCTGGTAATCCAGATAAATCGGCCGTTCCCGTACTGCCGGGCTTTGTACTACATCTGCCTGCACTGCACTCATATTCACCTCACTTCCCCATGGGCCGGACGTTGCTGACGCCCGCGCTCCGCCATTTGTATCGGCATAGAACCTTGCTGCTGCAACTTTTGTCGCTGTTCGCGAACCAGTTGCGCAAGGGTGATGCCACTCAGGAAACGGCTGATTTCCTCTCCCAGCGCTTCCCAGAGATCGTGGGTCAAACACTGCTGACCCTCACCCTTGCAGCACTGCACCGGATCGCCGCCGCAGTGGGTGGTGTTGATGGACTCATTTACCGCGCGGATGATCTCATCCACCGGTACATTCGTACCCGCTGCACCGAGGCGATAGCCACCGCCTGGACCACGCACACTCTCCACCAACCCCTGCTTGCGCAAGCGCCCAAAAAGCTGCTCCAGGTAGGCCACAGAGATCTGCTGACGCCGGGAAATATCCGCTACCGTCACCACCTCGTCCTCAGCATGCAATGCAAGGTCGAGCATGGCGGTTACCGCGTAGCGACCTTTGGTCGTCAGCTTCATCTCTGTAAACCTCCTGGTTGGGTAAGTATCCTACTATCCCTACTGAATTAGTCAACTATTCTGCGCGGGGGTTCCCTCACCCAGCGTTTCCGGGAAACACTCCGGGCTTTTCTCAATCTGAATGTCGTTTGCCTGGGGCCTCAGCTCGGCCAGTTGGGCGCGTAGCTCGGCCAGCTCTTTGTCCTGATGGTGCATGTGTTCGAGCATACACTCCACCGCCCGCGCGACGGGATCGGGCATCTGCCCGGTCAAACCGTAGGCCTCAAAGTGACGGTCATCGGCGCCGCTCTTGTTCACAACGCGCCCCGGGATGCCGACCACTGTCGCCCCCTCGGGTACGTCTTTCACCACCACGGCATTGGAACCGATGCGGGCATTGTCGCCCACCCGAATGGGCCCGAGCACCTTGGCACCGGCGCCAACAATGACACCGCTACCCAGGGTGGGATGGCGTTTGCCCGGCTGCCAGGAGGTACCGCCCAGGGTGACGCCGTGGTAGAGCGTGCAGTCGTCACCGATCTCTGCGGTCTCGCCAATGACCACTCCCATGCCATGGTCGATGAAGAAGCGGGCACCGATCTGCGCGCCCGGGTGAATCTCGATGCCGGTCGCCCAGCGGGCGATGCCCGAAAGAATCCGCGCGAGGAGGCGCCAGCGATGACCCCAGGCCCAATGCGACACGCGATAGAGCAGCAGCGCATGCACCCCTGGGTAGGTGAGGAGCAATTCAAAGCGATTACGCGCCGCTGGGTCGCGCGCAAAAATGGAATCGAGATCATCACGTAGAGACATCAATGTTCCTCAGGTGCTGTGCGCGTCGCCCAGCGCGAGATTTCCGTGAGGATACCGCGCAGGATGTCGACTTCATTGCGGCTTAGGTGAGCGCGATCAAAGAGACGGCGCAGGCGGCGCATCATGTGTTCTTCCCGGGGCGCCTGCAAAAACCCAGAGGCCAGCAACACCGTCTGCAGTTGGCCATAAAATCCTTCGCGATCGGCGACACTGGCCTCCAGTTCGGGCAACCCGTCCGCCACTGGGTTGGAAGACCTGCTCGCCATCTGTAGTTCATAGGCGATGATCTGCACGGCCTGCGCCAGATTGAGCGAGTGGTAGAGATCACCAGTAGGAATTTGGATCAGGGTCTGACAGAGGTCCAGCTCGGCATTGCTCAGACCACTGCTCTCACGGCCAAAGAGTAGCGCCACCGGCGCCTGCGCCGCTTGCGTCACCATCGCCAACGCCGCTTGGCGGGCGTCCAGCTGTGGCCACTGAATGTGACGATCGCGCGCCGTGGTGCCATATACGCGCTGGCAGTCGCCAATGGCATCCTGCAGATCTTCATGCACCTGCGCGTCCACTAGAAGATCCTCGGCGCCCGAGGCCAGAGCCGTGGCGTCGGGGTGAGGAAACTGACGAGGCCGCACCAGCGCCAGTTGGGTGAGACCCATGACCTTCATCGCTCGCGCCGTCGAGCCAATGTTACCCGGATGGCTGGGCTCTACCAACACCACGCGGATCTGCGGCAGCACGGCCGCACCGTGCAGGGTGCCCCGCTTTTCTCTATACTCGTCCATATCTTGAATTCCGAGCCAAGGTTGTCATGCAACATCCCATTCTTGTAACCGCGATCCGCGCCGCCCGCAAGGCCGGCGACATCATCAGCCGCAGTATCGACCGCGTCAACGAAGTGCGGGTCGCCAGCAAAGGCCCGCACGATTTTGTGACGGAAATCGACCAACGGGCCGAGGCGGCCATTGTCGAGATCATTCAACGGGCCTACCCCGAGCATGGCATCCTCGCCGAAGAGGGCACGCGCGTCGAGGCTGCGGAGTATGAGTGGGTCATCGACCCCCTCGACGGCACCACCAATTTCATACATGCCGTACCGAGTCTCGCCGTCTCGATTGGCGTGCGCCGTCATGGCCGGATGGAGCATGCCGTCGTCTATGACCCGCTGCGCAATGAGCTCTTCACCGCCAGCCGTGGCGGCGGTGCCCACCTCAACGATCGACGCCTGCGCGTCAGCCAGCGCAAAGACCTCGATGACAGCCTGATTGCCACGGGCTTCCCGTTCCGGGATTTCAGTTATCTCGACCAATATCTTTCCATCTTCAAAAACCTGATGCAGAGGACTGCCGGCCTGCGCCGCGCCGGTTCGGCCGCCCTCGACCTCGCCTATGTAGCTGCAGGTCGTTACGATGGGTTCTGGGAGTTCCACCTGAAACCCTGGGACATTGCCGCTGGTACCCTGTTGATTCAGGAAGCTGGTGGACTGGCCACTGATTTTCACGGCGAGCAGAACTTTTTCGAATCGGGAAATATCGTCGGCGGCAATCTACGCATTCACGCGCTGCTGCTGCAACAGATCCAGAAAGAACTGCCCGCTGCGTAGATCTCAGGCCGGATCCTGCAGGCCCCGGCTGCCCACCCAATGGCGGGCGAAATGCTGCGCCACCCGGCCGCTGCGCGAGCCCCGTTGCAAGGCCCAGCGCAGGGCCTCTTCCCGCCATTCGTTTTCGCTGTCGTCATTGTTCAGCAACTGCAAATGCTGGCGTACAATGGCGAGGTATTGTTTCTGATCGAAGGGATAGAAGCCGAGCCAGAGGCCGAAGCGTTCCGACAGGCTGATCTTTTCTTCCGCCGTCTCGCCAGCGATGATCTCCTCGCCGTGGCGATGATACTCCTCGTTGTCAGAAAAATGGCGCGGCAGAAGATGGCGACGGTTGCTCGTGGCATAGAGCAAGACATTACTCGGGCGTGCTTCCACTCCGCCATCCAGCAGCGATTTCAGGGACCGATAGGCGGGATCGTCGGAGCCGAAGGAAAGATCATCACAAAAGAGCAGAAAGCGATATTTTTCTTCCGCATCCGCCTCAGCAATGGCAGCCAGGATCTCCGGCAAATCCAGAATGGCCTGACTGTCGATCTCCACCAGACGCAGCCCCTCGTCTGCGTAGGCATGTAGCAGCGCCTTGACCAGCGAGGATTTGCCGGTGCCGCGCCCCCCCCAAAGCAGAGCGTCATTGGCTGGCAAGCCAGCAACAAACTGGCGGGTGTTGGTCTCCAAGGTCTTTTTGATGTCCTCGATCCCCAAGAGGCTATCGAGGCGCGGCAGGTCCAGCCGCGCCAGCCCCTCCAGATGGCCGCCAAGGCGTTGACGGCGCCAGCGCGCGGCCCGATACCGCCCAAAGTCGGGCAATTCCTTCTTTTGCTGCTGCCCGAGGGCCCGCAGCAACGGCTGCAACCACTCTTCCTGTTCCACTAGGCAAACTCTCCTACAGATCGGTACACTGGTATGCTCCACCCTACCCGTTTTGGTCTGTTCATGAAACTGTTGATCGATTTTCTGCCGGTGATCCTGTTCTTCGTCGCCTACAAGATCCACGGCATCTACTTTGCCACGAAGGTTCTCATCGTTGCCTCGGTATTACTCATGCTTTGGCAATGGCGGCGCCAAGGTCGGGTGGAGAGCATGACCTGGATCTCGACACTATTGATTCTGATCTTTGGTGGCCTGACGATCTATTTTCATAATGACACTTTCATCAAGTGGAAGCCCAGCATTCTGTATTTTCTCTTCGCCGTCGCCCTGCTCTGGACGCACTGGCGCGAGACACCCCTGCTGCAGCGTCTCATGGGGGCGCAGCTGCCGGTCGCCCTACCCAATCACTTCTGGCGTCGACTGAACCGCTATTGGATTATTTTTTTCATCGTCCTGGCTGCCCTCAACCTGCTCATTGCCTACACCTTTCCGACGGCCATCTGGGTGGATTTCAAGCTCTTTGGCCTACTGATTCTTACCGTGCTCTTCGTGATCTATCAGGCGATCCTCATCAGTCGTGCCCTTCCCCCCGATGCCCTGCACGGCAAGGATTCGCAGTAAGCCGGCCTGTGCTAGACTGAGGCATTACTTTCGGGAGAACAGGCATGTATTACTGTATCATCGGCATCGACAATCCCAATTCTCTGGAATTGCGCAAACAAGTGCGCGCCGAGCATCTTGCCCGCCTGCATCAGCTGCAATCCGAGGGACGCCTGTTGAGTGCGGGTCCTTTCCCGGCCATCGACAGCGAGGAGCCCGGCGAGGCTGGTTTCACCGGCAGCCTGATCATCGCCCGTTTCGATTCCCTGAGCGACGCCCAACACTGGGCTGCTGCCGAGCCCTATCTCAGTCATGGCGTCTATGCCGACGTTAGCGTGCGTCCCTACAAGGTGGTGTTTTGATGAACAAGGAAACGATCGAAAATGCCGTGCGCAGCGCCCTGCAGCCGCAGGAGCTGGAAATCCGTGACCGCAGCGAGGCCCATGCCGGACATGCTGGAGCTACCAGTGACGGTGGTCACTATGAGCTGCGCATCGTGAGTGACAAGTTCACCGGCCTGAGTCCCCTTGCCCGGCATCGCTTGGTCTATGCCGCCGTTGATGGCATTGGTGAGAGCATCCATGCCTTTACCCTGCAAACCCTGACGCCCGAAGAAGCCCAGGCACGCGCCCAGAAGCGGCCGCAACGACGCACGATTTCGCTGCACTCCTAACGCTGAGGCGATGATCAAAAGCAGTTTCGTTCGCCATTTTCGCGAATCGTCGCCGTATATTCATCGCTTTCGCGGACAAACCTTCGTCCTCAATTTTGGTGGCGATGTCATCGCTGACGGCCACTTCTGGAATATTGCCCAAGACATTGCCCTACTCAACAGCTTGGGAATCAACATCGTGCTGGTCCATGGCGCCGGGCCGCAGATCGACGCCGCCTTGGAGCGCGACGATCTCAGTTCGCAGCGGGTGAATGGTCGTCGCATCACCACCGAGGAGGTCATGGAGCGTCTGATTCCGGCGGTCGGCGGTGCCCGCCTGCAGGTAGAAGCCATGCTCTCGGAAGGGCGTCTGGATTCGCCCATGGCCCACGCCGGATTGCAGGTGAGTAGCGGCAATTTCATCATCGCCCAGCCCATCGGTATCTTGGAAGGGATCGACTACCAGTATACGGGAGAGGTGCGGCGCGTTGCCGTCGAGGCCATCCATCGTCATCTCGCCGCCGACGAAGTGGTGCTGCTCTCCCCCATTGGGGTTTCACCGACTGGAACCCTCTTCAATATCCGCGCAGAAGATATCGCCGTGGCGACAGCAATCGCCCTGAAGGCGGCCAAACTGATCTTTTACGCCGACTTTCCGGGCGTGCTCGATAGCCGGGGAGAACTACTACGGCAGATCGTCCTGTCGGAGATCCCTGCCCTGCTGCAGAGTGAACTGCCGGAGGCCATCCGCGAGCATCTGTTGAGTGCGGAGAAGGTCTGCCGCGCCAGCGTGGAACGGGTACACGTCATCCCGCGCAAAGAGGACGGAGCCCTGCTGCGCGAGCTATTCACCCGAGATGGCCTCGGGACGATGATTTCCCGCGATCCCTTCGAACACCTGCGTCCGGCAACGCGCAATGATATCCCCGGCATCATGTCCCTGATTCGCCCCCTGGAAGAAAGTGGCGTGCTGGTGCGCCGTGGACGCGAGCGCCTGGAGCGCGAGGTGGAACAGTTTACGGTGATGGAACGCGACGGCAAGGTGATCGGCTGCGTGGCGCTCTACCCCTACCCGGAATACGGGATGGCCGAGATCGCCTGTCTGGCCGTAGATGAGCAGTACCGCGAGGAGGGCCGCGGCGAGCAGCTCTTGGACTATGGCATCGCGACTGCCCGCAGGTTCGGTCTGAACGAGGTCTTCGTACTCAGCACCCAAAGCAGTCACTGGTTTCTGGAGCGTGCCTTTCGCCGTGGCAATCTCAAGGAATTACCCATGCCAAAACAGGCACTTTACAACCTGCAGCGGCGCAGCGGGATCTTTTTGCGCCGTCTGCGCGAGGAATAAGTGCAGCAACTGGCCTAGTCTGCGGTCGATGGCTCCACGATACTGGCCGCGTCCTCGGTTTTCTCTGCTGACACGTGGTTTCTCGCAACCGGCAACAATTCCAGCTCCCGATGATCGACGCGCGGGGTAGCCGCATATTTTCCGTCATAGCGGTAGACTACGGTACAGCGCTTGGCGACAAACCCCCCGCGCTCCATTTCGCTGGGCTCCAGATCGAATTCGAGGACGATGTCGCGACTGGGGAGATCGCCTACATCCAGCTCGCGCGGTAGATCGGAGATGTGCACAAAAGCCGAGCCATAGGGAGAGTCCTCCTGGCGCGTATCGGTCACCCAGAGATGGCTGCTCAGTTCGCGCTGGAAGCGGATAAAACCAAAGCCACGGTCTACCTCCCAGCGGCTGCAAATACCGCGTACCCGCGAACCAAACTCGCCCCAAGATACCTTGCCGTCCCCCCGCACGGGCAACAGTCCGGGAATGAGATAACCGGAATAAAAGGCATCGGCCTCGTGTTGCAAGTGCAGGGAAACATTGCGAAAGCCCAGCACCTCTACCCGACAGCCGCGATTTTGCAGTGCCCGTACCACCTGTAAAAAATCGCCATCACCGGTCACCAGCAGCACCTGATCCAGGCGTTCCGACTGCAGCATGACATCAACGGCGAGATCGAGATCGGCATTTGCCTTGGCTACCGCATTGCCCTCGTCATCGGTAAACCAGCGCACCGGCTTCTCGATGATCTTCCAGCCCAGATCGCGCACTGCCTGCTGATAGGCGCGGATCCGGTCGCGATATTCACTGTCTACCCGGACCCGTTGCCCATCGACGGCCATATAGGTGTTGAGGCGAATGAGCTGTCCCGCCGTGCGGCCATCCCCACGCGCGGCAAAGCGGCGCAGGACGTCGTAGCGCATGGCATAGCCACCGTTATAACGTACGTTCTCGGCATCGACATAGACGCCGATCCGCAGGGAAGAATCCGTCAACTCAGGATTCCAGAATCGCGCCCATGGCGGCGTTGGTCACCAGCTTGCGGTAGCGGCGCAACCACGGCGACTTGAGAGGCTTTTCGACGGGCACCCAGCTTTCGCGCCGCTTTGCCAGTTCGGCATCGCTGAGCTGCACCTGCAAGCTACCAGCATCCAGATCGAGCTCGATGATGTCACCATCCCGCAGCAAAGCAATGGGGCCGCCCTCGGCCGCCTCCGGCGAGATGTGACCAATGCAGGCCCCCCGCGTAGCGCCGCTGAACCGGCCATCGGTAATGAGCGCAACGCTCTCGCCCAGACCCATGCCCATAATATTGGCGGTGGGCGTGAGCATTTCCGGCATACCGGGGCCACCCTTCGGCCCTTCGTAGCGAATCACCACCACCTGCCCGGGCTGCACCTCGCCAGCCAGGATCCCCTCTGCCGCGCTTTCCATGCTCTCGAAGATCTTTGCCGGCCCGGAAAACTTGCGCATGGCGGGTATTACCGCGCCAATCTTGACGATGCCCCCCTGCGGCGCCAGGTTGCCAAAGACCGCACGCAGACCACCGGTGGGCGAGATTGGCTCCGTTGCCAGATGAATGATCTTGCTGTCGCGCACCTGCGCGCTTTCGACGATCTCGCGTAGACTCTTGCCGCTGACCGTGGGCTTGTCGAGATGCAGAACCTCGCCATTGCGCTTGTGGACTTCGTGCAGGATAGCGGGAATACCACCGGCGCGGCCAATGTCTTCGATATGCACGGTAGAGAGCGCGGGCGATATCTTGGCCAGATAGGCCACCTTCTGCGCCAGTTCGTTGACCCGGGCCAGGGGATAATCAATACCCGACTCCCGGGCGATAGCCAGGGTATGCAGTACCGTGTTGGTGGAGCCACCCATCGCCATGTCCAGAATGAAGGCATTGTCGATGGCCTCGAAGTCGACCAGCTGGCGCATGGTTGGCCCACCGGCGCGCACCAGGGCCATGACCCGCGCCGCCGCCTCCCGCACCAGATCGCGCCGCTCGCTGGCCGTCGCCAAAACGGTGCCGTTACCGGGCAAGGCAATCCCCAAGACCTCCATCAGACAGTTCATGCTGTTGGCGGTAAACATTCCCGAGCAGGAACCACAGGTAGGGCAGGCCTTGTCCTCGATCTCCTTCAGGCGCAGCTCAGTAATCTGTCCGCGCTTGAATTGCCCGACCGCCTCAAACGCCGTCACCAGATCGATGGGCGTGCCGTCATCCAGCTTGCCGGCCTCCATGGGTCCGCCGGAGACGAAGACCGTGGGAATATCGCAGCGCAGCGCGCCCATGATCATGCCCGGAACGATCTTATCGCAGTTGGGGATGCAAACCAGGCCATCGAGGTGATGCGCCTGCACCACCGTTTCGATGGAGTCGGCGATCAGTTCCCGACTCGGCAACGAATAGCGCATGCCATCGTGCCCCATGATGATACCGTCATCTACGCCAATCGTATTGAATTCGAAAGGGATTCCACCAGCAGCGCGAATTGCCTCCTTGACGATCTTGCCAAATTCCTGCAGATGCACATGCCCCGGAATGATGTCGATATAGGAATTGGCAACACCGATGAAGGGTTTGTTCATGTCAGCATCGGTAACTCCACAGGCCTTGAGCAAAGCGCGGTGAGGGGCTCGTTCAAAGCCCTTTTTGATTGTATCGGAACGCATCGGTCACCTCGAAAAATAGGGCTCGCGGGAGAGCCTTGCTGTGTTGATGGGGTCAGTATAGAACCCTGGGCACAAAAGACCAAGGCAGGCAGATCCGGTAAAGGAAGTCCGAGTTCAGGAGTCAGCAGCGACAGTCTGCAAGCTCCGCACATAGCGCTGCCAGAGATTCAGCGCCACGGCGAGCAAGACCGGTCCGAGAAAAATCCCCAGAAAACCAAAGGCAATGATCCCGCCCAGCACCCCGAACATCACCAGCAGAAAGGGCAGATGCACAGCGGCAGAGATCACCCAGGGGCGGATCAGATTGTCTACCCAGCTGACCACCAGGGCACCCCACAGAAAGAGCCCGACACCAGCGTAGTAGTGGCCCTGCCAGAGCAGCCAAATGCTCGCCGCGCCCCATACCAAGGGAGTACCAAAGGGCATCAGCGAAAAAATCATGGTGACGAAGGTCAACAGCACCGGCGCCGGCATGCCACTCGCCCAGTACCCCAGACCCGCCAGCAGCCCCTGGGCGACGGCCGTGGCGAAGATGCCGTACACCACCGCGCGCAGGGTATTGCCGACCGTCGCCAGATATTGTGGGAACTGTGGCCCGAGGAGGCTCGCGAACACCTCCTGCCCCTGTCGCAGAAAGGTTTCGCCATGCCGGTAGAAGACCAGACTACTGACCCAGATCATCCCCAGGCTGCCCAACGCCTTCCCTAGTCCTCCTGCAAAAATCCCTACCCGCGCTGCCCAGGCATTCAGGTTCGGGCTAAGCGCGCCGGCGTGGAGGCTGTCCCGCCAGGCGAGAGGAAGGCTATTCCAGATCTTGGCAAACCACGGGCTTTTTTGGATTTCTGCCAGCGGATGCCAGTGCGCGTCGGCCGTACTCCAGCTCTTCAGCAAGGCTTGCAGTTCATGGAAGAGATGAAAACTCAGAAAGAGAAAAGGCAGCAGAAATGCCAAGGAGAAAAAGAGCGTCATCAAGGCAGCCGTCGGCCAGGGTGGCAGACGTCGGCAAAGCCAGTGCCGTAGGGGCCAGGTGACATAGACGATGATCGAGGTCCAGGCGAGAACACCAAAGAAAGGTGCCATGACCCGCCACACCAGGAAAGCAAAGACCGCCAGTAAAAAACCAACAATGGCAATACGCAGCAGATCGCGAACCGCAAGATCCGCGAGGCGCATGGGGTTATCTGCGGGCGACGCCGCTATCCCGCGCTGCCTGCGCCACCGCAGTGGCGACAACGCTGCGCAGGCGCGGATCCAGCGGTTTGGGAATGATGTACTCTGGCCCGAACTGCAAGGTACCCGGCGCAAGATCATAGGCCGCATACAGCTCATCCGGCACCTCGCTGCGCGCCAGGGAGGCCAGGGCCTCTACCGCGGCGGCGAGCATCTCGGCATTGATGGCCCGGGCGCGCACATCCAAGGCTCCCCGGAAGAGGAACGGAAAACCCAAAGCGTTATTGACCTGGTTGGGCAGGTCGGAGCGCCCCGTGGCGATGATGGCATCCGGACGCAGCTCCCGCGCCCGCCAGGGATCGAGCTCGGGATCGGGATTCGCCAGGGCGAAGATCACCGGGCGCGGCGCGAGGCTGGCAAGCAACTCCAGGGGGATGGCACCCTTTACGGAAACGCCGATGAGCACATCGGCATCGGCGATCATATCGGCCAGGGCCCAGCCGTCAGGTGCCAAGGCGTAGGGTCGATGCCACTCACTCAAATCTTGTCGCCCCTGGTGCAAGACCCCGTGCACATCACTAAGATAGCAGTGCTGGGCACCTAGTTTTTTCAGGATACCGGCAATGGCCAGGCCCGCCGCGCCGGCGCCGACAATGGCAACCTTCGCCTTGCCGAGCTCTTTCTCCTGCAACTCCAGGGCATTGCGCAGGGCTGCCGCAACAATGACCGCCGTACCGTGCTGATCGTCGTGAAAGACAGGAATATCGAGTCGTTCCTGCAGGGCGCGCTCGACCCGGAAACAGTCGGGCGCCGCGATGTCCTCCAGATTGATGCCACCGAAGCCGGGAGCGATGGCGGCGATCACATCGATCAGATGCTCGGCATCGCGCGCCTCGACCTCGATATCAAAGGCATCGATGTCGGCAAAGCGCTTGAAGAGGACCGCCTTGCCCTCCATTACCGGCTTGCCGGCGAGCGCTCCGACCTTGCCCAGGCCAAGTACTGCGCTACCATTGCTGATGACCGCGACGAGATTCCCCTTGGCGGTGTAGTCGTAGGCCTTTTCCGGGTCGCCAGCAATCTCGCGCACCGGCTCGGCAACCCCAGGGGTGTACGCCAGCGTCAGATCTGCCTGGGTCACGCAGGGCTTGGACGGAACGACCGTTACCTTCCCCGCCGGCGCAGCAGCGTGGTACGCCAGAGCGCGATCGCGCAGGCTCTCGCTGGCCATGGAAGAAGCTTACTTACCGTACCGCTTGCGGAACTTCTCTACCTGCCCGGCGGCAGCAACCGTACGCTGTTTGCCGGTGTAAAACGGGTGGCATTCGGAGCACAGATCGATATGCAGATCGCGCCCTGCCGTGGAACGGGTCTTGAAGCTGTTTCCGCAACTGCAGGTTACAGTCACTTCTTCATATTTCGGCTGAATTTCGAGATTCATGGCTAACACTCTGGGTTTTCAGAAAGTGGCGGATTATAAAGAGAGATGCGCCGAAGGTCTAGGGCGGCTCAGCGATTCATGGAATCGAAGAATTCCGCATTGGTCTTGGTCGCTCGCACCTTGTCCAACAGAAATTCCATCGATTCCATGGGATCCATGGGTGCCAGCAGCTTGCGCAGCACCCAGATCTTGTTAAGAAGTTCCTGCGGAATGAGCAGTTCTTCGCGACGGGTACCGGACTTGTTCAGATTGATGGCTGGATAGACGCGCTTCTCGGCAAGGCGGCGATCCAAGTGCACTTCCATATTGCCGGTGCCCTTGAACTCCTCGAAGATCACCTCGTCCATCTTGGAACCAGTTTCCACCAACGAAGTGGCGATGATAGTCAGGCTACCGCCCTCCTCGATATTGCGCGCCGCACCAAAAAAGCGCTTCGGCTTTTGCAGGGCGTTGGCATCGACGCCACCGGTGAGCACCTTACCTGAAGAGGGCACGACGGTATTGTAGGCGCGCGCCAAACGGGTAATGGAATCGAGCAGAATCACCACGTCATGCTTATGTTCCACCAGACGCTTGGCCTTTTCCAGGACGATTTCGGCGACCTGCACATGGCGGGTGGCGGGCTCATCGAAGGTCGAGGACACCACCTCACCCTTCACCGAACGCTGCATCTCCGTCACTTCCTCCGGGCGCTCATCAATCAAGAGTACGATCAGATAGCATTCCGGATGATTACTGGTAATCGCATGGGCAATCTGCTGCAACAATACCGTTTTGCCGGTCTTGGGCGGCGCCACGATGAGGCCACGCTGCCCCTTGCCGATCGGGGAGATCAGATCGATGATGCGCGCCGAAGGCTCACCATAAACCATATGATCCGACTCCAGGCGCAGGGCCTCTTCCGGAAACAATGGCGTCAGATCATCAAAATTGACCTTGTTGCGGGTTGCCTCCGGCCCCTCGAAGTTGATGCTCTCCACCTTGAGCAAGGCAAAGTAGCGCTCCCCCTCCTTGGGCGGGCGAATCTGCCCGGAAACCGTATCCCCCGTCTGCAAGTTGAAGCGACGGATCTGCGAGGGCGAGACATAGATGTCGTCCGGCCCCGCCATATACGAGCCCGATGCCGCACGCAAAAAGCCGAACCCATCCTGCAGGATTTCCAGTACCCCATCGCCATAAATGGCATCGCCATTGCGCGCATGGGCCTTGAGGATATTGAAGATCAGTTCTTGTTTCTTCTGCCTGGCCGCCCCATCGATCCCCAGCTCCTGGCACAGGAGCGCAAGCTCCGTGGCCGATTTTCTCTTCAGTTCGCTGAGGTTGACCGAGGGAGCCCCGGGAACTGGAGTGAAGGACTCCTCCTCTTCTAGAAGAAGATCTTCATTGGGGAAAGATTTGGGAGAACGTTGCGGCTTGCGGCGGGGTCTTGGAGCATTCAAAGCTGGCTATCCAGAAAGGCGGTGAGCTGCGCTTTGCTAAGTGCCCCTACCTTGCTGGCCTCGAGTTTTCCGGCCTTAAACAGGAGCAGGGTGGGAATGCCGCGTATCCCATATTGCGGTGGCGTAGCGGGATTTTCATCGATGTTGAATTTGACGACCTTCATACGATCGGCGTACTCCCCGGCAACGTCCTCAAGAACCGGGGCGATCATCTTGCACGGACCACACCATTCCGCCCAAAAATCGACCAACACGGGTTTGTCAGACTGCAGGACTTCGGCGTCGAAGGTTTCATCAGATACATGGGAAATAACGTCACTCATTGGGAGAGAGCTCCTCTGCACGGAATACAGATCAGGAATTATGCCTTGAGATCAGGGATACGAGACTTGCACATTGTTGATGTTTACTGAGCCTATACCGCTTATGCGGCTTGATCAAGACTGCAACATCCTCCAAACAACCGACAGGGCTATTGTGGGGAGCCCGTCGTACAGAAAAATAGGTGGTATACGAACACAGAGATATCATAGCGATTGCAGCGCCCGAGTCAAATTTCCCAAGACACGGCCGGCAAGGCAAAGAATTCGCGCCCCCAGACGGCGGCGTATGCGGATCCTTGCGGTACCCGCTAGACCAGGACAGGCTTCAGATTGGCCGGATCGGACCAGCTTTCCTCGCCAGTCTCGACATGCCCCGCCAATCGCCAGCGATGACTGGTTGCACGGATTTCCAGGTCATACCAATGATGGCTTTGCGCCAGCGGCCAGGAAATCTCGCGCGTTTCTCCGGGCGCCAAGCGGATCTCGCGCGTGCCCAGGCCATAGGCCTGGTCGGCAACCGTCACCCTCTGCCCTTCTCTACCCCCGTTGTGCAGATGCAAATGGAGGTCACCGCTTTTCTCCGGCCAGGCATCCACTTCGAGGGTGGAAGGCCCCTCTCCGGTAATTCGCCGCAGATAGCCATCCGGCCCATACACCGTCAGCGAGAGCTCCTGGCCCTTGGGTAGAGGCATTTCGTCTTCCAGGCGATCCCCGGCGCCGATGCTGTAGTGGTGTGGCAAATGGCTACTGCCATCCCAATACGCAGTGCAGGCAACGCCTAGGGGAGAAGGGTTATGAAAGCGCAGCCGTACCCCATTCGCCGTTGCCTCGAGGCGCAGACGGGTGTCGTAGGCCAGGGGTCGGCGACGGCGCAGCCCTGCCTCCTGCGGCGCGATGGCGATCGGCTGTTCCTCCGGCACCACCGGCGCCGGCAGGGTCGATTCGTGGTGTACCGTTGCCACATAGTTCCGGGTACTGGGCAAAGACACAAAGCGGTCATCGGGGCGGAAGAAATCGAAGGCAGAAGTCAGATCCCCGCAGACTGCCCGCCGCCAGGGGACGATGTTGGGCTCGCTCACCCCAAAGCGCTTCTCGATGAAGCGGAGCACCGAAGTGTGATCGAAGACCTCGGAGCAGACATAACCGCCCTTGCTCCACGGGGAAATCACCGTCATCGGCACCCTTGGACCCAGTCCATACGGAAGTTGATCGGGGGTATACAAGACCGGCCAGTCGGGATTGATGCGATTGTGCACCATGCCCTCGGTACTGATCGTGGATTTGCCCGGGCGCACGGGAGTGGGTGGCTGGGGCGGCGGCACATGGTCAAAGAAGCCGTCGTTTTCATCGTAGTCCAGCAGCAGTACCGTCTTGCCCCAGACCTCGGGGTTGCTGGTCAGGGCATCGAGTACCCGGGCAATGTAGATGGCCCCATAGGCCGGCGGATAGGACGGATGCTCCGAATACCCGGCGGGAACGGTGATCCAGGAGACCTGGGGCAGGCGGTCCTGCAGCACATCCTCGCGCAGGGCCGCCACGCCACCGGGCAATGCCGCCCGTTGGTACAACGGCGAACTGCTGGGGGCGTCGGCGAAGGGCTGGAAGTAGAGCAGCGCATTTTCACCAAAGTTGCCCGTCATGGGGTTGTGATCGACCTCGTGCAGCCCCTCCTGATACACCCGCCAAGTAATGCCCGCCTTCTCCAGACGCTCGGCATAGGTCGGCCAGGTAAAGGGTTTGACCCCCTTGGTCCAAAGATGCGTGTCGTCATCGATATAGGGACCGCCGTCCTTCCCTTCCGGGTCGATAGAGCCGGTGAAGAGCATGCAGCGATTGGGGCAGGTGGGACCATTGATGGACGCAAAATAGTGGTCACAAAGGGTAAAAGCGTCGGCCAGGGCATAATGGAAGGGAACGTCCTGACGCAGAAAATAGCCCATGGTCATGTCGGTCTTGTTCAGGGGCCAGGCATTCATCAGCCCGCCGGCCACCGCGCCATGCTGCGATGCCCAGCTATGGTCCAGGTCCTGAATAAACTGCGCCGAGGTCTTCTGGGTGTTCAAATGGAAGGGCAGGACGGGACGACTGGGATCCGTCATCCGCCCCTGAAACCAGACGGGTTGACCACCCGGCAAGGTCAGAGGAAAGCGGTCGTTGTAGCCGCGCACGCCACTCAGATGGCCAAAATAGTGATCAAAGGAGCGATTTTCCTGCATAAAGACGACGATATGTTCGACGTCCTCGATGCTGCCGCTGCGATGGTTGGCCGGCAACAAGGCCGCCCGTGCGACCGTACTGCCCAAGAACGCGGTAAGGCTCGCCCCTACCCCCAGACTCTGCAAAAACTCGCGTCGTTTCATGAGTGCTTCTCCTCCAGA
This sequence comes from Acidithiobacillus sp., assembly GCA_028697715.1. GTDB lineage: Bacteria > Pseudomonadota > Gammaproteobacteria > Acidithiobacillales > Acidithiobacillaceae > Igneacidithiobacillus. The sequence continues at coordinate 37,795 of JAQVDS010000014.1, read as the reverse complement.
TGCGTGAGCGCGTACGCCGCTGCTGGATAATGCCAGGCCAGGGCCTGACGAAAATACGCTTCTGCCCGCGCGCGATCCTTGTCGACACCGTCGCCGTGGAGATAGGCAATGCCCAGATCATAGGCAGCCGCCCCCACCTGCTCGGCATACAGCGTCTGTAGCAACTTCAGACTGCGGCCCTGATACCAGGCAGCCTTGTCCATGTTCTTCGGCATCAGCTTGCCGGCTGCGTAGGTCTTGCCCAACCAGAAGTCGGCATTGGCTACCTGCGGCACCATCAGGCCCTGACGGAACCAGAAGGCGGCCCGCTGCGGATTGGCTGCCACCCCCCAGCCATTCAGATAGGCATTGGCCACCTGCCGCTGGGCGCAGCGGTCGCCCGCCTCGGCGGCCTGCAGATACCATTGAAAGGCTTGCTGCGGACTGCGTTCCACCCCAAGCCCCGCCTGATAGAGCTGCCCAAGAGTATCGGCCGCCCAGAAGTCGTCCTTGTCCGCCGCCGCCTTGCGCAGCAGCGGGATGGCCGCGTCGTAGTCATCGCGATTGAGCAGTGCGACGATCGGCCGGTCACTCTCTCGAATGGCTCGGGCGTGGGCCAGATAGGCATCAGCAACCGCGCCAGGATTGGCAGTGTTGCTCATGGCAATCAGAGGGGCGCCCAGTGCGGAACCCGACATCCAGACTCCCAGAAATACTGCGCCGAGGATTTTCTTCATGATTCTCCTGTAGACATTCCCATTCTGTTGAATAATACAACGCTCCACATTGCCCTAGACCAGTGCAAGTTCCTACAGCAAGCGTCCCACAAAACGCAACGCGGGGAGCCGCCATATCGCAGCATATCGGGGGCGGGTCTCGCGACCCCCCCAAGCCGATCAAAACGCGCTATCAGAAGCTTGCTTTGACATCGGCACCTACAAAGGTCGGAGCCCCTACCTGGGCCTCGACAAAATGACCGCCTTGATCGGGCTTGCCCAGATACAGGTCGGCAGAAGAATAATACTTAGCGTTGAAAAGGTTATCGACATAGAGGTCAAAGGTCAGTTTCTTCAGCCCCATCTCCATCGGCCGCATCGTATAGCCAAGATTCAGGTTGGTGATATTGTAGGGATGCAGACTCAACATCGAATTGACACCCTTGTTGGTGTTGATATATTGCGACCCCACCAGATGATCGGTGACGCGAGCGCTGAATCCGGCCAGATGATAACCCAGACCAAAATTCAGGTTATAGGTTGGCACCCGTGCCACACTCTCGCCGGACGTTACCGATACCCCATCGGATGCCTCAAAGTTGGAGGTAAAATGCGCCGCGGTGAGCGTATAGTTGGCAAATGCGTTGAAGCGATCTGGCAACTGCAGGTCGGCCGAAGCGGTGAATCCCTGATACAGCGCACTACCCACGTTATATTGATACGTGATACCCGTCAGACCGTCATAGTAATAACCAAACTTGTTGTGGAACAAGCGCAGAAAATACGACAAGGAGGTATGCAGCGGACCGGTATTGTAACGCACGCCGGTGTCGAAACTGTCGACATCCTCCGGCTTGACCAGCATGGGTCCCGGCGTCGGGGCAGAACCAATCACCGCATAATACGCACTGATGTTGGGTACCTTATAGACCCGACCATAGTGAAAATAGGCATCGAGATCTTTGTTGATCAGGTAACTGACGCCAAAAGAGGGCTCCCAGTAGTTGAAGGTATTGCTTACAGATCCGCCGTAATTATAGTAATAGCCTTCGATATCATTACAGGTGGTGCTGACCAGATAATACTTGGCACCGGGCGTAATCGTCAGGTGATGGTTCAGCAGGCTGATACGATCCTGCAGATAGACATCAGAAATCTGGCGCTCATCGTGCTCGTCCCAAGCGTCATTGTAGCCATCGATCATCGGTACATTGTAACTGCCGTACCAGTACTCCGCCGAATGATCGTTACTGTAGATATACTCCCCACCCAAGGTAACGACATTGTGAGGCAAGAGGAAATCGAGACTAGGATCAAAGCCCACGTTACCGAAATTGTCGATATACCGTTGGTACTGGGTGCCGTTGTAACTGCTACCAAATAGCGCGGTTGGATCGTAGGTGTTGCTGGGGCGCCCGGTTTTCGAGGGATTGGCGTAGCTTTTGGTGGAGGTAGGCATCAGGTACCCATCATAAATTCCCTTGTACGCCGCATTGCTGTAGGCCGTGCGATCATTTTCATTGCGGGTCACAAAAAACTTCGTCTTGGCCAAGAGATGTTCATTGATGATGGACTTCCAACCCAGGACCGTCGTGAACGAACTGGTATTGTTCCAGTTGGCGTACACATTGGGATTCCACTGGAAATCTCGACCATATTTATCCAAAAGCGGGACCGGTACGCGCTCAGGGAATTGTGCCAGCTCATGGTTGTAGATCGTGTAGAGGGACAACTGGGACATCCCATGATTGTACGGCTGAATGGCCGAAAAATAGTAGTTGTTATTGATCGAGTGCACATGCTGGATGTAACTTTGATACGGCTGGTAGTTGTAGCTGAAGAGCATACGGGTGCCCACATACGGCAAGACACCCGAATTGACCGTCAAACCACCGGCAGCACTGTCACCCATCCCACTGGTATAGACACCGCCACTGCCAAATACTTCTACGCCGGCGTTCTTGCTTGGTTGGGTAGGAGTATAGTCAATGGTGCCACCGAGGGCGTTAATACCCGTCTCCGATGGAGTATTGGCGCCACTGTATACCTTTACTCCGGAAAACTGGCCCATTCCGATCGGCGTCAAAGCATGATCGTCACCCTGCCCACTCACACCACCGCGAAAGGTATTGATCAGCGGGACGCCATCAAATTCCACGCCCACCTGATCACTGTTGAAGCCTTGATAGGTAAAGGTACTGTCCGAGGTCGTCAAGTTGCCCGGGCCACTGCTGATAACGGTAAAGCCGGGGATATTGCGCAGAATGGACTGAAAGTTTTCGTTCGGGCTGGCGTGTTTTACCAGCTCCTTGGTCAGCGAGCCGGTGCCACGCTCCGGCGGCGCAGTCTTTTCCACTTCGCCAATGGTGACCGGCTGCTTGCCCGACGTTCCAACAGTGGTACCAGAGGTAGCCGAAGATACCCCGTCCTGCGCGTACGCCAATACAGAAATCTGGCTCAGCGCCAGACCTAAGGCCAATAAAAGAGGCTTGGGTGCTTTCATAGTGATACTCCGTGACTGTAGCGGTTTTGTCATACTGTGGACAAATGCTAACAGAACAATGTGACACTATGATGAAGCTTTTATGACAAACTTATGACTTTTTCGCAGACGAATTCTCCTATGATAGCGCCAGGTACTGATTATATTAGCGCGAACCACTGGCTATCCGAGGAAGTCGTGCAACCGACCACTCCTTCTCTCCGGCTTGATAGGCGGCTATCGGAGCGCGATGCGCCTTGGCTATCTGTCCAAGTAGGCCATGACATGTTCATAGGAAGCGACTCCTTTACTAGCAATCCATTCCTGCTTCATCTGCTCGGGACCCGGCACCTTGAGCAGAGTGCTTGGGCTGTAGCGCACGTCTTTCGGCAGTGGGGGTAAATTAGCCTTCAGCTGATCCTCATGTTCGAGAAACCAGGACCCACCGAGAGCTATGCTCGAAAATAATGCACGGAAGATTACAACTGACTTACTGAAAGGCACAAAGGGGCGCCCGGAGGGCTCATTGAAAATGCCAAGACGCCCATCTTCTGCCGGGCTTGAACAGCGCCTTGTCACCCAAACGGATTTGTGGGCATATTTCTTTGTAGATACTCTTGGGCTGCTGATTGCGTGCACAATTCATACATGCGCTGCTTGCATTCGGTATTCTCCAAACTCTGCGCGGGCGTCGGATTTACTGTCGCCATTATCCCGCCTCCGCATTGATTTGTGAATGATTTCTGTGCACAACGTGCAACGGAGTTATTGTACAACAATCTATCGGTAGCTTGCTTCACACAAGCTATATAATTCGGCGTTCCAGCTTGTAAGCCATATGTTGTACATTGTTCATCCGCCTCCTGCGCTGCGGCCACCGGCGACAGAGCGGCGGTTGGCGGCTTTGGTTTGGGCAACGCGCAAGCACTCAGCAAGCACATGGCTAATCCATAGAAAGAAATTGTACCAACAATTTTACCAGACGTGCTCAAGGCCACAGACTCTCTCCTTTGCAATACAACAATACCTTGGACAGAAATACCGAAATGCGTAACAACAACTGGGTGTTATAACAGGGTTTCTCTCGCTATATCGTCAACTCATAGAACTTCCAGTCAACGACGCAGCTAGTTTTATTTTTCCGAGTGGATAGCGAATATACCACAGGATTGCTATGAATTTCGCGACCAGATAGGAAACAATGAAGAAGCCAGGAATCCACCACAAGAGCGACAACAGAACACCGTTCAGAATCCATGCCCGCCATAAAATGGCGAAGAACACCAACGCTGCCTCAATCGTTGTCAGACTAACCGTTCGTTTTGTACCGATAAAATGAACTTGCCATTGTTGCGCGTCATCTTTTATTGGTTTTCTCCACACTGCAGATCTGAGTATGTAAACGCTATACGCCGCAAACAACACAACTGCGATGCTTCCATCGAACGCAAACGCCATGATTAATTCAGAAATACCAATAAATTTATTGTGCCCTGAATATAAAGAAAACATATGAAATCCATCCAAAGCATAGAGCACGAGCATGGTGACTACAAAAAACAGGGTTTGCCTCCAAGTTAGGCGCCACCAAATTGATTTGCTGATAGCTGTATTAGCAAGAGATGTGTTGTTCTCCAGCACGTTGACTTACTCCTTGCGGCTTCGTTTATAAGATACCATACAGTCATTTACCTTTGCTTACCGAGAGTCCTAGTAAACCTTTCTACTCAGGCGATTGCCTTGATGCTACCTTGCCACACGCTTCATCATTTCTGTAACCAGTCGATTGCGGTCAGGGGCACGATCTCTGGCTTTGGCTGGCCAGCAAAGTGGAACAGCACTTCATTGACGCCGCAGCATGGTATTTTGCGATGGCCATCGTGAATTGCGCCAATGTTCATGCCAAGCAGGGCACAGACAAGAGCATATACACGATTACGCCGCCAACTAAAACGCATACACTGATTCTGCGCAAGATCTTTTATGGTACAACTCTGCCCATTGATGGTAAGCGCAAGGATATCGCCCGTGTGGGTGACTCCACCAAAAAAGGTCAGTTTATCCCAGGTAGGTATGACATGGATCGCTTCACTCAATTTACGACGCGTCTCTTCGGAAAATGCTCCGAAACCATGCGCGATCGTATCTGCATGTTCCCGCTCTAGGACCACCCGCACCATTCGCAGCAGCACTCGCTCTATGCCGCCAAAGCCAAGAGTTCTGGCAAATCCAGATACCTGTGTTGCGGTAATGACATCAGGAATATTTTTTATGGCAGGATCAAGCACAACATTGTTATTGACCAGAAATAAATTCGTTTGAAAGTGTTCATAAGGAATATCAATTCCGATACTTTGCAGATAATTTTTTAAGGACAATGCTTTTGCGGAATTGAGCATAACAGGATTATCGACATCCCTACTACTATCTGGATTATTTCGTTTAGTTCGGGTCCATTTGGTTTCATCAGGTCCCGGAGAGATCCTCCCGCTCCAGTTTTTCACCTCAATTACGTGAATTCGGCGGTGGGTGAGTATAATAATATCGAGTTCGCTGCGCGAGCTTTTGATTAAGGGGTGATTCTTGACCTTCGGGACTCGTTTTCCAACAAACAGTTCTGCTCCAGTGATAAGTTTTGTGCGACGAAGGGTTTGTATAGCCTTCCTCTCTCCCTCTTCACCCGCTTGAATGATGGGGTCTTCTTCTCGTGGACGCTCGTGGGCCAGAATGACCCACTGTTCAAGTCGCTGCTGCAAAGAAAGCGCTGAGAAGGGATTGTTGGCCACGTTCCAAGAGGCTGGCAAAGGTAACGAATCTTTTATACCACAGGGCGTTGGTTTCTTTCCAGACAGAAAGGGTTGGTAGATCGGGCGAAGTAAACGAATGATAACAAGATACAAACCCATTGGCCAAGCTGCAATAACCAATATAATTACGGCAGCTAGATCGCTGCGACGAAGGGCCTGAAATACTCGCGCCAAGCGTTGCGTACCCGATCTGTGCACACGAATGTTCTTGGCAAAATAAGCAATCCCAACGTAAAATGGTAGACATAAAATCACCAAAGCAACCAAGGTGGCGATTTTGTCATGCTGCTGTGGCGAAGTGATAACTGTTCTTATCATAGAATAGTTAAGCACGAAAGCACAAAATGCGACAAAATATAGAATGTAGGAAAATCGTTTTGCTTTATGCTGATATATATACATGATACTTTTCTCTAGTCAACCGGTGATTTGAAGCTTGAAGCGCAAAGGCAGCGCCATTTGTTGCGATTGCATCCTTCGGCACGGTCGTACCAGAGATTTGCGGATCGAGCCGATGAGCCAAGCATGTCTACCCCTTCCCCTCCGGCTTGGCGGCCAGGCCTACGCGGCGTTCGGGTCGCAAATCCATGCGCGAGTCCTGATGGAACACCCAGTAATGCCTGCGTTCGTTGCGGATTGCCTTAGCTCGATAGAGGGCCTGGTCGGCGTAGCGCAGCAGATTTCCCGGATCCTGCACGCCGTCTTCCGGCACCCGCCAAATCCCCATACTCAGGCGTACCGCCACCTCTCGACCGTTGGCGAGCAGGATGGGAGCATTGACTCCCGCCTCGATCTTCACCAGTACCAGCTCCAGCTCTTCCAGATTGCGGTAGCCCTCGATCAGGACGACAAACTCATCGCCCCCCAGCCGTGCTACATAATCGGTACGTCGCAGGCTATCGCGCAGACGGCGGCTGATCACCTGCAGCACCCGGTCGCCCGCCTCATGGCCGTAGAGGTCATTGATCGGTTTGAAATAGTCGAGATCGATCATGCAGACCGCGAGGGTGGACGAATTGCGCTGTGCCCGCGCGACGGCCAGTTCCAGTTCGTCATCCAGGGCGCGGCGATTGGCCAGCCCGGTCAGGCGGTCGTGCCGTGACTCATAATCCATCTGCTCGAAAAGCTGCTGCTCGCGGCTCACGTCGCGTAAAATCCCGACAAAATGCGTCAGCACCCCCGACCCATCACGCACCGGAATGATGCTGATATGGTTCCAGAATTCCGTGCCATCTTGCCGATAATTGAGGAGCTTGCCCTCCCAGGGCGATTCCTCCGCCACGGCATGATCGAGCGCCGCCAGCTCCTGTATGCTGGTATGCACCCCCTGCAACACGCGTAACCCCCGCTCCCTGACCTCCTCCAGGCGGTAGCCGGTCATCAGGGTGAAACTCTGGTTGATATAGAGGATGCGCTTTTGCGTATCGGTCAGCACCACGGCGTCCAAGGCCGAGCGCAACCCGGCACCCAGGGTAGCCTGCAGATCATACGTTGCGACATCTTCCAGGGTTTCCGACAGCACCCGCACGGTAGACTCCAGCAACATCTGTTCGTCCCCCGGCCAGGCAGCATCACTGTGCCGCAAGAGCAGCAACAGCCCCCAAATCTGCTGCTGGCGCGCGAGGGGCAGCACAGCCGTAGAGGAAACCCCCAGACGTTGCATGCGCTCGGTCCAGGCACGCAGGCCGGGACCATTGTGCAGGCGAGACGAGTAAAAAGGACGCTCTTCGCGCCAGGCCATACCCAACGGGGCCTGGCCCTCGGGCAGATCGGCATGAATCGAGCAGCGCACCCCCTCCAGGATGCTGCGCGAGCCCGCCAGGACCACCGGCTGCAGGATACCGCTGGCGTCGGGCAAGAGAATGGCGGCAAAGGAGGCGACCTGATTGTGCAGCACGCTGTCACAGAAGCGCTGCATCAGCTCTCTTTCGCTGCGCCGCGCCACGAGGATGGTGCCAATCGCCTCGCGCCAGCGCAATAGCTGCTGCTGACCACGGATATTACTGTCCGCCTGGCCGCTGCGTCCCAGCAAACGCCAGAAGCTGCGACCTGGGGAGCCCCGAGGGGGGTCGTCACTACTCACGCAGGGCTGTGGCCCGACTAGCTCGCCAGCCGCGGGGCGCTGCGCCGCTCGCGCTGAATCTCGTACAGGGCAATCAGTTCACTGCGCACCACATTCAGCTCCATATCGAGGCTGGCGACGGGAGCGCCGCGCTCCGCACGACGGTCGAGCAGGCGATGGCGGCGAGACTGCAATTGTTGAATGCGTTCTTGAACGTTCATTTTCACTCTCCTTGTTATATGTATGGCTAGGGGGTGATCCCGCCATTTTGGTTGATGATGACTCCGGAGCCGGTGGCGGCAGAGGGAAAACCTTCGGCACTGCAGGCGCGGGCAATGGAGGTGCCCAAGGTGCCCTGGCAGGTGGTGTTCACCAGCACATAGGTTGGCGACGGGCCGCTTTTGGTGATAGCCGTGGAACTGATACTGATCTGTCCGCAGTTGGTGGCTGCTCTACCCACCACAAAGGCCGGATTCTGGCCAGACACAGGGTCATGGATGGCACCATTCAGGGTGCTGATCATTTGCACAGACTCCTGATTGTTGACCGCCGCATAGGCAGTGGTCACCGCATCCACCGCCAGCTTGAGGTTGCCTGCCACCGTCTGCGCCTTGGCGGTTTCGATGTACTGAAAATACTGTGGGATAGCAATGGCGGCGAGGATGCCAATGATCGCAATGACGATCATCACCTCAATCAGGGTAAAGCCTTCCTCAGGGGGCCGCCCGAAAGTTCTTTCGGAATCGGCGCCCAACATTGTGCTGTTCATGGTATCGACCTTTCCGAAAGGACTCTGGGAAATCCAGAGCACTGTCCCTACAACGAAGTTGCGAACAAGATGCACCCCCGAAGGGGTGCAGATTGGTGATCGATTAACTGAAGGTAAGACCGCCGTTGGGGCTAACAGTAACGGTACAGCTACCGGAGTTACCGCCACAAGCAGAAGACGTGGTAGATGTACCCTGGATGTTCATGGCGGAGATTGCATTCGCCACGGCAGTCCCTAAGCTTGTAGAGGTACCCGCTGTCAAAACGATTAGCGTGGACTTGGCAGCGGCAGTCGGGTCCATAGTGTAGCTCGTACTACTACCACCAACCGTCATTTTCCAGCCGCCTGGCATGGAAGCGGGAACCTGAATACTTGTGGTCTGCCCAGCTGCTGCAGCCGCAACGGCTGCCGTCGTCTCGGTAATCGCCTGATGAAAATCCTGAGAAATCGTCGTCGCCTTGGACGTCACGATGTACTGCTCATACTGCGGAATGGCGATGGCCGCCAGGATGCCGATGATGGCGATAACGATCATCAGCTCGATGAGGGTGAAACCGGCTTCGGCAGCCCGCTTCGCTTGCTGTACTTTCATGCTCATGGGGTACTTCCTCCTGCTGAGAAGTGAATCTACACTCGCCCTGGGCGAGTCGCAGAACACTAAGCAACGTCCGTGCCACTTTCTGTTTATCCTCTCAAAATCCCATTTTATCGGGTTTATGCCCAGTTCAGCAGATACTGTCTTGGTGATATTCGGAGCCTCCCGCCGCCGATGTCCCGGGTTTTTGCCTGACATCCGAAGCTGGCCGCAAAATCCGAGCAAAATGTCACAATATTTTTTGTGACATCCGGATATTGGCAGGAAACCCCGAAAAAATGTCCCAACTTTTCTTGTGACATTGGCCTCACCGCCCATGGACAGGCAGCCATGGGTAGCGCATTCTTGTTGCACGCACGACTGTTGTGAGGAGTCTGACGATGCCTACAGAGATTTCGGTGATGTTGGCAAGCCTGCTGACGGGAAAGACGACCAAGACCATCTATCGCTGGGTGGACGATGGCATATTGCCCCCCCGGCAGTCCGGGGCCGACAGCAAAGGCAGCTTTTTGCTGGCCCTACCCGATCTCGCCGCGCACCTCAGCCTGCCGCTCTCCACCGAACTGGAGGCCGCCCTGCAGGATGCCATGGAGGGCAAGGCCGCTGGCTTCCACAACGTCGCGTTGATCTTTGTGGAAGCCGGACAGCCGGACATTGCCATCCGCTGGTTGGAGATGGCGGCCAAGAGGGGACATGCCGACGCCATGGAGTGGTTGGCTACTGGGTATCTGGAAGGACTGGGCACCGAAGTGAACCTCGCCCACGGCATCGAGTGGCTGGGCAAGGCCGCCGTAGCCGGCCATCCGGTCGCCCTCGCCAAGCTCCGCGCCCTGGATTCCTGACGCAGCGCAGGGAACGCCTAAGTCATACGTTTCTCCAGCACCGTCCTTGATGGTTTGCGCTCTTCGCTCCGCTCGCTGGATGGCAGACGTGAAGTATGGGTCGTTGAGACCCACTCCGGGATGCTTCCTCAGTCTAGGGCACGGAAGGAAGGAATGAAGATCCAACAGCCAGAACGCTTTATCCATCATTTGCGAATTAGTCCCGACCTTGAAGTTTTTATTGATTTTTATTTGCATCTTCGGAAGGCTTCAGTGGTCTAGCACTTTATGTTTGGCCGCGCTTCTGTAATGAACGATAGGCTCGCTGATCTTCGTGATCGGCAAGCTCTGCTTGGTCAAGCCGGTCGTTCCGCCTTTTTTGTTCTTCTTCAGCCATACGAAGAATGACTGCCTGGGCTTCAGGAGGATACTGAATGAATTGTTGAGCAGGCGGGATCGGCCCAACTATCATTTGCTGCTGCAGCACTCCCGCAACGAATGGCATCGATATGCCAGGCGACTGCGATTGTTGGACGCCCGCTGCCTGCTGTTGAGTAGCCGAACCGAGAGGGGGATTATTCTGCTCGGGGGGCATAATGCTCCGCGCAGTCGTTCATCGCCGAGCGTAAAGATTTCCCAACCTGTATCCAGTCTGACGCAATCGCTTCTACCGATGATGCGGGTTCTCGATAAAAGCGGCGGCGCGTAGGCCGAGACTGGGAAGGGTAAATCTGAAGAACCGTTCCCACTCCTTCAAAAAATGTGCGCAATCGCTTCTTCTTCACGGTCCGTCACCCTCCTAAAAAATACCATATTACTTTTATAACATAGCACATCCACCTCTCTGGGAAACCCATCCCATCCCGGCCCTCGCCAAGCGGATTACGACTACCACTATGGTTTCGCATGTGATACCGTAAAGCGATGGTAATCGTCGTTGACACCAACGTTTTTGTCGCTGCGTGCCTAGGTAGCAAAGCATCGGGAGAGATCATCGCATCCTGTCTACGGCAGGAACTCTCGCCCCTGATGGGAACCGCCCTTCTGATGGAGTACGAGGACATCCTTGGTCGAGATGAAATTTTTCAAAAGTCTAACCTGACGGGAAAGGAGAGAGGGGAGTTGCTGGACATCTTTCTTGCTACCTGCCAGTGGACCCGGATCTACTTCGGTTGGCGGCCCAACCTGCCCGATGAAGGAGATAACCACCTGATAGAGCTGGCCGTAGCCGGTGGAGCAACACGGATTATCACCCACAACCTGCGGGACTTACGGAGCAAAGAGTTACGGTTTGATGGCCTGCGGGTAGTAACCCCAGAGCAACTTTGGCGGGAGAGGCAATCATGAGCGCATTAACCGTTCGCTTACCCGATGACAAACATCGGCGACTGCGAGAACTTTCCAAGCAGCGGAAGGTGAGCATCAGTCGTCTAATCGACGAAATGACCACCCTCATGCTGGCAGATTTTGACGCAGAGACGCGATTCCAGTTGCGCGCAGCCCGCGGCAAGGGAAAGACTTCTCGCGGTCTGGACCTACTCAACAAGGCTGTCGAGGGCGCATCCAAAGACATGGAGGATAGCCGCTGAAATGACGCCATTTACCGTTCAGTGCCTCAAGCTCGGCAGTGCACAGCTTCACCTTGGCCAGCAGATAACGATCTGGAGCATGAACAACCTAGATTTCCGATGCCCTCCAGGATCATCTCGTAACCTATTGTTTTAATTGGCGGAGAGGGTGGGATTCGAACCCACGTGACATTGCTGTCCATCCGATTTCGAGTCGGCGCCGTTATGGCCACTTCGGTACCTCTCCAGTGGCGCATACAGTACTGCATCACCGGCTGGGGCTCAAGCATCCTGTTACAAGGTGGCGCCATCCTTACGGTCTTTGGAGCTGATGAATTGCCGCTTGAGGACGTGCTCGCGCTTCAAGCCCAGCCATAGGGCAATCGGGCTGGCGACAAAGATCGACGAATAGGTACCGACCACCACGCCGATCACCAGCGCCGTGGCGAAGCCATGAATGACCGGCCCACCAAAAATAAACAGCGCCAGCGCCACCATAAAGGTGATGAAACTGGTGATGATGGTGCGCGACAGGGTTTCATTGATGGCTATGTTGAAGATTTCGGCAACACTGCCATTGCGTGCTGCCCGCAGGTCCTCACGCATACGGTCGAAGACGACCACCGTATCGTTCAGGGAGTAACCCATGATCACCAGCAAGGCAGCAATCACCGTCATGGAAAACTCCTGATGGGATACGGCGAAATACCCCACCACCAGGATGGGATCGTGCAGCATGGCGAGCACGCCGCCCGTGGCGAAGCGCCACTCGAAGCGAAAACCAACGTAGATGAGAATGCCGATGGTGACGACGATAAGCGCCAGAATGCCCTTGTTGCGCAGCTCCTTACCCACTTCCGGGCCGACATATTCCGTACGTCGCAACTGCACGCCGGGGTACGCCGCGGGATCATTCTTGAAGACGCTCAGTATCTTGCTCGCCACCGCACTGCTCTCGCCCGGACGGGTACGCAGACGAATCAGCAGATCCTTGTCGCCGCCGAAGGTCTGCACCACGGCATCGCCATAACCGGCCGTCTCCAGGGTATGGCGCACGGTGCCCAGATCGGGGGTCTTGCTGAAGGCTAATTCCACCAGGGTGCCACCGGTAAAGTCGATGCTGTAGTTGAGACCGCGCACCAGAAACAGGGCGACCGATGCGACGATGAGAAAAATCGAGATGCCGAGAAAGATCCAGCGCCGCGACATGAAGTCGATATGGGTGGCAGATTTGATGACTTGCATGTTGACCTCAGATCCAGAGCTTGGCGATGCGGCGCTTGCCCAGCGCCAGTTCGACGATACCACGACTCATCATGGTGGCGGTAAACATGGATACCAGCACGCCAATGGTAAGCACCAGGGCGAAACCCTTGATGGCACCGGTGCCGAACTGAAACAGCGTCAGGGCCGCAATGAGCACGGTAATGTTGGAATCGACGATGGTTGCAAAGGCGCGCTTGAAACCGGTGTCGATACTGGCACGCGGACTCATGCCGCGGCGCAGTTCCTCACGAATCCGCTCAAACACCAGCACGTTGGCGTCCACCGCCAGACCAATCTTCAGCACGATACCGGCAATACCCGGCAGGGTCAGGGTGCCGCCCATGATCGAAAGCACAGCGAGGATGGCGAGGATGTTGACGAGAATCGCCAGATCGGCAATCAAACCGAAGAGCCGGTAATAAAAGGTCATGAAGCCAACGACGAAGATCATGCCAAAGATCACCGCCATGATGCCGTCGTGAATGGAGTCCTGCCCCAGGGTCGGGCCCACGGTACGTTCTTCCGAGATATGTACCGGCGCCGGCAAGGCACCCGCTCGCAGCTCGATGGCCACGTTGCTGGCGTCCTTCAAACTGGCAAAGCCGTTGATTTGCGCGCGGCCACCAGTAATCGCCTCCTGGATCACCGGCGCGGTCACCACCTTGTTGTCGAGTAGAATCGCCATGCGCTTGCCGACATTCTTGCTGGTGAGATTGCCAAAAATGGTTGAGCCGACGCTGTCGAAACTGATGTTGACGATAGACTGCCCGGTATTGTTGTCAACGCCAGCCGTTGCACCATTGAGATAGCGACCCGTCAACACCGTTTCCTTTTTCAGCAGATAGGGCTGCCCATCGGTACCGTAATACAGCGCATCGCCCGGGGGCACCTGCCCCTTCAGGGCCGCGGCCAAGTCATTCTCATTGGCCACCATCTTGAATTCGAGCTGCGCCGTAGAACCGATGATGGCCTTGGCGCGCTGGGTATCCTGCACCCCGGGCAACTGCACGGCGATATGTTCCTTGCCCTGGCGTTGAATCTGTGGCTCGGCCACGCCCAATTCGTCGATGCGGTTGCGAATGACAACGATGGCCTGCTGTAAGGCATCGTCGCTCTGCTTCTTCACCGTAGCCGCCGGCATATTGACGAGAATCTGCCCCTGTCCCTTGTCGGTGGCGACCAGTTCGGGATATTGGCTGCTGATCGCCTGCACCGCCTTGCCGACCAGATCGTCCTGGGCCATTTCCACCCCGAGCTGGTCCGGGCCGGTGATTTCCACCTTGAGATATTGCAGATCCTTATGCCGCAGGAGATTGCGGATGCCGTTCTGATATTCTTCCAGATGATGATGAATGAGTGCCTGGGTATCGACCCGCAGCAAGAGATAGACACCCCCGCGCAAATCCAGCCCCAGATTTACGGGACGACCACCGAGATCGGCCATCCATGCCGGCTGTGCCGATTGTTGCGAGAGGACCACCTGCGCATTAGTGGGCAAACGGTTCTGCAGCAGGGTTTCCGCCAATCCTTGGGCGTCGTCATTGGGAAAGTAGAAGGTCGTCCCTTGGCTGTTTGTTTCCTGCCGGGTGACCGGAATCTTGGCCTGATTCAGCCAATCCCGCATTGTTGCCGCCGGAGGTAGTTGCGTGCCGATCGGCGCACGCACCTCGATGGCCGCACGCCAACCATAAAAGTTGGGCACCGCATAAAAGATAGCGGGGAGCACCACCGCCAAAATAATCAGATACTTCCACCACGGATAACGGGTCATACCAACGCCTTTAGAGTTTTTTCAGGGTCCCCTTGGGCAGGACCATGCTGACGGCGCTGCGCTGAATTTTTACAACGATATTTTCGGCAATTTCCAGATGCAGATATTCGTCCCCAGCCTGCATCACCCGCCCCGCCAAGCCACCGGAGGTTACCACCTCATCCCCTTTGCCGATGGCTGCCACCATGTCGCGCTGCGCCTTGGCCTTTTTGCTCTGCGGACGAATCAGGAGAAAGTAGAAGATGGCAAAGATGAAGATGAGCGGCAAAAACTGAAAAATCATGCTGTCGGTGCCACCCCCAGCGCCAGTGGTGGCGGCGTGGGCAGTGGCGATGGGCGAAAAATCCATGAACCCCTCCGGTTCGAAACCAAGGGCGCCATTGTAGCCGCTACGCGTCAGTCAGGAAAGGAAGAGGAGAAGCAGGGAAGCGTGCCTCTTCTTGCGTAGAAATTCTGACGGAACGATGCCATTTCTCCGGCCGCAATCGCATCGCGCATACCCGCCATGAGTTCTTGATAATAATGCAAATTGTGCCAGGTATTGAGACGCGCTCCGAGGATTTCGCGATTCTGTTGCAGGTGACGCAAATAGGCCCGGCTGTAATTCCGGCAAGTGTAACACTGACATTCTGGATCCGGCGGCAAAGGATCCCGGGCATATTCGGCATTGCGCAGCTTGAGCGTACCCCAGCGGGTAAAAAGCCAGCCATTGCGGGCATTGCGGGTCGGCATCACACAGTCGAACATATCCACGCCGCGCCACACTCCCTCGACCAGGTCTTCCGGCGTCCCCACTCCCATCAGGTAGCGTGGCTTCTGCTGCGGCATCTGCGGCAGGAGGTGATCGAGGACGTGGAACATCTCCGTCTTGCTCTCCCCCACCGAAAGACCGCCGATAGCGAGCCCGGGGAAGTCGAGCTGTTCCAACGCCGCCAGGGAACGCAGACGCAGATCGGGAAACATACCCCCCTGCACGATGCCGAAAAGCCTCCCCGGCCCGCCATAGCTGGCACGAGAACGTGCCGCCCAGCGCATGGAGAGCTCCATGCTGGCGCGCGCCATGGGATGATCCGCCGGATGCGGGGTACATTCATCGAAGGCCATGGCAATATCCGAGCCCAGGCGCGCCTGAATCTCCATCGACTCTTCCGGGCCAAGGAAGACCTTGCGCCCATCATTGGGGGCGCGAAAGCTCACCCCTGCCTCCCGCAACTTCCGCAATGCCCCCAGACTGAAGACCTGAAATCCCCCGGAGTCCGTGAGGATGGGGCCATCCCAGTGCATCATGCGGTGCAGTCCACCCAGGGCTTCGATGATCTCCAGCCCTGGGCGCAGGAAAAGGTGAAAGGTGTTCCCGAGAATGATCTCGGCACCCAGTTCGCGCAGCTCCTCTGGCGTCATCCCTTTGACCGTGCCATAGGTACCTACCGGCATGAAGGCCGGGGTCTCCACGGTTCCGCGCGCAAAGTGCAGGCGTCCCCGGCGGGCGGCGGAGTCCGTGGCGAGCAGGGTAAAAAAGCTCATGCGATGCTACCGGGAAGGATCAGCATCGCGTCGCCATAACTGAAAAAGCGATAGCGTTGCTCCACGGCATGACGGTAGGCGGCAAGGATGAGTTCCCGGCCTGCCAAAGCGGAAACCAGCATCATCAGGGTCGATTCCGGCAGATGAAAGTTGGTGAACAGGGCATCGATGACATGAAATTCCTTGCCAGGGTAGAGAAACAGCCGGGTCTCATCGGCAAACGGGCGCAAACAGCCATCGCTTGCCGCGCTCTCCAGCGCGCGACAGGCGGTGGTCCCCACCGCAATCACCCGTCCGCCACGCGCTTTGGTCTCTTGCACGGCCCGCACGGTTTCGCTCGTCACCCGACTGATTTCCGCGTGCATCTGGTGCTTTTCGATGTCGTCTTCGCGCACCGGCAAAAAGGTGCCCGCTCCCACATGCAGAGTGACAAAGCAATGCTCGATGCCACGCTCGGCAAACGCCGTCAGCAATGCGGCATCAAAGTGCAGTCCGGCGGTAGGTGCAGCCACCGCGCCCGGCTCCCGACCAAAAATGGTCTGGTAGCGCTCGCGGTCGGCGGCATTGGCGGGGCGGTGAATATAGGGTGGCAAGGGGACCTCACCATGCGCTTCCAGCAGTGCCAACCAGTCGCCGGCATCACGCTGCAGCCAGACCTGCATTTCCAGCCTTTCCCGCACCGTGGCCATGGAGCCATCGGCCAGCAGCAATTGCATTCCCGGGCGGAGTGCTTTCGAAGCACGCGCCAGGAACACTGCCTCGCGATCGTCGAGGATGCGTTCCAGCAGCAGCTCCACCGCGCCGCCCGTCAGTTTGCGGGCCTGCAGGCGGGCTGGCAATACACGGGTGTCATTGAACACCAGTAAATCGCCCGACTGCAGGATGTCGGGCAGTTCGCGCACCTGACGATCCTGCCACGCCTGGGCTTTGGGATCGAGAAGCAGCATACGGGAGGCGGCGCGCTCGGCCAGCGGCTCCTGGGCGATCAGCTCTTCCGGGAGCTCGTAGTAAAAATCAGACGTTCGCAGGGTCACTCAGGCAAACCATTCCTCAGAATCCGCGGCAGGATGCGGGAAAATCTGCAACGAAGCAATACGCGGCCCCTCCCGCCGAAGGACCAGGACATCGAAGTCGCGAAACTCGACCCGCTCGCCCTCTTCCGGCAAACGGTCCAGGCGCTGCATCAGGAGACCGCCGATGCTGTCGGCATCGCCCGCCTCATCGATGTCATGGTCAAGGAGCTGTTCCAGCGAATAAATCGACAGGCTGCCGGTACCAATCCAGGATCCATCCGTTTGCGGCTGCCAATCCTGATGGCGGTGGCGAAATTCATCCGGAATCCTCCCCAACAGGGCCTCCAGAACATGGTCCAGGGTGACGAAGCCGGTGATCGTGCCTAATTCATCGGTGACCAAGGCGAAATGTGGCTGGCCGGAGCGAAAATGTGCTAGCAGTTCCATGGCTGGTAAATCTCGGGAAACCGCTGGCAGCGGCCGGGCGACCCGCCGTAGATCGAGTCTGTCTCGCCCGCGCAAGAGCAGCGGCAGTAGATCCTTGACATGTACCAGACCACGCACATGCTGGCGATCTCCGGCGCAAAGCGGGAAACGCGTATAGCGGTAGCGCAACAGGGTGCGCTGGGTCTCCTCTGCAGGGGCACCATCCATGAGACAGACCATGTCTGCCGCTGGTCGCGCCAGATCCCCCGCAGTCAATTCATGAAAGTCCAGGGCGCGCTCGAGAATATCCCCGGTGCGAATCCCCAGGACGCCCTGCGCCTGGCTGATGGCGAGGATCATGGCGATTTCATCTCGGCTATGTGGGGTATCGCCATGCTCTTTTGTCAAGGACAGGCCACAAGCGTGCAGCACCAGGCGGGTAGTCCCATTGAGCAGGGCAATCGCCGGATACAAGGCCCAGTAAAAGACATAGAGCGGTAAGGCCGTCCACAAGGAAATGGCTTCTGCCTTCCGGATCGCGAGAGATTTGGGCGCGAGCTCGCCGAAGATGATGGTAGTAAAGGCAACCAGAACAAAAGCCAGGGTGAAAGAGCTGGATTCCACGAGCGCCGCCGACTGCATACCAACGGCGTAAAAAAGGGGATGCAGAAGCCGGGCGACCGCGGGCTCGGCAATCCAGCCCAGGGCCAGGGAAGCCAGAGTGATACCGAGTTGGGTGGTGGAAAGATAGATATCCAGGTGACGGTGAATACGCAGCAGCACTTTGCCACGCCAGGCATGTTCACGCGCAAGGGTATGGACCTGGGTACCACGCAGACGGACCAGAGCAAACTCCGCCGCCACAAAAAAGCCGTTGATCAGAATCAGGATAAGCGCTACCAGCAGCGCTAGGGACTCAGGCATGAAGAACGGCCTCCTCCTGCCCGAGCCCGCTACTTCGGTCAACTATCATGATCGACGAGCAATTTCTCCAGTTCGCTGAAACTCTGCACCGCACCACCGGTATCGATCTGCACACCAAGCTGACGAGCGATCTGACTCGCCGAAAAAACGCCGCGCACCTGCGGCTGCGGATTCTTTTCTTCGACCAGCGCGTGCTGCCGCCCCATCTGCTTCATAGTCAGTACCAAGTCACCCACGGTAGAGCGACTCACTTCGTCAAAATCGAGCACCTCGATCTGGCCGCGGCGGGTCATGACGTCGGCAACCCGCACCTCGTCTCGCGGCATCTGCTCTTGCGTCGCAACACGCACCGGTTTTTCTCCCATGAGGTCGCGGGCGGTGACCATACCCACCAGCTCACCCATGGCATCGAGCACAAAGAGCATACGCACACCGCCATGCACCATGCGTTGCAAAGCTGCATCGATGGTGGATTCCGGATGCACGCTGACCGCCGGTACGCGCTGCAGGTCGGTCATCACCTTCAGGGCGCTATCCTCCAGCGAAACATGCAACGGCAACCCATTGTTGAAATAGGTCAACTGGGTGTCGGAATGGAGCCTGGAGATCTGTAAGGGGCGAAATTTGGTCATCTTGTTCTTCTCCTCTGGCGAGCTCCCCATGAGCTGCCCACATTTTGAGCATAGCGCAAAAATTCAGCGCGACAAGTCCGCCAGGGCGCGCTGCAAATCCTCGCGCAGATCATCGACGTGCTCCAGGCCGACACTCAAGCGCAGCAATCCATCCTGGATGCCAGCCGCCTGGCGTTCTTCGGCACTCACCCGACTGTGGGTGGTGCTGGCAGGATGGGTCACCGTGCTTTTCGCATCTCCGAGATTGGCCGTGCGCGAAAAAATCCGCAGACGATCCATCAAGGCCCAGGCCGCTGGCTGCCCTCCCCGCAGCACAAAAGACAGGATGCCTCCCGGCAGACGTTGCTGCTTGTGCACTAGGTCTGCCTGCGGGTGCTCCGGCAGACCTGGGTAATATACCTTTTCCACTTCCGGCAGACTCTGCAGCCATGCCGCCAGATCAGCGGCATTGGCGCAGTGGCGTTCCATGCGCAGAGACAAGGTTTCCAGCCCCTTCAGTTGTACCCAGGCATTGAAAGGGCTGAGACTGGGTCCGGCAGTGCGCAGAAAATTCCGCGGCCCATCCAGCAGTTCGCGCCGGCCACAGACGGCACCGCCCAGGGTTCGCCCCTGCCCATCGATATACTTGGTATTGGAATGCAAAACGAGATCCGCACCCCAGCGCATGGGCTGCTGTAACACCGGAGTACAAAAGCAGTTGTCGACCACCAGCAGGGCATCGTGCGCATGCGCCAGTCGCGCCAGCGCCTCCAGATCACCGACCTCGGTCAGGGGATTCGAGGGGGTTTCGAGGAACAACATCCGCGTATTGGGGCGGATGGCCGCCTCCCAGGCAGAAAGATCGGTGAGCGGCACAAAGGTAGTCTCGACGGCAAAGCGCGCCAGGATCTTTTGCAGCAGCTGCACCGTGGTACCAAAAAGCGAACGCGAGGCCACGATATGATCACCGGCCTGCAGCGAACCCATGAATGCCGTAAGACAAGCGGCCATCCCGGAGGCGGTGGCGATACAGTCGTCTGCCCCCTCCAGGGCGGCCAGGCGTTCTTCGAGTATGCGGGTCGTGGGGTTGGTGAAGCGAGCGTAGATGTTACCCGCCTCACGACCGGCGAAGCGCTCGGCGGCCTCCTCGGCAGAGGCAAAAACAAAACTGGAGGTTGGGAAAATGGCCTCCGAATGTTCTCCCTCCGCCGTGCGCCGGGTGCCGGCACGGATCGCCAGGGTTTCCGGGTGCAGACCTGCCAACCAATCTTCGTCCTTCATCGTAGCTCCTTCAATAAATGCAATTGGTGACCTTTGCCCGGCGTTGGCACGGGAATCGGATAATCGCCACTGAAGCACGCATCGCAAAAGCCCAGCTCACGCTTGCCAACAGCCTCGTAGAGGGCGTCCACCGTCAAGTACCCCAAGCTATCGGCGCCGATCATCTTACAGATTTCGTCGACGCTATGCTGCGCCGCAATGAGCTGCGCACGGTCCGGCGTATCGATGCCATAGTAACAGGGGCCGGTGGTTGGCGGAGAGCTCGACAGGAAATGGATTTCCCTGGCGCCAGCCGCACGTATCAGATGGACGATTTTTGCGCTCGTCGTACCACGAACAATGGAATCATCCACCAGAACCACGCGCTTGCCCTTGAGAATTTCCGGCTGGGCGTTGAGCTTGACGCGAACACCAAAATCACGCCCGCGCTGTGCCGGTTGAATGAAGGTACGGCCAACATAATGGTTACGGATCAAACCGAGTTCAAAGGGAAGGCCCGAGGCCTCGGCGTAACCCATGGCCGCCGCGACACCCGAGTCCGGCACCGGCACCACGATATCCGCATCGCGGGGATGCAAACGCGCGAGGACGTGCCCGATACGCTTACGTGCCGAGTAGACATGGATACCGTCAAGTACGCTGTCAGGGCGGGCAAAATACAGGTACTCGAAGATACACATGCGGCGCGCCGTCTCGGGCAAAGCCTGACGGCTCTCGATGCCGGAAGCGGAGATGATGACCATCTCCCCCGGCGCCACATCACGCACAAATTCCGCGCCCATGAGATCGAGGGCACAGGTCTCGGAAGCGAGGACGAAACCGCCGGAGTCGATAAAGCGACCCAGCACCAGCGGGCGGAAACCCATCGGGTCGCGCACCCCAATCAGCCGGGTTTCGGTCAGACAGACCAGGGAATAGGCGCCCGATACCTGCTGCAAAGCCGCGCTCAGGCGTTCTCCGGCGTCCTTGCCGGGCACCCGAGCCAGGAGATGGACAATCACTTCCGTGTCCATATCGGTATGGAAGATCGCGCCATCCTGCTCCAGCCGATGGCGCAGCTCCAAGGCGTTGACGAGGTTACCATTGTGGCCCACGGCAAAGGAGCCGTAGCGATAATTGATGAATATCGGCTGGGTGTTCTGCAGCACCGAGCCACCCGCCGTCGAATAGCGAACATGACCGATGGCTTGCGTTCCAGGCAGTTTGCTCAGCTCCTTGCTACCGAAGATATCGGCGACCCGTCCCATGCCGCGGTGACTGCACAATTTGCCCTCATCGGCGGCGACAATCCCAGCGGACTCCTGGCCACGGTGTTGCAAGGCATAGAGCCCGAGATAGGCCAGATTGGCCGCTTCGGGATGACCAAAGACCCCGATGACACCACATTCGTCATGGAAGTGATCATCATCGAGCACTGACAACTGGGGCAACGCTTTTTCCACGTGTGTGTAACTCCCAAAAAGATACCGCTGGTGCCGTCACCGAACGCGCCAGATCTTCCACTTGCGCTTGCCCGAGCCAGGACTGGCGCCACCAGGCCGCGTCATTCAAGTGAAAACTCTGGGCCAAAAGTATCACAAGCGCAATGATGGCGGCAGCACGCAGCAAGCCAAAAGCGCCGCCGACCAAGCGATCAGGGATACTGAAACCAACGCTGTAGAGCGTTCCACGGAGCAGGAAGGAAAGCATAGTGGTCGCCGCAAGAACCAAAAAAAACAGGGCAAAATCCGCGACTGGATGCACCCACTCGACGGGCAGGTGCCCCACCAGAAGCGGGGCCGCCAGGCTTTCGCCCCAACGCCAGGCGACATACACGCCGCCCACCCAACCCACTACCGCGAAGAATTCACGGATCATCCCGCGTGCCACGCCCCACAGAGCGCTGAGAAGAAAGATGGCAACAACCGCCACGTCGAGCCAAGTCATGGGGCGTAGCCGAACCACTCCGACGGCAGTGCCGACAGCACATGGAAAGAGCCGAAACAGAGTAGGATGTCATCGCTGCCGAGCTCCGCGGCCCAGCGCCGCAAGTGTTCGGGAAGGTCGATCAACGATAGTTCGCAACAGATATCCTCGTCCGCTAACTGCTCGCGCAACTGTGCAGGGGAAGCGGCGCGCGGATTATCCGGCATCTCCAGCAACGCCCAGGCGTCGACCTTAGCGCGCAAAGGCGCAACGCTGGCGGCAAGATCTTTGTCCGCCATCATGCCCCAACAGGCGAAAATTCGCCCGGATTGCCCCGCCAGGGTGTCGGCCAGAGCGCGGACCGCCTGGGGATTGTGGGCGACATCCACCAACAGCCGCGGCCCATCCTCGCCCCATGGCTGTAGCCACTGACTACGCCCCAGGAGACGCGGAGTAAAGCGCCACCGTTCTTGCGGCGGCCAGGCCTGCGGCAATCTTGCGCGCAATTGGTAAACAGCCGCCAGGGCAAGTGCCAGATTCGCCCGTTGCGCGGCGCTATCGAGCATTGGCGGCGGCGCCGAAGTGCTTGTGGCGCCCGCCTGCCAGCGGCCCGAGGCATCCAGATCAAAGTCCCGTCCGAGCAGCCAAAGTGGCGCAGCGCGCTGCTCCGCGGCAGTCAAAACACTTGCACAGGGAGATTCCCTGTCTCCGTAAAGTACGGGCCGCCCAGGACGCAGAATACCGGCCTTTTCGCGGCCGATGCTCTCGCGATCCGGGCCGAGTAGCGCCTGATGATCGAGATCGATAGAACTGATAATGGCAATGTCCGCGTCTATCGCATTCACCGCATCGAGCCGCCCGCCCAGGCCCACTTCGAGAATGGCCAGATCCGGCGCCTCGTCCAGACAGAGGAGCAGCGCGGCCAGGGTACTCAACTCGAAATAGGTGAGTGGAATTTCCTCTGCCAGAGAGACAAGTGCCGCAAATTTTTCTCGCCAACACCGATCGGGCAACGGCTCGCCGGCCACCCGCAGACGCTCGGCAAAGCGCC
The DNA here is from genome assembly GCA_028697715.1 of Acidithiobacillus sp. Classification (GTDB taxonomy): domain Bacteria; phylum Pseudomonadota; class Gammaproteobacteria; order Acidithiobacillales; family Acidithiobacillaceae; genus Igneacidithiobacillus. Next base: position 14,224 of record JAQVDS010000014.1, on the reverse strand, counting down.
AGATGTGCGGGCTGGAGTACGCAGCGCAGCGGTAAGCGGATTGTTGATACAGGGCTTCGAGGTAGGCGAGCACCGAGCCTTTACCGTTGGTTCCGGCAACCGTGATCACCGGGAATGGCAGATTTTCAGGAATGCCGAGGCGCTGCATGGCGGCGCACATCCTCTCCAGCCCGAGTTCGATGCGTTGGGGGGACCCGGCCAGCCGCTGCAGCAACGATTCAGCGTCTTCGGCGTCGACCGTGCCGCTCATGTCGGCATCAGGCGGAGTGCTCTGCCTGCATCAGCATGCCGATCTGACGGGCAATGCTGGAGCGCAATTGGCGCCGGTCGACAATCTGATCGATGGCCCCGTGCTCGAGCAGATATTCTGCGCGCTGAAAACCCTCGGGCAATTTTTCGCGAATGGTTTGTTCGATGACCCGCGGCCCGGCAAAACCGATCAAGGCGTTGGGTTCGGCAATGAGGATATCGCCCAGAGTCGCAAGACTCGCCGAGACGCCACCCATGGTTGGGTCGGTAAGCACCGAAATGTAGGGAATTCGTGCCTTGCCCAGGCGCTCGATGACGGCCGCAGTCTTGGCCATCTGCAACAAAGACAGCAGCCCCTCCTGCATCCGTGCACCGCCACTGGCGCTAAAGCAGATGAGCGGACAGCGCTCCACCAAGGCACTCTCGGCCGCCTTGACGAAGCGTGCCCCAACCACTGAGCCCATACTGCCGCCCATGAACTCAAAGGCAAAGGCGGCGGCGACCACCGGCTGCCCTTCGAGCAAGCCGCGCATGACGACCAGGGCATCCTTCTCGCCCGATTTCTGCTGGGCTTCCTGCAAGCGCTCCTTGTACCGCTTCTGATCTTTGAAACGCAGCGGATCGACGGGAAGCAGATCGGCACCGATCTCCAAACGCGGCTCGGGATCGAGAAAATACTGCAGACGCTGGCGTGCCGTGAGTCGATGGTGGTGTCCACAGTGGGGACAGACATGCTGGTTTTCTTCGAGCTCACTGCGGTAGAGAACCGCCTGGCAAGTAGAGCATTTGGACCACAGTCCCTCGGGCACTGAGCGCTTGCTTTCCGTTGCTTCCTGCTCTGGCACTTTTTTATTGATTTTGGGCGGCAAAACGCGGCTAAACCAATTCATGCGCCCAGCTCCTCATCCAGGACTGCGCGGATAGGCGCCAGAAACTCGCTGGCCAGGCGCTGGGCATCCTCATCGTCTTTGGCCTGCTGCAGTAGCTGCACCAGCGCCGAGCCGATCACGACTGCATCCGCTTTGCCGGCGAGGCGCTTGGCCGTAGCCGCATCACGGATGCCAAAGCCAATGGCCATGGGCATTGCCAGTTCGCGCCGCAATTCCGCCACGCGAGCGACCACTTCGTCCCAATCCTGCTGTTGCGCACCAGTGATACCGCGCAGGGAGACATAGTAAACAAAGCCGCTACCCAGACGTTTGACCGCGGCAACCCGCTGCGGACCACTGGTGGGCGCCAGCAGAAAAATCGGATCGATACCCGCCTGACGCAGCAGCGCAGTATCCGTCTCTGCCTCTTCGGGGGTCAGATCCACCACAATCACGGCATCCACCCCGGCGTCGGCCGCTTCCTCGGCAAAGTGCCGCATACCAAGGATCTCAATGGGATTGAGGTAGCCCATGAGGATGATCGGGGTATCTTGATCTTGCCGACGAAAATCGCGCACCCAAGCCAAGACCTGCCGCAAACTCACGCCGCGTGCCAGGGCTCGCTCACTCGATCCCTGGATGACCGGACCATCCGCCATCGGGTCGGAAAAGGGCACGCCCAGTTCAATGGCATCCGCGCCTGCCCGCACGAGGCTATGCAACAGCGCCACGACGCCGGTGGTACTGGGATCGCCGGCGGTCAGGAAGGGAATCAGGGCAGTGCGATGAGATTCCTGCAAGCGTGAAAACATGGCTGCCAAGCGGCTCATAAGTGAATACCCTCCAGGGCTGCTACGGTGTGGATGTCTTTGTCGCCACGCCCAGAGAGACTGACCACGATACTTTGTTCCACACGCATCTGCGCCGCCAGCTGGAAGGCATAGGCAAGCGCATGCGAGGTTTCCAGCGCGGGAATGATACCTTCGACGCGGCTCAGGCGATGGAAAGCGGCCAGTGCCTCTGCGTCGGTAACGGCAACGTATTCTGCACGCCCCGTATCTTTGAGGTAGGCATGCTCCGGGCCCACCCCTGGATAATCCAGCCCCGCAGAAATGGAATGGGTCGCTTCGATCTGCCCGTTCTCATCCGTCATCAAGTAGGTTCGGTTACCATGCAGCACGCCGGGACGGCCCGCCGTGAGCGGCGCGGCGTGCTTGCCCGTGCCCAGACCCAGCCCCGCCGCCTCGACGCCGATCAGACGCACCGCCTGGTCGTCGATGAATGGGTAAAACAGGCCCATGGCATTGCTGCCACCACCGACACAGGCAACACAAGCATCCGGCAGGCGACCGGTGAGCTCCAGGCACTGGGCCCGAGCTTCATCACCGATGACCCGATGGAAGTTGCGCACCATCTCCGGATACGGGTGCGGGCCCGCCACGGTGCCGATGACATAAAAGGTGTCCTCGACATTGCTTACCCAGTCGCGGAGGGCTTCGTTGAGGGCATCTTTGAGGGTGCGGGAGCCGCTGCGCACGGCTTCGACCTGAGCGCCGAGCAGACGCATCCGGTAGACGTTGCTCGACTGGCGCTGAATGTCGTCTTCGCCCATAAACACTACGCAGTCCATGCCGTAGCGGGTGGCCACCGTCGCCGTGGCGACACCATGCTGCCCTGCCCCGGTTTCGGCAATCAGGCGCCGTTTGCCCATGCGCCGCGCGAGCAGCGCCTGCCCCACGGCGTTATTGATCTTGTGCGCGCCCGTATGGTTGAGATCCTCGCGCTTGAGGTAGATCTGCGCGCCGCCAATCTCGCTGGACAGTCGCTGGGCATGATAGAGGGGGTTGGGCCGGCCAACAAACTGCCGCAATTCGCTGTGCAGCTCGGCCTGAAACGCGGGGTCTCTCTGCGCCGCCTTATAGGCCTGCTGCAGTTCGTCGAGGGCAGGGATCAGGGTCTCGGCGACGAAACGCCCGCCATAGTCGCCAAAATGTCCCCGCTCATCGGGTTGCTGATATACCGCCATCCTCTATGCCTCTCTTGCCGCGCGGGCTTGCGCGATGAATCCCTCCATTTTGCCACGATCCTTGCGTCCTGGCGAAATCTCCACCCCGCTGCTGACATCCACGGCATAGGGACGGGCGAGATCAATCGCCGTCGCGACATTGTCCGGCTGCAAGCCACCTGCCAAAATCAGAGGCATACCCAAATCCTGCGGCAGACGCCACCAGGTAAAGCTCCGTCCCGAGCCGCCGAAGACCTGCGTGTCGCGTTTATCCAGGAGAAGGCCCTGCGCCGTAGAGTAGCGATCGCGCCAAGGACGCAGATCACACTGCCCGCTCACGCGCAGAACCTTGAGATAGGGCCGCTGAAAGCCTACGCAAAATTCCGGCTCTTCGTCGCCATGGAACTGCAACATATCGAGGGCACACGCCGCCAGGACTTCCTCTACCCAGGCCCGTTGTGGGTTGACGAAAAGACCCACGCGGGTCACGAAAGGCGGTACTGCGGCGAGGATCTGCTGCGCTGTCACGATTGTCACATTGCGGGGACTCGGAGGATAAAAAACCAGGCCGATGGCATCGGCACCCACTGCCGCAGCGAGTCGTGCATCGTCTGGAGTGGTAATACCACAGATCTTGACACGCACGGGATCCCTGTAAATTTCTTGCATACCTATGCTCCGAAAAAGGCGTCGCTACACTCCGGCAACCCATATTTGTCAGGATACGCCGCGCGGAGGAAATACAAACCATCTGCCGGAGCTGTCGTTCCCGCCAGACGACGATCGCGACTCGCCAGAACCTCCGCCACCCAGTCGGCTGGACGCTCTCCCCGACCGACGAACAGCAGCGTACCCATCAGATTGCGCACCATATGGTGCAGGAAGGCATTTGCCTCGACGGTCGCGATCAGCAAGTCACCGCGACGTTCAATCTCCAGACAGCGTAAGCTGCGTACAGGATTTTTCGCCTGGCAGCCAGCGGCGCGGAAAGCGGAAAAATCATGGGTGCCCAGCAAGAGATTGGCCGCTTCCTGCATCGCCGGGTGATCGAGCGTCCGTGGCACCCAAGTCACTCTTTTGGCACCCAAAGCAGGACGTTCTTGACGATTGAGAATCAGATAACGATAGCTGCGACCAGTAGCGGAAAAGCGCGCGTGGAAATCCTGCGGTACGGCCCGTGCCCAACGAACACTGACATCGCGCGGCAAAAAACGATTGCTACCGCGTACCCAGGCAATCTCTGGGCGGACAACCGGACTATCGAAGTGTGCCACCTGGCAGACGGCGTGCACCCCCGCATCGGTACGACCGGCCACACTGACCCGGATCGGCTGGCCGGCAACGCTGGCCAAAGCCCGCTCCAGTTCTCCCTGGACAGTACGCGGACCATCCTGCAACTGCCAGCCGGAGAACCCGTCACCATCGTACTCGATACCAAGGGCCCAACGCTGCCCTGAAAAGTCCATTCCCGTCGCGGTTCACCCGTTGGCGAGCAGTTTCATCGCCTCGTCTTGCTGGGCCGGGTTGCCGTCACGTTGTACTTCCATGAGCAATTCACGCGCTGCCTCGCCATCTCCCATCTCGACGTAGGCCTTCGCCAGATCCAGCTTGGTACCAACGGCATCCCAATCTGCGGCATTGGCAACCTGCTCCTGCCCTGGCGACATCTCCTCCCCGCCGGCTACTAACGGGGTCTCCTGGGCCGAGGCCGCGCCCATGCCATTTTCCGTATCATCGGCGAGGCGCAAGGCGGGTCGACTGTCCTCGTCCAGGGCGCGGAATTGCTCATTCATCTCATCCAGCATCTTCTGGTGAGCATCGGTCCAGGCTGGCTCTTCTTCCGTATTCTGCGTTTCCGCCTGATTTCCCCAAGAAGAGAAATCGAAATCCAGCTTTTCGATTTCCGCATCGGCGGGATGCGACGGCTCCAAGCTTGCCTCAGGCTCTCTCAACTCCGACATCGATGCAGCGGGAACAGAACGCTCTGTCGTCTCATTCTTCTCCTCTTCGAAGAGGGCATTACCGGGAAACAACGCCTGTCCTTTCGCGGCAATCTCCTGCCAGTCGGAATTGTTCGGCCCAAAGCGGCTGCGCATGCGCTCGGCAAGATCGAGGAAATCACTGCGACGATCTGCATCGGCATATAGCGTAAGCAGGCGCGCGTAAAGTTCGCGGCGGCGAGGATTACTTTCCAGCGCCTCCTGCAATACGTTGATGGCCTGCTCCGTTTTCCCGTAGGTTTGATACAGATCGGCCTGTTCGATGGGATCTACATCAAAACCGTCGCGATTGCCCCCCATTTCCGGTGCCTCTGCCGCCTGCGGAGCAGGTTCCTCCAGGGCAGAAGCATGGCTCTCCGCCTCTGCCGCGCCCGTGGCGGGCAAGGCTTCTGGCACCGGTGTCGATACCGGCGTCGGTACGGGACCTTTAGTGGGAGTGATAGTAGGCGCAGAAGGCGCGGCCTCTGCCACTGGGGAAGCCACCGATGATGTCACCGATGCAGGAGCGGGTGCCGCAGCTACTGACTGCTTGCTGCGTGCGGCGCTTCCCAAGGCGGTGAGTTTGGACGAGATTTCCCGTTGCCGACTGGCGGCCTGCTCCTGCCGTCGGTACATCCAGATAAACAGCAGCAGCAGCAACAAATTACCGCCCAGGGATACCCACAACAAGGGCGGGAAGCTCGATCCCTGGTTGCGAGACATCTTGCTGATTTCCAGTGACTGTGTTGCCAGTTGCTGCTGCGCGACTGCCAGACGTGCTTCAACACCCTGGAGAGACTTTTGCAAGCCTGCGATTACCGCCTGGTCCGGATTCGCAACTGCCGATGTCGCAGAGACAGTGGTGGTGACTGCCGGGGTGAGTTCAGCATTCTTTGCCGCTGAGAGCGCGGGAGCACTGGTTAGACTCAGGGCTGTCGCGACCTTAGCAGTACCGCCAACAGGTGTTACCGGTGTGCTGGGTGCTGTGACTGCGGTCGTCGACACCGCCGGCTGTGCCTTGGCCCTAGCTGGTGCCGCCACCTGTTCCTTTCGATGCAGTAGCGTTGCGGCCTGTAGCGGGCTCAGGGCGCGCACCTCGTGAATACTAGGCACCTTCAACATCACGCCGGCAATGAGGCGGGAGGGGTCACCCTCTATAAAGGCCCCGGGATTCGCCTTGAACAGGGCAGCCATGGCCTGCTGCTGCGAGACCTGGGCACTGCCGTTCAATTGCTGTGCGATCTGGAAGAGAGAAGATCCTTTGGGGACCGGACCATAGTGCCCGACCTTGGGCCAACCCGTGCTACTGCTGGGACTGGGCATAGCTGCTGCCGGAGTTTTGCTCACCAGTGGCGCAGGCATAGGTAATGCGGTCCGTTGCGGCACATTGTAGGTTCCCGGATAGGCCTGATACTCCCGGACCATCTGCCCACCTGCCCAGTCGAGTTGGACGAGGAAAGGTGTTGCCCCGGGAGGAAGCGGCGTCGGGCTATTGATGACGATTGCCGGCGCATCGCCAGGCCGTATGGAGAACTGCCAATTCCGCGTTGCCGGCGCAAACGGTAAATGGATCATGGCGTAGGCGGCGGAGCCCGCAAGTTGCGCGTTCAGGTCCGCCAGCTGATTCGGATGCGCACCATGGATGGGAATTTCTGCGCGGAATGGCTCCCCTGGCCCGGACAGCACCACCAGGTTTCCCAGGCCAATCGCCTGCGCAACCCCCGGTAACACAAGACCCAAAGAAAGCAGAGTCTGCATCCAATCTTTCTTGTTCATCCTTCTCCCCTTCGTGGCGAATCGCAAGGTTGCGCCAGAATCATCTATGCCGCCAGACAGTTTGCTCGCAGTCATAAATAGTCGCGAATCAGGATCTCTGCAATCTGTACGCTGTTCAACGCCGCACCTTTGCGAATGTTATCGGCCACCACCCAGAAGTTGAGCCCTCTCTCGTGGCTGCAATCCTCCCGAATCCGCCCTACCCAGGTGGCATCCTTGCCTGCCGAATCCAATGCGGTAGGCCATCCACCTGCCTCGCGTTCGTCCCATACCTGTACCCCTGGGGCATTGCTTAACAATGCACGCAGTTCTTCCGCACTCAGCTTTTTGCGCGTGACCACGTTGACCGCTTCGGAATGGCCGTAAAAAACCGGCACACGCACACAGGTAGCACTCAGAGGCAGATCGGGAATTTCGAGAATCTTGCGACTTTCCCAGAGCATTTTCATTTCTTCTTTGGTATAGCCATTATCCTGAAATACATCGATCTGCGGCAGACAGTTGAACGCAATCTGCTTGGGGAATACCGCCGGTGCGACTTCTTCCTGTTTGAAAATTCCCAGGGTCTGCCGTCCCAGTTCCTGTATGGCGCGGCTGCCCGCACCACTAACCGCCTGATAGGTCGACACCACGACCCGCTCCAAGCCGACGCTATCGGCAATGGGTTTGAGCGCCAACAGCATCTGGATGGTCGAACAATTGGGATTGGCGATGATATTGCGAGTCTGGTAATCGGCAATGCGCTGGGGGTTGACCTCGGGTACCACCAGCGGGATATCTTCCTCGTAGCGATAACGAGAGGTGTTGTCGATGACCACAGCGCCGGCGGCAGCTGCCTTGGGCGCGTAGATTTCACTGGCCGCAGCACCCGCCGAAAAAAGGCCGATGTCCACCCCCGTCCAATCGAAGGTCGCGGCATCGCGCACGCGCACGGCCTTGCCGGCAAAATCCAGGGTATCCCCCGCCGAGCGCTCACTCGCCAACAGAAACAACTCGCTGACCGGGAAATTTCGTTCGGCGAGGATCTCGCGCATGACCTCCCCCACAGCACCGGTCGCACCGAGGATGGCCACTTTGTAGGCATTTTTCTTCATGCGGCAGCCCCTGCCCGCAACGCCGCCACCACCGCTTCGCCCATGGCACGCGTGCCGATCACCGCTTCGCCAGGACTGGCGATATCGGCGGTGCGGTATCCTTGATCGAGAACTTGCTTGACAGCAGTCTCGATTCGCTCTGCCCACTCCTCCTGCTGCAAGGAATGGCGCAGCATCATCGCTACCGAGAGGATCGTCGCCAGGGGATTGGCCTTGTCCTGCCCGGCGATGTCGGGGGCCGAGCCGTGGATGGGTTCATACATACCGCGTCCATCCCCCAGAGATGCAGACGCCAGCATGCCAATGGAGCCGGTGAGTTGACTCGCTTCGTCCGAAAGGATGTCACCAAACATGTTACCGGTCAGCAACACGTCGAACTGCGCGGGATAGCGAATGAGCTGCATCGCGGCGTTGTCGACGTACATATGCTCGAGGGCCACGTCGGGATATTCCCGCGCCACTTCCGTCACCACCTCCCGCCACAGGCGGGTGGTCTCGAGGACATTGGCCTTATCGACAGAACAGACCTTGCGCCGCCTTCCCTGCGCCGCCCGGAAGGCAATGTGGGCGATACGGCGGATTTCGCCTTCATCATAGACCATGGTGTTGAAGCCACGCCGTTTGCCATCGACCATTTCGATACCCCGCGGCTGACCGAAATAGATGTCGCCAGTCAATTCACGTACCACAAGGATATCCACGTCCTGTACCAGCTCCGGGCGCAAGGGCGAGGTCGCCAGCAGCTGCGGGAAGATCTGTGCCGGACGCAGATTGGCGTAGAGGTCGAGTCCCTTGCGCAGGCGCAGCAAGCCCTGTTCCGGTCGCTGTGCCGGCGGCCGGGCATCCCATTGCGGGCCGCCTACGGCCCCGAGCAGCACCGCATCCGCAGTTTTGGCAAGTTGCAGGGAGGCCTCGGGGAGCGGATCGTCATGAGCATCCAGGGCAACCCCCCCGACCAATCCTTCTTCAATTTGCATGGGTATGGCGGCCAGCTCGGCAACGGTCTCCAGTACTGCGCGCGCTGCGGCACTGATTTCAGGGCCAATACCATCGCCTGGGAAAAAGGCAATTTTCTTCATTTTTCTAAATCCTTACGGTAGAGAATACGAATGACGAAAGGGTTTTCCGTGCCCGGATCGGGGTTTTCCGGGATATGGGTAAAAGGGTACACCCCCGGCCCCAGGCCATGGGCATCCGTGCTTACGATCGTCTGTGCCGCAGGCGAAGCGTTCTCTGCCTTGGCCAAGGTAAAGCGCAGACCAGCGGCCTCCGGTCGTTGACGGGCGGCATCGACATACATGCGTCGGGTGATTTCGCTGAACAAGACCCGAAAAAATGCGGCCAAGGTGTTTTCATCGATCTGCGTCTGCGGACGCTCGGCAAGAAAGCTGCGTGCGCTCTGGCGCGGCAGCAGGCGCAGGAACTTCGCCTGAGTCGCAAACCGCAGCAGGGCGTGGTGCAATGCGGAATCATCGGGCAGCCTACCAAAGCCTTGGAGATGGATATAAAACAACGGCTCCGGCAGGGGCAATTCGTCCACCCGCTCCTGCGGCGGCACGCCGGCGTCCACTACCGCTCCGCGCGGCTGCGAACCCTGCTCCTTCCCCGTAAACCAATCCCAAATCGCCACTGCCTGCCAACCACTCCAAAAAACGTGCGCGAAAATTGCGCAAGGATAGCACAATAGCGGAGAATCACGGTATGGCAACAACGAGCGAAGGCGGGACGCTTCCTGTCACTGGACTGCTATTGGCGGGCGGAGCGGGACGGCGCATGCAGCGACAGGACAAAGGCTGGGTGGAGTACCATGGCCGCCCCTTGCTGCATCATTCCCTGCGTCCGTTGGCGAGGCATGCGCGCGAAATCCTGATCAGCGCCAATCGCAATCAGGAACGCTATGGCGCCCTGGGTTATCCAGTACTGGCGGATGCAGAAAGTGGTTTTCCCGGACCGTTGTACGGCCTGCTGGCGGGATTGGCGGCTGCCCGGCAGGATTGGCTTGCCTTCGTGCCCGTCGACGCGCCAGCACTACCGGATGACCTGATCTGGCAACTTTGGGTGCGGCGCAAGGGTGTGCCCCTGGTGCTCGCCGAAGACGAACATGGCCCCATTCCCGTCATTGGGCTGATGCACCGCCGTCTTGTACGGTTGTTACAACACTACCTCGACAGCGGCGAGCGTCGCGCTGGCACATTCTTTGACAAGATCCCTCAGCATCGTTTACCCCTCTCCTTGGCAGAGTCTCTGAACTGCAATCATCCCGAAGATCTCCAGGGGACGATTGCTTGAAGACGTTAGCAATTATAGGATATAGCGGTTCAGGAAAGACCACCCTGCTCTGCGCCCTCCTCCCGCTGCTGCGCGAGGCCGGCCTGCGCGTGGCGGCGATCAAAGCGACGCACCACGACGTCCGCTGGGATGAGCCCGGCAAGGACAGTTGGCGCCTGCAGCAGGCGGGCGGCGAACCCACGCTGCTCGTCGGGCCCAATCGCTGGTATCTCAGCCGCGCTGCAGCTCCCGGGGATTGGCAGGCCATGCTGGAGACCTTGCATCCGGTGCCGGATCTGGTGTTGAGCGAGGGTAATCAGGACTGGCCGATTCCCCGCTTGCTGGTGCACCGCGCCGCAATGGGCCGGGAGCTGCGCTGGCGGGCGGGAGAAGAGGTGCTGGCCGTAGCCAGTGATATTCCCCTGGAGATTGGCGTACCCTGCCTGGATTTGAATGACCCGCTGGCGATCGCCAGATTTTTGTTGCACTGGTATGGAGAGTAGGAATATGGCTGTCTGTTGTGAGGACAATGAGCATGACCTCAGGGCAAAGAGCGTCGAAGAGGCGCTGGAAATCATCCTGGGGGCATCTGTACCCCTTTCAGAAAGCGAGTGGCTGGCCCTGGACGCCGCCCTGGACCGTGTTCTCGCCCGCGACCAGGTAGCCGCCAGCCCTATTCCTGCCTGGCCTAATTCCGCCATGGACGGCTATGCTTTGCGTTCCAGCGATGGAGACATAACGCGGCAGATCGTCGGCAGTTCCTTTGCCGGCCACCCCTATGTCGGTAGCGTCGCCCCAGGACAAGCCATTCGCATCATGACCGGCGCCATCGTGCCGGATGACTGCGACACCGTAGTCCCGCAAGAACAAACACAACGGGATGGCGAAACCGTCCACTTCACCAGCCCCATTCGAGCGGGCGCCAACATTCGAGGAATTGGCGATGATCTAGCGCAAGGAGAAGTCGCCCTGCCCGCCGGAACCCAGCTTCGTCCCAGTCAGATCGGCGTACTGGCCAGTCTCGGTATTGCAGAAGTGGAGGTTCTGCGGCGTTTGCGGGTGGCCTTCTTTTCTACTGGCGATGAATTACGGGCGGTCGGCGAAACCTTACGGACTGCGGAAATCTACGACAGCAATCGTCATAGCCTGCTCGCCCTGCTCCGCCGCCTGGGTTGCGAAGCTATCGATCTGGGCCGATTGCCGGACGATCCGGAGCGTATCGGCAACGCCCTGCGCCAGGCTGGCGCTACTGCAGATGTGCTGATTACCAGTGGTGGGGTCTCGGTCGGCGAAGCCGATTACATTGCCGAACTCCTGCAGAGTCTGGGCAGCGTACAGTTCTGGAAGATGAACATGAAGCCCGGTCGGCCTCTGGCCTTTGGCCGCATCGGCCAAGCGGACTTTTTCGGCCTGCCCGGCAACCCGGTGTCGACCATTGTTACCTTCTATCAGTTCGTGGCGCCGGCTTTGCGCAAACGCATGGGCTGCCGTGCCCCCTGGACGGCACCGCGGCTGCGCTTACCTTGTGCCACTCCCATCAAAAAGAAGCCGGGACGTACCGATTATCAGCGGGGTCGACTGCTGCCTGGGCCAGACGGATTGCAGGTGGCGCCGGTCAAGACGCAGTCCTCGCACATTCTCACTGGCATGGCGCAGGCGGAGTGCTTTCTGATCATCCCGGCAGAGAGCGGCAATCTGCCTGCCGGTACCTTGGTCGATGTGCAGCTACTCGAGGGTATGGTCTGAGCTAGTCTGCTCCATGCCGCGGCGCGTACGGCGTCGAGTGCGACCAGTGGTGCAGGAAGTTTTGCGCATACAAGGCATTGAGCGCTGCGTTTCCGCGCAGCACCAGGAGATTCTCGGCATTGGCCTGCTCCGCCGCCTTCGTAAAGTTGAAGCTGCCAGTGATCACCGTGGCGTCGTCGATGACCATGACCTTGTTGTGGGCGATGGCATGCTGGTCGTCGATGCGGGTATTGATCCCCAGGTTGGCGAAGAAATCGGCCTCGGAATATTTCTGCGTACGTTGACTCTTGTCCAGTAGCACCCGCACTTCGACGCCCCGCTTTTGCGCCGCCAGCGCTGCCTTGGCGATCGGCGCGCTGGTAAAGCTGTAAGCCTGAATCCACAGACGCTGCCGCGCCTCGTTCATGGCGCGGACGACCACATCCGTCGTCCCCAGTGGCGGAGAGAAAGACACTTCGATCGTGCCCTGGGCAGCGATCGTTGTCGCGGATGGCGGAAGGGTCGCGCCGGCCTCTCGCAGTTGTTCGCCAGCGACATGCAGCAGCGATTGCGAGTCTGCTGGAGCCAGTACCGCATACGCGCCAGAGGCCATCGCCAACAAGATCACAAAAAACGCGATCCTGCGCAGAGTTTTCATGGTTTCGCTCCCCACCGAATTTGCGGCATTGTCCCGGCCTAGCGCAGAATTGACAAGGCATTGTTTGCACCGAGACTACTTTGTAGGGTAGTGGCCTGTCATTGCCACTGAGGGATCACCGTGACCAGTATCGTGCTGTTTCGCAATGACCTGCGCCTCGATGACCATCCGGCCTTTGCCCATGCGGTGGCGCGCGGCCCTGTGCTACCGGTTTTTTTGAGCGATCCTCGCGACGAGCGCGGAGCAGCCTACCAGTGGTGGCAGCGGCAGAGCCTGCGCACCTTGGAAACCCGCCTCGCTGCCCTGTCGTTACCTCTGGTCTGCCGGCGTGGCAACACCCTGGAAACCGTGCAGGAAATTGTCGAGCACAGTGGCGCCGACGCGGTGCTCTGGAATCGACGCTACGCCAAAGAGCAACGCGACAATGACGCTCGCCTCAAGGACGTTCTACGGGAACGCGGCGTACAGACGGAATCTTTTGCCGGTGACACCCTGTGCGAACCCTGGAAGCTCCTGCGGGATGGCGCTCCCTACAAGGTCTTCAGCCCTTTCTGGAAGCGTTTTTTGCGCGACATCAGCGTCAACGCGCCCTTTACACAGCCGCAGCAGGCGCAGGCGGCCGCACGCGTACCCGCGTCAGAAGATCCCGATAGCTGGGGCTGGGAACCTAAGGCCCCGGATTGGGCCAGTCGCTTTCTCGAGCACTGGCAACCCGGCGAGGACGGTGCCAGCGCGCGTCTCGAGGGATTTATCCGGGATAACTTGGCTGAGTATGCCAGGGGCCGCGATTATCCCGCCGCAGAAAAGGTATCCCGTCTGTCGCCCCACCTCGCGCATGGAGAGATCAGCCCACGGCGCATCTGGCAGCGCCTACAGGAAGTTGCTGCGGCCCAGCCCGAACTGCGTGAGGCGACGGACAAATTCCTCGCGGAACTTGGCTGGCGCGAGTTTTCCTGGCACCTGCTCTATCACTTTCCCGAATTACCCCATACGCCCCTGCGCGCGGAATTTATGCAGTTCTCCTGGGCGCAAGACGATGATTTGCTGCGCGCCTGGCAACACGGTCGAACCGGCTATCCGATTGTCGACGCGGGTATGCGCGAGCTTTGGCAAACCGGCTACCTGCACAACCGCGTGCGCATGATCGCGGGCAGCTTTCTGGTGAAGGATCTTTTATTGCCTTGGCAGCAGGGCGCAGCCTGGTTTTGGGATACCCTGGTCGACGCCTGCCCGGCCAACAACAACGCCTCATGGCAATGGGTCGCGGGTTGTGGCAGCGATGCCGCCCCTTATTTGCGCGTCTTCAACCCGGTACTGCAGGCGCAAAAATTCGATGGCGAGGGGCGTTATCAGCGGCGCTGGCTGCCCGAACTCGCCGCACTACCAAACAAGCTGTTACCGGAACCTTGGAGCAATCCAGGCCAAGTGCAGGCCAAGGGCATCAAGCTGGGGCAAGACTATCCGTTACCTCTAGTGGACCATCACTTGGCCCGGGAGCGCGCCCTCGCGGCCTTTGCCACCATCAAGACGGAGCCCGTAAACAACACGTAACAATTTCCGTGAGGGGCTCAGGAACTTTTCCAGAACCCCTAGCTCTAAAT